>CAYSHY010000026.1:0-47688 GCA_964430955.1 uncultured Puniceicoccaceae bacterium | reverse complement strand
CACAGGGGACATGTCGGCTCATTGGCCGCATGTCCCCAACTTTTGATGAAGAGCGCGATATCAGGATTTCACGGCTAAACTGGCCACTACAGCAGCAAGCTCCGTTGGTTCTACCGGCTTGCTTACATGGGTTTGAAACCCGGCTCGCAGGGCGCGCATACGGTCTTCTGCTCGAGCAAACGCCGTCAAAGCGGCAGCAGGAGTATCACCTCCATCCGCAGCAGACAAGTTCCTGAGTCTACGGGCAAATTCATATCCATCCTCAAGAGGCATCCCGATATCGCTAATGATCATGTGCGGGCGTTCCTGCTTGACGAGCTCCAAGCCTTCTTTTGCGGAGCTCGCAACCAGCACTTCCGCTCCGCAATCTTCCAGAATTCTCTGAACTAGCTTCCGACTATCTGGTTCATCGTCAATTGCCAGCACCTTGATGCCTTGGAGGGTGGGAAAGTCTCCCGCATTAAATCGGGATACCTGGGTGCTTCGATTCTCATTGGGCCTACTATCTTCCGTCTCTTGCTGCTTTCCCATATGAGAAGTTCTAACCGGTAATAGAATTCTGAAAGTTGACCCATTTCCCTCTCCCTCGCTATGGCCAGAAACCCGCCCTCCATGAAGCTCAATCAAATGTTTGACGATGGATAATCCCAGCCCAAGACCGCCATGTTGCCGGGAACTCGACGAGTCTGCCTGCTTAAACCGCTGAAACAGCTGAGGCAGAAACTCAGGATTAATCCCCTTGCCGTTGTCTCGGACAGCAATTTCAACGTTATCGCCAGCTTTCTTGAGTATAATCTCCACCAAACCTCCGCGAGGAGTAAACTTGATGGCATTGGAGAGGAGATTCCAGAGGCACTGCTGCAGACGCCCCGGATCGCCAAGTATTGGCTCCACAGAAGGATCTGCAATCAGGTTGAGCCGGATATCCTTCGCATCGGCTGAGAGCCGAACTGATCCCACAGCGGCAGTCATCACATCTTTCAGATCGACTTGTTCTACTCCAAGTCGAACCTTTCCCGAAACGATCCGGCTCATATCCAGAAGCTCTTCAATCAACTGAGTCTGGATCCGGGTGTTTCTTTCGATAACACCGAGCCCTTCATCAAACTCTTCAGGAGTAAGACTCTTCGATCGCAGGATCTGGGACCACCCCAGAATTGCAGTCAACGGGGTGCGAAGCTCATGAGAGAGCATCGCAAGGAATTCGTCCTTCATCAAGCTGGCTCGTTCCGCCTCTGCTCTCGCAGCCCGTTCGGCCTGAAGAAGCTGCTCGCGCTCCCTTGCGGCCTGCTTAACATCTTCAAATAGCGTTGCATTATCTATTGCTATCGCAGCCTGAGCAGCCACTCCGCGGATAATACGTTCCGTCCGGTCTGAAAATACGCCCGGTTCCGGATGAATAAGGATGAGCCCACCAATAATCTCTCTGGATCGGGAGATCACAGAAGCTGCCATGTAACTCCTGACGGGGAAATCGCTGCTCACCAGCTGTCGCATTGTCAGCCCCAGCGAATGGGTGGACTCAATGTCATCAACCCTCACAACCTCCTGGTTCTGAAATAGATCAAGCAGTGCATTGGCTCGTTTTGTAATCCCAAGTCCATCAAACAAATTCTGTGCTTCTTCCGATGATGCATTAAAACTTACCTGCATCTCATCTTCAACCGACGCCCGCGTGTGAACGAAAGCCCCGTGAGTCGCGCCCGCCAACTGTATTGCGGCCTCCAGCACTTGCTTGACCAGCGCGTCCAGCTCGAGCTGAGAGGCAATCAGATTTCCCGTGCGGTTCAACAGCTCAAGGATTCGACTCTCGTCCTGAAGAATTCCTTCAATTCTCTTTCGCAGACTAATATCTCGCGCGATCTTCGATGCGCCTATGAGCTGCCCCGCCGAATCTCTAATCGGGGAAATCGAGAGTGAAATATTTACAAGCGCGCCATCTCTTCGGACACGAACGGTTTCAAAATGGTCAATATGCTCGCCACGCTTAAGACGCTTTAGAATTACTTCTTCCTCACGATGGCGATCCGGGGGAATTATGAGGGTGATATGCTTTCCAATTGCATCCTCAGCTCGATAGCCAAACATCCGCTCAGCGCCCTTGTTCCAAGTTCGAATGATGCCATCCAGGGACTTACTGACGATTGCATCATCCGAAGACTCTACAACCGCAGCTAGTCGCGCACGCAGTTCCTCTTCGCCATGACTGGCCGGAAGAGGACCCTCTTCTCCGGTCTTCGCGCTCCCTTCGGAAATCATCATACTATCTCTTTCATACGCCAAAGTTCGCCATTCGCTTCGACGGCTCAACAATCCTACCGTATTACCTACCCCACCGCCAGTAACGTAGGTCATCTGCTAACTGGTCGAGGATGCAGGCATGTGCACATCTGTCCGAAAACCTTGAAGCTCCTGTCGCCAGCATCGGCAGAACTTACGCTGCCGAGCCTCCTGCGCAAGTTGACACGACAGATAGAGTCAATGCCCTAGACGAAAAACAGGCGCGTGGATAGGGCCTCCAGTCTGACGCAAAGATACCAGAGGGCGCGTATCAATCTGAAGGGAGTAAGTTACTGCGGCAGGATCCGTGGAAAGTAGACCCAAAGGTGACCTGCATTATCATTCTCACCAAAGTAGATCTCACCATCTCGGGCGGTTGCCGCGCAGGAAAATTCGTAACCATATCGTCGACGCTCCATGACTGAAACAGCGGCGCCCAGCGCTCTCACTTCCCAATCGACAGGATCGAGGGTAAATAATTGCTGAACACCTTCCCCACATGTGCCAAACAGGCGTCCATCATGCGTGATTGCCATGGACGTCACGCGTGGCAGAGGCGCTTCGGCTACTTCCACAGCTTCAGCAGACTCCGGATTGATGCAAAACAATGCAGCCCCGGAGCCAGCGGCATAGATCAATCCTCGATTCTTATCTACTGCCCAGACCTGGGGCACTCCAAGATTTGGCGGAAGATGGATAGCCTGATTCTTGATCTTTCTACTTTGTCCGTCAAAGCGCCATAGCGAGCTCTCTCCATCGAACCCGAAGATAGAGTCGCCACATGCCACAAGTGGTCCCGCAAGCGCTATTTGGCCAAGCCACTGCGGTTCGAGTGAGCCTTCACTTATCGTAAAAAGCTGATCATCTGCACAACCGAGAATCCAGCTCCTGCTGCTATTTCTCACGATAGAACGTAAGTTGCTCCCAGGCAGGATGGGATCAGAGATCACAATAGTCTCAATGGGAAATGACCATTCCTGCAAGAGATCAGCCTTGATCCATTGAAGCTTGCGAGAAACTAACCGTCCACCTTCTGACGTTTGAATCCCTGCAATGACATTCGACTTCATGGCGCAGACTCCGGCGACGCCGGTCGCGCCGCTTAAAATACCATGATCGACAACCGCACCGGTTGCAGCGCGAAGTTGCCCCGAAAACAGATGAATGGCCTCACCGCCCGAGAGCCCACAGATCAGCCCATTCTCAGCAAAGTCGAGTGCAAGAATCCGACTCTCATCAATGGGGATAGGGGTGGTAGCACCCGGGAAACACAAAGGGAACGCAACAAAGGTCCCCTCCTGGACAAAAGTCTCCTGGACGATGCGTTCTCGCTCGGCCTGGGCAGCCGGGGAGTTACCGTCGACCCGAACGCGCTGCGGATTCGTCATTGGTTTCATCTCAGTAGAAAACAGTTTAGATTATCCCCAGATGCGGAGCGGAATGTTCTTCTGGACGGTCCGCCTATCCTCGGGAAGCTCGACACGGAAAATACCGTTAGGCTTGTGCCTATGGTTGACCAAGCCGAAGAAAAGGTCGCCGGCCTGATTCATTGCACCGCGGGAAATATAGTTGGAGGGACCATCCGGACGATCGAACTGCAGGATGTTCTCCCGTTCGAGAGTAGAAGGATTCACCCTCCATAGTATCCCCTCAAGGAGTCCCTTGGCCGTCACCGCATCAACAGTAGCCAAGGCGTCGCGCACACGCTCGCTTCGATAACGGGAGGAGACTCCGTAGAGCATCCCATCGGGGCCAAAAACCAGTCCGCCGCAATGGTCGATGAACGTATCGGTGGGATGAGAGGTGACGACGTCCTGAGTCATTGCTCCGAGATCCTCGATGCGTCCCCACTCTCCTTCCTCCCACCAAAGGCGGAACATGCGAGGGTGAGCAATCCAAGTGACGCCATAAACACAATCTCCTTCCGGAGACGCCACAGCGTCATAGATTACACTATGCCACCCGGTTTGGAACTGTTGATTATGAGGCAGAACATAAGGCGAAACTCGAATCCGGCCGTCTGCTGGATCATAGCGGGCGATGCGACCATAGTCAGTAGAGGTCCATACACGGCCCTTGCGGTCCACCATTAGAACCTGGGCATTAATGGAGCCGATTCTGCCGAGATCCCGCCCCTTCCGTTTCTCAATGTCATAAACCCAAAGATGGTCGCGAGGGTAACTTAATGAATAGAGTAGTCCTCTGGACTCATCGATCGCGAGACAACGGCTCCCTTCCTTCGGAATGATCGTATCCCACCAGAGTACATTGTCAGTCTTGGTATCGAAAGCAACCAAGGCCGCACCCCGGAAGCACCGTTCAGGGTCAGACCAGGAATGCCATGGAGAATAGACGAGCTGGTCGATGGGGGGGCCTGACAAGTGCGTCGCCATGTACAGCACGCCGTCCTTTTGCGAGGGGGCGAAACTATAGTGAATCTTGCACTGTGTACCCCGTCCGGAATCTCCGGGATCCTCCACCACATCGGCGACATTGAACAAGGTCTCAAGTCGGCCTGATGCATCATCATAGCGAACCAGCTCGACAGTACCGCCTGGGAGACTTTCGCAGCAGGCAGCTGCATAAACTCTACGATCGGGGCCAGTTGAAACAGACCAGCAAGAGTCCGCATGAGGTTGGTCCAGGAACGGTAACCAAGAGAAATGGGTGTTCATGAAACAGTATTGGGGGTGGGCCTACGCTGATGTGGCTGACCGCCACTCGTCAACACAAGATGGCGTTCCGTGAGTGATAAAATCACGCGGAAACTCAATGATTAACGAAACTGCTTGGCCACACGCTCCAGGAGCAGCTCCAGTGGAACCTTAGGCTGCCCGAATAACTGGATCATCTTGCTGGGATCTGCGTAGTAAGATTCCTCTTCTCCGCCAGAAGTACGTGTGAATTCAACCGAACCCGCGCCTATCCTTCGGTGAAGTTCCAGCGCAAGCTCTTTGACCGTCCACACACGCGGATGGCAGCAGTTAATGAGCGTCGGTGGGTTATCTACCAACGCTACCGAGCTGATCGTTATCCTTACAAAATCCTCAAGAGCGATCACTTGGATCTTCTCGTCGGGTCCCATTGCGATCGGCTCTCCTCTTACGATATCTTCACAAAGCCGGTAGAGAATTCCGGAGTCTTCAGAATTTGCGTGAGCATAACGAACGTGAACCGCCCGTCCCTGTCGTTGCTTACAGAAATAGTCGATCAAACGTTCTTGAGCGTATCGGGTGCGGTCATACTCACTGTAGGGCCTGCATGGAGTATCTTCGGTAGCAGGCTCAGCGTTCCTGCCATACACAGCAATCGTGCATCCATTTACGATATCGGCCTTGCCTGCATACCGCTCGACAATTCTCCCGACCCCGTGGAAATTCAGGGGCCATAATGTTGCCGGGCTCCTACTGGGGTCCCAGACCTCAAGAAACAGAATATCAACGTCTGGCAGGGTTGAGGGATCATCCTTTGTTAGGTCAAAAGCATGCGTCTCAACACCATCGTTCTGGAGCTCGTCCCGAGTCGAAGGATCGGTGAAGCGGGCGACGCCGTGGACACTCCAACCATCAGCCAATAACGCTCGCGCCAATGCCTTGCCGACTCGTCCTGAAACACCAACAATCAGTGCACTTCGTTGTTTCATACGGAACGGCTCCCTTCTTATCAAAAAGGGTTACAAACGCGACAAAGATTCCCCGCAGAATCAGTTGGAAGGCAAGTGCCTGGACAATAGCTCCCTCTCCATCTGAAGAAGAAGGTTTCTATCGATCGGCATTGCCAAGGCGCGGGCCAGACCTACCTGATTGTTGGCAGCCAAAATTGCGGCGTAAATAGCTCTGGCCGCCGGCGGAGGTTCATCCCAATATTGCTGAGCGGCTTCAGCGGTCGTCAAAGCTTCCCGGGGGCTACCATTCAGGAGGTAGGCGAGGGCGAGCGTCATCCGCAAATTTGGCATATCTGGATGCTCCTTGATTGTCTCCTGCACAATTCGAAGCGAACGAGCCAACTCTTGCCCAGATAGGAGATTCAGATACGCAGCGTTATTTATGAAGATCGGGTTATTGGGATTCTCGCGAACCATCCTCTCAGCAACAACCTTGGCTCGATCTTCCTGGCGCGTTTCCAGCAGTAGGGAGAAATAGCTTAGCCAATCACCTTCTGTCAGGCTTAGTCCCCGTTCGAATGCGAGGCGGAAGGCGTCCAATGAGTATTTCGCATCGCCGAGTTGTAATCCGGTGCGGGCCAAAACAAGCAGTCGGGAGTCGTCCTCGGCGCTCGAAACCATTTGAAATGCCTCTTGCCAAAGCACTCTCGCCCCTTCTAGGTTACCAGCCGATACTTCTACCAGCAGATTCAGCATCCGGTCCTCGATCGGCGGGAGGGAACCGAGTGAGGTGAGTTGAGCACGGGCATCTTCTATGCGGTTAAGCCCCAAAAGCCCCAATACCCGAAGACGACCCAACGCAGAGTTTTCTGCTGCCGCCTTTTCATTTGCCACCATCAACGCTTCGGCAGCCCTACCATTGTTTACGAGAAAGGATGCGAGAATCACATGATGAGGCTGCATAACCCGCATCGCATGCTCCATTACCTGTTGCTGTTTGAGCGGCTGTAACGCCAACAATGTTATAACCGCTTCGAGGCGGACCTCCATCGGTGCGCCTTCATGGGCCAACAGTAGCTCGTTTAGGGACTGACGTTCGGTTGGCGACAGCCACTTCTCGTCTGCAGCTCCACGATCCCGAATCTGCAGAAGGATGTTCAACGCGTGGGGGTTCATCGGCGACTCGCCTAGAATCGCAGCTAAATCCTCCAGCGCCTTTGTTATATCGCCCTGAAGGGCCTGTTGAAATGCCCGCAAGCTGGCTGCCACAGGATCAGTATCCGATTTCAGACGCTCCAACAGCTTTCGAGATTCATCCAAACGCCCCACACGTTGCGCCAGATACACTTGAGATACGACATCTTCCTTGTCTGCATCGGGATGTTGAAGCCGCCATTCCCCAACCTGATGGGCGAGTTCCGGATCGACCATCATCATCTGGCTGCCAAGAACGCGAAGCAGAGGTAGATTTCCAGTAAGTAGCTTATCCTCCCTCTGAAATGCTTCATGTTCAGCCACTTTCTTCAGGTACTCTGAACGTTCCTGAACAGTGAGGGCCAAATTGGGATTTGAAACGAGCATTAGGAGCGCACGAAGCGCCACCTCTCCACTACCCTCTCCAGCACTTCTAAGAAAGACCTTCGCACGAATGCTGTTGATTGACTCTCCGGTATTCAGCAGCAATTGAGCGTAGTGCAGTTTGGCCTCATTATTTGATGGGTCTGCCTGTATTGCAGCCTCATAGAGACCGGCCGCGCGCTCCCTGTCACCTGCCGTAAAAAAGGAATCTGCAGCCAATGTCAGCGAAGTGCTTTCTCCCGGAAAGTCTGACAGGAGGCGCCGAGCAAATATCTCAAGGAGTTCCTTCTCGTCGGTTCTACGTGCGGCGGCAATCAGAACCCGTAGCTGCTGGGGATAAAGATAATCTGCTTCCGTAAACGGCAGCGCGCGCTTCCTGAACTCCTCCTTGCTGATGTCTTCTGCTCGCTGAAGATATGGGATTACAGCATCGATTTTTTTCGGGGCCTTGTCTGCTGCCTTTCTGTAAACCTGGATCGCCTGCGCCGGTTTCCCTTCGCGCTCTAGTTCGCGGGCTTCATTGACCAGGCTTGTTGCCCGCGCTCCGGAATCAAGGTAAACCCGCGCCGAGAGAATAACGCCGAGAAGAAGAACGAGGCCGAGGGTAGAGAGGAAAGCAATTCGCAGAACTTTCATTTGCAGATTGAAGAGAATGGGTGCTTGCGCAGATGCAGGGTCGAGTCGGACTACAAAATCATTCAGTTGCGTCAATATCTACGGATTGCGCAGTTGTTACAAGGTGATCTTTCAGGAGGTCGCGGACCAGATCTCTGGCGCTATCTGCGTCAGAGGCGCCCGCCACACTCACCAGCAAGACCTTACGTTCATAGCTGCGTCGCCCTTTCAGAGATTGTTCAAAGATAACATCATAGTCGATCCTGTTATGAATGAGTCTATCGGGATCAACACCCATGTTCTGGCGTTCAGTAACATTCCAGAACACGTGAAGGAGGTTGGCCTGGGACGCGCCAAAGGTTATGCCTTCAACCTGTCCCCCCATACCGAAAATCATGTGGCGAAGTCGGAGTTCCGTTCCATCCTGACTCACACTGACAGGCTGTAGCTCCTCAACCAGATTTGCTCCAATTGCGCCCATGCAGATCGTGGGAGAATGGACGTATGATGAGATAGCCCGCGCCTGATCCTGCCCGTCATAACCGTATACATATACCTCTGCATACTCTCCTGTCCTGAAATGGAATCCGCCACGGGTGGCGTAATCAGCTCCCAACTGCTCGAGGACAATTCGATTGATCTCCAACTCCCGGAAATCTCTCCCAGAATCGCTGGCAAACCTGAAGTCCCAGAAGGGCATTTCTGGCGCTGCGATCTCATGGTAGCGGAACCATCCCTCAACTGATGCCCCAAGAAAAAGCGCTGCAGACAACGGAAGTATCAGCAACTTTGTCCGCGGAAGCTTGGTTGAGCGAATAAAGGCAAGACGCTGCTCCGTTGGCTCTGGATCCTTTTTCCCCCACGCCAGCAACTCTCCCAAGACATAGACAACAACGAGGTTGGGGAGGAAAGTCAGCATCCCCACGTTGTCATGCCAGCGATCATAAGCCTCCGAGCCTTGCTCAATCACGATAAGCGAAAGAACCAATGAGCGAGTGGAGTTGAACAGAAGCACCGTACCTAGTGTGAGAGCGAGAAGTAGTATCCGCCTCCCCCACCCCAACCTGAAGAACTCCCCAAGGAACAAGCCCGCCATGGTCAGGACCTGCAATGATCGAATACCACTACAAGCCTCCTCAACGCCTATCACCGTCTCGCCAACATTGACCACATTACCCTGCGCCACGGCCGGATAACCGAGAAATTGCAGTGCTCCTTCAGTCACGATTGTGACCAGCCCGGTAAGCGCTTGAACAGACTGATTCTCCAGCCTGTATGGCCAGGGAAACATTGTTAGAAGAAAGAAGCAGGGAAACCAAAAGTGCCGTAACCATGATTTCCCCCCCGCTACATAGATAGCGAGCAAACTTACCATGAATGCTACCAGCGCCTGTCCCACAAGAGGAACGCGCCAGATAACATTCACCTCGCCGATTAGGCGCACCGGAACGGCAAGCAAAATCAGCAGGACGCTACAAACGATCGCAAAAGCCTGAACGCTATTCCCCGGAGAGTCGGGCGCGGGCATATCGCGGTAGCGGCGATAGAAAAGAAACGCTGCCAGAAATGGAACGGCCCATCCAAAATTATAGTAGGATTCGTTCCCCCAGTGAAGCCGGGCTGTTGAGGCCGCCAGCAGCCATAACAGAAGCCCACCTGACAGAAGTAGAAGAAGATTTCGTAGATTCGTGCCGCCAATCGCGTCTGGTGAGTCTGGCATAGATGCGCCGGCAGTAGGAGTCTCTTGCGTGGTGAGCATGTTCGGAGCAAAGCAATGGACCATTCATAACCTGAGGGAATTCTCTAGGTGCGACACCTTTAGTAAATGCCAAGTCCCTTCTTCATCGGCAAGTCAATATCGACATCGAGCGGCAGAGCTTAAACGCGTCATTGACGCAGTATCATATTTTACCAATGATCCTACTCAGTGACTCAAACAGTACTCGCCACTGTAATTTGCCTGATGTTCATCAACTCGCTCGGGTGCACATCAGTAAGGAGCGTGCAAACGCAGGAAGTGCTGATCGACTCGCGCCCCAGTCAGGCGATTGTAGTTCAGGATGGGAAGGTCATGGGTTCCACCCCTTTGGTGCTCAGCCTTCACAGAAAGGAAATGCATCGACTGGAAATCAGACGAAAGCACTTTGAACCCGCTGTTGTGGAGATTGCGCCAACCCGCAATGAACGAGGAAAGGCGGACGTTCGCCTGGGACTGCTTGAAGATCTGGGGTTTCATCATGAACTGACTCCAAACCCTGCCCTTATAATGCTAAAGCCTGAGCTCGAACCTGTCAGCTACGGGCCGGACGTGTTCCGTACATACACCGAGGCGGTAGTCAAAGCTGACCTGTTGCTAAAGGAAGGCGAGATATCCGAGGAGGAACACGCTTACATTATCGAGCGCCTCATGTCATTTTTCAGTCGTTAGACATCGCGTGCGCTATTTCAATTGAGGAAACGACAATCGCCACTATAGAAACCTCGAATGAGTGAGCTGAAGGAAACGCCGCTTCGTAATTTCCATGAGCAGCATGGCGCCCGGATGGTGCCATTTTCCGGTTGGTTGATGCCCGTCCAGTACCAGGGCATACTCGCCGAGCACCTGGCCGTTCGTAATGCGGGCGGCTTGTTCGATGTCAGCCACATGGGCGAAATCGTTGTTCAAGGTCCAGACGCTGAAGCATTCCTTCAATTCCTGCTGACGAACGACCTTAGGCAGCTCACAGGCAGCAAAGCCCTGTATAGCATCATGTGCTATGAAGATGGCGGCTGTGTGGATGATGTCATCGTGTATCGTCGGGGTGACAGTTTCTTCATCTGCGTAAACGCTGGGAATACCGACAAAGACTTTGAGTGGATGAAGGAACATGCTCGCGGCTTTGACGTTCAGGTTCTCAATCACTCGAGCAAGTATGGCCAACTTGCCCTGCAAGGGCCGGAGTCGGCTGCTATCCTCCAAGCTGCAGGATGCGAGCCTGACGCACTGCAGATGAAACGGTTTCGGTCACTTGAAACTGAAGTTGCTGGTATACCTGTCTTGCTGAGTACAACGGGCTATACTGGGGAGAACGGCTATGAACTCTACTGCGCAGCGGATCAAACTGAGTCGCTAGCCAAGGCTGTTCTGGATGCAGGAACGCCGCTTGGACTTCAGCTTTGTGGTCTCGGTGCTCGAGACAGCCTCCGCCTTGAGGCAGGTTACCCACTTTATGGTCATGAGATCGGGCCAGATATTACGCCTCTTCAGGCTGGGCTGGGCTGGGTCGTCAAGCTCGGCAAACCAGAGGACTTCATTGGGAAAGAAGTGCTTCAATCGGAGCAAGACTCGGGGCCGACACGCAAGCTTGTCCACTTCGTACTCGATGGAAAGCGGATTGCCCGGGCTGGAACGGATATTCTATGGAATGATCAAGTTGTAGGCTCGGTAGTGAGCGGCGCTTTCAGCCCGATTCTCCAGCGCCCCATTGGTTCGGCGCTGGTAGACGCCAGAGCTGCTGATGACGAACTGGAAGTCAATCTACGCTCCGGCGCTGAGCGGATTAACGTGAAGAAGGCGCCACTACACGGCTGATTAGCCGTCAATTATTCGCCGAGACCAATTTCCATGAAGCTGGTCCGCCTCTCTGAAGCAGGGGCGGGGGCATACTTTGCCTCTTCCAACGCCTGCGCCACCTCGTCGCTGAGCAGAAACGCCAGCGCCTCCTTCATCCACTTTTGATCTTCTCGACGGAATACCAGATGATAAGGCAGCTGCAAAGTATAGTCCCCAAAATAAATACTATCAGGCTGTGGAGCGTAGGCGAAGCCGTCTCCGCCGCTGCTCACATATAAAGCCTTGGTCCCACTTGGCGCAGACGTCCCGCGAATAACCCCAATGGCGCCTGCATTTTTCCTGACGGCATCAATCACGTCAGCCTCGGTCGACCAGTTGTGAACTGAGGAGCGAATGTTTCCGCCGCCAGACACATGGTGCTTAAAGAGTGATCGAACTATGCTATCCCTTGATTCGGGCAGGTGTGCAGTTATGCCACGTTGAGCCCATACATTTCCAATTCCCAACTCGCCCCATTGAGAGACGGACTGAGGCGCACGTGAGTCAAAGATCATCCGCAACTGATCAATGCTGATCTCTTTGATAGGATTCTCTGCATTAACGATCACTGTTGCGATGTCAAAGGTCAGAGGCACACTGACGAACCCCTCGGGATTGATTCCTTCGGAGATCGCGATGATCGCCAAATCCGCTTCGCCTTTTTCAAGCGTATATAAACCCGAGGCCGATCCCTCCAAGGCAATCCGAAGATCCAGATCATCGCGTCGCTGATCAAAAGCTTCAAGTTGCGCAACAAGTGGAGTCGCCAGAAGATCGCTTCCCACAATGCGTATTGGCTTCGAATCAAGCAGTGGGCATATTGATAGAGAAAACGCTAATAGCAGCAGTGTTTTACGCATTTTTCAGGGAGATCCAGGGTTATCCGCAATCTGGAAAAACTACACGCCATAGAACTTGCAGGGCAAGCTTCAAGCGCTCCGCATAGCAGAGAAGGAAGATCCCGTTAGTTCCGAAATCACTCTCTGCCGCTCCCCGAATCCTCTCCACCGGGCAATGCCGATCGCTCCAGGCGGCTACTTCCCTGTCCAGTTTGTCTCAGCCATAGTTCTCGATACTGAGGCAACTTGAATATCTCTTCGTCCAAGACTGGATCAACCTCGATCGACTTATACTCAACTCGCCTCAGCAGCTCACCGCGGTTCCGTAGCTCGTAGGCCGCCTCAAAACGCACACCATCCACCATTTGCCACCGCAACGGGAAGTGATCCACATCGACCAGTTTCCCAGCTATCATGACCTGTCGTCCAATATTGCGGATCAGAAAATGCTTCTGGTCGAAATAATAATAAACCTTTGGCCCTCCGTTAAGCTCCGCCTTTACGATATATGTTGGAACCCCAGCAATCGTCGCCTTCCCTGCATAGATCAAGTGGTGCCCCTTCTCTTTCCAGTCAATCAATTGGTCCAATAGGAAACTCTCAGGCAATGCTTCGTCTTTGGCGTCTTCTTCTACAATCCATGCTGGTTTGAGCTCTGGCTTGATTTCTTGTCGCCATACATGCTCCCCGTCGGTTGCAAACACCGTCAAGTATTTCCAACCCAGCTCTTCCCGAAAGGTTTCTCTTCGATACTTTGCGGGAGCTCTGAAATAATGGGTTACTTCGTATTCTCTAATTCCCTCGCTGACGTGCCCTTTCAACCGGTAGGCCTGAATAGCGCGCAGCTTATCCTCTCCACCCCGGGCTTTGAGGTGAAGATCCACAATTCGGGCTGCAGTGGCATCGCTCTCAGGCGCCACAGGCTCCTCGATCGTAATGCCGCTAACCGTTGACATATCCTGGGCGGCAGCGGAACCCCAGCACCCGCTCAGGACGAAAATTACCAGGGCAAATAGGCGAAGCTCTCTCACCATTTCCATGGCAAGCTGCGAAGCGGCTTTCCGGAAGCAAGGTCGAAGACGCATATGAGGGCAAGATGAGTTGAAGATAGGGTTCTATTGGCCCGGAACTAAAATATAGTGCTGACCGCTGGCCCAGCGCTTGAGCAAAGTGAGAAGTTCCGCGGCATCATCTTCTTGATCGGCAGCATCGCCTGATGGTTGAGAGATAAGCTCTCGCGCGGCTTGCTGAAGAGGTGCTGAAAGACTCGCCAGCCATTGTTCTTTCACCGGGAGCCCCTCATCACGACAAAAGAGATAGAGCGCCTTAAGATGTATGACAGCTGGTGGAGCCTTGCTATCCCATGCAGCAAGCGCCCTAAGCGTAACGTCCAGAACGGTTTCAAAATGCGCCATGTGCTGCGCATTCGCCACAACGAGGCGAGCCCAAAGAGAAGCTTCTTTCAATACCGCATAGCTCTCGCCAATGCCCTGGAACCGCTGGATCAGTCTCCACTCACGAACAAACCATCCTCCCCCGTGGGTTCTTCGCTCCAGCACCAGATCAACATGATCGAATAGGTCCGGCGACTCGCGCCTTGGCGCCTTCGCACGTCGAAACATACAGGTCAGTAAACCTGCTTCAGAATTGAGAATCCGGAAATATATATAGGATTCCCCCCGCTCCTCGCGGTCCAGAACCACACCATGCGCGTTCAACAAATGCGCCTGCATTTATAGCTCACTCAGTCCCCGGTGACGGGCAAAGAGTTCGTGGGCTGCACTAGTGCGGGCTCGTACTTCGGAACGACCGCTCCCCCGGAAATGATGACCTTCATACCGTCGGAAATCGACATATCCAGCTCGATGACTTCTTCTTTTGGGACCATGAGCAGGAATCCGCTGGTGGGATTGGGCGTTGTGGGCACAAACACATTCACCACATCCTTTTCGGTCTTTAGTTGCACCTCTCCTTTTCCCTCACTTGTCAGGAAGCCAAGCACGAAAACGCCCTTTCTAGGATACTCCACCAAAACTGTTTTCTGAAAAACCGCCTTCTGGTTTTGAACAAACGTATCAATGATCTGCTTAACGGTCATGTACACGTTTCTGACTAACGGCACATTTGCAAGAAAGAGTTCAAACCTCGCCACAATAAACCGGCCAATCAGGAGCTTGGAGAACCACCCAAGGACTGTGATGAGGAAAAGAACGATAATGGCTGAGAGAATGTTTAGCGAAATCTCGACGGCTGGATTCTCTCGCAACGCCTGATCAACATAGAAGAAAAACCATCGTTGAGCTGGCTGACCGAGTCGCTGAACAAGGAAATTGAGAACAAACAGTGTCACGCCAACAGGCGCCAACAGCAGTAAGCCTGAAATGAAAGCGTTACGAATATTCTTCCAGAGCATTGGTCGCTGAGATTGATCAAAACGGTGAGGCTGGCAAGCGGAGCGTTTTGTTCCAAAAGTTTCCGTGATTGTAACGCTGGACAGACCCCATGCTTCCCATAGCTTCCAATGCATGAATCCAGCCGATTTCAGGCAACCAGGCGAATGGGAACCTCACGCAGCCGTTTGGACAGCCTTTCCAAGTCATCCGGAACTATGGATGGATGGACTGGAAAGCGCACGCAAGGAGTTTGCGGAGCTATGCCGCGCCATTGCAGACCCTGATCCTCAGACGGGGCAATCGCGTGGAGAACGCCTTAAGATACTTGCCTTTCGTCCTGAAGCCGAAGTTGCAGCTACAGAACTCCTCGAAGGCCTCAACGCGGAGATCATTCCAGCTCGCTTCGGTGATATCTGGTTGCGGGACACCGCTCCGATCTTTGGCTTCGATTCAATGGGACGCGTTGCTGCCCGGTGCTTTCAATTTAATGGCTGGGGTGGAAAGTATGTCCTCAAGCACGATGACGAGGTCTGCACCCAGGTTGTAGCTCATTCTGGCGTTGAAGCAGTAACCTTTGACTGGATTCTGGAAGGAGGATCAATTGAAGCTGATGGGCAGGGTACAATACTTACCACGCGCCAATGCCTGCTAAACCGGAATCGCAATGCCGGTGTCAGCGAACAGGAGATGGAACGGCGCCTGAGAGAGTCACTCGGCGCGGAAAAGGTGCTCTGGCTCGATGAGGGCCTGGCGTTCGATCACACAGATGGTCATATTGATAATCTTGCCCGGTTTGTTCGACCTGGCGTTGTAGCGTGTCCAAAGGCCAGCGGAAGCGACGACCCCAACGCAAAGCTATATGCGAGGACGCTTCGGGCGCTCGAAAGCATGCGCGACGCCACGGGGCAAAAGCTTGAAGTCGTCCAAATCCCATCACCCGGGCTCCTCCTCAACGAAGATGACGAGGTTACACCTGCAAGTCATATGAATTTTTACATTAGCAATACACGTGTTATCGTACCAGTCTATGGCGCCCCATCGACCGATGACGCACTTTCTGCATTGCAAGAATATTTCCCAGAGCGAGAGGTAATTGGCCTACGCGCCGACCACATTTTGACGGGGGGCGGGTCATTCCACTGCATCACACAGAACGAACCAGCACCACTCCGGCTGGTTGAAACTCCAGAGGATTAATCAATGGTAACAGTGGCAGCAATTCAGTGCTCCTTCCACCGCGAGATGGAGCCAAATATTGAGAAAGTATCCCGGTTTGTCCGCGAGGCGGCGAGACAGGGCGCACAGTGGATCCTCCCTCCGGAACTCTTTCAAGGGCATTACTTTTGCAAAGAAGAGAAGGACTACTTTTTTGACCACGCCTTTCCCGTGGAGAAGCACCCGTGCGTAATTGCAATGCAGAATCTGGCGCGGGAGCTTAAGGTTTACATACCCACCTCCATCTACGAGCTCGATGGGCAACGCTACTTCAACTCCCTGGCAATGATCGGTCCGGAAGGTACGATCATGGGGGTATATAGAAAAAGCCATATTCCAGATGGTCCCGGGTACGAGGAGAAATTCTATTTCCGCCCCGGAGACACCGGATTCAAAGTTTGGGAAGGTGCTGGAGCTACGGCAGGAGTCGGCGTTTGCTGGGATCAGTGGTATCCAGAGTGCGCTCGTGCGATGATGCTGATGGGCGCAGAGCTTCTCTTCTACCCGACGGCAATTGGGAGTGAGCCAGAGGAACCAGATCTCAATACCAAGGACCTTTGGCAACGGGCAATGATCGGGCACGCCGTCTCAAACGTCGTACCGGTAATTGCTGCCAACCGAATCGGTAACGAAGACGGACAGGTTTTTTACGGCCATAGTTTTATAGCTGACCATCGAGGAGAGAAAGTCGCTGAGATGGGATCTGATGAAGAGGGCGTTATCACCGCCAGTTTCGACATTCCCACAATTCGGCGCAATAGGGCTGCCTTTGGATTCTTCCGGGACCGCAGACCAGAGTTCTACACAATCCTCACAGAAAAATAGTTGCTCGATGACCGTACTCGAAAATCGTGATTTGAGGGTAGAAGTCGCAGCGCTCGGAGCGGAACTTAGCTCTATTCGCTCAACCACGGGCACTGAGTACATGTGGCGCGGCGATCCCAAAGTGTGGAGTGGTCGGTCGCCCGTGCTTTTCCCAATTGTGGGAAGGATCCGAGACGATCGCTTCGAAGTAAACGGTAAGGGCTATACTCTCGGCCGGCATGGCTTCGCCCGTCATAGCAAGTTCCTGCTGGTTTCCGAAGATAAACATCGGGCACTCTTTCGGCTCGAGGCAAATGAGCAGACGCGAGCCGTATACCCATTTGAGTTCCGCCTGGAGTTGGACTACGAGCTTAAGGGGCGGGTACTGCGAATCTGGCATCGGGTGGAGAACGCTGGAGATTCGGAGCTCCCCTATGCTCTCGGAGCGCATCCGGCATTTTCCTGCGACTGGGACCAAGTGGGGGACGAAAAAGCAATTGCAGAGATACACGACTACCAGCTCATCTTTGATCAAGTGCTGAGCGTGACCGAGTATGGTGTGGTGAAGGATGGGCTGCTGGAGAAACTTGAGACCTCCCTTCTTAGCGGTACAGATACCATTACACTTGCGCCGGATCTTTTCCTCAACGACGCCCGCGTTTACAAGAACTTGCCAAGCCGCGAAGTGCGCCTTGTTCGCCGCGGCGATACCAGGTCCGTGACGCTGCGTTTTCCAGATTTTCCCCACTTGGGAATCTGGGCAAAGCCCCGAGCCGCATACGTTTGCATTGAACCGTGGCTGAAAGTCGCTGACTCACCTTTCTCTCCATATAGCCTTAAAGAGAAGCAGGACATTCGCATACTTCCCCCTGGTGAATCTGAGCGTTTCTTGATGGAAATTGAGATTGCGGAATAGAACCGTAACAATATCTCCACAGGAACAGTTTCCTTGATTGGGAACTGTTCCTATCGATTTTCGACTCCTCACAGATGGAACCCCTACTCCTGGCCATTTTCACTGCCGCCGGCTTCATAATCGCCTACAACACCTATGGGCGATGGCTCGGAAGGCGCATATTTGAGCTATCTGCAAAACGCGTATGTCCGTCGGTCGAGCTGGAGGATGGGCAGGACTATGTTCCCTCTCCCAAGAGCGTGGTTTTTGGCCATCACTTTACCTCGATCGCTGGAACGGGCCCGATTGTAGGGCCGGCAATCGCGGTGTTATGGGGCTGGTTGCCTGCCCTGCTCTGGATTGTCATGGGGAGCATACTGGTAGGCGCGGTTCACGACTTGGGATCACTCGTCGTAAGCTTGCGCAATAAAGGCAAGACCGTGGGCGAAATAGCGGGCGTCTTGTTGAATCGCCGTGTTCGTCTCCTGTTCATGGCGATTCTGTTCATGGCGCTGACGATTGTTCTGGCTATATTTGGTCTCGTCATTGCCGCTGTATTCAAGCAGTTCCCCTCTGCAATTTTCCCCTGTATACTTCAGACGCCCCTCGCCATCGGGATTGGCCTTCTACTTCGAAAGCAAAAGATTGGCCTCATTCTGCCATCAATCATGGTTCTGGGCCTAATGTATCTGTCCGTTTTCCTGGGCGACTGGGGTTTCCTGCATGCCTTTAACGAGAGGCTGGCGGCGTGGCCAGTATGGCTATGGGTTGTCGCTTTGTTGTCATACGCTTATGTGGCGAGCGTCCTGCCCGTCTGGCTCCTCCTACAACCTCGCGACTTCATCAACTCGCTACAGCTGCTATCGGCTATGGGGCTTCTGGTAGTGGGGCTCGCAGTGGCGGCTTTTATCGGTGGAGCGCCGATAGACGGTGCACGGCCAGAGCTGAACCTTGTTGCTCCCGCCATTCAATGGGCTCCAGCTGGCGCCCCTCCAATCTTTCCTTTTCTTTTCATCACCATTGCCTGCGGCGCAATAAGCGGATTCCACTGCCTGGTTAGTAGCGGCACATCCAGCAAGCAGTTACGCCATGAACATGACGCGCGGATGGTCGGCTACGGTGCAATGATGACCGAAGCTTTCCTCGCGACCATGGTTCTATTGGCATGTGCAGCAGGGATTGGCCTAGGCATTGTTGGCGAACAGGGGGTCGTTTTAACTGGCGAAGCTGCCTGGCTGAACAACTACTCGTCCTGGGCAGCATTGAGCGGGCTGGCGGCAAAGGTGGGCGCGTTCGTTAATGGCGCGGCCAATTTCTTAACGGCCTTAGGGTTAAGCAAGACCTTCAGCGTAGCGTTGATGGGAGTAATGGTAGCTTCTTTTGCGGCTACAACGCTCGACAGCGCATGTCGGTTACAACGATATGTCGTGCAGGAACTTGCTGGAGCCCTACGGGGCGGAAATGCCGGCGCGCCAGTCCCATTAAATCCGTTGTCATGGCTGGAAGGACGACATGGGGCAACCATCTTTGCAATAATCATAGCTACAGTTCTTGCCGCCATCCCCCCTGCTGGAAGTGAATGGTCATTGGCCAACGCGGGTTTAGGTGGACTATTATTGTGGCCCCTATTTGGAGCAACCAATCAGCTCCTAGGCGGTCTTTCCTTTATCGTCATTGCGTTCTATCTCTGGCGTAACAAAAAGCCCATTTGGTTCGTGGTGATTCCAGCCTGCATCATGCTCATCATGCCTATGTGGGCCATGTTCGTGCAGATCTTTATTGGAACCGCTGAAAGCTCAAGTTGGCTGTCTGACCGCAACTGGACACTGGTTTTCATTGGAGTCGCAACTATTGCCTTGGAAATCTGGATGATTGCGGAGGCTCTCATGCTCATCCCATCGCTGAAGGAGAAAATTTCGGATGTTGGAGCAACCAGTCCTGAAGTAGACCTTGCGAAAAGGTAGATGACTCCCACCTGCAGCAGCGGGAGTATTCGATATTGGCCGGAGGGCGGCTGGGCCTTGACCTACAAGTTCTCCCCAGCAAGCTTTCACCCATGCTTGCTGAAACACAGACCTTTACGCAGCAACTCTGGGCTCGGAGTGAGGCAACTTGGAACGCGATCCTGGAGCATCCATGGATGGACGGCCTAGTTTCCGGCACGCTGCCCGAGGAACGGTTCCGATTCTATATTGCCCAAGACTCCTTGTATTTGAGTGAGTTTGGTCCTGCTTTGGCTGTCCTCGGAGCAAAATCACGCGATCAGGACGCCTTGATGATGTTTTGTCGGCACGCGACGAATACAGTGATCGTTGAGCGAGCGCTTCATCAGTCCTTCGCCCGGGATCTCAATTTGAGCGAGAATGATATTCGCAAGACACCTCGCGCTCCAAACTGCCTGCTCTACACGTCGTGGATAAGCAACATTGTTTATAGCCGTCCTTACTGGGAGGGCATCGGAGCGGTACTTGCCTGCTATTGGATCTATTGGGAGGTAGGAAAGGAACTCATCAAGCGTGGGTCACCCCATCCTCTTTACGCCCGTTGGATTTCGACCTATGGAGGAGACGAATTCGGTAACGATGTTAAGCAGATTCTCGAGTTGGTAAATCAATTGGGAGACCAGTTGACACCCGGGCAGCGAGAGTCTCTGGCGCAAAACTGGGAGATGGGCGTAAAGATGGAGTACCTATTCTGGGATATGGGTTGGAATTTGCAGAAATGGGAGATTTAGGAAGTTCTGGAACTGCGCCCATTCTGGCCGTTCCAGAACTTTCTTAGAAAGAAGAGGGCGGCATGGGCCAGAGCATGGTGAATCTCGCCCTGCATCGCCATGTTCTCTATCTCTTCGTGCTGGAACACTCGACACTCCAGTTCCTCGTGCTCATCCCACTCGATGGAGCTTGTCTTATAAGCGTTCCTGAACAGGACGAACCATCCCGTATTATCCTGAATTGCGGGATTAGGTGAACTCTGCCCAATAATGGTTGGATCTTCGCCCTCGTAACCGGTCTCTTCCCGCAACTCTCTCCTGGCTCCTTCAATCGGATCTTCGTCTGCCTGCAGGCAGCCCGCAGGAAATTCCCATGACAGAGACTTTGAGCCGTATCTAAACTGACGAACCAGCACGAACTTGCCGGGCGAAACCTCAGCGATCGCAATTACCCAGTCTGACGGGCGCACGATATAGAAATCCGCCGAGATATTGCGCCCGGCATGTCGCATTCGTCTCCTGAGAACATCGAAGACCTTGCAGTGCGCGATTAGGCTTTCGTCCTGAAGCTCCCACTCTTTCGGAGGCCCCTGATGGTTGTCACTCATGCTGGTAATGGGGACCCGGACGGGACTCCAGGTCAATACCGCAATAGGGCAGCCACCAACTCGCCCGTAGGCACCTGGTCTCGCAGAACCGGGAAAACTCTCCCGCCGTTAAGAATCGTTTGCACGGCGACAAAATCCAGCAGGTCGCGAGCACAGTGACGCTCACGGCTAGTTTCCTCTATCTCACCTGTGTCACGATCAAAGTTTCCCCAGTAATGCTCATCCAATGGGATGAACGCTGTATCGACGCGACCATACGCCGCAGCTTTCACGACTTCTGCCAGATTATTAGACGCATGCCCGTTCTGCCCGATTGCATCGGTGAGCCTCTTTGTTATCTCCGAACGTTCGAGCTCTTGTAGTTCTTTAAAGATCACCAATCCCTTTTCATGCAGCTCGCGGTCGCTCAAGTGCTCGTGGCTTCCAACCACTGTCTTCTCTGCAATGTTCTGCCATTCTGTGACTTTTCTGAAATAGGCGGTGGCGACTTCCGGCCCGGCCAAAATGAGCGCTCCCCCGCCAGCCTTGTTCAGATACTTGATCAACGAACGGTCTACAGCGTGAAGATAATCCATCAGTAGACTCTTCTGCTCATCCTTGCCACGCCCAAAACCATGCTGCATCACCCCTCCGTTTCCAGAATGACTGAAGGCGGGTATGCCCGGTCCCTGCCTAATCCCGGATTCCGAATCATCGAGCGGTGCGTAATCCTCTCGCTCCTTTGGCATATCAGCTGGAGTAACATCTTTTACATTCCACCGATCGCCACGCAGAAGGCGAACGCCCCCCTGACTGAGCGCCAAAACATGAAAAGTTTCCCGGCCATCGAGCTGAGGCAGGAGCGGCTTCAAGTGAAAGTCGCGTGAAACAACTAATAGCTCTGGCGCGGGTTTAGGCGTAGAGAATGTTCTCAAGACATTCTGTGACCGCAGAATTGCCAGGCCATCACGCTGGTGTTGCCAGAAATCGTAATCTGGAAGCAGATCCTCAACGGGCTTGAGCAAAGATTGAGCGATTTCATCATCCACACCCATTGCTTTAAGACGGTCGCGAGCTTCTCCGATCTGATTTCTCAAGCGCACCGGGTTGGCTCGAGTTTCCTGTCCGGCCCTGGCAGTTGGAAAGTAAAACGACAGGCAGGTCGGATCATCATTTTCGGCCAGTTCACGAATGATTTCTGCGGTGATCTTTTCCATAACACGTAATGTATTCAGGCGCCACATTCCGGCAAACGGACCGTTCGCCAAACGCCCTCCCACTAACAACAGATTCCGTGCCGAGTTCCACGATGTGGGCCCTTTCGCTCCTCTCCTGGGGAGACTGCTATTTCTCAGTAGCTCTACTCTCTCCGCCCTTGCCACGCTCCCTCGATACGCTACACGTTCTCAGCTGTGTCATACGAAGTCGTCATCGGTCTGGAGGTCCACGTTCAACTCAAGACGCGCTCAAAGATGTTTTCGAGCGCGCCTTGCGAGTATGGCGCAGAGCCCAATACACTCACAGATCCTGTAGTTCTGGCCTTACCGGGAACCTTGCCCGTCCTCAACAAAGAGGCCTTGGACAAGATGATTCTCATGGGGCTGATGTTCGACTGCGAGATTGCGGATGTGTGCAAGTGGGACCGAAAGAACTACTGGTATCCCGACCTCCCCAAGAACTATCAGATCTCCCAGTATGACCAGCCGATTTGCAAGGGCGGGAGCGTAGAGATCGAATTACCTGGTCCAAATCGCTCCGTTATGGGCGAACACAAGCGAATTCAGCTTACCCGGATTCATCTGGAAGAAGACCCCGGGAAGTTGACGCATACAGGCACAGTATCCCTTATCGACGATAACCGAACTGGCACCCCCTTGGCTGAGATTGTCACCGAACCGGTTCTCCGATCTGCAGACGAGGCGGTCGCATTCCTGAACTCCATACGGCTCATGCTTTCCCAAGCCGGGATCTCGGATTGCGACATGGAGAAAGGTCAGCTTCGGTGCGATGCAAATGTAAGCGTACGCAAAGTGGGAGAAACTGAGTTTGGCGTCCGCACTGAAAGCAAGAATCTGAACAGCGTCTCTGCCGTGAAGGCATGTATCGAATATGAGGCGCGACGGCAGATTGAACTGTATGAGCAAGGGCGAGCATCTGAGATCGTGCAAGAGACCCGGCGTTGGATAGCCGATGCAGGTTATGGCATTTCGATGCGCGGCAAGGAAGATAGCCATGACTACCGCTACTTCCCCGATCCGGACCTAATGCCTGTACGTGTAGATGAGGAATGGAAACAGCAGCTAGCTGCACGCCTAATTGAAGCTCCGTACGATCGTCAGCGGCGTTACATGGAGGAACATGGTCTGCCCTACTCCACGGCAAGTGCAATGATCATTGATCTGGCAATGTGCGAGTTCTACGAGGCTGCGATCCGAGAGCATAATCGCCCACAAGAGATTGCGAATCTGATTGTCAATGACTTGCGCCGCGAACTTTCGGCTGCAAGCGAGGAAGGGACGCCATTGTTTACACTCGACGGGGTTAAGATTACCCCAAGTCACATCGCGGGCCTGGTGCGATTGGTTGAAGACGGCGTGATCAGCAAGCAGATAGCTCGCGACCTGATTTCCGAAGTCTGTAAGACAGGTGAAGCGCCTGCAGAACTTGTGAAGCGTAAGGGCCTTCAGCAGCAAAGTGACGAAGGCGAGCTTGAGAAGATTGCGCGAGAGGCGATAGCCGGCGATCCCAAGGCCGTTGAGCAATTCAGAAGCGGTAACGAAAAGGCCATAAATGCCTTCAAAGGCCCCATCATGAAAGCTACCCGCGGCAAAGCCGATCCACGAGCGGTTGACCAAGTCTTGCGAAAGCTACTTGGTGAATAACCGATTCGTTAGCCCGCTCGGTCGAAGTCTATGCTAATAGATCTATGCGGTGCAGAAAGGATTACCTATGTAACTCCTTCGCAAGCCGTGCCGAAGTGACCTTCATCTCTCGGTTACCGTATTGGCTTTGATGGAAAACGTTCCATCAGGACCCACGGTTGATCCAAATCAGCAAGGCGAGCTTCGCACGGCTCATCTTCGGGAATGAACCTCAGGGCGCCTTCCGTGCGTTCAAAAACATAAACGGCGGGATCCTGACACTGCGTTCGAGAATCATAAGTGACGCGCACACGCTCACGGCCTCGCTCCATCTTGCCGCGCACTCTGCGGGCCTCCGATATGCCTGTTGCAGGTACTTCAATGATGAATACCCCGTTACTGTAGACTGTAAGCGTCGCTCCATTATCAGCGCTCCCCCATGTACCGCCGATATTCGATCGCTGAGACGGATCGATGTTTGGCCCCCTGCACGCAGTGAGGAACAAGAGCGCCAGGATTGGCGAGAGTCCAAGGAAAATACGACTGAGCATCACCTCAAAAAAGCAATCCCCATCCAATGGGCAAGTGCGCTTCTTCAACGCGATCTTTCAAGAGCTCATTCGCAACTCTCAAATGAGACGCCAGCCCTCACAATATCCGGGCTTAATACCTCACAGGAACGGCGGCTGCCCTCACACATATTCTTGTGCTTTTGTTTTTGGCAATGCCCCCAGATTATCTCAGAGTGCGCCATTGCTACTTACCCAATGAAGGATTTTACAGACATTGACGAACGGCTAGGCCGCAACTTCCATGAGAGCCCGGTTGCGGGCGAGGCAACGTTCCCGCCTGATTCAGACAAGAAAACGGGCCCCGGCAAGTTATGGGATGCGTGGCATGGACTGATCCAGCCGACAGAGCGCGTGTTTTTGTTCGGGATACTGCAGGGACTGCAACAGGAGTATGTTCGCGCTGTGGAAATCGGTACCTGGAAAGGTGGCACAATGCATCTTCTGCGCCGCGCATGCGATGAACTCTATTGTGTTGATCCAGAGCCGCAGTGGATAGCGGATCCAAGCATAAAGACGCGATCGGGCAAGACAGTTGAGTTGATCAAGGGATACAGCCCCGACGCTTTGAAAGACATTCCGGCTCCGTTTACCTTTGTATTTGTCGATGGCGACCACAGCGCCGAAGGCGTTTACAGGGACGCCATGGCGCTCGAGCCACTCATGGAATCTGGCGGTGTAATATGCTTCCATGACGCCAGCCATCCTCCCGTACAAGAAGGTTTGGCGCGCGTTCAACGAGACTGGAAGCGACCAAATGATTTCTACGAACGCGCTTGCGACACCATCTCCCGGACTCCGGATGGCGTATTTGGCGGAATTGCCATGATGATCGTTGAAGCCCAGCAACAACCTGACCTGGAGCCGGCATCATTCTATAAGAAGACGGAAAAACAATGGGCTCAAGAGTGGTCAAAGCGTCCACTGTTGAAGCGCATCTTTGGATAAGTCGTCATGGCCGACTGGAATGATTTTGTTGATGCGATCGTGCGTGAGTTAGGGCACGAGCCGCATAGGGTAAAGCATGCGCTGTTCAGGTGCGTGGATTTGTTGAAGCAGCGACGCGGTCAGCCAATCGATCGTGGTTTGCGGCTGGGCATGTCTTCACTAAATGAGCAGACATACTTTGAATGGTATGCCGCACACCTTTACAAGGGGCGTGGACGCATCGTTGAACAAGGGGCCTGGCTGGGAGCTCTGACCAAGGCGCTACTGGCGGGTTTGTCCAACAACACCCATATCGGCGGGGAACAACGCAAGCTGTACGTGTACGACCTCTTTGAATGGGAGGCGTATATGGATGACTACGTTCGCGGCACCCAATGGGAAGGAAGGACACGCGAGGGAGAAGACTACTCCCATTTGTTCCTCGAATCAATGGGAGACGCCGGTCGCTTTATCGACTTGCGCAAGGAAGACCTGCAGTTCGCACGGTGGGATGGCCCGATTGAATTGCTCCTGGTGGATGCGATGAAATCAATGCCGCTGGCAAAGAACATCCTTGCACAGTTTTTTCCTAAAGTGATTGAAGGCGATGGCCTGGTCGCTCATCAGGATTATCTACACCCGGCCGTGGGCTGGCTGCAGATTTCCGCATACCTTCTACGGGACTATCTGGAGCCAGTTTTTCAGGTTCCGGATTCCGATACCGTTGTCTTTCGCTGCACGAAGGAGCTCACCACCGAAGCCGTCGAGTTCCCGGATACGGTCAATGACTTCGACGATAAACTGATCGACGAAACCTACGCCTGGAACTGGACTTTCATATCTGACGATATGAAGGATCGCCTGGGCGCCTCGAAGGTATGGTTGTATGTTTATCGAAAGGAGTTCGACAGGGCCCGCAGCTTATACGCGGACTACCGTAGCATGAACCTACCGCGATCCCAGGGACTCGATATGGTAAGGGATCATTGCCGCCGATGGGACATTTGCGAACTGGAATAGGCGCCTAACCTTCTGGCATCCCGCAAAGCTGGGGAAGACGACGCTTGATTTTGGGACTCACAACGTTCTTGGCGGGCGCCGCCGCTCCTTCAACTTTGTACCGTTATCAGTAATATAGCGCATCCAGCGTTGACCTTTCACTTGCCACTTGCCCTTTGTCTTTCGACACTCGGCAGTAATTGTATTTTCGAAATCCTGGCCAGTAGTTAGGCCATTCTTTTAAGTAATGAACCAGGAAATCTTATCAAAAGCCGCCACGCAGGCGCGTGGTCTTGCTATCGACGCCGTTCATGCGGCAAACTCCGGACATTTGGGCTTGCCACTTGGCTGTGCAGAAATCGGCGCCGTACTTTATGGGCACGCGTTGCAGCTTAACCCAGAAGCCCCGGGCTGGATCAACCGTGATCGATTTATCCTGTCGGCCGGCCACGGAAGCATGTTCCTTTATTCCTGGCTGCACTTGGCAGGTTTTGATCTACCGCTGTCCGAACTGCGCAACTTCAGGCAGTTGCACAGCAAGACTCCCGGGCACCCTGAAAGCTTCATGACGCCGGGCGTGGAATGCACCACCGGACCGTTGGGCCAAGGCGTTGGTAATGCTGTGGGCATGGCGATGGCCGCAAAAATGGCTGAAGCACGCTTCAACACGTCAAAGCATAAGATCCTGGACTATCATGTGGTCTGTCTGGCTGGCGATGGCTGTATCCAGGAAGGTGTTTCCGCCGAGGCATCCGCCTATGCTGCGCACGTAAAACTAGACAATTTGATTCTATTTTACGACGCCAACGGGGTCACCCTCGATGCGCCCGGTGAAGACAGCCAGAGCGAAGATACCGGTATGCGCTACGAGGGCTATGGCTGGGATGTATACCATGTTGAGGATGGTCATGACATGGCTGCGATCCTTGCTGCCTACCAGGACGCGAAGGACAATAACAACGGGAAGCCCAAGATCATCATCTGCAAGACATGTATCGGCAAGGGTATCAAGGAAGTAGAGGGCACATGGAAGGCGCACGGCGAAGGCGGTGCGAAGTACGCGGATGAATCCCGGAAGGGATTGGGATTGCCGGAAGAGACGTTCTACGTTTCTGACGACGTGCGGGCCTACTTCGCAGACCGCAAACAACAACAGATCCGGCAGTTCCAGGAATGGCTGGGCGTCTATAATAAGTGGAAGCAGGAAAATCCGGAACTTGCACAGCTGATAGAAACGCCACTGGCTGACGAGGCGCCTTCAGAAGAAGAAATCCTGAGCTGGATCCCCGAATTTGCACCAGACAAGAAGGCGGCTACCCGCGTCACGAATGGCCAGGCGCTGCAGCCTGTGGCCAAGCATCTGCCGCTCCTGATCGGCGGAAGTGCAGACCTCTATGGCTCGACAAAGAACTACCTTGAGGAGATGGGCGAGTTCAAGCCAGAGAGCCCTGAGGGCCGCAACATACGCTTTGGCATTCGCGAGCATGCCATGGGCGCAATTATGAATGGGATCGCCTACGAAGGCTTGTTCCTTCCCTCCGGAGCGACCTTCCTTACATTTAGCGACTATATGCGGCCATCTATCCGTCTGGCGGCATTGTCCCGTCTCCGCTGCGTCTACGTATTCACTCACGATAGTGTAGGTGTTGGCGAAGACGGTCCGACGCACCAGCCAGTAGAGACAACAAGCTCACTGCGTCTCATTCCAAATTTGGATGTCATTAGACCTGCGGACGGAGAAGAATCTGCAGCCGCCCTGGCTGCTGCATGCGCGCGCAAGGATGGCCCGACCGCGCTGATTCTCTCACGACAGAACCTGCCTGACCTGAGCGGGATTCCAGTCGCCACTCGCCGGGAAGGAACCTTGAAGGGCGGCTACATTGCAACGAAGGAGGAAGGCGACCTGAAGCTGATCCTCATCGCAACAGGCAGCGAACTTCAACACGCGATCAAGGCAGCTGGCGAGCTGGGCGCAGGAGTACGCGTCGTCTCGATGCCAAGCATGGAGCGTTTCGAACGTCAAAGCGCCGAATACCGTGAGAGCGTGCTACCTTCATCTTGTCAAAAGCGTATTGCAATTGAAGCCGGTGTTACTGGCCTCTGGTACAAGTATGCATCCACTGTCATTGGCATAGATCGCTTTGGCCATAGTGCACCTGGCGACATTGTCATGGAGGACTTGGGAATCACTGCAGATAATCTTGTGGCACAGGCCCGGAAACTATTGGGCGCCTAAGCCTGCTTTTGAAGGCTGGAGTCCGGCCACAATGTGCGCCGGGTTCCAGCCTTCATTTTTTGCTTCTTCCCTTTGAATTTTCAGCGGATTTACGAGAAACATCTCATAATGAATATTTACCCAGCTATCGACATCAAGAACGGCCGCGTTGTGCGCCTCCTTCAAGGCCGTTCGGATCAGGAAACAGCTTATTATGAAAACCCGTCAGAACCGGCCAAACTCTGGCTGGAGGCAGGATGTAGTTGGGTACACGTGGTGGATCTCGATGGTGCATTTTCCGGTGAGCCGAAGAACTGGCCGTCAGTTGAAAAGATCGTTTCGTCTGGAGCTAAGGTAGAATTTGGAGGAGGCATGCGTAACCGCGACCACATCGAGCGGGCGATCCTTGCTGGCGTCTCCAGAGTTGTGATCGGGACGCGCGCCGTCGAAGACTCCTCATTCATCAAGGATCTTGTAGAATCGTTTGGAGAGAAGATCGCCGTAGGCATCGACGCCAAGAACGGCAAAGTTGCAGTGCGCGGGTGGGTAGACACCTCTGAAGTCGATGCACTGGACCTGGCCCGCAGAGTTGAAGACCTCGGCGTTCAGACGATCATCTATACCGATATCTCTCGTGATGGCATGATGCAGGGTCCTAACTTTGATGCTCAGCGAGAAATACTTGGAAGCGTTAGCTGCAGGATCATTGCATCTGGAGGCGTATCTTCACACGAGGATGTGCACCGCTTTGCAAGAATGGCTCAAGAGCATACCAACCTCGACGGGGTGATTATCGGGAAGGCAATCTACGAGGGAACGGTTGATCTCACTCAGCTGCTTCGAGAATTGGCTGACGAGCACAGCGCATAAGGCATCGCGGCGGCGGCGAACATTCCGATACGACTCCAGCGACCCCGGTGTTGGCTGAGTGCTTGCACCATGCTTCTCAATTATGAAAAGTATGCTCGTTGACGATCAGATATGGTCATACCGACGTACTCCATGACTGCCAACATGTCTTCCCATATCTCCCGTTTGGTTTTTTGGCTGCCATAGCGCAATACGTAGGACGGGTGGTAGGTTGGCATCAAAGGCGTTCCTTCAAAATTCTGCCACCTACCTCGAATCTTTCCAAGTCGACGTGTCGGGTCAGGCCCCAACAATCCGGTAATTGCAGTATTTCCCAAGGCAACGATCACCTTGGGTTTCACAATTTCTACCTGCGCTCTCAAGTAAGGTAGGCAAAAAGCCATCTCTTCTGCAGTAGGCGGCCTGTTTCCTGTCGGTGTGGGCAACTCTGGTCGCCAGTTCATGATATTGCCAATATAGACCTGCTCTCGGGACAGTCCCATGGCCTGAATTATCTTGGTCAACAACTGGCCGGCTTTACCAACAAATGGCTCGCCAACAATCTCCTCGTCTGCCCCGGGAGCTTCGCCACAGAAGAAAATCTCGGCATTTGGATTTCCAACGCCGAAGACGACCTTCTTGCCCTCCTTCACGTGACTATTACAGACAGGACAATCCAACACCCGCTGGCGTAACCACGCCAGTCGCTCAGTCTTCGATCCCTGAGGAACTTCAAACTGCGGTGGTGGGGGCAGCGAAGCGTTAGCAGACGGAGTCTCCTTAGGCGACGACTTGCTACTCGCCTCTTCGAAAACTGGCGGAGTTGAGAAGGTTTTCATTACTTCTGCCTCTGTAACGCCAGGCGCTGGTTTGGCCCCTTGCGCACCTACTTCTTCGCCTCGACCGTGAGCAAGAGCGTCAACCCGATCCCTCAGCAAGCGTAGCGTCTCGTCTGCTACGTACACCTGATACTCCCCATCAGCTCTACGCCGCTTCAGTTCGTCCACAACCGCCATCAACTCTGCTCGCATTTTCCAGATCCTGACCAAGGGCTGGTCATGGGTCAAACGTGCAGCACAGATTCATAGAAGCTGGTCTACTGCCGGTCGACCTGCGAGATCCATTCCAGCATGACATTACAGGCGGTCCAACGGGTTCGCCTAACTTTTTGGAAGGGCGCGAGACTCGATGGCCTTGGCAATGAGTTCGATCGCATCTGCAGTCCCAAGGCTGCCCTCCGACTGCTTATCCACGCGGGAACGCACGGTAACCGTGTTGCTATCGGCTTCCTTGGCGCCCGCTACAAGCATCCAAGGAACTCGGTCGGTCTCCGCACGGCGAATTTTGGCGCCCAACTTATCTGAATGTGCGTCAATTGACGCTCTGACTCCCTTCGCCTTCAGCTGGTTCAGGATGTCAGCAGCATAACTCGCCTGATCATCAGTAATTGGAAGAATGCGAACTTGCTCCGGAGCAAGCCAGGTTGGGAAGTTACCGCCAAAATGCTCGATGAGCACGCCCACAAATCGCTCCATGGAGCCAAAGGGAGCACGATGGATCATGACGGGGCGGTGGGGCTTGTTGTCCGCGCCGATATACTCCAAGCCAAACCGCTCTGGCAGGTTATAGTCAACCTGAACGGTGCCCAGTTGCCACTCGCGACCGATGACGTCTTTGACAACAAAGTCGATCTTTGGCCCGTAGAACGCAGCTTCTCCGGGCTCCTCTGTGAAGCTTACTCCGAGTCCCTTGGCAGCCTCACGAAGGGCGGATTCCGCCTTGTCCCAACGTGTGGGATCACCCGTATATTTTGAAGAGTCAGGATCGCGCAGGCCGATGCGTACACGATAGTCTGAAATACCAAGCGTACCCAATACGATCTTTACGAGCTCCAGGCAGCCATTGATCTCCGCTTGAACCTGCTCTTCTGTGCAAAAGATGTGTGCGTCGTCCTGCGTAAATCCACGAACTCGGGTCATGCCATTGAGCTCACCAGATTGTTCCCAGCGATAGACCGTACCAAACTCAGCCAGCCGGATTGGCAAATCTCGATACGAGTGCGGACGTGACCCGAAGATCTTGATATGCATCGGGCAATTCATGGGCTTGAGCAGGTAACCATCCACGTCGCCGCTCTCGAGCCGATTCGCAAGATCGCCACAGGAGCAACCTTCCGCACCAAGCTGGGCAAGTTGCTCCCGTTCTATAACCGGCGGATATTGGCTGTCTTGGTAATACGGAAAGTGTCCGCTTGTACGGTATAGTCCAAGCCGGCCAATGTGGGGCGTAAACACCTGCTGGTAACCTTGTCGGCGCAGGTGCCCCAGGATGAAGTCCTGCAACTCCTGCCGAATGATAGCCCCCTTGCCAGTCCACAAAATGAGTCCTTGGCCAACAGCTTCATCAATATGAAAGAGATGCATGTCGCGCCCAATCTTTCTGTGGTCGCGCTTCTTTGCCTCTTCAAGTTGGATCAGGTAATCTTCCAGCTCCTGTTTTGTGGGGAAAGCAGTGCCGTAAATTCGCTGTAACTGCTCATTCTTCTCATCCCCGCGGTGGTATGCGCCCGCCACATTGAGTAGCTTGATCGCTTTAACCTTTGATGTGTAGTTGACGTGAGGGCCCGCACAAAGGTCGATAAACTCCCCATTTCGATAAAAGGAGATTGTATCGCCTTCCGGAATGTCCGCCAATCGTCCAAGCTTGAACTTCTCCTGACCAATCTTGCGAATCAGTTCCTCTGCTTCCCTTCGGCTCAGCTCAGTGCGTTCAAAGCGCTGATTCTCCTTAACGATCTTCTTCATTTCGACCTCGATCTTCTCAAGGTCGTCGGCCGTGAGCTTCTTTTCCAAAGAGATGTCGTAATAGAAGCCGGTTTCGGTGGGCGGACCGATGTCTAACTTGGCGTCTGGGTAGAGCCGAAGGACCGCGGTCGCAAGAATATGCGCCGCCGAATGCCGCAACTCCTCTAGTGGGGTCATTTCTTTCATGGCCGTAAAGCCGAATAAAGTCGCGCGACCGCCTCTTGGATTCAAGGCTTTTGTGCGCGATGTGCAGCAGTGAGACAACCACACGTCACCATTTCAAAGACGAATCGTATCAAGGGAGAATCCGTAACATCACCCAGCACCACTAAAATCCTTGGCTCGCTTCTACGGTGCGCGAATGTTTGAATTATCGTTTATGGCAGAGCACGCCACAGAATTGCTGCGTAGCAAGTTGGGACCAGCGGTTGTCCTGACAGATGATGATGCACGTTTCCGGGCTTCTTTTGACAACGCCCGCCTCTCTTTTCTTCCAGAGGCTGTATTGCGGCCCGAAGATGAGGAGCAAGTGGGCGTTATTCTGGAGACGGCCAACCGTCTGGGCATTCCGATCACTACGCGTGGAGGCGGCACCGCAACGACAGGCGCAGCATCTCCAGTGAAGGGCGGGTGGGTGCTCGATCTATCTCACTGGCAGAATCTGGAAATCGATGCGACTGCGGGGATCGCTTATGCACAGCCCGGCGTAAGAACAGCCGATCTCGCAAAGGCTGCAGAGGCAGAAGGCTGGTATTACCCGCCTGACCCCTCGAGCCATAAGTTCAGCACCATCGGCGGCAACATCGCCTGTAACGCCGGGGGCATGCGCGGCGCAAAGTACGGCGTAACTCGCGACTACGTAATGGCGCTCGAAGGCTTCCTACCCACGGGGCAATGGGTGCGCTGGGGGGCCGATCTGCGTAAGTTTGCAGCGGGGTATAATCTGCGGGACCTTTGGGTTGGCTCCGAAGGCACTCTGGGGATCATAACCGGCGCCGTCCTCCGACTCGTGCGTCGGCCTGCGGCAAAGGTAACGTTCCTTGCAGCGTTTGAAAACGAGCGAAAGGCATTGGGCGCCGTAAAGGCGATTCTGAAGAAGCGCATAATGCCTTCTGTGCTTGAGTTTCTGGATCGGCAAAGTGTGGAGTGCACCATTCTTGAGGGCTTCAAGCTGCCCTTCTCAAGGATACTGGATGCGACTCCCGCACTGCTTCTTATTGAATTGGACGGAAGTCGTATGCAGCTTCAGGAAGACCGGAAGCGACTCGAGACAGTCCTGGAGAATCGATCACTCGCTCTGCGACGGACGGCAACTCATACAGAAGCAGAGCGGCTTTGGGAGGTTCGTCGCAAGTGTTCCAAGGCGATGTTTCGCATGGGTGACTCAAAGTTGAACGAAGACGTAGTTGTGCCCCTGCGTTCACAGGAAGCCCTGTTGAAGTATACGCTCGAGCTCAAGCAAGAGATTGGGTTAGCGACTCCGACATTCGGACATGCGGGCGATGGCAACTTTCATGTTCACATCATGTTCAACCGTGAGGATCTGGATCAAAGGGCGCGGGCTGAACAAGGCGTGCAGAAGATCATGGAGAAAGTTATCGAACTGGGAGGGGCAATCAGTGGAGAACACGGTATTGGACTCGCAAAGACCCCCTTCCTGAACCTACAGCACAGCCCGGCTGAGATCGGCGCCATGAAGGCAATCAAGCAAGCGCTTGACCCCAATGGCATTCTCAACCCCGGAAAAATCTTTGAACCGTTCCGGGTATGGGAACATGCCCCGGTGAAGGTAAAAATGCCATGGGACCACTAGGAGTGGCCGAAACGCTTCTTCATCGCTGCAGCAACGTTGAGCGGGACGAACTTTTCCACTCGCTCAGGATCGATCCGAGCCACCTGCTTCACGATCGTGCTGCTGGTGAAGAAGTATTCATGAGTGGGCATGAAGAAGATCGTCTCGATATTGTGGTCCAGCTCCCGATTCATTTGAGTCATCTGAAACTCATATTCGAAATCGGACACTGCGCGTAACCCACGAACAAGCACCTGAGCTCCGCGCTGCTTGGCGTAATCGACCAGCAAGCCAGTGAAGGTGTCCACCTCGATATTCGGCAGCTCGTCGCCAATACATTCCAGAATGAGCTCTATACGCTCCTCAAGTGAGAAAAGCGGTCCTTTGAAGGAGTTCGGAGCAACGGCGATAATGACCTTCTCAAAGATTTGGGCGGCGCGGTAGAGTATGTCGAGATGCCCGTTTGTAACGGGATCAAAGGTGCCTGCATAAATCGCTGTACGTGAGAGGTTGCTTGAGTTCGTATCCATAGCGGCGTCTTGCCTACCCATACAGTTCTTTCGGATGGAGAACGGCCGGAGTCAACGTTACGCGAAACAAGTTTTAACCTGCTATGGAATCCGGCGTAGCTTGGTCATGGCCAGTAGCTGCTCAATAAGTAACAAAAGAAGCCCCCCCACCAATGGCCAGAAGTAAGCCTCGCGATACTCGGTGCGAAAGCGAAGCTTTACCTCAGTTTTCTCGAGCCGATCGATCTCTTCATAGATCTTCTCAAGCTCGTACCGATTGCGGGCTACAAAGAATCGTCCTCCTCCAGCTTCTGCAATTTCGCGAAGCAACTCTTCGTCAACGGGAAACTGTGCCCGCTGTACGACGGGCCTTCCGAGTCTATCGCGAGCGAGCTCATTGTTGCGGTTAAGCACATAGGTGTGCACCACCCCACCCCTACCCACGGCGACTGTGTAGATCTTAATCCCAAAGGCAGCTGCGGCTTCAGCAAAGCGAGTGGGACTTACTGCTGGCGGAACGCTATCCTCACCATCCGTCAGTAGAATGAGGATACGACTCTTGGCGTCTTCCAATTGGCGCAGCCTATTCGTGGCCATTCCGATGGGAGGACCAATGCTCGTGCCCGCCTCTATCATCCCGACCTCGAGACGTTCCAGATTCTGCCGTAACCAATCATGGTCCAGCGTGAGGGGACTTAGGAGGTACGGATCTGAACCGAAAGCGATGATACCGATGCGGTCCGTCGGGCGGCGGGAAATAAACTCGCCGATGACATCCTTTACCACTTCAAGCCGCGTCACCGGCTGCCCTTCGAGCTCGAGATCGAGCGCAAGCATGGAGCCGGAGACATCGACAGCGAGCATGATGTCGATACCGCTTGTCTGGATTTCACGTGTCTCCTGACCAAAGCGTGGGCGTGCGAGAGCAACAACCAGCAGGACCAAGCCGATAGTGCGTAAGATGACCAGCCAAACATGCGCGTTGCTTCGCTTCGCACCACTGGCCTTCAAAACTTGCGGCACATTCGAAAAAACAACCCCTGCGCGCGGCCTGCGCCTCAGCATAATGATCACATAAGCCGCGACAAGAAGCAGTAGCAGGAACGCCAGGGGAAATGCAAAATCGAATATCATTTCCCATCCTCCTGTCTCGCTGCCCGTAACTGGGTAACCATCTGCCGCAGCAACTGAACGCTTTCATCAGCGATTGTCCGCGCAGCATCCGTTGATTGAACATCAGGCTGTCTGAACCGAAGATGTTCAGCTTTCTCCAAAGAGGAAACAAAGTTCTTCCAGAGGTCTCCCGGAATGGGATCTACGGATTGGCATTCATACAGTTCCCTTGGAGTCAGGTGGGCGCCATTGGGCAGCAAAGCAACCAGAGCTTGCCGTAAGTGAAGAGATACTTCGACAGCGGATATATCTGCACCACTGCGAGCAGAGGAATTCAACTCCGCAATGGATTGCTCGATAATCTCCAACGGGGATGGCGCCGCATGTCGCCGGGTTCTCATAAGCCAAAACACGAGCGGACCAAGCACTACAATCAGCAACACGAGAGGCGCCCCCCAAAGCAGCGTAGACGCTCCCACGTCTGGAGGAATTGGATCAGCAATATCGTGAACTTGAGCGAGAACGTGGATCATCATCGACTGTGTTCACGGTGGGACATAAAACGTTGCAGCGCCTCAACGAATGAACCAGCTGTGCTAGCCTGGATGAAACCGGCGCCTGATTCGCGCACCTTACGGGGCCAAAAATCCGTCCGCATACGGGAGATCTTCTCGTAACGCTGACGAACACTTTTGTCCCCCGTATCGAGTTCCACGATCTCTCCTGTCTCCGGATCTTCCAATGATATGAGCCCAACGTTGGGAAGAGCCAGTTCATGGGGATCGGTCAGGTCGACGCAAATGAGGTCGTGTCTTGCAGCCGTGAGCGAAACTGCCCTGGACAAGGGGCGTTCGCCTTGCAGCCCCTGCTCCCATTCAAAAGGCTCGAAAGTAAAGTCAGTTAGAAAGAAAACGACGGCTCGACGTTTCAGAACGCGGTTGATGTACTCAAGGGCTTCCAATCGCCGGCTCCCCCTACCCTTCGGTTCGAAAAACAGGATATCGCGCACGACCCTCAGGAGATTTTGCCTCCCTTTGCGCGGTGGAGCATAGAGCTCGATGTGATCGCTAAAGAGGAGGAGCCCTACCTTGTCGTTGTTCCTGAGTGCGGAGAAGGCCAACACTCCAGCCATTTCGGCTGCCAGCTCACGCTTGCTTCGTTCGGATGATCCAAAGCGCTGCGAGGCGCTTACATCCACAGCAAGCAAGATCGTAAGCTCCCGTTCTTCCCGGAACACCTTTACGAACGGACGATCCATCTTAGCCGTGACGTTCCAGTCAATCGATCGGATGTCATCACCGGGAACGTACTCCCGTGTCTCCTCAAAATCGATTCCCTGCCCCTTGAACGCGCTTTGATAGGAACCGGATAAAGCGTCTGTGACCAGGCGGCGCGTCTTGATCTCAACCTGGCGCACGCGCCGCAAAATATCGCGCTGCGTCAACATGCGAAAAATCTAGGGAACCGGTATGGCGTCGAAAACCTGCCTCACGATGTCCTCAGTCGTCACCTCTTCAGCCTCAGCCTCATAGCTAAGGATTATTCGATGTCGCAGAACATCCATGCCGATATCTTTCACATCCTGCGGCACTACGTAGCCACGACCATTCATAAAGGCCCAAGCTCGGGCGGCCATAGACAACGAAATCGTGGCGCGTGGCGAAGCTCCGAAACGGATCAGCGCCGACAAGCCCTTTATTCCTGCTGAGGACGGATCGCGCGTCGCCAAAACTATCTTCACAATGTAGTCCCGTACTGCTTCATCCATGTGAAGGGCATCGACGAGGCGACGCGTCTCCATAATCGTATCCAGGTCAACAACAGGAGATACGTCAGCCATCGGCTGAGTGGACGCCATCGCATCAAGAATCCTTCGCTCCTCCATTGCTGTAGGATACCCCACCTGCAGTTTGAGCATGAAACGGTCTACTTGCGCTTCTGGCAGGGGGTAGGTGCCTTCTTGATCAACCGGATTCTCAGTAGCGAGAACCAGGAAAGGACGAGGCAAGGGGTGTGTCTCGTCTCCTATGGTGACTTGCCGCTCCTGCATTGCCTCCAGGAGTGCGCTCTGAACTTTCGCAGGCGCACGATTGATTTCATCGGCAAGTACAATGTTTGCAAAAACGGGCCCGCGCCGGGTTTGGAAGGTGGCCTCACGCGGATTGTAGATCAAGGTGCCGATAAGATCTGCTGGCAGCAGATCCGGGGTGAACTGAATGCGCGAGAAGTCAGCCTTGATTGCACGGGCCAAAGTTCTAACAGAAAGCGTTTTCGCCAATCCCGGAACCCCTTCAAGAAGAACGTGCCCATTGGCAATCAGTCCTACAATAAGACGGCCAACCAAGTACCTTTGGCCGATGATTACTTTCCCAATCTCGGCCTCCAGGCGGGGCACCCATTCAGACGCGTCCCTGACGCGCTCATTAATATCATTGATCGTCAAGCCGTTGCCCATCGTATGTGTAGTGAAAGCGACTGCAATAACCGACCAGCTTTGTCAGACAAGGTTCAAAAACTTTTTTTATCTTCCCAATGTTTTTCCGCCGCTCTGTTGACGCACCCACATTGGATTTTGTAGAACGCACATAATCCGCCCGGTCCTACGATCAGTACCCCATGAATTGAGCCGATGAAGAGTTTGCAAAGCGTAGAGAATCTGGCGCGGCGAAGATTCTGCCATCGTTTGCTGGTGGCCGGCTCCGCCATGCTGCTTAGCCCAGCCGCTTACTCTGCGAACCAGGCAGCGACCTACACCGTCCGCAAAGGCGACACGCTGAGTGGCATCGCCCGAGACTACGGCATTAGTTTAAATGACCTGAAACGCGCCAACAACCTGAAGTCGGACCTAATTCGGGTAGGGCAGGTTTTGACGATCCCATCGGCCCGACAGGGAGACCACTTGGCCCCAGTCATAGCTGCGACGAAGAAGATTCGCGTCGACCACAACCGATGGCGCTACATTGTTGCGCACCACAGCGCCATAGAGCAGGGGAATGCTGAAATTTACGGTAAAGCCCACCGCCGCAGAGGTATGGAGCATGGGTTGGCCTATCATTTCGTTATCGGGAACGGAATTGACTCCGGTGATGGGGAGATAGAGATCGGTCCCCGTTGGACCCATCAGTTACGAGGTGGGCACGTGAGGAACACGAACGTCAATGACACGGGGATCGGCATCTGCCTGGTCGGCAATCTTGAGAATCACCCTCCAACAGCCAAGCAGTTGGCTTCCTTTGTTCAGCTCGTGGACTTCCTGCGAGACGGGCAAGTGGCCAGAAAGTGTGAATTCACGGTGCACCGATGGGTAGATCGAAATCATACCGTGTGTCCCGGTCGCCATTTCCCGTATGAATCTATGCGGAATCGCTATCCGGCTTGAATGGTGGAGCAGAGCGGAGTCGAACCGCCGACCTCCACGTTGCGAACGTGGCGCTCTTCCAGCTAAGCTACTGCCCCACTAAGCACACAATCCCAAGAGGCTGGGATCTGTCGGAAAGAGTTTTATAGGGTGGACGTTGCTTGAACCAAGTCAAGTGAGATTCGTGAGCTAGGCGGACCAATTAAAGCCTATGGTCTCCAGGAAGCAGCGGGCGATAATCATGTGGCCAGTGAGGCCAGGATGCACCCGGTCGCCGCATAGTCGCTGGGTGGGACGCACAGCCATGTAGCGATCGAAAGCCGCCTGAACGTCTCCGAAGAGGCAGCCGTGTTTATTGGCAAGTTTCCGGGCCACGTTTCCATAGCGATCCATCATCGCCCGCATTGGCTCATCCTTGTTAGGCTCTAAATAGAAAGGCGGCAGGATGATCATACCCTTTACGTGCGGAAGTGTTTGAGTGATCAACTGATCGTAGACCACCTCGTATGTCTCCTCCCCCACTTGGGACTGCACCTCATGTGGCCTATCGAAGTGCCGCCAAACGTCATTGATCCCGATCATGACAGAAATCCAGTCTGGCTTTAGGTCCAACACATCCTGCTGCCAGCGATCACGGAGATCCGTAACCCGATTACCCGATATACCAAGGTTCAAAATCACGGGCTCAGCCTCCGGCCTCCATGCGCCCATCATGCCATGCACCAGATTAACATACCCTGAACCAAGTCCGGCAAGCATACCAACAGGCCGATCGCGGCCACAGTCGGTGATAGAGTCGCCAATAAACAGCAAACGATCGCCAGCAGAGATCTCCCACATTTCACCAAAATTGTGATCCAAGCTATTGTGTGACAAGCAAGAAGATGCTGATGTTTTAATGTTTAAAGCGCGCCCGCTCGCAGTTACGAATCGAAGTGTGCGCTCCAGGATCGGTAAGCGCGAACGTCCTTCAGCATTGCTTCAATCGTAGCCAACAACGGCTCACTTCGCACCAGTCCTGAAAACACGGCGCGATCATCGATTTCGCTTATTATTTGGAATGTTGGCCGCTGCGTTACCTGAAGACTGCGAAACTCCTCATTGGAACGCCGCACTTGCTCTGCGACCTTAGCGCTCTTCGCTGCAATTTCGAGATCGACTTGATTCAGCCCACAGGCATCTGCAACGACGCAAGACGCGAACGTGAGGTCGCCGATCCGCTCCCCTCGACGCAGCGCCGCCTCTGATAGGGCTAGTCGGGCACGATCGTCAGTGACGCCAAAATCCTTTGCGGCCTCTGCGACCAGATTTGGTGTGGTATAATCTTCGAGCGTAGGATCCACCCACCCCGCCTTTAGCATCTCCAACTGTCCGGTGATCACACCGCTTCTCCGAAAATAGCGGAGCTCTTCTTCCTCGGATCGCGGCAGCCCTTCATGAGGAATAACCGCAATCTTCCATTCGAATGTAGCTATGCCTTCATACCGGCGCTTAAGATCTGCCCAGACGGGCTCAGCATAGAAGCACCAAGACGAGACAACGTCCAGATAGTAAGTGATCTTGAGCATCAGGACTCAGAATCCCTCAACAAGCCTGGAGCAGCAAGACAGAACGAACGGACCGTCCTAGGACCCATTCTTTGATGAGACGTGAAGAAAGTTCACCCACGTTTCATCAATATTCTCATCATTCAGCGCAAAGCTGACAAAAGGACGCCATCCCGGACGTTGTGGCTTGCGAATCAGCCTCATGCCAGCCTCGTGCGGTAAGCGATTTCCCTTGCGCGAATTACACTTGATACAGGAGGTGGCGATGTTCTCCCACGAGGTGCGGCCGCCGCGATCACGCGGAATTACGTGATCCAGGTTAAGCTCCTTGGGCCTAAACGAGCCACCGCAATACTGGCATGTGTATGCATCCCGCTCAAAAACATTGTCTCTGGTAAACTTGACTTCCTTTACAGGCAATCTGTCGAACTCACATAGCAACAGGATACGAGGAATCCTGATTTTGAACCGGACGGTGTGGATGAAGTCGTTTTCCGACGCAGGGGGATTTGTGATTGAAAAATCGAACCACTCGTCTCTGGACATAACCTCAAACGAGCCAGTGTCAGAATAGATGACACGAGCGTGATCCTGAAACAGAAGCGAAAATGCGCGCTTTATACCAACGATATTTACCGCCTGCCAATTGCGGTTAAGGATCAGGATTTGTCTGCCCGAAACGCCATGTCTGGAAGTAGAGCCGCTATCCAGATTAACTGGATCATCTTCCGCATCCATGCGATCTGCATCGACTGCGCGCTCCATTCTTGGAAAAATAGTCGCATTGGCGGGAAGCTGTCAAGACGCTGTGGCAAGAGGACATAGCGAATTCTCAATGAAGGCGTTGACGCCAGCCGACTTGGCTATCTTGTGATGTAGTCTCAAACATGCTAGTTGATACACTATTTGTGATCGCCTCGCTAATCCTGCTCTACTACGGCGCGGAATTCTTGGTCGGTGGCGCCAGCAGCGTTGCGATCCGATTTGGCGTGCCGGTTCTCGTGGTGGGGTTAACCATAGTGGCTTATGGAACCAGTGCTCCGGAACTGGTAGTGAGCGTGCAGAGCGCATTGAAGGGAAACGGAGGAATCGCTGCGGGCAATGTTGTGGGCTCCAATATATTCAATATTTGCGTCATCCTTTCGGTTGCGGCGCTATTCAAGCCAGTCCGCGCTCACCTTAAAGTCCTGCGAGTGGATACTCCACTGATGGTTGCAACCTCCATCCTTGGCCTATACGTGCTTTCGGACTTTTTTGTAAGCCGGCCAGAAGCTGTCATTTTGCTTCTCTTGGCCATTGGATACACCATCTTCAGTTACTGGGGCTCCAAGAAAGAGCCAAGCGCACCTATTGAGCCAGTTCATGTCTCCAACGCTGATGAGCCCACGAACTCGCTTGGACTGATGATCCTCAAGATTGTGGGTGGAATCGTCCTGCTGGCAGGCGGTTCGCAGCTCCTGGTAATGGGCTCTGTGGGACTTGCGCAAGCCCTCGGCATCAGCGAGGCAGTCATTGGTCTGACTATCGTCTCTGCCGGCACCAGCATGCCTGAACTAGCGACTTCTGTCGTGGCGGCAAGAAAGGGTCAGTCTGATATTGCGTTAGGGAATGTGATTGGATCCAACCTCTTCAATATACTCTTCATCCTGGGGGCTGCAGCCACAATCCAACCATTTGAAGCAATGGGTATAACGTGGATAGACCTCGGAATGATGATTGGGGTGAGCGTCCTAATATTGCCGTTCATATGGTCTGGAAAGACGCTTAATCGCCTGGAAGCCGGATGCCTGCTTGCTGTCTATGCAGGCTACCTCTGGTTTCTCTGGCCCCAATAGGTTGGATTAACGCCATTCGGGCGGGTTCTGGGCTTCTGGCCGAAGAACTCCGATGACCGGCAAATTGCGATAGTGCTCTGCAAAGTCCAACCCATACCCGACTACAAACTCGTCTGGAATCTGAAACCCTACAAAGTCTGGCACTGCGTCGGGCACTTCACGACGGCCTTTCTTTTCCAGCAGCACACAGACCCTGAGTGATGCGGGATTGAGCTTCCGCAAGCTCTTCACGACCTGAGAAAAAGTGTTTCCTGTGTCCAGAATGTCATCGATTAACAAAACGTGACGATTCTGAAGATCGAGCAGAACCTTATCGATAATCTCCGGGATTCCGATTGGCTTAACATCGTCGCGATAACTGGACACTCGCATGCAGTCCAACCTAACTGGCATGTCGATCTGGCGAATCAGGTCGGCCGCAAAAATGATAGATCCATTGATGATCGCGATCGCAGTGATCTCATCAACATTGCGATAGGTGTGAGTGATTTCCACTCCCAACTCCTGCACCCGCTTACGCAATTGATCCTCTGTTACCAGGACCTTATATAAATCTTTTCTCATTGGCCTGCCGTTTGTCCACCCGCGAAGCGATAACTCATTACATGCCTCAAAGACCTGTGTCAACGGGCTTCCCAAGCCGAAACATTCGATTGCGAAATCCTTAGTTGTGGATTTCGATTGCCCGAGTATGGCTACGCTGGAGCTACGGAACTTATCAATACGGCGCAGAGGCGGGTCCGAAATCGGACCAATTGATGTAACTGTAGCCCCGGGAGAACCGTTAGCATTGGTAGATAAGGACCGGGATGCGGTGGACGCTATATTGAAGGCACTGACCATTGGTTCGGGGATAGGAGGCGGTGAGATCAACGTGACAGACTCAGCCCCCCGATTGGCTCGCGTGGGAGCGCCTCTGCTTAAGCCGAGCCGTCATTCAGTCGAGCGCATCCTGCAAGGGGAATTAAAGAGAGCTCGCGTACCCAAGGATCTTTGGACTCCGCAGGTTAACGACGTACTCAAGCTAGTTGGATTGGAGCGGCATAAAGACTGGCGTCTGAATGATTTGAGCGAGGGTCGCTTACTCAGAGCATCCCTGGCTGCCGTTCTGGTAACGAAGCCCACCGCAATTGTCGTGGATCGCCCAATGACGATGGGAGCGCACCTGCCTCAGGAAGAAGTTCGGAATCTATTCCAGGATGTATCAAAGGAACTGGAGGCGCCCGTCGTTCTTCTTTGTGAATCCGTCGAAGACGCCTTTGCTTTAGGCGTTGAGGTTGCAATATTTGATCAAGGAAAGCTACTCCAAGTAGGCACTCCGCTTGAAGTGTATCGTCGTCCATTGAACCGCTCCGTGGCTGTCATGGGTGGAGAGGCAAACATCATCACGGGGCACGTAGTGAGGACTGGCGCCGGATTCGTTTTGGCAGAGACCGCAGCCGGAAAAATTCAAGCTGCTGTAGCCGGAGACTCCAAGTTTACAGACGGTCAACCAGTGATGGTGATGATTCGTCCAGAAGCCATTAAGATCGAGAGAATGATGACAGATGACGACTGCCTCGCTGGTGAAATCGAGAGGATTGTGTTCAAGGGCCAGATTGCGCGCTATTGGTTTCGATCTGGTCAGGTAGTTCTCAAAGTGGATGAGCTTCATCCCCGGTACTTCTCGACGACTGAAGGTCCGTTATACGCTCTTGTCGACCCTGACGATGCAGTCGCGATGCTGCATTGAACCTTGCGAAAAGCTCCCCTGCCCTGCAGCGTTGTATTATGGCTGTTCCACTGCAGGAGCTTGTAAGTTACATCGACCAGAGATTGAACATCAGGGACATTCCTGACTTCCCTGGTTCGGAAAACGGACTACAGGTGGAGAACGAAGGTTTCGTGAGAAAGATAGGCGCTTCTGTGGACGCTGGGCTAGTCCCGTTTCAGAAGGCCCGGGACGCGGGAGTAGACTTCCTAGTGGTGCACCATGGATTATTTTGGACTCGGCCCCAACCGATCTTAGGGCACAATTACCAAAAGATCCGGCAACTGATTGATGGTGGCATAGCTCTTTATGGAGCGCACCTCCCACTCGACTGCCATGCAGAAATTGGCAACAATGCTCTACTGGCAAAGGAACTTGTAGTTCCCGTTACGCGTTTCGCATTCGAATATCAAGGAGTTCCACTCGCTGCCCTGTGTGAAACAAGACAGTCGAGGGGGCAGTTGCGAGAGCGTCTTGAAATGTTGTTCTCTCGCACAATATCGATCGAAGCCGGACCTGAAGAGATTCAGCGAATCGCCATCTTGACCGGATCCGGCGCCAGCATACTTCCCGAACTCCCGAGCTTGGGGGCAGATACCCTTATCACCGGCGAAGTGAAACAGCATCATTTCAACATGGCTCAGGAGCTCGGCCTAAATCTCTTCGTTTGCGGCCACTATGAAACCGAAACGTTTGGCGTGAAAGCCCTCGCTAAAGAGCTTTCGGACCAGTTTCACCTGCCCTGGGAGTTCCTGGAGACAGGTTGTCCACTCTGATCGTCTACCATCTGGGCGACAAACCTGGAGATATTTTCGCCCAGCGAGTATACCAAGTTTGAGAGCGCTTCCGCGAGCGAACCATAATCACGGGTGTTCCACGTCCCGGTCATCTGAAACGATTCGAAGTGCACCAGACGTCGACCTTCGACGTCGATGATCGACCACTCTCCAGCAATCCGTACCACGCTATCGTCTCCTCCTTCGAAATTACTGAATCTCAACCGGAGCAGATAGTCGTGTTCAACCTCTGTCGGCCACGGGAAAATTGATACGAAACCTATAGCTGGACTAGCTTCGAGAGAGTGAGCAACGGTACGGGCGATGGATCGTTCGACATCTTCACCCCACCGATTGAACTCTGAGTAGGAGATTTCATACCCCCCCTTCCGCACTGCCATTTTGGAAGAATGCAGATACTCGGGAGCAACAACACGCCGGATTCCGATATTTATCTTCGAGTCAGCAGTAGCCTCCGAACCCGATGTTGTGCGATCCGTGGGAGGAGCGATCAGGTAAAAGCGCGTCGGATCCTCCGACGGGGATAACCCGATACACCCAGAGAGGAATAATGAGGCGATTAGTATTAAACAGTATTTTCGCACAGTAGTTAATCCGCAGGCCGACGGCCGGTTAGCAGCGCCCTCGGATTCCTTTCCAGAAACTCGGATAACTCCTTAGCCGCTCGTGCGGCCGCAGAGAGTTCCGTAAGCGCCACTTCCAAGTTGTATATCAAGACAGAATCAGGAGAAATCACCATGTTCAGGCGATCCGCTGCCTGACTAACCTTTGACAAGGTTTGGTTCGCCTGAACTGTGAGTTCACGCAAGTCCGCCAAGGCCGGACCCGCAGACTCATCCAGCTTGGCTGACAGATTTGCAAAATTCGTAGCGGCCTGACGAAAGGCATCCAATGTCGCGTATGTCTCCGGCGATCCTGCCAACACCGCCACCGCGTTTGCCGCCTCTCTCACCGCACCGCTTGTTTCAGAAAGGTTCAGGTCTGCAAGGATGTAGTTCGTCCGGTTCAGCACCTTAACCAGCTCGTCGTTTATCGCATTGAGATCGAGCGATTGCAGGTTAGCGGCGATGCTACTGGCCATCGCTCCGATCTCCTCGAACTGTGAGGGAACTGTTGGTATCTCGGGATAAATCTGCTCAATCTGCACGTAGCGGGGTTCTCCTGCCTCAGGAACGTAGTTTAGTTCTATGAACAGAAGTCCACTGATTAGGCTCTCAACTTGTAGTTGTGCCCGCATCCCCTGAAGAACCTCGGCGCGAAGGACTTCCACGTCTGCCAAATCCATTGAAAGGCGATCCAGATCAATCTGCACAAAAACAGGCACATCCGCGGAAAGGTGATCCTGATTCCAGCGGATGCGAATGTCTGTCACCACCCCGACAGGCACCCCCTTCCACTTCACCGGCGCTCCAACGTTAAGATTGTTCACCGACGAGGAAAAATAGAGCACAAACGTCTCGCGGTTCTTCCAGAAGTCCAGCGAGCTAACCATAACGACGAGAAACAAGCCCAAGGCGATGGCGCCAATTACGAATCCGCCGATTAATCGAAGATTTGCCTGCTTACTCATCTCCGCGGCAACTTATGAAGTACCCCAACACGCGCAAAGTTAAATATCAGATACTTAGGCAAGAAGCGCAAATCATGCCGTATCTCAAAAGGTCCGCCTGAAGAATCGGCGGACATTCTCATTTGGCGGATCACGCTCCAACTCCCTCGGTGCGCCATCTGCCGTGATTGTTTTCTCCTCTGCGTCCAGAAAGATGGCGCGAGATGCGATAGCAAAAAGACTCTCCAACTCATGTGTAATGATGACGACAGTAGCCTCAAGACTGTCACTAATACGCAGAATCAAGTCGTCCAGACGCTTCGAATTCACAGGATCCAAGCCTGCAGAAGGCTCATCGAAAAACAAAATTTGAGGATCCAGCGCCAATGCCCTGGCCAACCCTGCACGCTTTCGCATCCCGCCGCTAATTGCGGCCGGATAGAAGTCTTCAAAGCCGCTGAGGCCAACCAGCGCCAACTTTAGCTCCACAATGCGCCGAATCTCTAGCCTATCGAGATCCGTATATTCCTCCAAAGGAAGCGCGACATTCTCTGCCAGCGTCATGGAGCTCCAAAGTGCTCCTTGCTGATAGGTTACACCAAAGCGACGAACCATATTCTGGCGCTGCTCCCGGCTGCTCTTCGTAAAGCTCTGTCCAGAATAGAGCACCTCCCCTTTTACAGGCTCGAGCAGGCCTATCATGTGCTTTAACAGTGTGCTCTTACCACTCCCACTTCCCCCTACGATCGCAACAATCTTTCCGCTCTCTATCGAGAAGTTGAGATCCCGCATGACCACCAGGTCACCATAAGCCATGGTCATGTCCCTGACTTCAATTCCAGGTGATTTACTCATACGTTGAAGAACGCCGCCACCCAGTCGATCACGGCATTTGCAAAAATAATGAGAACAATGCTAAGGACCACCGCACGGGTGGCGGCGACACCAACGGCGTCAGCGCTTGAGCCGCACTGGAGTCCTCTCAGGCATCCTGATATTGCTATAAGAACTCCGTAGACTCCCCCTTTAAACACACCAAGAAATAAATCATTCAGCCCAGTCACAAAGTTGATGTTACTGAAAAACTGATTTGTCGGAA
>CAYSHY010000025.1:0-49090 GCA_964430955.1 uncultured Puniceicoccaceae bacterium | reverse complement strand
AGGGCTTGGGGCAAGGCTCGCTGCGGCGCCGTTGCTGGTGATTATGATTGTTGCGCTGGCGACAACGAAGGTTCCGATACTGATGGAGCAGGGTTTCTGGGAAGCCGCCCACGCCGCCCGGACTGACTTTTGCATGACGATCGGGACGATCTTCATTTTGATGGTGGGCGCTGGCCTTTTTTCGCTGGATCGACGTTCATGAGGCGTGAGTTGCGTGGCGTGCTTGAGGTTTTCCTGGCGTTCTTGAAGCTGGGGTGCATTGCCTTTGGCGGACCGGTAGCACATCTCGGGTATTATCAGGAGGAACTGGTGCGCAAGCGTCGATGGCTGGATGACGGGGATTACGCCGATATTGTGGCCCTTTGTCAGTTCCTGCCGGGGCCGGCGAGCAGCCAGGTCGGCTTCGCCATAGGGCTGAAGCGGGCAGGAATCGCAGGGGCGTTTGCTGCGTGGACTGGGTTTACGCTTCCCTCGGCAATCCTGATGATTGGGTTCGCGCTCGGCTTGGGATACTTTGGGGAAATAGGCGAGTCAGGCTGGGTCGTGGGACTTAAGCTGGCTGCGGTAGCCGTGGTGGCGAACGCCATCTGGAGTATGGCCGGGTCCCTGTGTCCAGACCGGGCACGCGCCAGTATTGCAATTGCCGGAGCTGCATTTCTACTGCTTGCACCGGGGCCTGAATGGCAGGTGGCGGTTATCGCGCTGGGAGCGCTTACAGGGTGGCTCATCTACCGTCGCAGAACGGCGGCCCCAGCGTCTGGAAATGCAACGGCAGCGCGGGTTAAGCCCGGGTGGCCGTGGCTAGCGCTCTTCATAGTGCTTCTTTTAGGGCTTCCACTCGCAGAGGAGGTCTGGCCCACAAGCGAGGTAAGCGTCATCGATGGATTCTACCGGGCAGGCTCGCTTGTTTTCGGCGGCGGGCATGTGGTCCTGCCGCTATTGGAGTCTTTTACTGTTGGCGAGGGATGGGTGGACCGGGATACCTTTCTTGCTGGTTATGGCGCCGCCCAAGCCGTCCCCGGACCGCTATTTTCGTTCTGCGGATTTCTTGGCGTCACCATCAACACGGGGCCAACAGGCGTGGCAGGTGGAGTTTTGGCGCTGATAGCCGTTTATGTGCCGTCATGGCTGCTCGTGCTGGGCGCGATGCCTTACTGGGATCGGCTCCGAAAGTTCAACGCCGCCCAGGCGGCGCTGATGGGGACAAACGCCGCCGTCGTGGGACTCTTGCTGGCAGCATTCTACAACCCTATCTGGACGGCGGCTATAACCAGCCCCGAGCGGCTTGCCATAGGCCTGTTGGCATTTGCGGCGTTGCGGTTTGGAGGAGCGCCTCCGTGGGCGCTGGTTGTGGCGTGCGCGGTCGTGGGGCAGATGGGTTTGTGAAGACGCCAAGGGAAAGGGAAGAATGGAATGGTGAGCGAGAAGGACCGCGGGAAGCGGATCGAGCCGGCGCCACCGATCGTCGCGTGAGAATATGTATTCCCCGCGGCTTAGCGCCGCTGTTAGGCCTCAATCTTCCGCTACGTAACCGTGGCCCAGATCCCGAATTCAGGTCCCTTAAGTTCCTTTTTCCCAGCCGTCCGCCATTCCTCTATTCCATCATTCCATTCCCTTCTCGCTCTCCGGCGCCTCCTGCTTATCTGGCGATAGTGGGCTCGTGGTTCTTGAGGGCTTCTTCGAGGTTCGGGATCAGATTGGCGCCTTCAGGGACTGTTGTGCTGGAGCCTTCCAGCGCGTTGTTGATGGGTTCGAAGCGGCCGCCCAGGATTTGCGCGATGAAGGCCTCGCTAATAGCGCTGAATGCCTGCCGGTTCTGAGGACGGGCAAAGCCGTGGCCTTCGTCGGGGAAGAGGACGTAAACAACCGGGATGTTCTTACTTTTCATTGCCGCGACGATTTGATCGCTTTCAGCCTGCTTGACGCGCGGGTCGTTAGCGCCTTGCCCAATAAGGAGGGGATCCTCGATCAGATCGACGTAGTTCAACGGCGAGGCTGCTTCGAGGATGGCTCGTCCCTCCTCTGTACGCGGGTCCCCTACCCTGCCTGCAAATTGCTCAAAGAACGAAGCCCAATATGGCGGGATGCTTGAGAGCAGGGTCTGCAGATTCGAGGGGCCAACGATGCTCACTCCACCTGCAAAAACGTCTGCGCTGTTTGTAACTCCCCAGAGCGCGGCGTAACCACCGTAGCTGCCTCCATGAATCAGGACCTTGCTCTTATCGGCGATACCCTTGTCGATCGCCCACTGGACGCCGTCGAGGAGGTCGTCATGCATTGCGAGACCCCATTGCAGGTCGCCTGCGTTGACGAAGTCTTTTCCGAACCCGGTGGAACCGCGGTAGTTCACGTTGAGCACTGCGTAGCCGCGATTTGCAAACCACTGATGGTAGGTATTGAAGCCATACTCATCACGCGCCCATGGACCGCCGTGCACGTCGAGCACGAGCGGGACGGGCTTTTCCGGTATGCCGTCGCCGTCCTTGTCGCTACCGACGGGAAGCGTGTAGTAGGAAACGAGCGGAAGGCCGTCGCGAGCCTTGATTACAGTGCTGAACATGGGCGCGAGCGTGTAGTCATCCAAGGCGGGCCGTGCGCCAAACGCCTTAGTGATCTCATTGGTCTCGCGATTGTAGTAAAAGTAGGTGAGCGGCATTGTGGCGTCGTCGACGCCGAGGAGCCAGGTCAGATTGTCGCGCGACTGGCTGGAAACGCTGAAACCTCCGGGAAAGCGCTCCTTGAGCAGTTGTAAATCCTTCTCCACGGATTTATCCAGGGCGGTCCACTCCGGACGTTCATAATTCACGGAATAGGCCAGCGCGCGGCCAGTGTAAGGATCTTCAATGATGCCGGATACGTCTGCCTTTTCATTCTCCGCCACCAGCTCCTTCTCGCCCGTTTCAAGATCTACCAAAAACAGAGCAGCGGTGTTCCTGTCGCGACTGTCGAGCATGTAAAACTGCTTGTTGCCCTCGATAAAGCTGAGCGGACCGCTGGTAAGCGCATCATCACGAGGACTCTCCATGAAGAGCTCCCATTTTCCGTCGGTAAGCTTGAGGACGTCGTTGCCGCCGTCAGGTCGAGGACGGGCGGCCAAGCGTAGGTTAAGGTCGCGGTCTGCAGTATAGGCTGCGTAACCGGGATTCTCGGTAACCAGCTCACGATGACCGGTAACCACATTAATCAGCCAGACGTCGTGCCAACGCGGATCGCGGTCATTCAGGCCAACCAGAAAGTGGTTTGGCTTTTCCCAGCTTCCGGCAAAGATGACTGCACGTACGCCTTCGATTGGAGTAAGGTCCCTCTGCTCTCCTGTACGCGTATCGAGTGCGTAAACGTGATAATTTTCGTCACCGCCAAAGTCCTTGAGAAAGAGGATATGCGTGTTGTTGTAAGCCCAGCCGTGTGCAAGAATGCCCCGCCCGGTGTCCTTGGTCATGGGACGTGCTTCATCCAGCTTACCTGCGGGAGCTAGCCAGATGTTCATGACATCATCGACTGGCGCCAGGAAGCTCATTGCACCGCCATCGCCGCTGATGCGCCCTTGTGTGCGTTCCGGATTTCCAAACAGCACCGAACGCGGAATGAGTTTTACCTCACTAGTTTGAGCCGAGTTCTCCGCTGCGCCCAATAAAGGAGCAAGAATCAGCCCTGCTGCAACAACCCCAAGCGATAGTTTAATGCATTGCATATGAAGAATGTACGCAAGGGGCATTGGCTGGCAAGCGGCGAGTACAAGACGCCCCGACTCACTCATGCTTATCCAGTGAAGCAGATGACTCAGGGTGCGCCCTCACACTCAGCGGCGAGGAGATTCTTTAGATCCAGAGGACGCGTGTACATCGCAATCCGCCCTTGGGCATCGCGCGGCCATTGGTCCTGCGGTCGATCATGGTAGAGCTCCACGCCATTCTGGTCTGGATCTCGTAGATAGAGAGCCTCGCTCACGCCATGATCGCTGGCGCCATCAAGCGGGAGATTTGCCTCGATGAGGCGACGGAGCGCGTTGGCCAGACTCCCTCGAGAAGGATAGAGAATCGCAAGATGATAGAGGCCGGTCGAACCTGTCGGCGGAGGCTGTCCGCCCAGACTCTCCCAAGTGTTCGAGCCTATGTGATGGTGGTAGCCGCCTGCAGAGATGAATGCAGCCTGCGGGCCGAAACGCTGGATCAGCTCGAAACCGAGAACGCCACAGTAGAACGACAGTGAACGATCGAGGTTCGCCACCTTGAGATGAACGTGACCAATGCACACACCTTGGTGAATTGGAGTAGAGGTCGCCGGAGGCAACTGCGACGAGTGCATGAGAAGAGTAATATGCGGCAGTGGGAGGAGTCTCAACTCACCAGAGCGGATAGTGGGGAGGGGGGCGCTACGCGAGGCGCCGAGTCGAGGGATAAGGAATCCGAAATGCCGGCTGCGTCGGGGGGCAGGATTTCCAGACGGCGGTTAGTGGAACGGAGGAACCTGAAAAAGGGAGGCCAGCTGTTGCCGGAACAGCTGGCCTCGCAGGTAAGAGATGACTGAATTACAAGTTTAGGCCTCCGGCTTGCTCGCCAGGAAGATCCACGCACCAGCCTCGGAAACGTTTTCTTCCGGGGAATAGGCCCATGCACCCAGGTCGAGGAAGTAGGCCCATGGGAGATCGCCGCCTACGTAGATGTAGCCAGCTGGGGTAAGGACCCAATCGCTATCGATCAGGTAACCTGCCCATGCGGTCTCTTCAACCAGTTCGCCTGTGACGAGGGTATAGACGAAGATCCATGCTCCATCGTCCGAGATGGAGTCAGCATCGAGGTAGAACCAGTCTCCAGCGTCTTCACTGTAGATCCATGGCTCGGCGCCGATATAGATCATGCCCATGAGGCTGCCGGTATCGACCCAGTTGCCGTCACGTGGGAAGCCGTTCCATGTATCTGGGGTGACGCTTACCGTCAGGTTGAGAATGCCGAAGTTGCTTTGCTCATCCTTTGCGATAATCGTTACAACGTAATCACCGAGCTCGGTTTCCTCAGTTGTAGTGATGGTGACGGCGCCGGTCTTTCCGCCCTTGTTGACGACTGTTGCGATGGATGGCCCAAGGCCCAGCATGACCATGCCACTGCCGTCCATGTTGCCCCAAAGGGCGTGATCGGAGTTCCAGTAACTGACAGCATCGTAGGTTTCGCCGCCATCGTTGTCGTTGATGGCGATATCAAAACCAAATGTGAAGCCTTCACTGATCGTCAGGGTCGTGAGGGTTTCCCATGGGAACGCCACCTCGACAACGTAACCCTTGTCGGTGTTGATCTGCGTCCACTCGATGCCTTCAAAGGAACCGTTTGGAGTAACGTTTTGTTCATCCAGTTTATTCCAGTTGAAGGCATACTGATAGTTATCGCCGGTGCGCGCATGCCCAGCTGGAGCTCGAACGTTGTCCATATTGAAGTAGACTTCGACAACGTCGTTCTGCCAGGCCGCGGCGCCTGCTGAGTCATTAAGCGACTCGTCGGTCACGTCGATTGCCAAGTAGAACTTCTCATCGTCCCAAGTGGCCTGCCAAGTGGCGGAGAAGTCCTCAGCATTGGTCACAACACTGCTTGCTCCACTGAGACGACCTATCTCCTGCTTAGCTGAATATACATCCTCGATCACGCCATCAATAGCAGGCGCTGTTGCATCCTCAGCCAGCTTGCCCAACCGTGCAAACCCTTGCGGATTGTCATCGACGATGACTTCGAGGCTATCGATATCGATCACGCCAACGTCAAAGGTAACGCTCTGACCAGCGTTTAGAGCAACCGGATATGGCTCAATAAACACAGGCGGCTGCATCGGGACATCTGGATCGGTCACGATGACGGTAATGATCTTGCTGTCGCTGAGTTCGCCATCGCTTGCAATCAGGTTGAACTGGTAGACGCCCAGCTCTGCTTCTGCAGGAACGGTAGCGGTAAGCGTAGCTACACCCGCCTCGTTGTCTGTAAGTGCAATGAAGTCCGGCAGGTACTCGGCCGTGAAGGAGATCGTGTCGTCCACGTCCGGGTCCGAGACAACAACGTCAAATGCAAGCTCCGCACCCTGGTTTATCTTTTGCACGGCAACTGGAGCGATGACTGGAGGATAGTTTCCGCCAAAGAGCGGGCCGAGGCCAACAGTTCCAGCGGTGTCCATATTGCTCCAAAGCGCTTTGGTGGAGTTCCAATAGCGTGTGGAGTCGTGTGCAGCCTTGCCGTCGTTGTCGTTGACGGCGATGTCGAACCCGAACGCGAAATCGACTGCCGGAGTAAGCTCGGTAGTCAGCGTGCTCCATGGGAAGGCAATCTCCATGATATAGCCGTCATCCGTAGTGGTTTCTGCAAACTCCACTCCTTCCATGGTGGCGGAGCCGGACACGGCGTTCTCGGCGGGATTGTTCCACTTGAACGAGTACTGGTAGTTATCGCCGGTGCGCGCATGTCCCGCAGGGAAGCGCACGTTGTCCATATTGAAGTATACCTCGATGAGGTCGTTCTGGTAGATGGCGGCGCCTGCCGTGGATGTGAGGAACTGGTCAGTTACCTTGACAACGATGTATAGCTTTTCGTCGTCCCAGAGACCCCACCATTGGGCGCTGAAGTCAGTCGGGCTATCGACAACACCTGTCGATACCTTGTCGATTACATTGCCCTTGGCGGCAAGGTAGATCGGGTCCACCACGCCGTCGATCGTTGGGACATCCTCCTCAGCGACCATGGGAATCGTAGTGAAGCCGGTCGGCTGCTCCAGGCGCACTGTGCCAGCTGGATCCATGTTACCCCACAAAGCGCTGTCTGAATACCAGTAGGTAACGGCGTCGTAGGTGCTGTTGCCATCATTGTCGTTAACGGCAATATCGAAGCCGATCTCCATCCCCTGCTCGATGTCGAGCGAAGTCAGCGTCGTCCACGGAAACACGATCTCGACGGTGTAGCCCGTGTCTGTCGTAACCTGGGCCCACTCAACGCCTTCAAACGAGCCATTTTCGGTTACGTTCTTCTCGTCGAGCTTGTTCCAGTTCAGCGCATACTGGTAATTGTCTCCTGTGCGGGCGTTGCCAGCAGGATCACGGACATTGTCCATGTTAAAGTAGATCTCGACCACGTCATTCTGGTAGGCCGCAGAGCCATGACTGTCTGTCATGAACTGGTCTGTAACCTGAATGAAGATGTAGAGATTGGTCTCGTCCCAGACTCCCCACCATCTGGCCTGGAAGTCCTGTAGATTATCCACAACGCCTTCACCGATGGTGTTAGCAATAGGATAGCCGTTGTGATTCTGGGTATAGGCAGTATCGATCACGCCATCGATGACAGGGGCCGTCGTCTGCAGCATGGGAATGCCGGCTGTGAGCGCCATACCGCTGGAGCAAGCCAACAGGGGAGCGACTGATAGCAGCGAGCGCCATCCGCGCGATGCTTTGTTTACTAGGGTTCTTGGGTTCATTACGGGTATCTCGAACGTTTATCTTACGTTGGGCAGCTACGAGAATTAGCTGCACTAAATTGTTATACTGAGGCATGCTTCGATAACGCAAGTAGATAACCGATTTTTACTCAAAACAATAGCGCCAATAAGATACGCTTATGTCGGGTGTGGAACGCTGTCTCAATGAGGGAAGATCAGGCGGTACGCGAATTGCGTAGGGCGTTCACCATGAAGAGCTCAAATCTTGCTTCCCATTCGATTACGACAAAGAACCGCCTGTTGGTGACGGCAGGGGTCGCAGTACTTGCAATCCTGATGCTCAGCGCATGCGGCACCACAAACGGTTATGAACAGGCGGCGCGGGGATCAGCCCGGGCGGTGGACGTATCTCGGCATGTGGCGATTGCTGAATCGTCGTTGGAAAATGCAGTCGCAGCTCTGGACAACCTCCGGGAGAGCCCGATCGTGAGTCCGCGCGAACAGCTCCAACAATTCCGGCTTAGCGTGAACACTGCAGAGGAAGCGTGGGATGACATCTCAGACTATGTGGACGACCTGGACAAAACCATGGAGGCATACATGGCGACGTGGGGCGCAGACACCGTACGGCTCGGCGATAGACGTATGCGCCAAACCGCAGCAGAGCGACGCGAGGAAGTCCGCGGTGTGCTGGATTCGTTTGAGAGCGAATACATTACTGCCTCGGCAATGGTGAATCCTGCGCTCGAGCGAATGAAGGACATGGTGCGTATGCTTGAAAACGACCTTACCGAGGATGGTCTGCGAGCCGCTGAGGACGCGATGCTGGACACGCGCGAGACAATTGGTGAGATGCGCACGCAGCTAGAGAACCTGCGAGTGCACGCCGGGCGGGTTGCAGAATACCTGTCGCCGGCAGAGAGGGATCGCGTCGTATTGGATTAGGCAGGCAACAACCTAGAGATCTCCGACAGGAATCCAGTCTCCTCTGGAATAGCTCCAGGCATGCGTCCAATCGGGGAGGATATAAAGCCAGTCATCCCGGTCCAGGGCGTAGTAGTAGCCGTCCCGGTGCACCCACAACCAGCCAATAGTCTGGCAGTTCCATGCGTATGCCCAAAAGCCGCCATCGGAGGACCACTGGTCTACCCATAACCAGCCAAAGGGACGTCCAGAAAGAAAAGTCCCGGCACAACCTTCGTAAAGATAGATCGTGGGGCACATCCACGAAACATCACGCCATGGGCTACTGCCGGGGGAAACGAAGCCATCTGGAACAATTCCCGCGCCCAGTTGGGCAGGTAGTTCGGACAGAAGTTCTTCCTGCCAGCGGCGGAGGAAGTTCCAATCCCAGCCATGTGAGAAGTGAAAGACCACCTCCATCCCCGAGGCTGTCTCTACAACGGTTCCAGGATAGCCACAGGATAAACCCTGCCAGCGGATCCAGTTCGCGTTGTCGACATCCTCCTGGAGGTTCGCATTTGGCAGTACGAGACGAATCGATGGAGCTCCAACTGCTTCGAGCATTTCATAGCGCAGTTGCACAGCTTGGTCGCGCTGTTCATCAGCCGATATCAGTTGAGCTTGCTCCAGCATCTGACCTATGGGCATGGCGGGATCATTCGACCAGAAGATTCCGCCATCCTCAGTGGTCGAGTATCGGAAACCCACCCGATCTCCAAATGCGTCCTTAAGCGCCTTGCCCTCCTCCAACCCTGGCTGCGAGTTCAGGATTCGGTAGTCGAAATCAATTTCGTAGCAGACCACCGAGTCCTTTGCAGTCGTTTGCGCAACAATATGTCCAAGAGGATCAATGATCGATGCGTTGTCACGGGGCGTTGCGGACGCGAGATAGAACCCATAGCGTTGGCACGTCTCGCGAGGCATCAGGGTCTGCGGAGACATCGTCGGCCATAGAATAAGCTCAGCCCCCTGACTTGCATAGGCAGCAGGAACTTCTTCGAAACCCATATCCCAGCAGATGAGGACGCCTATGCGCGCGAAATCAGTTTGAAAGACAGGATACTCGAGTCCGGGCATCTTTCCCCCCTCCAGTACCGTCGAGCCCATATTAGCAATTGGGAACACCTTCCTGTAAACACCCGCGATTTCGCCAGACCGGTCGAAGAGCACGGCTGAATTATAGACGATGGACTTGGCTTCGTCTTCGATCCGGTTGAAGCAAACCAGGACGTATGCGTTATATTGACGGGCCTTCGCACCCATCTTCTCGGCGATCTTGCCTTCCAACTTCTCTGCGCCGTTGAGCAGGGTCGTGTTGCGCTGGTTAAGACTGTTCTCAGGCAGAACAAAGATGTCCGGCGCCCGGCCATACTTCTTGACTGAGTCTGCAGCCATCTTGTCGATTTGCTGCGAGATCTCGTTGATCCTGTAATCCAGGCTCACCCACTTGCGCCACATATCAAAAATTGTGGTGCTAACGATCGCTTTACGAGGGCCTTCAGGGAACGGTTCTTCGTGAGAAGATGCAGAGCCCAGACAAGGCAAGGCCAGCGAAATCGCCAGAATAAGGGCTACGACTCTTGGGGTTTTCAGGCTGGGGGTCATCTCGTTTCCGGGGGGGGTGAGATTCAAAACGCGGAGGAGGCTGCCTTATGCAGTATATCGAGAATCCTCTGGCGGGAAGGGAAACACGCCGGGAGGCTGCTGGTATTCAGCGGCTTATTCTGCCTTATCATGGGCGCTAATGGGGGTGGGTGGCGCTGGCGCTGCGAGTCGGGCCGGGTAGAGACAGCCAAAAAACCTGAAAGGGAGGTGGAGTATAGGCGGGTGCGAGCGTAAGATTATTGTTAATATCGCAGTTGCATTTGCGAAAATACCAAACGGCGTTATCTAGCCGTTAGTCTGCGCTTGAAAAAGCGTGGCGTCCCGAGCTGTCGTATCGGGTCCCCCCAAATACTGACGAGGTTCTGATGCGTGCAGCTGCGTACATTACTCCTGAACTCAAAACACAGCAAAACATGAATAGGATTGCGTCAAAATCGATGGAAGGCAGAGGGGGGTCGCTACAAAGATGGCTGCCCACTATCGTGATAGGATTAAGCGGACTTATTGCGGCCCCAGTTGCCCTAGAAGCGGGTGTAGTCATTGACGAGGACTTCAGCTCCGGGGCTGGAGACTTCACGGTCGTTTCAGGCGGAACCTGGAGCGTAAGCGGAGGACGCTATGTTCTCTCGAGCCCGGCCACTGCAGGAGATGGACTCTTGGGCAACATCAGTGTGCATGATACCTCTGTAGCTGGTGATTATGTGGTCTCTGGAACCATCCGGATTATCGGAACTTCAGCACTCTGGAATGACGCTGCGCTAATCTTTGGCTACCAGGATAGCGACAACTTCTACTACGTTTCGCTAAACGAAAACGATGACGGTTACACCAAGGGGGTCTTCAAGGTTGTTAGCGGCAACCCCACCGAGATCTACGATCTTGCAAGCCTCACAGTAACGACGGACACGGACTACGAGGTAATCGTGGAGCGCTCCGGCTCCCAGATAGACGTGTGGGTGGACAGCTCCAATGTCGCGTCTTTCTCTGATTCGACATTTACCGGCGGGCAGTTTGGGTTTGGAACAAAGAACGACAGCGCCGAGTTCGACGATCTGATCGTGGAAGAGCCGGACAGCGGCATTGTTGATGAAGACTTCAGCGCAGGGGCTTCAGACTTCGACGTAATCGCTGGTGGAACGTGGAGCGTTAGCGGCGGCGTTTACGTCTTGAGCAGCCCGGCAGCGGCTTCTGTAGATGGAACGCTGGGCAACATCAGTGTGCATGAAACAGTGTTGAACGGCGACTACACCGTCAGCGGAGACCTCTATATCGTCGCAACCAGCCATGCATGGAATGATGCAGCCCTGGTCTTTGGTCTGCAGGACAGCGACAACTACTACTACGTATCCCTCAATGAGAGCAACAACGGCACAACGCACGGCATATTCAAAGTTGTGAATGGAACGCCAACAGAGCTGGCGGATTTCGGCTCCCTGGCGATCACTGCCGGGAACACCTACAGCGTGGAGGTGGAGCGATCCGGATCTTCCATCACGGCTTACGTAAACAGCGCACAGGCAGCTTCTATCAACGACTCCACGTTTAGCGGTGGTCAGGTCGGGTTTGGCACGGTGAACGACGCCGCTGAGTTCGACAACCTGTATGCAGAGGAGATCAGCGGCGGAGGCACGGTCGCCGCTCCTGTTTTCAGCCCTGTGCCTGGAAGCTATGGCAGCGCACAGAACGTAACGATTACCTCCAGCACGAGCGGAGCGACGATACGCTATACCACAAACGGCAGCACACCCACCTCCAGCAGCGGCACGGTATATACAGGGGCCGTCTACATTAGCAGCACAACCACTCTCAAGGCTATCGCCTACAAGAGCGGCATGAGCGATAGCAGCGTCACCAGCGGCACATATACCATCAGCGGCATACCGGCAAAGCCCGGTCCCAGCAATACGGGGACCAGTGGGACGCTGACGACTTACACCGGATCCAAGACTATCACGGTGGATAATACCGTGCTGGAAGACTATGAGATGTCCGGGACGATCCACATTAAGGCCAACAATGTGACGATCCGGAATTGCAAGATCAGCGGCGGCATTTACTCAATTAACTGCACCTATGGCTACACGGGCTTGCTGATTGAGGACTGCGAGCTGATCAACGTATCCAGCGCCGGGGTGTATGGCGGTAATTTCACGATGCGTCGCACACAGATCCACGAGAGCGACGGAGACGCCGTGAAGCCGACGACCAACTGCCTAATAGAGCAATGCTGGTTCTACAACCTTGGTCGTGGCGCAGGGGCGCATGCAGACGGCGTGCAATCACGGCACGGCGGCACGAATATGACGTTCCGCTACAACAACTTCGACATGCCCATCACAGCACCTTCGCCCTACAAGTCCAATGCAGCGTTCATGCTCGAGCCTGACGGCGGGCCACTTACGAATGTCCTGATCGAGTATAACTGGATGAATGGGGGGAACTACACCATCTACTCGAGCGGAGATACAACCATACGCAACAACTGGTTTGGCCGCGACTACCGGTATGGGATCCGCAATGGGCCTTATACGGAGTGGTCTGGAAACGTGTGGGAGGATGACGGCACGCCGGCGCCTTAGTGCGCCAACTTTGTGACGAGAGGCGTGATTAAACAGCGGCTTCCAGCGATGGAAGCCGCATTTTATTGTCACATCTGGTCACTCTCCTCAAAGACCGGAACGAGGGGGCGGTATAGGCAGAAAGCGGTCACTGAGTGACCGCTTTCTGTTTTTCAGGTTTGCCGGGCGCGCAGTGTTTTGCCTGCGCCGTGATGTGGAGGAGATCCCGGCTCCTGAGACTTACGCCGCGCCGGCCATGGTTGTGGGCTCTATGGTGCTGCGTTCCTGCCGCTTGCTGCAAAGCGTTTCTACAATGATGGCTGCGATACGCTCCGCCGCATTTCCGTCCCACAACGGTGGGATCTGCGGCTGACGGGCGCTTCCGTTCATGACGGACTCAAAGACGTGGATAATCTTGTCGGGGCAAACGCCAACCAGGTAGTTGGAACCGACCTCGCAGGTGACGGGCCTCTCTGTGTTCTCACGGAGGGTGAGGCAGGGCACACGGAGAATCGTGGTTTCTTCCTGAATGCCTCCGGAGTCACTGAGGACAATGCGTGAGGCCGACATAAGCTTGAGAAAGTCCAAGTAGCCCGCCGGCTCTATGGAAATGAGGTTCTCCATACTCTGGAAACGCTCCTGCAGGCCATGCTCCGCCAGACGGGCGCGTGTGCGTGGATGGATAGGGAAAACCACTGGAATTCGACGCTGGACGTGCTCCAGCACGCGGGTAAGTCCCTCCATGGTCTCGGCATGATCGACATTTGAGGGTCGATGAAGGGTGACGAGCGCAAAGTCACGGCCCGTCAAACCGAGATCCTCTATGATTGTGGATCGGGCAGCTTTTTCCTGGTTCTTGATCAGCGTATCGATCATGACGTTGCCGACCATGTGGATCTTCTCCGGGGCAGTTCCCTCCTTAAGAAGATTCTCCACACCGCTCTGTTCGGTGCAGAAGAGCATGTCGCTCAGACAATCAGTGACCAGACGGTTGATCTCCTCCGGCATCCCGCGATCAAATGAGCGGAGGCCGGCTTCGACGTGTATCAGCGGCACGCCCATCTTTGAGCCGACGAGACAACAAGCGACTGTGGAATTAACGTCGCCAACAACGAGGATGGCGTCTGGTTTACGCTCTTCGACAATAGGCTCAAACGCTGTCATGATTGCAGCCGTTTGGCGGGCATGACTCCCGGATCGGACATCCAGATTGATATCTGGACGAGGGATGCCAAGCTGGCGAAAGAACAGGTCGCTCATCTTCTCATCATAATGCTGTCCCGTATGGACGAGTATGGGCTCGATGAGCGGATGATTCGAGAACGCCTCCATCAGGGGGGCGATCTTCATGAAGTTTGGCCGCGCGCCGGCGACCAGAATGATTCTGAGGGGCTGTATCATAGGCTAGAGGCAAACTGAATGACGTTTGGTAAAGCGATTTATGAGCCGACAGTGGTTGGCCTTGGCGCAACTTGGGCGACAGGCTGCGCATTGGCCACGCGCGCAAGCACGTCCAGATATTGATGCGCGAGGACGTCGCGGTTGAAGTTTGCGGCGACGTAATCCCTCCCCTGCTCTCCAAGTCTATTGCAAAGCTGACGATTACTGCGCAGAGACTGCAGCGCATTGAGCAACTGGTATGGGTTCTCGGGCTGGAAGGTGACGCCTGCGCCCGCACGCTCGACAAGGGCAGCAGCCTCTCCCAGGACCCCATTCAAGATGGGCCGCTTCATAGCTGCGGCTTCAAAAATCTTGGAAGGTAAAACACTCTTAAAGAGTTCCTTTGCCTTGAGATGCACCAGGCATACATCGGCCAGGGCGAGGTGGTCAGGCATTTCCTCCTTTGGAACGCGACCGGTGAAAATGACATTATACAACCCGCGGCTGGCAGCTTCTGCCTGGAGTCGCTCGCGCTCAGCGCCGTCGCCGACAAGCAGAAACTTTAGGTGATCGTCCTTCCGTTTTGCAGCCATCTCCGCAGCGGCGATGACGACATCGAGTCCGCACGCCATGCCGATCGTACCGCCGTACATGCAGACAAACTCACCATTGAGGTTGTACCGCTGTTTGAGCTTCCACGGCTTTTCCCGTGGGCGCCACTCATCGAGGTCCGCGCCGTTGGTAACGATTGAGATTTTGCCTCCCGGCACCCCGCGACGCATGAGCTGTGTGCGGTAGCCGTTCCCGACGGTGATGATGTGATCTGCGGCGGCGTACATGCGCCTTTCAAGCACCTCCAGGAATGCGAACGCTTGTCGGCTGCCCATGGCGCCAACAGCGCCGATCGACTCCGGCCAGATGTCGCGAATTTCCAAAACAAAGGGCAAGCGGCGCAGGCGGGAAAGGATTACACCGGCCCAACCGTTGAAAAACTGCGGCGAGGTGGCCACCAAAACATCCGGACGCTCTACCCGGAGACCAGCCATAACAATGGAGCTGGCCATATAGGACAGGTAGTTGAGGATACGTTTTACCGAGCCTTTATTTGGCGCCAGGTAGGTCCATACGCGCACGACATCGATGCCGTCGATATTCTCCCGCTGGAAGAGTTTGTTCTGGTATCCCTCGTAGACCCGGCCGTCAGGAACATTTGGCGCGGATGTGATAACGGTGACCTGATGGCCTTCCGCAACCCAGCGGCGGCACATTTCGTAGGCCCGGGAGGCCGGAGCGTTTCCTTCCGGCTTAAAATAATGACTAAGAAAGAGGATTCTCATTGCTATGGAGGGCAGGGCTGGGCAGGACACGCCCCGTCGCATCTCCCTCTCTAAGCAAGTACGTTGCCCCACAGGGTGGCGCCGGTAATAAAATTTCACCGGTCGCCCACGGATCGACCGAAACATACTGGCCTGGGCTCCACCCAGTCGCGCGCAGCAAAGCCAGCTTGCCCAGGCGCAGCCCTGACCAAATAGGAAGCGGCTCAGGTGGCGGAACCTGCAGGTTGAGTGGCTCACCCTGCTGCAGATAGGGGAGGAACAGGAGCATTTCGTCGTAGATCTTCTGTGCGTCGACAACCTCCAAGACGGCTTGCAGCTCCGCCCCCTTCCGATCGGTATTGAAAATCTGCATGCCATCGATGCCCCTCAGCCATGAATGTCGCAATACTTCACGATATGAAGGACGGGACATTGCCGGAGCATCTGCAAAGCCTGGCTCGGGCACCCACCGGGCAAACCACGGATAGGACTCAAGCCATGGGGCAAAGCTGCGCCGATTGGCGGTATCCGCGCTGAGCTGCCTCAGGATCAGGTGTGCATATGCCGCATCGATCTCTGCCTGTGGCCTGCCACGCCACGGGGTGATCCAATTTGTCATGCCATAAGCAATAGGAACACTGGCTCGCAGAAGCCCTGGATTGAGATCCCCCTGCCATTCATTGTTCCAATCCAGCACCATATTTGTGGATGTGGAATGGTAACAGGCCCAGTTTCCGGCAATAGCTTCGGGAAAGACTTTACGCACGGCGCCACCGATGGTGGACGAGACCAGAGACTGCCAAAGTTGACGCATATGCCGCGCGAACAGCGCGTGATCAACAAGCACGTCTCTAAATGTATACCTGCAACGCACACAGGCCAGGCAGGCGCCGTAATCTGCGTTGAATGGCGGAGTCTCCCAGTCCATTAGCACCGCGTCGGCAGAGACGCCGGCCCTTCCGAATTCATAGAGACGATCTTCAAGCCAGCTCTTGGCCATCGCCCAGGGATAGAACAGTGATGGGCAAGGCATCTGAATCCACTCGCAACCAACAGACATGCCCCCAAAATCATGCTTCCAATTCTCCGGCCTGTCGCCGAGGAGGCTATATGGAAAGGGGCTCACAGCTCCTTCGAGTAACACAACTGGCGCACCGGCCTCCTTGAGAGCTGCGCCTGCCGTGACCCAGTCACTGGATGTCTGGCAATGGGGCACAATGCCGCGGGCCATGAACTCCACCACTGTATCCGCGCCAAGCAATGGGCCGGCGCCGTCCTTCCAGAGAATCAATGGCATGCGGCGACCGCGTCTGTGACGCAGGGGAGGCACGGAATCCAGGATTGCGCGGCGCCAATCCAAGCCATCAGAGGATAACCACTCGGGCTGCAGACGATCCGGCTGGCGCAGAGGGCGCTCTATCGGGAATCCCATTACCGCCAGATCTGCGCGTGTGCCTCAAAACAGGCCGAGGAAACCTCAAAAAGCTGGGAGGCTGGAATCGGGGTCTCCCCACCCTCCTGGATTGCGCGAATAAAAGCGGATACTTCTGCGTTATGTCCTTTGTCCTGGCGCATGTTCCTGTCGCGCTTGAACCCCGGCCATCCAAAGCCGCGCAAGGTCCGGAAGTTATCCAGCTGCAGAGTTCTACCACCACAGAAGACCTCCAGCCGTTCCTTGGGGAAGGAGCGCGATCCGTTGGCGAAGTAGTGCACTGCGCCGATCGAGCCGTCCTCAAAGCGGAGGTAAATGCTGTATGTATCGCGGCATTCCATACCCTCGCCTGCGGCAGCATGTGTGGCGACGGATTCGATCGGCGCATCTGCCAGGAAGCGCAGCAGGTCCACAAAATGGCAACCTTCACCGAGGAGACGTCCGCCGCCTATCTGAGGATCCTGAGTCCAATGCTCCGGCGGAATAGAGCCAGCATTGACGGTCATGACAAATGACTTTGGCAATCGCATAGGCCCCAAAAGCGACTTTATCTTGAGGATTTGTGGAGCAAAGCGACGGTTGAAACCAACCATGAGCAATGGAGCAGCACCACGTTCCAGAAGGTCCGCATACGTAGCGCGGATCTGATCTAGTTCTGATTGCTCCAGGCAAAGCGGCTTCTCCACGAAGACATGCTTGCCGCGCCGTAGACATTCGAGCACGAAACGGCCATGGCTGTTGTGAGGCGTACTGATGAAGACCGTGTTGATTGCGTCGTCGTCGATAACGGCAGACGCATCTGACGCGGTTACTTCAAAACCAAACTTCCTGCCAAGATGAGCGCCGCTCACGCCATTGCGCGAAACGATCGTGTGCAACCGAGCGCTAGTCTGAGCCAAGGCGGGCAGCAAGACCTTACCGCTAAAGGCGCCCGCTCCGATCATGCCGACTACGGCGCGATCTTCGGTGGGATTGCGCGGCCGCTCCAGCAATCGCACCGAGGTTGCGGGCTGTTCCAGCTCCTGCCCGGTTTCCTCGCGCGGATAAGTAAGGATGATGCCCAGAGCCCCCTTGCCTGAGACTGTCTCATAGCCGCTCAATGCTTCGTTGAATGGGAAGCGATGCGTAACCAGGGGCTCCGTTTGAATGCGGTTTGACGCGAGCTGATCAAGAAATGCTTCGAAGTTGCGCTGAAGCGTCCAGCGAACGAATGCGAGTGGATAGTCACGCCCGCGAGCCTCGTAATCATCGTCGTAACGGCCGGGACCGTAGGAACAGGAAACCTGAAAGGTGAGCTCCTTTTCATAGAAGTCGTCACGCTGAAGATCGAGGCCTACGACGCCGACGAGGATGATCCGACCCCGCTTACGGCACATTTGGGCAGCCTGGTGAACAACCTCATTGCTGCGGGTGGAAGCGGTGATGATGACGCCATCAACGCCCCGGGATCGCGAAAAGCCGGATGCACGGGAGAGCGGATCCTCCCCGTGGGAGAGATCGACGGTCTCTGCGCCGAGCTTACGGGCCAGTGCGCACTTGCTGGAGTCGAAATCGACCCCCAAAACGCGGCAGCCACTGGAACGAAGGAGCTGAACAGCAAGCAGACCAATCAACCCCAGTCCAATGACGACGAAAGACTCTCCCAAATCTGGCTTCGCCAGACGAATGCCCTGCAGCGCAACAGCGCCCGCGACGGTAAAAGACGCTTGCTCGGAACTTACGCCGTCTGGGATACGAGCACAGAGATTTTGTGGCACGCAAACCCACTCAGCATGGGGACCATTCGAAACAACACGGTCTCCAACGCTAAAGCCTTCAACACCCTCTCCCACGGCGACGCAGATCCCTGCGTTACAGTAACCGAGCGGTATGGGCTGGTCTAGCTTGGCGCGAACGGCCTCCATCGTGGGTAATAGACCGTCAGTGCGAGCTTTGTCGATCACCTGGCGCACCTTGTCTGGCTGCTGGCGCGCCTTGGAGATGAAGTTGGCGCGGCCAAAATCGATAAGCATCTTCTCGGTGCCAAGAGAGATAAGACTTGCGTGAGAGCGAATGAGCAGCGAACCGGGGCGGACGGTTGGCGCCGGAACGTCGACCAGACGCGTCTCACCCGAGCCGAGGCTTTGCAGGACTTGTTTCATAGAGCTTTGCGTGCGAGATCCCGTTCTTCATGTTTCGGCTTCTTGAGCGAAGCCAGAGGGGCGGGCTGGGTAACTGAATGGCGACGGAAGACCCAGAACTTCGAAATGAGAAAGTTGCTTATCGTACCGAAACCCACGCCGATGAGCGCTGCGGCGAGGGGCCACTCCTTGAAGAACGGGAACTGGTAGGTAAGCCCCACAGAGATACACCACGAGATGACCGCTCCCAAGCCACTGCTGAGCACGTAGCGAGAGTATTGAGGCAAAAGACGATCTCGGCGGGAGAAGCTGAATGTGATACGGCGATTCAGCGAGAAATTCCATGTGAGGGCGGCTGCGATGGCTAGCGCGCGTGCGAATCCCAAGGCGAGTCCCGCGTTCAGCATGACTGCGTAGAGTAAAAGGTCCACTGCCATGCCGCTTGCTCCAACAGTAAGGAACTGGGCGAGCTGAGAGAAGCCCCCGAACTTGAAGTCGGCCAACCGCTTGATATGGCGCAGATACCTTAGCTGCTCGCGAAAGTTGAGCTTGCTCTGCCCGTAGAGCCGGTCACGAAAATGGATGGGCGCCTCCTGAATGTTAGCGATGCCGCACTTGACGATGAGCTCCAGGCCGATCTTGTAGCCACAGGGATTGAGATTCCGGGCTCGCTCGAAGACATGGGCCGGCAGCGCGAAGAAACCTGCCATGGGATCTTTTACCGAGGTAAAAGGACGGGCGAGCGCGGTGGCAACCTTGCTATTGATCAGGCGAAAGAAGCCCCAATCGTCATCCGTGCTGCCGCCCTTCACATAACGACTGCCGATGACAAACTCCGCGCTTTCATCCTGCTCCAGCATCTCGATCATTTCGCGAAGCCGCTCGGGGGGATGAGAAAGGTCTGCGTCCATACACACCAGTAGCTCTGCAGAAGACTCTCTGAACCCCCGAATAACCGCCGAACTCAGGCCGCGCTCCTTAGTTCGCACAATCAGCCGGATCGGATAGCCCTCGCGCTTAAGATCGCGTACGACATGTTCGATGCCATCAGGGCTGTTATCATCGACGATGATGATCTCATAGTCCTTGGGGACATCGAGCATCGTGACGTAAATTCGCCGCACCAGAAGCGGTATGTTTTCCGCCTCTCGATAGGTGGGGACTACGATTGATACGGAGTTGAAATATGCCATGGGGAAAATCAGCGAGGGGTGAGACCCGAAGCGCTGCGGTTGGCGTAGGGGCCGTTGAAGATGCTTGCTGCGCCCGGCTCCGCGTCTGCACGGACGTAGATGTTATTCGCCCCCAATTCAGGCGCCGCGCGGAACGAAGCATCCAGACGAGCATTCACCAGTTCGCGAATTTCATCAGGAATGGGACGCCAGTAGGGATGAAAGCCACGGTTTCGATCAATGATGACGATCTTTGTGTGGGGGTCGTCGAGAATTGCCGGCAGGCGGGAGACCTCCTGATCCAGGACCCTCGGCGGGACGTTGCTGAAAAACAGCAAGGACCATGGCGGGCGCAGGCCTGCATAGTAATACGCGGCAGCGGCCTTGATGCCCCGTGGACCGGGATCGACAATCAAGGCGCGATCTTCCGGGCCGGTGATGTATCTCCCCAGGGACACGGCCATGGAGTATGTGTCCGTGCGATCTGTAAGGCCCGCGATACGTGACAGGCTCTCACGCTTCAGGTAAGCTCCGGTCGCGATAACGACCAGCATGAGCAAGGCAATAGCCACGACGACCGGACCGCCAAAGATGAGATTTGCGCGCTTCGCAATAAACCAACGCCAGCCGAAGGCCAGCAAGATAGCGTAAGCTGGCGCAGCCGCCAATAGGTAGTGGGCGTAGAAGCGCTTTGTGATCGCAAGAGAGAAACCGGCTGCGACCAAGACACAAAACTGGAAAAGTAGCGGATCTCGGAACAGGCGTCCACGAGTCAGTCGCCAGAGGACTAAAGCGATCGCAGGAAGGATGAACCAACCAGTGCGCACCAGGAGCAGGACGCCGCTGCTCAGCGAGATACGTCGCTCATAATCAGCCATGGCCAAGAACGCGCGCTCCCAGACCACGCCAGCGATACCTGCGACTGCATAAATTGCCCAAACGCACGCGCATGCAGCAACAAAGGCCAGTATGTGCAGTATGGCGGCCCGGACCGCCAGGACACGCGGGACCGAATGTCGCGCAGCCGCCAGCAGGGCTACAACGAAATAAGCCAGTGGCAGGCCATAGGCTACTTGCTTGAAAGTGGCGGCGATGCAAAAAAGCACTGCGCTCCATACGGCGGCGCGAGGGCTGAGAAAGTTCCTTGAAAGCACCCACAGGCCCAAGGCCAGGAAAAGGGCAACCCCTGCTTCTGTCATTACAAGCGAACCCTCTGTAAACCAGAGGATGACAAAGGCCAGCAGTCCAAACCAGCGGCGGCTGGCAGCGTTGAAACCTGCGGGTAAAGAAGCAGCAGTGAGGGTCGCCGTGGCAGCCATCACCAACCACGAAAGAACTCGCCCTGACCACCAATCCGCGCCGAAGATCTTCATCCAGATCGCGAACAATACGAATATCCCGGGAAGCTTGTTGTCGTAGAACTCGTAGGGGTTGCGCCCCTTCAGGATCTCCTCGGAAAAGATGAGAAAAATGCTGTCATCGTGCATGTACGGTCTAGCGAGACCGTACATGAGCGTTGCTGCCCCCACTGAGAGACAGACGACCGCCCAGACGGTTATTGATTGAAAAATGAGAGCCACGTTGACCCCCCGGGAAGGGACGTCTGCTGGGTGTGCGCCGGCGTTGGATATAGAGGCTTGCATGGAGTTAGCGGTCGTTAATGGTTTCGCGCACGCGCACTCCGTCGCTCATGTAGTGCGACTTGAGCTTCTCCGGCTCGAGCCTGAGCTCCATGACCTTGCATTCGATCTGCGTAAAATAGACGAAGCGAGACGCCGCAAAGGCCAGGCCCGGCATACCATCCAGAAAGCCCAACTTCAGAAAATACGAGTGTATGAAGTAAAAGACGCCGGAGGCGGGCATCTTGCGAAGAACGCGCTTGAGGAACCGTCGCACAGGCGGGTAGCTTTCGTCGATACGGTGCAGGTGAATTCGATGCACGGCCTCGAGGTCCGAATAGCGATTGTGGCGCTTGTAATAGTGAAACAGCGTCTTGCAGTCCCGATGTATGGCGTGGGCCCTGAGGACGCCGACCGGGCCGTCGATCCGGGGTTGGTAGTTGCCTTCAACCTCCCACATTGTCGCCACTAGTAGCTCGTTGCTGGAAACAAAGGTAGCGCTGCCGCGGCGGAAGAAGATGAGCTTCATGGAATGCGTGCCGTGCACAAGGCGACGCCCCAGGAAAAAGTTGTCATACCTGATGAAATAGCCGGTCCTTGCGTTAGGATCTTCACTCGTTCGCTTCAGCTCCTCACGCAATTCGGGGGTTACCTCCTCGTCGGCATCGAGCGTGAGCACCCACTCATTGCCGATAGGGGCGTTATCCAGCGCCCATTGCTTCTTCTTGGGAAACTTTCCATCCCACTGAAATTTGAGAATCTGAACGTTGGGGAACTCTGAGGCGATGCGACACGTGGCGTCTGTGCTCATGGAGTCGACCACGAACACCTCTGCAAAGTCTGCGAGGCTTTCGAGGCACTTCCGAATGTTTGCCTCCTCGTTCTTGGTGAGCACGATTGCCGAAACAGGGACAACGGCGAGGGGCGCGCTCGATAGCGAACGGGCATCTGCGATAAGTTCTGAACCTGGACTATGCTGCATTTGGAGAAATCTGAGCAGGCTGAAAATCTGAATGGCGAAACCGCCGGGATTAGAATTGCGACTGTTGCGCAGAGGCGGCGGGCGCCTCGGCGCTGGAACCTGGGGGCGTAAGCACGAGCCGGTAATTCCGCTGCATCTTCTCGCAGGCAGCCTTCCAGCTCATGCCATGCTCGACATAGCGTTTTCCATTCCTACCCAGCTGGTTGAGGTCCTCAGCTATCATCCGGCGCAGGCCTTCGTGGATATCCCTTGCCTTGCAAGCCACGGTTATGCCGGCATTGGCGACATCAACATGGATGTGACTGTCTACGCCTTCAGTGAGCAAGACAGGACAGGCATGAGCCATCGCCTCAACGACAATTACGCCAAAATTCTCGTCTTCTGATGTGAGGGCGAGCATCTGCGCGGACGCCAGTGCGCCCTCCTTCAGCGGACCTTGCAAAAAGCCGAGGAAGTGAACCGATCGCTGCAAATTGAAGCGCTCCACCCGCTCTCGAACCTCCGTTTCAAAACCGTCGTCTGTGCCGGCAACAACGAGGCGCCACGCTGGGTGGTCGACATGGAATGCTGCAAAGGCCTCCACCAGCAAATCGAGTCTTTTCTTCTGGTTGATCCGCGACATGTAGAGAACAAAGGGGGCGTTCTGGAGGTGGGGAAACTCAGCGGCGAAGAGCTCCCGGCTGCGCTGAAGGGACTCAACCGGAGGAACGGAGATGCCGTGTGGTATAACCTCGACGCGGCTGGCTGGCAGCCATGCCGTAATCTCGTTTGCCTCGCGGGTGGAAGTTGCGTGAATCCATGAGGCAAAACGAACGTCGCGCTCCAGCCAGAACTTGAGAAAGGCCTGCTTCGCCAAGTTGCTGCCACGCCTCAGGCACGACTGATTAAGACTGCCGGCGGGGCGTATGACGTACGGAATGCCGTAGCGACGCGAGAGGCATGCAGCCGCTCCGGTGAGATGACTAAAGACGCCGTGAATATGAACTACATCCGGACATGTGGAAAAATCCGCGAAACGGCGCTTCATCCACCCAACGCTCTGCGGTGAATAACTGTAGCGGCTCAGGGGCCGGCGGCGACCAAATGACCTTGCGATGAAGAGTTCTGCTCCCGCCAGCCGTGGATCATCCCGGAGCATCTGGCGAAACTGGGCAGCAGGTCTCCATGGTTCGACGCTTTGCGCGTCTGTCGTAATTACAGAGACGGCATGACCAGCGCCGGATTGGTGGCGGACAATTTCCCGAAGCGACTCGCTGGGCCCCCCGGAACGAGGGTCGAGGCTATGCAAAACGTGAAGTATCTTCATTGACGGACAAAGAGGCTGCTAGCTCATATGCAGCTCTTGTTCCGTCCTTTGTGAAAGGTCCTCCCAATCTTCGTCTTTGATGAATTCATCGACCTCATCCTGCTGAGCATCCGGGGAAGTAAGAGCCCAGACAATGCCGACGCAGACCCAATACGGCATGCAGCCGAGATTGCCTACTGAGAAGAGCCAGCTCTCGAAAAAGGCGCTAACCACCCCACCTATCAGCACTCCCATGCAACCTGCAAGGAGATGCGGATGCCGGGAGGCGCCGGACATACGCACCGTCAAGGCCCGGTAATAGAGCGGTAGAAGCATTACAAGAAACAGTACCAGACCCACGAAACCATTTTCCTGCATCACCTGAAGGAAAGAGTTGTGTAATGGGTATCCTTGGTCGAACTCCGTGAACTCTGGATTGGCGGAATCGCTGATCCCGCCAATGCCGTATCCCTGTCCAAGCGTGGGGTGCTTGCGGATGCTTTTCCAGCCGAGTTCCCAGCGGTAGAGCCGGTTGTCAGCAATCTCCTCCACATCAAACTCCGTGGCGTCGCTACGCGAAATAAATCCAAGAACGCCCTGCTCGATCTTGTCGATGTCGATCGCGACTGCAGCAATAGGCAATGCGATGATAGAAACCAAAATCAGACGTCGGGACTCCTCCCGAAGCACAAGCAGCATGCCCAGCGTGCCCGCAACGATGGAAAGCATGCCAGCGCGACTACCGCTCTTGTAAAGCAGGAAGACAGCAAGTGCGGCAACTGCGAGCAGATAGACCCGACGCTTGTTCTCCATGAAGAAGCCTATGAGAATAGGGAAGGAAACTGCGGCGCAGATCCCCAACTGGTTCGGATTGCCGAATATGCCGGCGAAGCGATCGGCGTTGATGCCGCGATAGACGGGATACCCGTTCCATGGGAGCTGCTTCCAACCAGCAAAGTAGACAAGGCCGGAAAGGAGAATCAGACCGACCGCCCACAACGCGATCACGAAAAGCACAGAGCGGGCAATATTGCGGGATACAACCTCTCCTGCCAGAATCGCGATGAAGACAAGCATGAGAAGTAGGGAAGCGGCGCGCATCGCCGTGTAGATCTGGTCTGGCGACCATAATACCGACACCACCCGTAGAAGGGCGTTTGCCATGAACAGAAAGAACAGTCCTTTGACTGCAGGCTCCCGCAGACCGCCCAGACGCGTCGATGCAAAGACGATGACGGTGAGCGAGAACAGGAGCCAGCGGAGGTTCTCCAAGTTTGCGCCAAGGTAGGGCAGGTATAGTTCTACAAACAGCAGGAACAGGCCGAAGCACAGCCAGCGATCGCCACGTGGGGAATCCTCCGTCTCGTATGTGTAATCCCGGTTCATTGCGCAGAGATTGATTTCGGTTGGCAGGCAACCGGCATTGGCGAGGCTACGTCGTCAGCAGGACAGGGCTCCGGGGAACATGAAGAGGACCAGCAGACACAAGCCAGGCTAGCGCCTTGGTTTATGGAGACAGTCTCCGCAGGTCTGTAGAAGTCAGAGGATGGTTCGCGGCGGGGCGCTGTCGATCGTTGGCCCGATGTGTGGTGTTCGGAGCTCATTGGTGGCGCACATTATTAAGGTCCGCCGCCATGCGAATGGCCTGGAGAAACTCGTACTCGCTTTGGTCGTAATTCCAAGGGAGAGCGATCTCCCGCGAACGCTCCCCCATGCGCTGAAGCTCTTCCGGACCACGGCTGACGATGCGCTCGAAAGCGAAACGCCAAGACTGTGGTGAGTTGGGGCAAACCATGAAGCCGTTCTCACCATCCCGAAGTAAATCGTACGCAGCGCCAACTTGCTCCGAAAGAAGGACCGGAAGCCTGCAAATCTGTGCTTCGTTAACCACTACGCCCCACGGCTCTTCCCTGGAGGGCAGAGCAAAGAAATCTGCAGCAGAGTAGATCTCGGGGAGTTCGTCCGTTTGCCGAAAACCAAGGAATGAGACGGGCAGGTTGTGAGCCCTTACCAGTTCCTCGAGCTGACTCCGCATAGGTCCATCTCCCGCGAGAAGCATATGAGGCCGCAAGGCGGGCGGAGTCTGGGCTAGACCCTGGAGCAAAATATCTACGCCTTTGACTCGGATGAAGCGGCCGACATACACGCCGCATAAGCGACCATCAGGAATCCCCAACTCCTCGCGCAATTGGGCGCGTCGAATCTGAGCGGCATCTGACATTTCCTTGAAAAAGGCTACATCTGGCAGGTTGCCTACGGTGAAAATCCGATTCTCGGGGATGCCGACCTCCTTCCAGTACTCACGAGCCTTTGCGCCCGTGGCCAGTGCTGCCGACGCCTTGCGCAAGAACGGGAAGAGGAGGGAGCGCTTGAGGTTTTTCTTCACGCCGCCTCGCTTCTTTACCACATGGCTTTCACCTTGCAGGACAAAGGGTATGCCGCGTCGGCGGCAGTAGAAGATGGCCTGCATCATCGTGGGATGGTTGTACCCAGAGATGACCACAACGTCGCAGCGCTGACGGTCCAGAGATGAAACTACCCCCGGATTCCATCGTAGATACGAACGCTGGGAGAAGCTTGTGCGGACATTGACGCTCGGAAGCACCTCGTGGCTGATGCCCGACTCTCGCCGGTTGAGGCTCCAATCGCGCGTAGCGCTGTCCCAAGTGAGGAAGATGAAGTGCAGACTGATATCGTCGCGCCTGCTAAGCTGATTGAAAAATGGCAGCTTGTAAGGCGTGGGCGACGAGGCGATCCACACGACACGCAGTTTACGGTCGGTCTTTTTTCGTGAGATAGGCTCTTGGGTGATCATGCTGGCAATGCGAGGCTTGAAGGGAAATGTATTATGAGCTGATGTGGGTTGCGCTCGAAGCGGTCAGGCCGCCCATGCGCTCCTCGGGAAGCTCGGACTTGATCCAACGGAACTTTCCCGACTTTTCCGTCGACAGGCGGGCCTCATGGCGGAATGTCACCTCGATGGGGCGATCAACCGCGGCCCGAATACGCTGACGCGCGCGCTCCTCTCCGGCTGGATCGAGAGGCGCGGGAGCTTCATAAAATACGGTGAGCCTGCCGGGTTCGCGCTGGACGATCTGATAGCGGCCGACCTCCTCGATATACTTCATGGCGTGGGTAAAGAGAACTCCCGGAAGGCGGGCTCCATCTGCAGCGACAATAAGGTCGTAGGCACGGCCCTGTATTTGGCCAATGATCCTGCCCGTAGGACCATCGGAGCGCTGCTCGACTTCTTGCGCCAGATCACCCGTGTCATAGCGCAGCATGGGCACGCCGTGCGCCAGGAGAGGCGTTATGACGATGCGTCCAATTTCACCGGGCTGGACGGGTTGATCGTGCTCATCAAGCAGTTCCAGATGGAGGTAGGCGTCCATGACATAGGATGCGCCTGACGGGTGACTGTATGCCACGACCCCACCCTCGCAGAGTCCGTATTCGACAATGACCGGACATCCGAATGCTTGCCGGAGCGTAGAGGCCTGCCAATCGTAGAGCATCTCGCCGGTGCTAACGACGCCGAGAAGGGGCGGTAGGACTTCACCGCGATCGATTACGTGGCGCGCAGCCGCATGCAGGGCACTGGCGTAACCCACCAAATACACCGGACGGAACCTGCGCACGAGTGCAATGAAATCATCGAGGCGTTCTCGCGAAAGGTCATAGGCGGGAAAGACCCTGCGGTTCATGGCCGAGTCCATGAGGCGTCGCTTCCGGAGGCGCAGGCTGTCGCGCCACGAAGTGGAAAGATATTTACTGTGCCCCCAAATATTGACTGAAGGAGCGCCGGGTGGAATGCCCCACCAGCTCCGCCCAAAGAACATTCCCGCCGAGCAAGTGGCCGAAGCAATCGGATCGAGGTAGGCGCGCAGGGGTTGGCCGGTTGAGCCTGCGGTCTGTATACGGTTAGGCTTTTCCTTGAGAGAAGGTGAAATGAACGCCTCTGGATGCCTGCGAAGCTGGTCCTTTGTGAGCACCGGAATCTCAGCCAGTACGCTTCGTGGAGATACCATCCGACTCGAGGAAGTCAGCGGCCGGAGAATCTCTCGGTAGTATGGAGACTGCCGCGCAGAGAGAAGGATGGCGCGCAAAAGCTCATCCGTCTGTGCGCGTCGCTCTTCGACAGACGCCAGGGCGCGATTCTGGAGCATGCGAAGCACCGGAGAGGCTTTCACGCCACTGGCGGAATCCGCAATGCGCCATCCTCCCCGCCTAAAGAACCAGGAGTATGCAGAGGCAGCGTTGCTCATGGTATTTGTTGTACGAGAGCGCCGGCAGAGCGCTTGGCAAAATGAGTTCTGGAACTGTCGATCCTTTCATATTCCTCCCGTGTCGAGACCTGATGACTCATCAGGTAATCGATGAGGTTCTGGGTCTCCGGGCGGATGGGCCTGCGCCAGCGTCGCAACGTCAGGAAAAAGCGCACGAAGTGCAGTGGAACGTCCAGAGGAAGTGTTCTAAAGTATCCGCGGCGGATCGCCTTTGTCGTGTAGAGGCCAACCTTCCAAAACAAGTCGAGCCACACCCTCCCAATATAGGGATTAAACGACGCATTGTTCTGCATGCGGTGCAGATTGGACATCAGGAGACGCTGCCGGGGAATGCGCTCCTTTGGCGAAAGGGCATGCCGCACCGACACCTCCGGGTAATAAAGGATACGGTAGCCGGCATCCAGCATGGGAATGGCCAGATAGGCCTCGCCGCCGGCTACCAGGTAGTGGTGCGGGAAGCCGCCGGCTGCATCATAGGCCCGCCTCCGAATCAGCGCTGCGCATCCGTGAAATTGCCAACGGTAGAAGGACTCCTCTGAACGTTCCCGGCCAAAGCCCATGTCGTAGGTCGCATTGGTGCCCAGATCCAGAATACGGGGCTGAACGATGCCGAGCTCCGGCTCCAGCTCAATGCGCAGAACGAGCCGCTCAAGCGCGTCTTCCGGCGCTACGGCGTCGCTATCGATCATGAACAGATACTTCCCGCGCGAGTTGCGAATTGCGATATCGCGCGCATGCCATGCACCATAGTTGCGCGGCATGCGGATGAGAAGGACTTCCGGAAAACCCTCCGCAATAGCATCTGCGGATCCATCGACCGAGCCATTGTCCAGGACGATGGTTTCTGTCTCAGTCCATGTTTGTCGACGCAAGGCCCAGAGACATTGGAGAGTCTCTTCGCGACGATTGTACGAGAGGATGATGTTTGATACTAGGGGCTGCATTGGACGGTTTGAGGCATTCGGGTGAGAAGGGAATCGAGGACCACCGCCAGCTCGCCTGTAAGACGCCGACGCTCAAACTGAGCGATAAACGCATCGTCGTGGGCGGCTTGCAGCATACCGGTCCGCTTCTGCTCGATAAGACGAATGAGCAAATTCTTGATCGCATGGACGTCGTATGGATTGACGACCCAGCCGGCGCGCGCATTACGAACGAGATCTGCGGCGTCGCCTTCCGGGACCGCAGCCAGGATTGGCTTTCGCTGGGCCAGGTATTCGAAAATCTTGCCGGATTCGTTATAGCTGCGTGAACCGTCACATTCCGTGCGCATCGGCAGGAAGACGGCATCGCTGGCGCTGACCAGGCGGATGGCGTCCGAATGTGGCAGCATGCCGTGAAAGACGACGTTCTGCTGCACTCCCAGATCTGCCGCGAGGGCCTCGTTGTCCTCCGGGATGTTCCCGGCAAACTCGATCAATAGCTCACTGGCCACATCTGGCCGGGACTTCTTGAGCAGCGCGACGGCCTCAAGCAGGTACCGGGCGCTGTGGGTGGTGTAGTCTAGCCGGCAGTTGCGATGGGACAAAACTTTGCCAAGACCGCGCGCGCCTTTCTCGCGATTACTTACGCTGTACAGGCGACCGGCAAAAGCAATGCGTAAGCCCGGACGCCACTCGCTCGACGAAGGCGGCGGGTTGTCCATAAAGTCTTCCGCATCGAACCCGTTATGAATTTTGAAAATCTTGTCGCCCGCCCATGGATAGCGGCGGCGGATAAGCTCGCACATACCGTTGGTGACGCTGACGACAGCGTCCGCCTCGCGCACGCAGGCGGCTTCCAGGCGGGCGTCGTAGTTGTGATGCAACTTGCTGGGCCAAACAACGCTGGTGCTGCCAACCCAAGGGTCGCGAAAGTCCAGAATCCAAGGCAATTTCAATCTGCGCTTGAGCGCCAGGCCCACCACGGCGCTGCTAAACGGCTGCACGGTAGAGTAGATTGCACGTGGTCCTTCACGCGCGGCAACTTGCAGTGCCAGTGGAACCGCCTCGCGCTTCCAAAGGATCTGGGCGTCGGGCCGAAGGCAGGCGGAAATCGCAAATCCGAGCCTCCGGGCGCCAAGCTTCTTTACCAGGGGCTCTCTGCCCGACGCCCTATAAATGGGTATGCCGTCGACGTCGTTGAGTAGCGATGCGTCTGAGGTGGCTGTAATGTCGTCGAGGCTGGATGTGATAACGTGTGGGAGATAGCCGAACTGAGGGAGATACTTTGCAAACTTCGCCGCGCGCTGGACACCGCTGCCACCGCGAGGGGGAAAGTAATAGCTGATAAAGAGGATGTTCTGCATTACTGGCTGGAGTGATGACGGGAGCGTAAGCTATAAAAACCCACGGGCAGACCTAACCCGGGCGACGCAGGGACATGCCTGCAAATTCCGTTCCCGTGATCAGCAATGGGGAGAAAAGGACGTTTGAACCGAGTTCAGCAGCAGGCGAACAGATTAGGGTCCTTGCAAATCGCGAAACAGACAGTGCACACCATGCAAGGTGAAGGGACGTGGTGGAGGTGGCAGAGGGCTGTGTCCTTAGGAAGTGGGTGCGGGAGTGTTGCCGGCGGGCGCCGGGGAGGTAGCTTTTTGCGTGGTTGTGCTGCGATATTTCGATATGCGGCGTCGCCCGGTACGGACGAGGGCGTCGATGGGAAGAAGTGCAGAATAATGATAGATGAGGAGGAGTGAAACGCCGTACGCGATGGACGAGGCCAGCAGAACCGCAGGAGAAGGAAGATGGACGCAATACTTGATCGCTATGGACGGGATGGCTGCCAAGCACGCGGCAGCCATGATGCGACCGAGGATGCCCATGGGAAAGAGACTTCGCATGGGCACGTTCATGATGCGCCGGATCTGAATTGCATTATAGGGGAGCGCGAGCAGAAACACCAGACTGACGGTTGCTACGGCTGCGCCGAGATAACCGTACCTGGAAACGAGTACGATGCTGACCGCACCGTTGATCACGAGCATGACGACGGCTCGCACCAGGATGAAGTTGCCCTTGTTCGCCGCCATGTAAACCGAGTCGAAGCGGACGATACTTGTAGGGAGCATGAGCAGGTAAATACGAAACGGCGTGGCGCTGGCGATATATGCGGAGGAGTAGAGGGTGGTCATCACTTCCTCAGCCATGACGAAGAGAAAGACCATGGCGGGAAAGATGATCAAAGCGCACTTGCTGCCGGCGCGTTTCCACATCTCCAGACTATCTCTTATGCGGCCTGCCTTGAAGGCTGAGGCCATCTCTGGAAGAATCACCGCTGCGATAGAGCCCGTGACCATTCCGACCAAGGGAATTTGCATCGCTCCATTGACGTAGATGGCAAAAGTCTGGGTATCCGTCATGGCGGACACGATGACCTTGTCCAGGTTCATGCTGAAAGCGCCGATCATCGCGGCGACGCCGAGCGGAAGGCTGTATTTTACCTGCTGCCACGAACCACTGAATCGCGGCGCCAACTCGCCGTTGTCGCCGCAGGACCGATACATGAGCCAAAGCGCCGGCGCCAGCGCGAGGAGAGCGCCGCCAGTGGTCGCCCAAAGGGCGGCATCTGGCGTGGGCCAAATGATAACTGCGGCAATGACCAGTGCGACCATCGCTGCGCGACTCAGGAAGAGGTAGATGGCAACGCTGCCCGCCCGATCCCGTGCAAGCAGGCACGCAGGCACAGCCAGTGTGGGAAGGAGGAATAGCGGGTACGGGGCGATTATCATGAGCGTACGAGCGAGCTCAGGATTGTTAAAGCGGGCCGCAAGCAGGTACTGACCTCCAAACAGGAGAAAGCAGGCAAACACGGCCCCCATGAGAAGCAGGGGCAGGAGGTTTTCTGCGAGCACTGCGCGAGGCCGACGTTGCTCGTCTGGAAGGAAGTAGAAGAGCGCTTTGGGGAGGCCGAGCGTCAGCAAGGGCGCCAGGAAGGCGTAGGCCAGAAGGGTCTGTCGGTAGGTTGCATATTCGTGCTTGTCGAAAATGCGCGAAAGCACGGCCAGACTGGCCAAGCCAGCGAGACCGGTAAGAATTTTTCCCGAGGCCAGGATACCTGCCTTAACTGCGCGGGATCGAATTTTCATTTGCGCGGGAACGACGAGGCGTTAATCAGCGATTCCAGACACACCCTGTGACGACCTCCCCCACCCTATGCAGCATGAAAGACGCCGCATAGGCCGAGTCGACCCATGCAATGCGGGCCCCGGCGTGGGCATTTGTGGCGACAGGTCGACATTTAGTGGTGTGTTTCATGGAAAAAGCGAGGCTCGCCGGAGGGTTGGGGCGACCGGAGAGCCTCATATGCTGGGAGCAGACTGTCTGGGATGTGCGCGGACCTTGAGTCGCTAGATTCGGCGGGCGGGCTCGCCTTCCGTAGTGCTTGCGCTCTTCTGGCGAGAGTGCGTTCCATTGCCACTGACCACGGGACGCCGCAGCGAGTCTTCGTGTGCGCCGTTGCTCCCGCCATAGTAGCTCTTGTAGGTTTTTTCGTCGTAGAACCCGTAGAAGCCGTAGCTTTGTCCGCTGGCGCTGCGTATTTGATTGAAGATGATGCCAAGTGTCTCCGCCTGAGCCTGATCGATGCGCTGGATGAGGAACTTCACCTTATGGCGGTTGACGTGGTTGTGTTTGCAGACGTAAAGGGTCTCGTCTGCAATGGCTGAAAGGAGCACCGTGTCCGGAAAAGCGCCCGCCGGTGGATTATCGATGATAATCTGATCGAAATTCAGGCGAAGGCGCGCAACCAGGTTTGCGAAGCTCTCGGATCCGATGAGCTCGGTGGGTTGACGGGTCCTGCCGCCGGCCCGCAAGAGGTAGAGACGGGGCGCAACCTCGGTAATACCAAGCGCCGGGTCGTCCATGGGATCCACCTCTGCTGTGCGCGATTGCTGCGCCTCAAACCATTTGATGACGCCTTGCCCGTTGTCATACCCAAATGCGCTGTGCATCTGCGGGCGCCGCAAGTCGCAATCGATAAGGAGCGTGCGCTTACCGTGCTTCGCGAATGTTGCAGCCAGATTTGCCGAGACGAAGGTCTTACCTTCGCCAGGCATGGTGCTGGTGAGTAGGGTTATGCGCGGGTAATCATTGACCGAAAGGAGTTGGATCTGGCTGTAGATGGCCCTGAAATACTCCATCGTAGGATCATCGAGCGCATCCATAACCACGCGGCATCTGCCGCCGGGCGGCACATCCTTGACACGCGGGATCTCGCCGAGGAACTCCTTGCGTAGAAACTGCTCTACGTCCCAGTGGCTCTTGAGCTTGTTGTCGAAGAACTCCATCGCGACTGGCACTCCGACGAAAATTAGCCCGAAGAGGAAAATGGATGAAAGGGCGATATTTCGCGGATTAGGCGAAACCGGGTTGGCAGGGACAATGGCCTGATCGATGACGCGCACATTGGAGCCGTCCAGATGGCTCGCAACGGATGTCTCGTTGAGGCGGGCCAGAATCTGGTCGTACATCCGCTTGTTAGTCTCGAGGGCGCGTCTGAGCACGTTGTACTCGATTGCCTGGCGATCCAGGTTGAGCGCAGCAGCCTCAGCAGACGCCAATTCGACGTGCAAACGTTCTTCCCGTTGAGCAAGGCCTTGTTGCCGATTGAGCAGCTCGTTCCTCAAGCGACCCACGACATCGTCGCGGAGGCGCTCCAGGGAATCGATCAGTTCCTGGTTCTCGACCAGGCGCGGGTGCCGTTCGAGGTACTTGCGGCCCAGCAGTTCTCGCTGAGCCCTCGCCTCGTCGAGTCGCGCCAGCACCCCCTGCAGGTTTGTGCTTTGAGACAGAACTGGAATGTTGAGCAGGTTCTCGCCGGTCTCCAGAGCCTGCTCAACCTGGTTGACTTGTGAATCGACCGCCAACCGCTCCACACGAGCCTCGGTGAGTGCGTTGTTCAGGTTCTTCAGACGCTCTACGATGATGTTCTGGTTTTCTTCGAGGGAAACCAGGTTGTGCTCCTGGCGATAGTTCTGCAAGTCGCGCTCGCCGGCCTCGATCTGCTCCCGCAACTCCTCGGCGCGTTCTCCAAGGAAGCTGAGCGCACGCTGGTTGCTCACGCCTGTGCGTTCAGAGAGGTGCCGCATATACTCGCTCGCAAAGCGGTTTGCCAACAGAGCGGCCGCCTCGGGGTTGCGATGCTTGAAAGTGACGCGAAACATCCGTGAGCCGGAGACATGGCTTACCGCGACCGTATCCCGAACGACTTGGGCTGCACTTGGCGCTACGCCTTCCTCCGCGTAAGGACTGGCTACCAACGTGGTCTCACGATCGTCAAGCGAGTCGGCCACCTTAAGCAGGAAGGCGCGGCTGGTCATCTCTTCAAAATGGCTTTGAAGGACACTGTCATCCATCCCGCTATACATTGGGCCATCAACCCCCTCGATGTTTACAACGCGCTCGCGTGACTTCTCAAAGAGCATCTCGGCGGTTGCGTGGTAAACCGGAGGACGACTCATTGAATACCATGCGAAAATTGCAACGGCGATGACGGCAATGGCTGTGGCCACCAACCAGCGCTCGCGCAGGATCAACAGATAATCCTGCAGCGTCTTGGCTGCTTGCTTGGGCGCCCGGTGGGGCTCATGTTTGTTTTTGGCAGACATTTAGATAAGGACGTTAGGGCTGGGCAATGCAGCGCAATTAGAAGAGGCGTTCAGGAACAAAGATCTTGTCGTCCGCGCTGACGTAATAGGTGCGCTTGGAGCGCCCCCTGATGATGTCGTCAACGTTGACAGTGAAGCTGCCTCCGCCACTTCTTGTGACCCTGACGGAGCTTCCTTTGGCGATGCCGGTAAAGCCGCCTGCGCGGGAGATGGCTTCAACAATGTCCATCCGGCTGCTGTCCGGAGGCAGCGGCACGCGGCCCGGCGCCTGGACCTGGCCGAAAACACTGACTTCGCGAGGAGCATACTCCCGTAAAGTGAGCGTTACTTGGGGGGCGCGCAGGAAACGCTGCTCAACAAATGCTTCAGCGAGAGTGGCCTCGGCCTCGCGAATAGTCATTCCACCTACGGGAACGCTGCCGAGAAGAGGAACGCGCAAATTGCCGTCATTATCGACGCGCTGGACCGTGAGCAGGTCTGGCTCGTCGTAAACGGAGACTTCGACGAGGTCGCGCTCGGAGAGTTTGTAGGCGGGGTCTGTGTTGAGCCCCGTTCCCTGGCTCTCCTGCGCAAATGCGGCGGAAGCAAAGAGAAGTGCAAGAATTGGCAAGAGTAGCTGTTTCATGGGAGGAACGAACTAGAACAGTTGTATGATCCCGATTTCGCCGACAAAGCGGGTGTAATCGGTCGCTTGCAGGCCGGAGGACCGGTTGAGGTGCGATGCACGCGCAAACAATGTTGTTTGTTCAGAAAGTAGATACGTAGCCCCTAGCAAAAAAGAGACCATCGAATCACTTCGCTTCTCAACATCCTCGCCAATGTCGTCGCCGGGACGCGTGAAATCGGAGTCCTGGTATTCTACGCCGCCTTCAAGAATGAGCTTTGGAAGGAGCCTATGCTGCACGCCGAGACCGATCACTGTGCGCAACTCGGTTTCCGCCGCAGGCGTGGTGGATCGATCGCGGGTTGCAATGAGCGAGTAGGTGGTTTTCTCGTTGTGCATCCAATCCAGCGATGTCTCAACGAAGAGACCGTCTTCATCGTGGCGGATGTTTGAATCGTAATCCCGCTGCTGCCAGCCGATGCGGATTGCGCCGTCGAGCTTGGAATAGATGTTGCCCGATGCGCCAACGAAAAGGAAGTCGTCTGTGCTTGCCACATCTTCATCGTTGATAGGCACCAAGAGGCCGGTCTCCGGGTCGCGGCGGAGGTAGAACTGCCGGTAAAACGGGTCGTTGAGCACACCTTCGTCGAGGTTGCCAACCTTGGTGTCGCGATGGCGGTAACCGACCATAAAGTCGAGCTTCTCGCTGTACCTATAATAACCGGTTATGCCACCACCCACTGTTTCGTTGTCGATAAAGCCTGGGGTCTTGATGTCGTTGTCGCTGTAGAATGCGGAGCCCCCCACGCCAAAGCGCTCGCTGATGTTGTAGCGGGCTTCGCCGCCAATCACGGCAACCTCTTCGTGCACGAGCGTATTGACCTGACTGCTTGTGCGCGTCTCTTCATCAAACGAGCCGCGCAAATTGAACTCGAATGGCCGGTCCGGCCCGTGAACACCGCTGATGACCAGCTCTGTTTTCAGGTTCTCTGCGTTCTCTTCGTCAAAGCGGCCGAAGCGCAGGATCTCGTAGCCAACAGAGGCGTTGACATGGATAATACCTTCGTCGCGCCTGTAATGGAGCGTGGGCGTGACTGTGGTTATCCAGTCGTGCGCCTCAGCCGGGCCGCGGAAGCTCGGCGGGGTATAAAGCGGATCCTCAGGGTCCGTGGGCGCATTGGGATCTGGCTCGTCCGCGTCGGACTCTCCACGTGAATAGACGTTGCTATCGTAGCGGACACTGGCGGCGGCCTCTATCCACACGTCCCCCATGGGGCCGTTGTAAAGAGCCCACGCCGCGGGTGCTGCGAGGAGCGATGAGAGGGCCAGAAAGCTGACTGTGTGCAGCCGCAGGCTGGTGGTGAACAGAATGGATTTTTTCATCAGCAAGCAAAATTGGGCGATGTGGCAAACTGAGCAGGGGCTGGGCAGGCGGCCTCCCCCCGGACAGTCCGCAGTTCTTGAAGCAGGCGCCGTTCCCAATGCATGCGAGGAATTGCATACGCCTTTATAGCAGTATCTTAGGATTGAGGCCCCATGATGGACCCTGCAAAATGCAAGCAGACTTGGGGTGAGGGCGTGCGCCTCGCGCGTCCTACTCAACGGTTACGGACCTGACGAGATTGTGAGGTCGATCAAGGCAATCTGGTAAGCAAGCATCTGCAGGGGCGTCGTCGCCAGGATGGGCATGATGAGCTCATCTCCCCGCGGAATGTAGAGAACACCCATCCGCCAGGGAGGGTGAAAAGTCAGCGCCCTTGGTGGCGGATGGCGATCACAGGACTACCCCGTTCCCGAGTCTCCTGCATGTTGGACAGGGCTCTCTTAAACATGACGTCAGTCCGCGCGATGATCACGGATGGGCAGAGGTTAGAGATTCACCACGATGGCATACAGCCAGTCTCTTGCGCTCATCCTATCCCTGGATTTTACCCTCTTTCAGTAAGATCTATCAGGGCAGGCCGTCTTGGTCACTCCTCCTCCCCTTCGCCAAGGTCCTTCACGGTTAGTCTCAAGATGCGTCTGCCGACTCCGCCGATGGTGGTGCAGAACGCGATGAGAACAAGGTTCACAGGTTGCAGTGTGCGCTTGCGGTTTGTTGATAAAGTATGCTCGTGAAGCTGCAGCCTGCAATGCTTTGGTATGCTTTGCGTAGCATTAGTACGTTAGCCTGCGCAGATGATGCTTGCCGCCGACGTTGGCGCCAAAATTGCCAGAACGGAACCCGCCCCCGATTGAGATACAAGCCTCTCATTACAATGCCTACCTTAAGCCCGCATTTAAGACCGCTAGACAGACAGGCCGCTTCGGCCAGTCGTCCGAGCCGCACCGAGCGGCGGTTCCATGCGGCGCAGCTGCATCCATTTTTCTACAAGCTGTCGCTCATGGGAATCGACGTGTTGGTGCTGACAGAGCTCTACCTGCTGATACTTGCAAGTGGACTCACTGCAGCCGAGCCCAGCTCGTTTACGAGTGGGCACCTGTTGCTTGTATGGACCCTGTCGATGTGCCCGCTGGCGCTAATCGGCGGCTACACACGCCCGGCAAACAGCCAGGCAAAGGGATTTCTGGGATTCCTTTGCGAACACCTTGTTGCCTCGATCGTCTCGATATTACTGGGCTTGGCCGCTGGCGGACTGCTCTTGCTGGGCCAGCAACTGGGCCACAGCGAGCTCTATGCGATCCTGATCACAATGGGCGCCTTCCCGCTGTGCTCCGTATTCTACCGACAACTCCTGAACTCACAGGTAGCTGTTGCCCTAAGCAACAGCTTGTTGTTTGTGGTCGGCTCTGACGAGCGGACGCGGCAGTTCTACCGAGACCTGCAATCGAAGCACTGGCCCCAACAGGTAAAGTTTTTTGATCCCCGCGGCGGGCGGCCCGGAACCAGGCTGAACCCGGAGGAGCGAGACTCGCCAGTTCTACACCACGATTTGCTGTCTGCGGTGAGGGAGGCCGGCGAGCGAGTAAGCTCAATCGTCGTGGCAACGCAACCCCAACGGCTGAATCGCCGACTGAAGCATGATCTTGTCGTGCTGAACCGGGATCGCGTGCCGGTGCTGGAGTTGGACGGTTTTCACAGCCGGTACTGGATGACGGTGCCTGCCTATGCAGTCGATCTGTCGTGGGCGTTGCGTGATGGATTCGAGCTGAATCGCAATCCGCTATACCGCGCAATGAAACGCGTGGGCGACGTGCTTATAAGTAGCACACTGCTTGTCCTTCTGTCTCCGGTCATGGCGCTTGTGGCGCTTCTGATCAAATTGGATAGCCCCGGGCCGGTGATCTTTCGCCAGGAACGAGCAGGGAAAGGCGGCCGGCCGTTTACGCTCTACAAGTTTCGCAGTATGACCGTGGGCGCAGACCGTGGCGATCTCTATACCAGAAGCAAAGACTCCCGGGTGACCAGAATCGGCGGGTTCCTGCGACGTGTGCGACTGGATGAGCTACCACAGCTGATCAATGTCTTTCGCGGCGACATGAGCATCGTGGGGCCGCGGGCAGAGTGGATTCGATGCACGGAGATCTACGAACGGACCATTCCAAACTACCACTTGCGCCATTTGATCAAACCCGGAATCACCGGATGGGCACAAGTCAACTACCCCTATGGCGAGAACGAAAGAGACGCCATAGAGAAGCTTAAATACGATCTTTACTACATCCGCCATTACTCTCTAACGCTAGACATAATGACGGTTATTAAAACATTCTACATAATCATCGCCGGGAAAGGCCAGTAACACGAATCCCATAATTTGAGGACTACAAATGAGAATCCTGAAGAGTGCTATAGTAATAACAGCAGCGCTTGGCGCGGTAAACGCGTACGCGTCCGTCCAGGTGCTGAGCGTCCGTGGGGGCGCGACGATTAACAATCAACCGCTTGAGGCTCCGGCCAACCAGGAATTACGGATCACGGAGGATTCCGTGATAAACACCTCGTCGAGCGGTAGCGCGATCTTGCGCACGGATGACGGAGTAGTTCTGGTTCTTGGTCCTTCGAGCACGTTTGAGGTGAAGGGCCAGGCCGGCGAATCCTACGATGGCCTTTTACGCTCGGGCACCATCGTGGCCAATGGGCAACCCGGAGCGAACTACCGAATCAATGTACGTGGGGAAACCCTCACGGTAGGTGACGGCACGGTATCGCTGAAACAGAACGGAACAATTGCCCTGGGCAATGTGAGCCGCGGCGATGTGCACAGCCAGAGCGGACTTACTGCACAACGCGGAACCTGGTTTGCAGTGAATGACCGCGGAGCAACGGCCCAGAGATCTCCAGTGCGGTTAGGATTGGAAAACGGCTACCGTGGCGACCGTTTCGAGAGCTTCATGCGCGAGAGTAGCGACCTTGCCAACGAGACCCTGGTGCTGATGAGTCAGGGAGTCGAGGCAGGGGCAGTTCCCCAGCCTACCCTGGGCGTATCATATGAGGCAATACAGCCTGAAAACAGCATTGTGTTGAACGAAGTTACGCTACAGATCCTGCAACGTCTGGGTCTCCGTCTTGCGCCGCCAAGAAATGGACCGCCAAGCTTCGTTCCGGGAGGTCGTCCGGACTATATCCCCGGACCACCACCTGACGTCATTATCAATCCTCCAAACAATCCTGGCGTCTCACCAAGTTGAGCCAGTGCGATAAATGCTTAGTCTTCCAGAGAGGCCGATTCCACAAAGAATCGGCCTCTTATCTGAAGCATGACAAAACCCGAGGAACGGTGGGCGCTGCTATGCGCAGCAATAGTGGTGATTGCTGGCAGCTGGCTGCAGGGGGGCCGTGCAGAAGGAGCATACTGGCTTCTGGGCGGCATTGGCTGGGCGTCGCTGCTTGGTGTGGCGACTCTGGCGCAGCGAAACGGAAGGTTGGAACTGTCGCGAAGGGCGCGTTGGCTATTAGGCGCGTGGCTCTTGCTCGCTCTCTGGGTGGGTATTAGCGTTGTCAACGCAACGCACGAGCGCGTGACTCTGCCTACCGGCTCCAGAATCCTTATTCCTGTTGAGCATTTTGCGTGGCTTCCAAAGACCGTGGACGCAATGCGAACATTGCGCTTTGGCTTCCTCTATGGCGGTGTAGGAGCGCTATGTGCGAGTCTTGCACTGGCTAAACCAACACGTAGCAACTGGAGGAAAATGCTCGGTGTGCTGGTTGCCAATACCGCGGCCCTTGGCGCAGCCGGGCTCTACTTCAAGCTACGGGGCAACGGGTTGATGCTGGGAATGGTAGAGCCAAGAAACCCAGAGTTCTTTGCAATGTTTCACTACCACAATCATTGGGGCGCTTTTGCTGCGCTGGGACTCGCCGCGAGCGCAGCCCTTGCTCGCGCGGCGCAGAGACGTGGCGAGCTGCGGGGGCTTCAGTGGATACTGTTGATCACCGCAGTCGCATTCATGACGATCGCCGGCTTGATAGGCGGGGGCCGCGCGAGTGGAGCAATGGTTGCGCTACTGGCGCTTCTTTACGTGGGAGCATCGGTTGCAAAATCATCCGGTCCGCGACGCACACGATTCCTGGATGGATTTGCTGCGGCGCTACTTGTCGTGGGCGCCGCTACAACTGCGGTCGCTTTCCTAGGCAGGGAGAAGGTCGTGGAGCGAATAGAGAAGACCCAGGAACAGATTGCCGAGCTTCGCGAGGGTACGATTAACGACATACGCCTGTATGCAGCTCCCCGCGACACCCTGCATATGATCAAGGACCGGCCGCTATCTGGCTGGGGCCTTGGCTCATACCTGCATGTGTTTCCCCAGTATGCAGGTGAGGAATTCTACAGCCCGCATTACAAGGAGATACGCAGAATGGATTACGCGCATAACGACTACTTGCAATTCATTGCAGAGTTGGGGTCGCTGGGCTTCCTGCTGTTCGTAACCCCACCTTTAATCCTTTTGCTGCGCTCCCGTGTGCGGAATAGTTCGATCTGCTTTTGGTGCCTGGCGGGCTGCGGCGTTATTCTGGGACTGTCGCTCGTTGAGTTCCCGTTTGGAAATCCTGCGGTGATGACGTTTTTCGCCGTAATGGCAACCACAGGTATCCGTTACCTTCGCCAGTCGCCTGCGATGGAGGTTGTGCCTCTGGCGGATCGCCCCGATGCACTATGCGAGGATTGCGAAATCGAAGCTGATGATGGTGATCTCGCAGGGGAGGAACCCGGCAGAGGACAATTCACAAACTGCTGAATTGCAGCATTGTCTGATTTTTCGCGAACGAAGCTGGATCAAGATCGGCGATTTGGTCTCAGTCCTGCAGTAGGCCGGGACTGACGAAACATTGCACTGAATGCCACTAACTTGTCCCCATGATAAGAATACGATTTAAAACAATCGCCTGCGTTCTGGCGTACGCAGCTGCACTTGCAACGAGCAGCCTCGCTATCGAGCCCTCGACCCTACGCGCCTATTGGTCTTTTGACGAGGTGGGCCAACAGCTTGCTATCGACCATTCGGGCAACGGCAACCACGCGACCCTTGAGCCCGGCGCGCAGATGGTAGACACCAATGTCGTGCATGGCGGCGCGCTCGAAATCTGGCAAGCGGAAGGGCGCGCCTACTTCAACTCTCAGGATTTGGACGCCGTAACCGTAACAGCTCACTTCTACCTGGACTCGCTGGAGCCAATCAGCACCGACGATGAGATCATTGCGCCGCGGATTATTGAGACTCCAGGTTTTGCCATTTTTGTATCCACAGAAGGGCCCAGCCTCGTCTTCGAGTATCGGTACGATGATTTTCTCGAGAGCAAATGGCGGCTTGGGCTGCCCGGCAACATCACCGGCCGCTGGTGGCACTTCGCCGTAAGCTTTAACAAGCATGAACCCACCACGCCGCCCGTATTCTTCATCGACGGCGTAAAGCAAACTGATGTGACGATGGTGGAGATGACAACCGGACAGCCAATCTCGAATGAAGGCGTCGCCTACATCGGCAATCGTGGAGACAAGATGCGCACGCTGGACGGGTTTATCGATGACTTGCGTATCTACGCCGCAGAGCTGACGGATGCAGAGATCGCGCAGTTGGGCGCAGACTGCGCCAGCGGCTTCTTCGCGACTTTCCCGAAAGCCGCGCCCCAAGGCAACGCGTACTATGCCTCGTGGCTGGGTTTCCTGCAGCCTGACTACTACCCATGGATTTACCATTACGGACACGGATGGCTGTACCCTGCGGGAGTCGGTGCGAACGGAGGTTGGTTCTACAGCATGGGTCTCGGGTGGTTCCACACATCGCCGAACGACCCGCTGATGATCTATAGCGTGGATTACGGCTGGCTCTATTACACAGCAGATTCGATGGATCCGCGCGTGTTCTACTCATATGAGACCGGGGACTGGATCAATCTATAGTAATTCCACACAGGACCATTTTCAGACAAAGGGAAAGCCGCCAGCATCCGCTGACGGCTTTCCTGATTTTCCCCGCACCTACCAGAGCAGAGAAACGGACCCAAAGGGGCTTAGTTCCACCAAACTTCGCCGGTGGCGAGGTTGCTGAAGCAGGCAGGGTACGTCCCGATCCAGTAGTAATGCCACTGACCGGTGCTGCTGTCCCAGAGGAACGGGAAAGAGTCCTGATTGGTCCAGAACCAGCCCTGTGTCGGGCGGTAGAACCATATATTTGAGAGCGACTGCCCCTGATAAACCATCCACCCGAGGGTTTCGTGGTAAACCCAGTTGTCAGCGTCTTCAAAGAGCCAGCCAAACCAGTCGCTAAACGTCCAGCCTTCGATCTTTGGAGCTGCAGATTCCCAGATGCTTCCATGGCCGCTGGCGGGAAGAGCCGACTCTACGGTCTTGGTAACGCTGCTGGCAATGTCTGCAATGGTTACGCTCAGTGCGCCGTCGGTGGAGTATGGCACGGTCATCGGCAGGTTGATCACGCCATTCTCCACTGCGTAGTAGCCACCAGCGTTGAGCAGGCCGTTGCGGTCCTTGAGCTGCACGTAAACCAGCCGATCCGTAGGAACCGGGGCGCCGCCGGAAACCAGCTTGCCGCTGATTGTGACCTTCTGTCCCGGGGAAAGTGAAGCCGGGATGTTCAGTTCGATCGCTTCAACCTTGCGAGGCAAAACTGCCAGCAAACGACCGTCTGCCGGGCCTACAGGCAGGTTGATGATGATTTCCTGCCCATTGACGCGCTCCCATGCAATGGATTCCCCAGTGAGGACATCGGTGATGTGGACGTCGCGGGACTCACGCAGGCGCAGAGGAACGGTCTGAGCGATACCGCGGGCGTGCTGGGTGGAGTCGGTGCGAAGGTCATTCACCACGAATACATACTTGCCGTCGCCGCCTTCGAGCCAGTTGACAACGACGCTGCTGCTGTCTGCGCGAGCGTAGGCATAGACGCCATTGTTGTTAAAGTGGCTGCGGATGTGGTCGCCTGCGCGGCGGTAGTCTTCGATGATCTGGTCGTCTGCCTCGGTTGCCCACCACCGGCTGGCGGTGTCAATGAGGGAGAAGTCCGGATTCATCACAATCATGCCCGGAATCGGGTCGAAGCTGGACTCAAACTTCTTGTCGACAAAGAGCTTGCCGCCATTTGCAACGAACTGCTTGAGGCGGTCGTATACGCCGCGGGGAAGCACCTTCGTATGAAGGACCACAACAGCCTCGTATTGGCTGAGAGCGCCGTTGAATACATCGTCGTCGTGCACTGGCTCCCAGGCAACGCCGGCCAGGGTGAGGGCGCGCTCACGGTATTTGAAGAACACGCTGCTACGCCAGTCGTGCATGATCTTGCCAGCGTCCTTGCCGTGGTAGAGCCAGTTGGCCTCGGACTTTAGGAAGGCAACGTTGTGACGGGGACGCTCAAGAGTGCGCAGCAGAGGGAAGAGAGGCTGGAAGACCTCATGGTGGAGCCGCTTCAGCTCTGCCCGTTGCTCGGCATACTTGTTCATGGCTTCCTTATCGTTCTTGAAGCCGCGGTTTGCGCCCCAGTGCCCCATGCGCTCAGGGTTGCGGGAAAGGATGATCCATGCGGACTCGCGGAAGAGATCTGCGGAGTATGGCGACTCAGAGCTCACAAACTGGAAGAGCGCAGAGATCTTGTGGCCAAACTTACGGGCGCTGTAGATCATATCTGTGAGGTGCCCGTTGTAGAAGACAGGGTCGTTCTCAGCATCGTTTACCGTGCGGAACCAGAACTCGAGGTAGTCGGAGTGCTTTTGGGCAAACTCCACGGTGATATCCACCTGCGGCGCAATCGCCTTTACCGCATTGTAAATCGCGGTGTGCACCGGTTGGTAACCGCCTTCGGCCTTCCACCACTTGAAGAAGCGGTAGTGGATATTGTCGTCGCTGATCAAGCCGCGGCTTGGACGCTCCACCGAGCTGTGATTCAGGTCCAGTGAAGGTACGTCGCCCTTATCGAAGCCCTGCGGAATGTTCTCGTTGCTCTTCAGAGCGCCGGCAGCGCGGGCGGCAGCCAGGGTGTCGGAATTGTAAGGCAGTGGGCCTTCCTTCTTCTCAGTGTTGAGGAGGAGGTTCGACATGCCCGGGTGATTCGCAACAGGCTTGACCTTGTCGGCAGCGGTTTGGGCGCTGAACTCGATGTAGTCCTTGTAGAAATGGTTGATCTTGTCGCTGACGGACCCATCGGCGTGCTTTACATAAGCAGCTTGCGGAGGAGTCTTGTAGCGAAGGTAGTTATAGGTGGTGGAGCCAAAATGTCCACCATGGCGCAAACCGTTGAACAGGGCGATGTCGAGATCTTCGAGCGATGGAGCGCGCATTTCACTGCTCCATGCCTTGATCATGGTGAAGCCGTGCTCCCATGCGTCGTGCTGGATTTCCTTGTCGAAGGCGTTCCAGCTCATGTACGGCAACTGGCGCGATTCCTTCTCCACAATGCGCAGAGGCAAGGCGAGGCGAACAACATCGCCAGCTTTGTTCCCCGCATAGATTTCGAGATCCCACAGACCAGCGGGGAATGCTTCTGGATCGAACGGTATGGTCAGGATCTTCTCGCCGCTGGCAGGGAGCGTCTGGTCCGCAAGGTGGGCGATCTGGCCGCCATCGATCAGGAACTTGATGTCTGCGGTGCTGCTCTGGGAGCTGAGGCTGCGTAGCGCAACCTTGAGTTCCTGTGGGTCTTCGTCGCGTGTATAGGCCTTGCGGGACTTCCAGGCTGCTTCCAGCGAGAGTTTGCCCTCGGCGCCTGTGCCTCCGCTGCTGTTTTCATCGGTGGGGCTCACCATTTGCAGGTTAGCCACACGGATGCTTGTGGGAGCGCCGCCTGCCGCCACGTCGTCAAACAAGCCAAACTGGAGAACGCCTTGGCCGTGCCACTGTGACAACGCATCGGAGGCCAAGTTGACCTTCATCGGCCCCATCAGGTGGTTGCCATTGGCGCTGTAGTAGTTGATCAGGATCGAGTCGTAGTTGAGCAGCAACTCGATGCGGTACCAAGTATTTGGCGAAAATGAGAGGCCGCCGTAGTTGTGGCCGTCTGTGCCGCCGTACTGTATGCGCTGATCGTCATTCGAGAAGACAACATACTGGTAGCGGCTGCCAAAGCGCAGGAAGAGACCGGGGCTCTTGGCGCGCTTGCTGGCGGTAGTTGGCTGCTCGACCAGCATATCCATCGTTATGCGGCTGATCTCGGCGCCATTAAATGGGACTTCGACGTATGCCGTCCTGAAGTCCGCATTGGATAGGGTGAGGACGTTATCGCTACCCAGGGAGATCGCTGAGGATCCGTTGACCTGAGTAAGCTGCGTCTTCACCGACCCTGCATCGATGGCAGAGTTCTGAAAGAAGCTTCCAAGCTCCGCAGAGGCTTCCGCGGTCGCCGCAGCGACCGAGAGAAGGAATGCAGAGAGAAGGGTTGCAACACGTAACATAGCAGAGGATTAGGTTGATTATTCCGGAGGGCGCCCCGCCTATAGCTGGGTGTCCACCCGTTCGGGCTGTGAGCTGCTGTAACAGCCAATGTTGGCAGCTGCACGCGGGCTGAGAGATGCCCGACGATACCCGAAATCGTTCCAATGAGATGATTATGAACGCGCCACTTGTGGCGCAGGTTGAAGAAATTACAAATTAACCGGCCCTGGCTTGAGAACCGCCGTTTTCTGTTGGGAAATGCCCCTGCGGCTGCAGGAACATGAAAGATAAAGAACGAAATTTGACTGTAGTTGACCGAAACGTCATTTTTGCCGAACCCATAAGAGGCTCCGGGCAATTTCCTCAACTTTTCCAAACGGCGACACAAAGAGTCTCGCTTGCTTGCAAAGCTCACAAATGCTGCGAGAGTACAGCAGTTGTAACTTAGGGATAGCATTCTGATATTTGGGGTGGCGCAACACCGCTCACGTCACCCAGCACGCGGGCCCAAAACAGTCATGGCAGGCAGCGCGAGGGGTTTGGCAGGCGATAGTTTCGCTGGTGATAATTGTCTCCAATTGTCTAATCGAGGGGTTTTGATTGACGAGGTGGTCAACTGGCCAGCAGCTTATGTCTGCGTCTTGAAGAAAAAAGCCCAATCAACCTTTTGGGCATGACACTGCATTCGCAACCCCCTGAAGCCTAACGGCCCCCAAATCCTGAAGATGCTGGAAGAGCCAGTCTTGGGCATGTCACACCATCACATTGCCGTTATTCGCGCACGCTAAAAAACTTTAAATCTGTGCTCTTGACCCTGTAGTAAAGTACGGGAATAAGAAGAGCCGCCACGAAGGCATAACGTCGACATGAATAGCGACACCAATGATAGGATGACGATTGGGCAGCTGGCTGGAAAGGCGGGTTTGAGTGTGGAAACGGTGCGATACTACGAGCGTGAGGGCCTGCTGCCCAAGCCGCAGCGCACGGGTGCTGGTTACCGACAGTATGGGGACAATGCGGTGGCGCGCCTGAGGTTTATCGTCTGGTCTCGGGAGCTGGGCTTTTCCCTGGCAGAGGTAAAGGAGCTCCTGCGGCTGAGCGATACGTCGATCGAATCGCCCGCCCCCTTTCAGGATGCCGCGATGCGAAGAATCGAACAAATCGACAAACGCATTGCTGAGTTAAAACAAATGCGCACCCTCCTGGCCGACACAATTGGCGAATATCGCCGCCCCGAGGACAAGGACCTTTCCCCTCTCTTGGCGCTGTATAAGCAGCGGAGCCCGGTGCGCGGGGAAAACCCGAAATCCTAGATCCGGAATAAGCTTTATAATCTGTAAAGCAAATCTCTCTGTCCGGACGGTCATCGGGAATAGTCGCAAGTTACACACGGCATCACGGTGTGGATGTTTGATCTCCTGCAAAAGCTTTTTCGATAACTACTAGTGCGATTCGGGATTTGGGATTTCCTTCTGCCTTGGAAAGCTTTTAATGAGCATCATGAATTATTGGCGGATATTCCTGATGGCGTGGTTACTGCCGGTATTGGCGGCGATGGGGCTCGAGGAGCAGGGAGACCCATTTACGGGGAACTACAAGGGGCAGTTCGTTGATGCTCCGAAAGAGTATTTCTTCACGATCGATAAGGAATGGTTTGCGCAGGTGTATCCGCTGGGAGGAGACACGTTTCGAGTGCGCTTGCTGCGCACGCTGCTACATCGCGGTCCGGTGATCTTTGAGGTCGACGCCAAGGCCACGGGCGACGCCCTTTCGTTTGATGCACCCCAGGCGCGCGGCAAACTGCGCAACGGCCGCCTGAGCGGGCAATACCGGTACGGTGATCGCTGGGTAAAGTTTGATCTAGAGAAATATGAGTTGGTCTCACCCACCCTGAAAGCTGCTCCACCAACGGGCGCCGTGGTGCTCTTCGACGGGACAAGCCTTGACGGATGGCTGAGCGAGAACGGCATCCAGGATCCACCGGCGGCGCTGGAGAACGGCAACCTGGTCATCATGCCGCACAAGAAGGGCAAGCCAGCGAATGGGGTGATGTCGAAGCACAAATTTGAGGATGCATTCGTGCACATCGAGTTTCGCAATCAGTATGAGCCCGAGAAACGCGGGCAGGGACGCTCAAACAGCGGAGTTTTCCTACAGCGCACCGATGAGGTTCAGGTGCTGGACAGCTTTGGACTCGAGGGCTACTGGGACGAGTGCGGCTCGCTCTACAGGGTCGCCGCGCCCAAGATGAACATGTGCCTGCCTCCGCTGAAGTGGCAGACTTACGACATTATCTACCGCGCCCCGCGCTTTGACGCTGACGGCAAGCTGCTCGAACCTTCGCGCGTAACCGTGTACCACAATGGCTACCGCATCCACCACGAGCAGGTCATGCCCACCAAGGAAACTCCCGAGCGCCGCGCGCTGATCCCCGGCCCGCTCTCGATGCAAGACCACGGCCACCCGATCCGCTACCGCAACATCTGGCTCGTCGAGCTCAATGGTGGAATGGACGACGCCAAAGCCCGCGAACTAATCGACGGCCTCGGCCTCATCGACGATCCCGGCGGGAAGTAGGCGCAGCGAGTCCCGGAAAAGGGACATAAAGGACGAAAAGAAGCAAAGGGACGAAAGGGGTGGAAGATTTTAGGTCGTTTAGGTCTTCTTCGTCCTTTGAAGCTCCTCCCCTGCTGGGGCGTGGCCTGGCGGATTTGTTTGGCGGCTGGGGCGGTGCGTTCGCGGAGGGCGGCAAAACCAAAAGCTGCGGTAAACGGGGCCGGGCGCCAAGGGACGCAGAGATCAAGGGCAGATCCCAAACCTGAACCCGAAACTCGATGCTGTGCTTGAACCTTCGCCTTTTGGGAGCCTCGAAGAGGCGTCTTATACCAGCCTGGGCCTCAGGCCCAGGTCTCACCGCCCCACCCCGGCATAAAGCGCTGAAGGCGCGAATCATGTATT
>CAYSHY010000024.1:0-49594 GCA_964430955.1 uncultured Puniceicoccaceae bacterium | reverse complement strand
ACAGCCCTTCGTCAAGAACCATGACCAGACGATCAAGGATCTGATCACTGAGAAGATTTCGAAACTGGGCGAAAACATCGTGGTGCGTCGCTTCGTTCGCTACCAGGTGGGTGAGTAGACCGAATCTTCGCAACAAATAAATCCTTTGCAGCGGCCTCCAGAATGTTCTGGAGGCCGTTCCTTTTGTACACAAAAGAGGAAGCGCCGAAGCTGCAGGGAGCTTCGGCGCTTCTGAAAGCTTTATCCTCGATTCCGGGTGATCAGGCCTCAGACTTGGGAGATCGAATCAGGATCTCCTTCGCGCTCTTTCCAGCAGGAATGAAGGGCATAACGTGCTCCGTGTAGGGAACAACAACCTCAAGCACGAAAGGTCCAGGATGCTCCAGCATTTCATTTACAGCGTCCTTGAGGTCTTCCTTGCGAATAACCCGTCGCGCTTTCACGCCAAAACCCTCTGAGATCTTTATCCAGTCAGGGTAAAGACCTTCCTCGTTCTCTGGACTTCCGATATTATTCGGATCGCAGAGAATTGTTTGCGCTCTTACCCCGTCGTAAAGGATATCTTCCCACTGCACAACCATGCCTAAGTGCTGATTGTTGAGAAGGAGCACCTTCACTGGGATGTTCTCACGCACAGCAGTCGCAAGCTCTTGAACGTTCATGGTGAACGATCCATCACCATCGATATCAATAACTGTCTTCTCTGGGCATGCCACCTTTGCGCCAAGAGCGGCAGGGAGTCCGAAGCCCATCGTTCCCAATCCCAGACTGGAGACGAAAGCGCGGGGCTGGTGGTACTTGTAGAACTGTGCGGCCCACATCTGGTGCTGCCCTACCCCAGTCGAAATAATGGCTTCACCCTTTGTTGCTTCGTAAACCGCTGCGATCGCATCCTGAGGACGGATGAAACGACTTTCTTCGTTCTGGAATGGGTATTCCTGAAGCCATCCCCTAACCTTCTTCTGCCAATCGCTGAGGTCAGGTTTTTCAAAGCCGTGTGTGGCAGCAAGCTCAACCATGCGTGCCAGAGCGTAGCGGACATCACTATGAATTGGGTACTGAACAACCTTGTTCTTGTGATGCTCACTCTTGTCGATGTCGATATGAACGACCGTGGCGTTTGGAGCAAACTTCGCAATCGCGCCAGTAATCCGGTCATCGAATCGAGCGCCCGCAGCGATCAACACATCGCTCTCATGGACAGCCCAGTTCCCGGCAACAGATCCATGCATGCCAAACCAGCGCAGGCTCAATTCGTGGTCTTCCGGGAAGCCGCCCAAGCCCATCAAGGTGGTGGCGACTGGAATGCCTGTCATCTCGGCGAACGCCTTCAGTTCCTCATGAGCTCCGCCGGAAATGATGCCGCCTCCGGTGTAAAGAACGGGGCGCTTCGCTGTCTGAATCACGTTCAGAACTTCAATCAACTCAGCATCTGTGGCGTGCGGAGCGGGACGATAGCCCGGCAGATCCATCTCAACATTCTTGTAGTCGATGCTGATGATCTTCTGCTGAACGTCCTTGGGAATATCGACGACAACCGGGCCCGGGCGACCACTTTGAGCGAGGTAGAACGCTTCTTTGATAACCCGTGGAATGTCCTCTGTATTCAGGACAAGGTAGCTGTGCTTACAGATTGGCAGGGTAATACCGATAACGTCAGTCTCTTGAAAGCCGCTCTTCCCGATCAGGTGTTGGACGACCTGGCCAGTGATTGCGACCATCGGTATCGAGTCCATATACGCGTCCGCAATACAGGTAACCAGATTTGTAGCGCCAGGGCCGCTTGTGGCCATGCAGACCCCTGGTTTACCAGTAGTCCGGGCATACCCGTGCGCCATAAAACCACAGCCCTGCTCATGTCGCGGGAGAATGGTCCGAATTGTTGTTGGCCGTGTCAGAGCCTGATGGATTTCGATCGATGCACCGCCAGGATAGGCAAATACGACGTCTACGCCCTCTTGCTCCAGGCAACGGACGAGGAGATCTGCTCCCCTCATCGGTGTAAGCGCCGAAGTTGCGGCGGTTTTCTTACTTGCTGTTTGCGTATCCATGGCGTGTGTTTCCTTGTTTAAAGCTTTTTGTGCTGGAATTTGTGCATGTAAAAGTGCTCGGTTGCGGGTTCGTTACAACCGGAATGCCTCAGAATTTTTGGTACGGTGATTAACTGAAGCAGTTCCGGCTGTTAGCCTACTACCACTACTACCCGTACGAGACCAGTTGCCACCGCGCCAACTCCAAAGGTCGCGGTCGTTAATTCGGCATACTGGCGTGAAAAACACATTATCGAATTAATACGTCCAAAGTCTTTGGTCACACAAGAACATTTTTAAGCAAAATTCCTCGTGTTGTTGTCTCACCCCACTCAAACTCAACAGAAGATTATTGTTTTGCCCGGACAAACTTGTTGGAGCTACTGCACTTTCCACAACCGCTGCTGCAGTTGGAGCCACGAAATGTACGCAACAGCCGGGCGCCGATGTAACCGGCAGCCGCAAGCACCAGTATCAGTATTACTAATCCTTCCATAGAAAAAATTATTCCCTCCAGTGAAGCGTCGAAGCAACGTTGACAAGGCTGGAGCAATCCGATTGTTTCCGAGTTGAGAGTATGTCTCAGTTTCAAAAAGCGCAAGATCCTATTTCTGATTGTCGTCTGTGCCGGATGCGAGTCGGACAGCGCGCTCGGATCAAGAATGTTCCCGTCGTAGAACAGATAGGGCAGCGTCTGCTGGCTCTTGGACTACTGCCGGGAGTCGATGTTTCTTTGGTGCAGGTAGCCCCATTGGGAGACCCAATAGCACTGGAATTTCAGGGTCGAAGAGTAAGCCTGAGACGAGCCGAAGCTATTGGAATCGAGGTTGAACCTCTCGGTTAGGCCTCAATGAACACCACGACTGTAGGGGCTCCTACGCGGGAGCTTAGCATCGGTCTCCTTGGAAACCCCAATACGGGGAAGAGCTCGTTGTTTAATCGGCTCACGGGACTCAGACAAAAAGTAGGCAATTACCCGGGCGTAACTGTTGAGAAGAAGGAGGGAGTTCTACGAGACGCTCAGCTCGTTGCGCGGCTGGTAGATATGCCTGGGGCGTACTCATTGGCTGCAGGCGCACCGGACGAAAAGGTGGTTGTAGATGCATTGTGCAACAACCTACAGGGAATAGCACCCTTTGACCTTATCGTCTGCGTGGTGGACTCAACGAATCTTCTGAGAAACCTGTTCCTGGTTGCTCAAGTTGCAGATTTGAATCTACCGATCGTCATTGCATTGAATCTTGCTGATGAAGCTGCGCGGCAAGGCATTAAGATCGATCACCAATTGCTCAGTCAACGCCTTGGCGTTCCTTGCGTTCCAACCGATGCGAAGAGCGGCGCAGGGGTCAAGGATCTCAAGAAGGCAATCTTTGAAGCAGCAGTCTCCAAACCCAGGATGAAGGGCTTGGAATGGCCTCCTGCTGTCAAGGAGGCTGTGGATGACCTGCGTGCGGCAGTCCCGGAAAAGAGTGCTCTAAGCGACAGCCAACTACGCCGCCTTCTGTTTGACGTAGATTCGGTACTTCTCGAGCAGACGGGGCTTCCGGCTGAACAACAAAAAGGTGTGCTTGATGAAGCTCGCAGACGACTTTTCCGTGCTGGCCTCAACCCGTTGGCTGCAGAAGCCCTGCTGCACTATGCAAACTTGAGGAAACTGATCGAAGGAGTCGTTCAGACCCCTGAACAACAACGAACAGCACGCTCAGAAACGATCGATCGCCTCTTGATTCACCGAGGCTGGGGCTTGGCCATATTTGTAGGCATGATGTACCTGGTCTTCCAGGCTGTCTACTCTTGGGCAAATCCATTCATGTCCCTGATCGAAGGCGCCATAGGCTTAGCGCAGGACCTAACTGGTCCCTTACTTGAGCAATGGCCTGTTCTACAGAGTCTCGTCACTGACGGGGTCATTGGCGGGGTTGGCGCGTTCCTGGTTTTTCTGCCCCAGATTCTGATTCTCTTCTTCTTTATCTCCTTCCTTGAGGATTCTGGATATATGGCGAGGGCCGCTTTCCTGATGGACAAGCTCTTCTCGTGGTGCGGATTGAATGGAAAGAGTTTTGTGCCTTTGTTATCCAGCTATGCGTGTGCGATTCCAGGCATCATGGCCACTCGTACGATCACCGATCCGAAGGCCCGATTAACGACGATCCTGGTAGCGCCGTTGATGAGCTGTTCGGCACGGCTCCCGGTGTATGTCTTGCTCATCGGCGTCTTTATCGAACCAGCCTATGGCTCTTTCGTAGCGGGCTTGGTTCTCTTTGGCATGCACTTTGTGGGTCTTGTCATCTCAGGTCCAGTTGCGTGGCTTATCAATCGAGTCATCCTGAAGACCCCTCCCCAGCCATTCGTGCTCGAGCTTCCCCCCTATCGTGCGCCTCTGCTCAGAGATGTTCTACGCAGGATGTGGGATCGCGGACTGGACTTTGTCAAGACAGCCGGAACGGTCATCTTTGCGATGACTATCATCATCTGGGCTCTCTTGTACTTCCCACGCCCGGAATCGATACAAGAGCAGGTATTCCAAGACATAACCACATCAACTGTCGCCCAAACAGGAATGTCTGAGCAAGAGGTGATTCAGTTGCTTGAAGACGAAGAAAGCAGCCTACACCTTGGATACATAAATGCTCTTGAAGGCGCTTACATAGAGCAAAGTTACCTTGGTAGATTCGGCAAGTTTGTACAGCCCGTATTTGCGCCTGCCGGCTTCGATTGGAAGATTACTGTAGGCATTGTCTCCAGTTTCCCAGCTAGGGAGGTGATCATCTCAACTCTGGGAATAATCTACAGGCTGGGCGGCAATGTTACGGAAGAAAGCGACGAGCTTCGGGACCGAATGCGCAGTGACGTCTGGGCTGATGGGGAACACGTCGGCGAGCAGGTTTATACGATACCTGTTGTCGTGGCTCTCATGGTATTCTTCGCACTTTGTCAGCAATGTGCATCAACCTTGGTAATCATTGGACGTGAAGCCGGCGTGAAGTGGTCATTCTTCTCATTTTTCTACATGACAAGCCTTGCTTGGCTTGCGGCGGTCATCGTTTACCAAATCGGTAGTCGCATAACCTGAATCGATAGTTGCACACATGGGGATTGAGGCGATAACGTTCGCTACCCATGGGCAATCTGCTCTACCTAAATGGACTGAACCTATTTGTTGGGGCTAGTGAAGTTCCTTTCCCGGATTTCGACGACAGCCCTCTTCCAGCCTCTCCCGAAATTCCGTTCAAGAACGGGGATGCTTTTCCGTTGATAAGCCGCCTGGAGCAGGTGTTCGTTTCATGCGCGTGGAATGTATCGGCATCCCCAGAAGGGCTTCAGTTTATTCATCGAGTGATCCGAACGGATCCAGACTTGGCGCGTGCGCTCATTGGCAAACTACGCGAACTCTCCAGGGACGATCTCATCCACTATCTGCTGCAGGACACACAAAATGACGATCACAATCGGTTCCTCGTTAGTTGCTTCACGCGTCTTTACGGTCGACTACCCCACCCTGAGATTCGGCAATTCTATACCGACTCACTAAATCAAGATGAAAAGACCCAACGTGAGGTTCTAGAAGAGCAGTGGGACTTTCATCATCAACATTTCGTCCGCGAGAATCAGCCATTCGCCAATCTTCCCCGGACTCTTGTATTCCTTGCTGCAGAGTTGTTCATTGCGCTGAACGAGCTCGATTCAGCTGAAAGCGCCCTATCTGCCCTGCGTCCAGATCTGAACGATCTTAGGCGAGATGACGCCATTTTCCGCATCCGTTGGTATCGCGATCGAGGGCTTCCGCCTGTGGAAGAGATTGGGCGAGAAATGCGTGAGCATTTTTGCGATCAACCGTGGGTTCAATTCCAAGTCCTTGAAGGCGGTAACGTCGCTCACTGCTGCTATGAGTGGCTGCCACACCATATAGGTTCTCTCTTTCTGGAAAAAGAACCCGATGCAGTTATCAACGGGCGGACCACCCGTAACATTCGTGCGGCAATTCAGGATGGCTCATACCGATATTGCTCAAAGCTGAAGTGCCGTTTCCTGCGTGACGTGCTCTTGCCCAAGCGCGATGAAGTCCGACAACGCCCCCTCTTTGCACAAATCATAGAGAATCGCTCTAGCGATGCCGCGGAACGCTTCGGTAATCTCTACCTGGCCTACGACTCGAGCTGTAATCTCAGCTGTCCAAGTTGCCGCGATCACCTGATCATTGCGAACAAGGGCGAGAGAGAAATATTCTGGAATGCGACAGAGCGGCATATCCTGCCGATGCTGAAGCGGACGGACCGCGTTACAACGTCTGGCTATGGCGATCCTTTCGTCAGCCCGGTCTTCCGTCGCATGTTGCGTGAAATTTCTCCAGAAACGCATCCTGACCTAAAAATCAACTTAATGACCAATGGCTTGTTACTCACACCCAAGAACTGGGAGGAGAACGTAGCTCATCTTGGTCCTTTGATGGGGACGGTTTCTATTTCCATCGACGCAGCTCACGCGGAAACATACGCCGTAGTACGAAGAGGAGGCGATTTCAGGAAGATTGAGGACAACCTTGCGTTTGCTCAACAGCTGCTGGCCGAAGGGAAGATTGAATGGTTACAGATCAATTTCATCGTCCAGAAGCGAAACTTTCGGGAGATGGACGATTTCGTACGCCTTGGTCATCGCTTTGGCGTCAGCGCAATTAACTTCCAGGAGTTGTTCTATTGGCCGCATGGGCATACCCACGCAGAGTTTCTCGATTGGGCGGTTCATTTACCTGACCACCCGTTGCATAAGGAATTTCTCCAACGTCTTGCTGACCCAATTCTCCATGATGTTTTAGTCGTGCACGACTTCAGGCATCTGTTGCCCAAGCGCCCTTGGCCGCTGCACAATCGCGAAGGCCTTCGAGATGCATTTGGTAACCCACGTCAAAGCCTGAGTTTCCACGACGAGTATCTTGGGCAACTTTGGACGAGCGAATCGAATTATCCCTACTTCTATCAGTCTTCCAGTGGGCGCTGGCTCTATTATTGGGAAGGCTCCGATGATCCCCGATGGTTCGCCTATACAGATGATCCGCTGAACAAGTTCAAAGCGTAACGCTTCAGCTCAGTAGGCGTACGACAAACTCCACGAAAAACGTCATCAGAATTAGAGCCACCGGATAAGTCGTTGCGTAACTTACGACCGGTATCTGAGAGTCAGTCTGTCCCGAAATAGCTCCGAGTGCAGGCGTGCTCGTCATTCCTCCACACAAACTGCCCAGCGCTTGAAGGATATTCAGCCTAAGAAGCCATCGGCCAACCGGGTATGCAATGGCCATTGGGAGAAGCGTAATCACTGCACCCATGAGAAATACGGTAAGTCCGTATTGGTGCACTGTTTCAACAAGCGCCCCTCCCCCTCGTATACCTGCGTCTGCAAGGAAAAAGACCAAGCCGAGCTCCTGGAGCAATAATCGAGTTGAGCGGGGGATGTGTCCGATAATGCGCCCAACCCTTCCAAAGTGCCCCAAGACGAGACCTACCACGAGTGGGCCACCCGCCAGACCCAGGGATAGGGAGCCGCCACCTTCGAGTTGCAGAGCCAGTTGGCTGACGATCACGCCGAGGGCAATGCCCACAGCCAATGAAAGGAGGTCGGTCTCATCAAAGGCCTGATCTCTATGACCTACAGCCTGGGCAAACCCTTTCAATGCGTCTGGAGCTCCTACGACGGTCAAAACATCATTTCGCTCCACAACTGTATCCATGTCTGGAACGAATGTTATCCCGAGCCGGCTTATTCGTGAAATAACAACCTGATGGTTCTTAACAGGGTCAATCTCGCGGATCGTTTTTCCTGCCACTGATGCCTTGGTCACCACCAGCTGCCGCCGCTCCTGCTCAACATCCTTCAAGTAAGTCTTTTGCGCAGGCCGCCCCAAATAATCCTGCAGATGACCAAGCGCAGTCTGTTGACCGACCGCGTGCACCACCTGCCCCATACTAAAAGTATGATCATATCGCAGGGGAACCAAGCGCTCCCCTTCCAGAACTCGTGTTACCTGACAAGATGCAGTTGCAAGAAACGGATTTTCAACGATTCGCTGTCCAACAATATTGGGATTTGTGATTTCTACGAGAATACCCCTGATAGAAGATTCAACCTGCTCCCCAGACTGCAATGACTCACCAGCGGTCTGAAGGTCCTGCCCAAGCAGGCGTGGCAAGAGTTGCACAAATAGCACCACCCCTATTACGCCAAACGGGTAGGCAATTCCATATCCTATTGCGACACCGCTCCCACCTTCGCCAAACAAGTCGGTCGCTGCCGCTAGAGCAGGCGTGCTTGTAAGTGCGCCTGCAAAAATGCCGGCGGCCAGATCTGGCGGTAACCCGAGGAGCCTTCCAAAAAATGCGGTCGCAAGCGCTCCCACGCCAACGATTATCAGGGCAAGGAGGGCCAGCCTGCTGCCATGACGCGCAATGGAGGAAAAGAACCTCGCACCGGCGCCAATGCCGACCGAATAGAGAAACAGGACAAGTCCTGCAGCGCCAATTCCGTCTGGAACTGAACAGCCAAGATGCCCCAGTAAAAGGGCTACAAAGATGACGCCTGAACTTCCAAGGCTGAGGCCAAAGAGTTGAATGCGTCCCAGAACTAGTCCTGCTCCGATTGCGACAAAGAGCACCAACAAAGGATTGCCTATCAGCAGGTCCATCGAGGCCGCAGATAAACGACAATCCTCGCGCTCATCAAGGAGCAACTTCCCAGACAGACGATTACCCGCTTATCGGCGCGTTCTGCCAATCCCCCGTTGTATAGTTCCAGAATGAGCGCTGGTTACCCTCAGTTGCATTATAGTAGAGCCAATGTCCTGTGCTGTATTGGTAAATAGTCGGATAGTAATCCAACGAAGAGAACAGCCAGCCCAGTTCATTATCCCACATGAAGGTGTATCCGTCTTGCGGTAGGATAAACAGAATACCATGTTGCAGGTGATACACGAACGAAGAGGCGTTGTAGGGATACATGGTCCCATATTTGGTCGAGATCACCCAGCCATTGGAGTAACTCTCGTGTGCCCCGAACCATGGCTCTACAGAATCGTCTACAATATCTGGCACGCCATCCAGATCGTAGTCGCTAATGGAGCCAATCGTAAGCGTCGTCAGCAAAGTCTCATAGTCAACCCCGGCATCCAATCGCACAACTTCTCCAACGTACCGGTTTTCCAATTGCTGTAATTCTGCCGCGCTAAAGCTGTACTCGCTACCCGTTGCGCTGAGAGTGAAGGGTCCAATCTGTAAGTTACCAGAACCGGTCGGCGTGGCAACGATGACGCCAGAGTGCTCAACACCATTGATAAGCATCGAAACCGCCAGTTGTCCTTCATCAAAGGTTGCGCCACCATTAACTCCATCAAACAGAGTGGAAGCAGGCGTGAGATTATAGTTTGACCAAGATCCGCCTCGGGGAATGACAGCCACAATCGGTGACACGGACGCATCAGTTGGGGCCTCAGGCACTTGAAGCAGCATTGTGCCCGTTTCACCAATAGCGCCGGATCCCGCCACAACCCCTCTATAGCTTGCCGCGACCCATTCTTGGTTATCCGTTACAGGGGAAAAAGGATCAGTAACGAGGTGCGTTACGTCATCTGCGGCTGAGCCTGGAAAGCTAACGCCAAACCTTACGCTATCCGGGAGAGCGTCAAGCGTTCCTCCAGACGCCTTCTTGACGGCGTTCATTTGGACCGTTGCGGTACCGGCGGCCAGGGGGATAGTAGGAATGAGTGTAAGTAGAGCAAGCAGAGTGCGCGATTTCATGGCAATGTTTTGGAAGGTATTACCTATACGATCCTTTGGCAACGCTTATTCTCAGAGAATCCCCTCTTGCAATACTTGCCGAGCAAGAGGAAATTATGAATAGCATCATCACCAAATGAACCTTCAAACCGATTATCTTGGGCTGAAACTCAAGAACCCGCTAGTGGCAGGCGCGTCGCCGCTGGCCTTTACTCTGGATAGCGCTCAACGACTTGAAGATGCCGGCGCAAGTGCGGTCGTGATGCATTCCCTCTTCCAGGAGCAACTCGAAGAAGGAGAGCAGAAGGACGAACTCCCTAGTCCAGACTTTGCAATCAAGGTAGACGATTATCTGGAACACTTGCAGCGGCTAAAATCCTGTCTGAGCATCCCTGTAATCGCCTCACTTAACGGTGTCACCGAGGGAGGATGGACAAGCTTCGCACAGCTAATGCAGGATGCGGGGGCAGACGCCATTGAGCTGAATCTTTACTTCCTGCCCAGCAGCGAAGACGAATCGTCAGCCATTGTTGAGCAAAGGTGTTTCCAGATTGTGAGGGAAGTGCGCCAGTTCGTACAGATTCCAGTGGCGGTAAAGCTGAGCCCGTCCTTCACCTCACTGGCCCACTTTGTTCATCGACTGGAAGAAGCCGGCGCCAGCTCCGTGGTTCTGTTCAATCGGTTCTTTCAGCCAGACATCGATATTGAGAGACTCGCCGCGATCCCGAGGATGCAGCCGTCAACATCTGCGGATTTGCTGCTTCGCCTTCGATGGCTAGCAACGCTGCACGGACGGTCGCGCCTGAAACTGGCCGCCTCTGGGGGCATCCATACCACTGAGGATCTGGTGAAGGCAATCATGGCCGGTGCTGATGCGGTCCAAGTTGTAAGCGCACTTCTGCAGAATGGACCCGAATACGCAGGTCAGTTGATCAACGGACTGGAAGACTGGATGGAGCAGAGCCAGTTTGAGAGCCTGGAGCAACTACGCGGGTGCATGAGCTACATTAACCGGCGATCTGCAGACGTCGTCGGACGCGCCAATTACATCAAAATCCTTCAGAGCTGGCCTTCCTCAGAAGCCTCGCCCGTGTAACAGGAGTGTACCGGTTTTCACTGTGTCATTGTGACGCTGCATCCCGATGGGTCTCCGACTCGGTTGTCCGTGGCATCACAAGAATCTGCACTGCGCGTTCGGACTGTAGGTACTCCTTCGCGAGAAGATTAATTTCCTCCAGTGTTACGGATCGCAGATCTTGTTCCATTGTGCGGGACCATTCGAGCCTGATTGGATACTCTTGTGACGAGGCCAGCACGCTGCTAAGCCAGTAGCGATTGTTCCTACGCCATTCTTCCAATTGCTTCAGCAGCGGAGCAATCATACGGTCGAGTTCGTCCTGATTGGCGCCGTTACTGGCGAGATCGGCGCCAATCGCAGCTGTCATTTCAGCAATCTTTGCTACGCTCTCGGGACTTAGGGTTATAAGTGCAGCGGCATACCCGTAGCCTTCAAACGTATCGCTGCTCCTGTTATACGCGTAAGGGCTGTAAGCTTCGCCAAGCTCCTCCCTTATTTTCACTCTAAGGCGTTCGGTAATAATATCAGCCAAGACCCCGAGCCGACGCGTGCGCGAAATATCCCACATGTCCGCTGTGGGCCAAGCCACCATTGCGACTGCCTTGGGAATGTTGCTTTCGTATTCAAAGACCTTCGCGCCCACTCCACCAGGGAACTCGAGCTTCCTCTTCGCCGCGTGCCGAGGCTTCTCGTTTTCTCGCTCAGGCAAGGCTCCTACAGTCTCTGACAAGATCGCCACAACTTCTTCTTCATCGAAGTCCCCGACGACTGAAACTTCCAGATAACCGCGTCGCAACGGCTCATCGAGCCACTCTCTTACTTCAGAAATCGTGCGACTCATCACGGATTCGAGAGGCGGGAAGCCAAATCTGTAGTCACCGCCTGCCAGGAAACTCGCCACCCTGTCCTGAAGGACTCCATCAGGGGTGTGCATGAGTTGCCTATAAACCTGCGGCAGCCTGTTCCGTGTTTGTCGTATGGCTTCCTCGCGGTATCCTGGTGCAACGAGATAGGCAGTCATCAGCCGCAACTGATCATGTAAATCCTTAGGGTTCGTTACTCCCGAGAGGACAAATGCGTCTGAGTCCACACCAAAGTTTACATTAACGCTTTGGCCGGCGAAGATTCGCTCAAGATCATCCAGTGAATGTTCCTCAAGCCCACCTCCTACGAATATCGAAGAAGCAATCAAAGAAAGGCCGGGAAGCTCTTCGGGCATGACGAGGTCTCCTGCCCCAAAACGCATCAGCACTCTGACAACATTTGCCTCAAAATCTGTCCGCTTAAGATTCACACGTACATTGTTTGAGAACTGAAGCTGCTTGATCTCGAGATCTTCGATGGTCGTTGAATCAACAACTTGTCCAGGTTCGCCAAAATTTTGATACGCGAAATCGGTAAGCTCAGTGTCTTCGGGGGGGGCAACTTCATTTTTCTGGCTGCTGTTGTAAACGGAGAGCGCCATTTCATTCGTAACCTCATCAGGAACGTTGCCAGAGACATAGATCAGCCGAGTTGAGGAGGACCAGACATCCTTCAGAGCTGCATGAGCTTTTTCTGCAGAAATGCTCTCAAGAACGCCTCTTGCCAATTGCAGATCCTGTTCCGGGCTGGTGAATACATCAGCATCGCTTACACTACGGACAAGCGCGTCGGCGAGGTCGCGACTTTTTCGAGTATTTGCCTGCTCAACCGCCTCTTCGTAATTGTTCAAGAGCCTCGCGGCGATCTCACGTGTCTCTGACTCCGTAAAACCGTATTCAAGCGCCCGTCTCAGCTCTGTTTCTGCGACCTCAAGGGCAGCGTTCCATTTATCCGGCTGGCACCGTAGTTCGATCCCTGCGTACTCTGCGAAGTCCAGCCAGTCATAAGAAAACGCTGCCCCTTGAACGAACGCCGCACCCTCCTGTTTAGAAAGGATGCGAAGGCGCCTGTTGATGATTGCATTCGCAACGCGAGTGATGATGTCCCGCTCACGGTGTTCTGCTGAATCAACAATATCCTGATCCCGTCGAACCGTAGTGATGCTCACACTGACTGCTGACGCTTCACCTTCGCGGTAGACACGGGCTTGCGCACCCCGTTCGGCAATCGTTCCAAGATCGGGAGCTGACAGCGGCATCCGGTTTTCTGGAAGAGCCCCCAGATATTCATTAATCAATGGCTCCAGCTGCTCTTCGGTGATATCCCCCACAGCAACCAACACGAGTCGGTCTGCAGTGTACCACTTATTGTAGAATGAAACAAACTCCTCCCTGGGCGCGTTCAGGATTACCTCTTCCTCACCGATCGCAAAACGATATGGAATCAGCGAATCGGGTAAGTTGAAGCGTAGCTCATCACGCGATATCCTAAACTCAATCGACTCACGCGCCCTCTTCTCAGCCAAGATGACGCCACGTTCGCCATCTATCTCTTTCTCATCAAGAAGCATTCCGTTGGCGTAATCCTGAAAGAGTTGGAAAGCGTCTTTCAGAAGACTGTCCGACGACTCTGGTAACTCGAGCTTATAGACCGTCTCCAACCACCAGGTATGCGCATTGGTATCGGCGCCAAAGGCCATTCCAAGACGCTGGAAATACTCGACCATCTCAGCGGCGGGAAAATTCCTGGTGCCATTGAACGCCATATGTTCAAGGAAATGAGCCAGTCCCCTCTGAGCATCTGTTTCCATTAGTGAACCAGCCTGCACAAGCAAGCGGAGACTGACTCTTCCCGGCGGTTCGTCATGAGAAAGAATTACATAACGCAATCCATTATCCAGCATACCCCAATTTACCTTGGGGTCTGGCTGCAGATTTGAAATTTCATGCGGCCAGATCACTTGCTTGCCCTTGGATCTTGGCATTCCCTTCATCGATTGATCATCTGTATCGCCTTGAGCTACAACTGAGGATAGAACCAGTGCGGCAACCGTGAGGCAGGAACTTAAGAAACTCTTCAAAGGCATGCTTATTTCCTTTGCTTGGGTGAGATAACGAAAGGAACATGAAACCCCACCAAACCAATCAGACCCATGCGGCGCAAGCAACGAAGAGACTTTTAGCAATCCCACTGCAATGATCTGGCTCTACCGATTGTTATTTCTCCCTTTGCTACTGTTGGCGCTGCCGTTCTATCTGCGCCGGATGATACGGCGCGGAGGCTATGGCGCCAGTTGGCAACATCGATTCGGTTTTGCGCCGAAGCTGAAGCCAGATGTAAGCAGACGACGAATCTGGATACAGGCGGTCTCAGTAGGTGAGCTACTGGCAATTTCTCCTCTTGCATCACGGTTGAAGGAAGAGGGAATGGAAGTAGTTCTCTCTGTAACTACGAGCACAGCTTACAAACTGGCCAAGGAGCGTCTTGAGAAACAGATCGATCATGTTTTCTATTTCCCATTGGACTTCTGGCTGTTCTCCGCCCTCGCCTGGCGTCGAGTTCGGCCCAGCCTTGCCCTAATGATGGAGTCTGAACTCTGGCCAGAGCACTTGAGACAGGCACAAAGCCGGAAGGCGCCATCGGTATTGATTAACGCCCGGCTAAGCGATCGGTCGTTTAGGAGATACCGGAGAATCCTGCCTCTGGCAAAACCTTTGGTGCTCGATCCTGTTTCACTCATACTGGCTGGAACTCCTCAGGATGAGCGCCGATTCAAGACTCTGCTCGAAGGTGAAGCTTCCAAAGTCCGCTACATTGGCCACTTGAAATGCGATGTGCCAATGGATCAGCATCTGGAGCCTGATCAAAAGCTTATGCTGACCAAGGAGCTTTTTCCGGATGCCAACCGTAGCTCATTAATATTGCTCGGCTCCAGCACTTGGCCCGGTGAGGAAGAGTTTCTTATCCAGCTCCAATCCCAGGCCAGATCCGCTGCTGGTATGGATGTCAGACTACTTCTGGCGCCACGGCATGCAGAACGTAGAGAGGAAGTCACCAGGGTCCTTGAAGAGCAGACTCTGTCGTGGACACGACGCAGCGACGGTCGAAGTTACGGGAACGACGCCCGGATCTACCTTGCAGACACCACAGGTGAGTTACGCATGCTAACTCAGATTGCAGATGTCGCATTCATCGGCAAGAGCCTGCCCCCACATAACGAAGGACAATCTCCTATTGAGGCTGTCGCTTATGGCATTCCAGTCATCACTGGACCGGGTATGTCAAACTTCAGGGATATTACCGATTCTCTTGTAGAGGCTGGTGCTGCGATACGCGCCAGAGATCTCTCCTCAGCATCCCATTCAATTTTGGAACTCCTGAGATCGCCGGACAGACGCCATGCAATGGGGCGACAAGCGATCAAGTGGCACTCCGCGCAGCGGGGCGCCACCGATCGGGCAATTGCGGCAATCAGATCCCTGCTTCTTGAAGCTTAAGCGCTAGCGGGGCTGGATACAGGTTGAGAATCACGCACCGGGACAACACCGTTCACACGATGAAGCTTGTACATTAATGAGTCCCTCAGGGCTTCCCAACTAGCCTCGATGATGTTGCCCCCTGCACCGGTTGTCCACCAACTATCCCTTCCGTCGGTAGACAGAATCAGAACCTGCACTGTAGCGTCGGCGCCTTTTCCTGTATCAAGAATGCGCACCTTATAATCCACCAGTTTCACGTCATTGATCGCGGGATAGTTCTTTGATAGCGCCTTGCGCATCGCATGATCCAAGGCGCCGACAGGTCCCTGCGACTCAGACACTTCGTGGTGAATCTCTCCATTCACGAGGATCTTTACAGAGGCTTCCGAGATTATCTCCCCAGTATCGCGCATTACTTCTGTAATGGCGCGGAAGCCCACGAGCTTAAAGTCGTCGGGCTGCTTCTCAAAGTGTCGTCTCAACAAGACCTCGAAGGAAGCATCTGCGTTCTCGTACTCGTAGCCCTGAAACTCGCGTTCCTTAAGCAGGGCAAGGAACTCCCGCATTTTGGGAGATTTTTCCTCAACCTCGAGACCAAGTTCACGCGCCTTCATTCCGACGCTGCTGCCGCCGGACATATCAGAGAGCAATATGCGCTGTCGATTGCCGACCATTTCCGGCTCGATGTGCTCATAACTACGAGAAACTTTCTGGGCCGCATTTGCGTGAACGCCTCCCTTATGGGCGAACGCACTGGCGCCGACATATGGTTGGCGCTTGTCTGATCTCAGGTTAGCCAAGTCATCTGCGAATACGGAGAGTGCCCTAAGTTCCTTCAAGTTGTCTCCACAGGACAGTGGATACTCCAGCTTCAACGACAAATTAGGGATAATTGATGTCAGGTTTGCGTTCCCGATGCGCTCTCCATATCCGTTCAAGGTGCCTTGAACCAGGGTCGCTCCCGCTTCAACTCCCGCCATGCTCAACGCCACGCCAAGCCCGCAATCATTATGGCAATGCATTCCAATGGGAACATCAAAGCTGGCGACTACCCGGGAAGTGACCTCAGAGAGAAAGCCCGGCATCGAGCCTCCATTGGTATCACACAGCGTGAGGTAACTTGCCCCACCCCTGGCTGCCGCTGCCAACGTAGCCAAGGCATAATCAGGATTGTCTTTATAACCGTCGAAAAAGTGCTCGGCGTCGTAGATGACCTCACGCCCATTCTGAACAAGGAACTGAACGGACTCCTCAATCATCCGCAGATTCTCTTCTAGACTCACCCGAAGCACTTCAGTGACGTGCAATAACCAAGTCTTGCCAAAAATCGTTACTACAGGGGTTTCTGCATCCAGCAAGAGCTTGAGCTGCGCGTCTTCAGTAACCGGGGTATTCGCACGCCTTGTAGAGCCAAAAGCGGCGATCTTCGCATGCTCCCAGCGAATCTTCTTGGCCTCCTCAAAGAAAGCCATGTCGCGTGGATTTGAGCCCGGCCAACCGCCTTCGATATAGTCGACGCCAAACTGATCCAGCTTGCTTGCTAACGCTAGCTTACCACTAACGGAGAACGAAACGCCTTCTCCCTGCGTGCCATCACGCAAGGTTGTGTCGTAGATGAAAATTTTAGGTTTTACCAAACTCATTGTAGGGCGAACGAGTAGACGCGTTGAGAATTTATTACTTCGCTAGACAACCAAGACAAACTTTCTGTCCTGGAACAATGGTCTGCGTCAACGGGGCCGGGAGACGACCAAGCACAAGTGCCCGGCCCCTCAACTAATTCGCGAGGCGGTGAAATAGTCGCGTTTCAAGCTCAAATGACGCGCTGTCATTACCGGGCGGAGGCAATTGAAAAGCTGCATTGGAGTCAAGTTGCTTATGCATCAGACTCTTTCGAATCTACCATCTGTCCGCTTTATCAGACGGCGCTTCAGTTCGAGCATCATAAGCGCCGCGCTTACATCGGAATAGGGTAACTGAGTTCGTTTGGAGACAACATCCGGGTGAAGTGCCTCACCGTCTACAAAGCACTGGGCAATGGTGGTTTCCTTCTCATTGAGGTCGCTAAAGAATGCTTCGTGGGACGGAGAATGCTGCCCCGCACATGCAGACTCGGAATCCAAACCCTCCGGTGTGAACGGCAATTGCATAAACTGCAGCTCATGAAGAATATCATCTACCGATGTTACGAGACTAGCTCCATCTCTTATCAACGCATGGCAACCACGACTAGACGCCTGATCGATCCGCCCGGGAACCGCAAACACTGTCCGCCCTTGTTCTGCTGCAAAGCGGGCGGTGATCATACTCCCGCCTCGAGTGTCAGATTCAACAACCAACACACCATCACTGATTCCAGAAACAAGCCGGTTCCGCTGGGGAAATGTCTGTGCGTCGGGCTTACGCCCAAAGGGAAACTCGCTAATTAAGGCGCCGGAGTTAGCAATCCGCTCATATAGCTGACGATTCTCCGGAGGGTACACATAGTCTATACCACAGCCCAGCACTGCGATTGTCTTGCCGCCTTCCAGGGCGCCTTCGTGCGCCTCTGTATCAATCCCACGCGCCAGGCCGCTGATTACGCACGCTCCAGCTCTCGCCAATTCTGCCGCAAACTTACGGGCAATGCCTCGCCCATAAATGCTTGGACGACGCGTTCCAATGATGGCTACGCTCAAAACCGGGGGCACTTCACCCTTTACATAGAGACCTGGAGGCGCGTCGCCAAGCAGAGACAGGCTACGGGGATATCCGCTCTCACCTCTTATAACATATCGAACTCCAGATCTCTCCATCAACTGAAGTTCCCGTGACAGGTTGAAGTGTTGCTCCCATTGTAGAATGGCCTCCGCAGTTTCCTTTCCGATGTCCCGCACTGAAAGTAGATCGCTGCGGCTGGCAGAAAATACTTTCTCTGGTCCGCCGAAATGCTCGGTCAATCGGTTGAATCGAACCGGGCCAACCCCGGGTAGCGCACTAAGCACCAAGACAGCGTCGCGCTGGTTATCTAGGCTGACCATTTCCTTACTGCGGGGCTCAGATAGTCCAGTATTTCAGTGGTCCTCACTGCATGCTGCCCTTTGCTTCTCGCCAACTCCTCGGCTGCGGATCCATGCCATGCCACCGCCCTGCAACACGCAGTTAATGCGTCTGCTCCGGGGGCGCCGACAAGGGCTGCCACCATACCAGCGAGAATGTCTCCGCTACCACCGCGTGCAAGCACAGGCCCGCCAAAGGTGCTGTAGTATATGCGCTCTCCGTCGCAAACTCTCGTTACGGGGCCTTTGAGGATCGTCAGCGTTCTGTAACGATTGCAGAACTCAAGTAGCGATTTCTCAAGATCCTCTTCGTCCAGTCCTGGATGCAGACGCTTGAACTCGCCTTGGTGTGGGGTCACAATCACAGGCGGCCAGGTCTGTGGCCGGGTAATTACAGCGGCCATCACTTCCGGTTGTAATGCGCCAGCGTCCAGAACGATGGGGAGCTCGGACTCACGAACCAGCCGCGCCACAAGCAGACGACCCTCGCGATCTGGCTCCAGCCCGGGCCCGGCTACGATGCAGGTCGCCCTTGCGATGTTGCGGCGCACCAGACGCAGACACTCCTCACTAATAAGAGCGCCTTCAGGAGAAACCGGCAAAGGAATCCACATAGCTTCAGGGACAGTAGAAGCCAAGCGTGAGCTAATGTTCTGTGGCGTAAAGGCAGTTGTGAGACCTGCTCCGCTCCTCACCGCCGCCATTACAGTCATCAACAAAGCCCCAGGCATTGGACGCGATCCGCCAAGGGCGAACACATGCCCGTGATGACGCTTATCGCTGGAGGGATCTCGAAGCCGCCGCAGTGAATCGAGAATACTGCCCTTGATCACACGTTGGGCAGACCAAGGAGCTTCGTTCTCGAAGAATCCAAGGTCCAGGTAACGAATTCGGCCTACTCTGCCCCGGTTGCGAGATAGTACCAAGGGTTGTTTCAACACGCCCGTGGCGTAAGTGAAGTCAGCCTGAAACCCAATGTCGGAGGACTCATCTCCCAAACCGCTGGGCAGGTCTATCGCCGCGCGAAGCAAGACTTGATCTCCCAGCGAGTCCACCCAGTCGAAAACTTCTCCGGCCGGCTCTCTCAAAGGCGGCTTGAACTGCATACCCACGACGCCATCCAGGCAAATATGGTATGTTCTGTTGCTGGCTGGCACAGCGAAGGCTGGCCCCCAATTCTGAATGCGACAGCGTTCACCCGCACTCTCCGACAGTGAACTAAGCGCGCGTCTTACCTGCGGCTTTAGTTTCTCCTCTCCATACACCAGGACGACATTGGCGATGGCGCCTGAATGTTGCTCGAGGATAAAACGGGCCGCAATCAGTGCATCACCACCGTTGTGACCTGTGCCGCAAAGTACCAGAACCCGTAAAGCATCAGGCAAAGGCGAAATCTCGGCGAAGTCTGCAAGAATCGCCTTTCCTGCCGCCCTACCGGCCCTTTCCATTGCGTCCTGGATCAGGCCATTGTCATGTCCAAGAACACGCGCCTCCCAATTTTGTGAATCAGCGCAACTGAGAATTGGGTCGGAAAAATTCACGGGCTAGGACTGGGCAGGAGTAGAAGGCACGATATCCACTTTCGGGTCGACGTCAGCTTCGTAATCCACCCCGCTGTAGTTGAAGCCAAACAGCTTCAGGAAATCATCCCGATAGCCGTCGAAGTCTGAAAGTAAGTCGATATTCTCAGTCGTCACTTGATCCCACAGGCGAGCAACCTCTTCCTGAACATCATCACGCAGTTCCCAATCATCCATTCTAACTCGCCCTTCGTCGTCAAAGTCCAGCGAACTATCATTGTACAACTGAGTCCGGAAGAGGCGATCCATCTGCTCAATGCACCCTTCGTGAATCCCTTTTTCTTTCATCACCTTGAAGAGCAGGCTAATATAGAGCGGAACAACCGGGATGGCACTGGAGGCCTGGGTAACCACAGCCTTGTTAACTGACAGGAAGGCAAGCCCCCGATGCACCTTCAGAATCCCATCGAGTCGCTTCGCCGTCTGGCTCAAGTGTTCCTTTGCCCGACCAATCGTTCCATTACGATAAACTGGCCATGTAACCTGTGGGCCCACATAATCAAAGGCGACTGTTATACATCCTTCTGCCAGCAGGTCTGCGTTATCAAGCGCGTTGATCCAGCGCTCCCAATCTTCGCCTCCCATTACCTTCACTGTATTGAGAATGTCTTCCTCGGACGCAGGCTGAATGGTAACCTCTTCGATCTGCTTCTTATCGGTGTTCAGATTCTTCGCAGTAAAAGCTTCTCCGATTGGCTTGAGCGTACTTGTGTATGTTTGGCCTGTCTCAGGATCAGTCCTACGTGGAGAGGCTAGACTATACACAATGAGGTCCAGTTTCCCCATTTCATCCCGGATAATTTTCAAAGCCTGATCCTTTATCTCGTCAGAAAATGCATCTCCATTGATGCTCTTCGCCCAAGCCCCTGCAGCTGCCGCCGCTTCATGAAATGCGGCGCTGTTATACCAACCAGCCGAAGCAGGACGATCGTTCTCTGAGGGCCGTTCAAAAAACACTCCCAGTGTTCGTGCGCCGCACCCAAAAGTAGCTGCAATACGACTCGACAATCCGTAGCCGGTACTTGCGCCAATCACGAGGACGTTCCGCGGACCTCCCTTGATTGGCCCTTTGCCTTTAACGTAATCTATTTCTTCGCGTACGTGCTGTGCACAGCCTACAGGGTGCGCAGTAACACAAACAAATCCACGGGTGCGAGGCTTGATAATCATTCTGTTAACGCTGAAAGCTTTCAAATAATGGGTTCTTTACTGGAAACAGCCAGTGCTTAATTGAAAAGATCCCGCAAGGAAGGAATATCTATCTCGACCAAGGAATGTACTATCTTGTGCGCCATGGAGAAGGATTCACGGGCGTGTGTATTCGTCACAGCGACTGCCTTCATTCCTCCAGTCAATGCAGCCTTAACACCGTAAACGGCATCCTCGAACACAACGCAATCCGAAGGTGCAACGTTGATAACCTTTGCGGCCTTGAGAAAGACCTCTGGGTTGGGCTTCCCTTCATTGACATCCTCAGCAGTTACTGCCCCGCTAAATACCCCTTCCAATTGCAGCAGGCGTAATGCGTGCTCGATATTGGCCCGCGGCGTTGAAGTGCCAATGACAGTCGGAATTTTTGCCGCCCGAAGAGCATATAACAGCTCCCTGGCTCCGGGCAAGGGATTGAGCCCTCCCTGATCCAATAGCTCCCGATAAAGCGCCTCTTTACGGTCACCATAGGCCTGAATCTCATCCGGATCCTTGGTCCACCCCAGAAACTCCTGGATAATATATTCGTTCTTACGACCGAACCCCTTCTTGAAATGGCCATCCGGCAGGATCCGGCCGAGTTCCTTCGCGAGAAGATTCCAGCTTTCCTCGTGTGCAGCGGATGAGTCCACAACAACTCCATCCCAGTCAAAGATAACACCACGTAGCATCTGGCCTTTGTAATTATTGCCCCGATATGTTGAAGCAAAAAAGCGCACACCAACGCCATGGCTATGAGTTCATCGTTCCGATAGAGGCGATTGACTGTTCTGGTTCACCGTCCAAATCATCGGGTTTTCCTTCCAGATAATCCAGCATCAGGTTGGCAGCCCGAGCAACCGCAATGCATCGCCTCTGTAAGCGGTTTCGAAGGAGCCAGAATGCAACAACGCCCGGCATGGCGACGATCAGGCCGGCTGCAGTTGTAATAAGTCCCATACTGATGTCTCCAGCCATAAGTTGGGCGGACCCCATACCTCCGTCAGAGATGGTCTGAAAGGCGCCAATCATACCCCAGACGGTGCCTAACAGGCCTAACATCGGGGCCAGGGACGAAACCACATTCAGATAATTGATGCTCTGCGCGATAAGTTCCTGCTCAGTCTGTAATGCCTGTTGGGCAATGCCTTCTAACCGCTCCCGTTCCAATCTACCGAGGTTAGGCCCCGTCCGAGTGACTACGGGCGACATAACACGAGCCAACATTGTGTCTCCCTCCTGCATCAACCTTGAAACCTCTGAGACTTCTCCCCGGGAGAGCATCAGGCATAATTCTGCGAAATCTTCTCGCGGAATAGCTTCGCGTTGTCCCGTTGCTATGAAACCTGAAATAGCGAAGTAGATCGTAAGTGTCAGGCAGATACCTATGGGCGCCATCGGCCAGCCGCCCTGAATAACCAGATCAAACAGAGTATCGACGCTATCAGCGTGCAAACGATCTGGAGTAAAAAGAAAGGGAACAACAATCGATAAGGCGCCTCTTCGGGTAATGCGCATTTACAAGCACCGTCTCAGATTCTTACACTGCGTCAAACCCGGAATTAGATCTATTGCCACGAAAAAGCAATCGCAGACTGTTCAAAACAACGACAACCGTGCTCCCTTCATGCCCAACTACTCCCAAGGTTAGGGGAAGGCTCCCTCCAAGAGCTGCAAAGACGAGAAGGACAATTACGCCTAAGGAGATTGCAAGGTTTTGTCGAATTATACGTCTCGCTCGCTTGCTCAGGCTGTAGGCAAACAACAGATTCTCCAAGCGATCCTTCATCAGCACAACGTCTGCCTGCTCAAGCGATGCGTCGGCGCCGCGTAAGCCCATTCCCACCGCGATATCCGCGGCGGCGAAACCCGGGGCATCATTTACGCCGTCTCCCACCATTACGATTCTTTCCTGGTTCTGGCTCCAATCCTGGATCAGACTAACTTTACCTTCCGGTTTGAGGCTATGATGCATATCATTGATGCCAAGTTCGCTCGCGACCAATCCAGCAGCCTCGGATCGGTCTCCGGTCAACATTGAAACTTTAAGTCCTTGCTTCTGGAGCCACGCAATCACGTTGCGGGCGGTCGGACGCAGTTCATCCACAAGGAGGAACCGGGCAAAACCAGCTTTCCACTCTACGAAAACCTCACTGTAACCTGCGGGCGGCGCACTGAAGTTGGATGTCTTTTCATTCGCGAATGATTGCCGGTTTCCCAGTCGCACGATACTTCCTGCCACCGCGCCTTCAACCCCCATACCCGGAAGATCTCTCACGTCCTCCGCAGTAAGGGACATAAACTCCTCACTGCGGCCAAGCGCTTCCCGCACAATTGCACGCGAAACAGGATGCGCAGAATAATGTGCAAGAGAGGCCGCCATTCCAAGAGCTTCTTCCTCCCCCGCTCCTTCGATTGACTGCACCCTTAAGGCTCCCGTGGTTAGGGTTCCTGTCTTATCGAACACAAAGCGTGACGCTTCCGCCAATCGCTCTATGGCTGCACCGCCTCGAAAGAGAACGCCTCTTCGAGCACCAGCAGCTATCCCTGCAAGAATGGCTGAAGGAATTGAGAGCACCAGCGCACACGGAGATGCGACGACCAAGAGCGTCATGGCGCGGTAAAACGCGGAGCTAACTTCCCCAGCATTCATCAAAGGCGGTAACCCGAAGGCCAGCCACCAAACGAAAAACATCACCGTGCAGACGCCTAGAACAGCGTAAGTGTAACGGCTCCCAAAGCATTCCGTGAAACGCTGAGATGGCGCCTTGCTCTCCCGGGCCTCCTTGATCAGATGAATTACCTTCGCCAGTGCGCTCTCAGTTACGCGTCGTGATGCTCGATAGTCGACCGCGCCCCAAAGGTTCATCGTGCCACTGAAAACCTCCTGTCCCGCCCCTTTCTCAACCGGCAGAGACTCACCAGTCAAGTTGGCCTCATTAACCGCAGTAGTCCCTTGGATAATCTTCCCGTCCACAGCAAATTGTTCGCCCGGGCGAACCCGAAGCACCATACCGGGTTGAATCTCGTCGACCGGTGTGGGCGACTCAGTTCCATCTTCAAGGAGACGATTGGCGTGGCGGGGAGCATCCCGGAACAGACTCCGAATCTCTTTTTCTGTATGAGCTTCCGCCAACTCCTCCAACGCTCCGCTAAGACTAAATAGAAATAGAAGGATTCCGCCCTCCCACCAATGACCGATAAACGCCGCCCCCACCGCTACGCAAAGCATCAGGAAGTGAATGTCCAATACTCGCTTCCGGAGTAGCCCAAATGCCTCTTCGGCAGGATGCCAGCCCCCTGCAAGATATCCCAGTACGTAAAGAATAATTGGCGCCGTAGAATGCAGGCCTTCAACCCGATCTGCGGCCAGGGCGCTTATGATGAACGCGAGGCACAAACCGGATAAAACGAGTCCATGCTTCCATTCTTCATGTGTATGCTCGCCTGCAGGAGCCTGCCGTCTGACAGAAGCCTTCACTTCTGTCCATCGCCAAAACTGTGGCCCGGTTGGGCAGGTTTCCCGTTTTACCATGATGCCCGAATCAGGCATCGGGATCAACTGGAAGCCTTCTGGCAGTTGCTGCGGTAAATCTTCGTTACACGCCTCACACTTGTTTATCCAGCAGTCATGGTGCTCTCGAATCAACGACTCAACCTTCCCCGTCAGTTCCTTGGTCAGTCCGTTTCGACCTGGTCCAAGTGCGAGCGAAACTCGGCGCTCAAGCCGGTCAATCCACAGCGCCTTTACTCTGCCCTCAGCCTGAAGCAGCTCAGCTAGCTGGATTATCAAGCATGACTGCTTGCTCATCAATTCAGACTAGGCTCGCCTTTCTTGAGCGTCAATGCCTGCAAAACGCTCAGTTCAGCGAAATAAGCACATCAGCCATTCCATTCAATAGTTTGCGAGTGCGTCGAAACTCCTGGGACAAGACCAGGAACACCTCTGCCAAATCAAACTCTCGCGCCAAAGGATGCCTGGCAGCCGAGCGATATGACTGTGCAGCCAGTCCCTCGTAGTAGTCGATTGAGGGAAGACCATGCCTCGATTCGCGCTTCTGAAGGTAGTCAGGGAAGATCCCTGTAAGGAAAAGGTATCGATTAGCTGCTCCGGAGTAGACAAAGAACCGCTCGTAAGCGGACGCCTTCTTAATTTCCTCGAGGAAATCGACACTATAAAGGAGGGCAGCGTTCTCAACCGACCGACAGCTTCTGCCATACTCGCCGAGGACAGAAGCCACGTAGTCGGCGATACTTGGATCTCCGATACCTGATGCCTTGAACGATTGGCGCAACAGAATGTAGAAATAGAATCGAGGCGAGATCGGCAGATTTTCGGTAGCTTCCAGCACAGTTCGGTAAAGCCTCTCGCTATCCATCAGCACTACTGCTTCAGAGGGATCGGCTAATAGTCTTAACAAGGCCGATCTTTCGGCCTTGGACTTCGCAAGGCACTGCAATAAAAATTCAAGATCGCGTGGGAGCATGTGCTCCCAGATCCTAAACTGCATGGGGCGCATGCCCTTAGCCTAGCACAGGTGGCGCCATGGCTCAACAAAGGGCACGAGCAAAAATGGCACAGGGTGATTCTCAGGGACCTTCAGCGTCGTGTCAGATTGGCGCTTTTGCTTAACGCCAAGAATTCTATTAGCCATTGATATCCAACCACTTCTGGACTTTCCAGTTGGACGGCATGAAAGTTGCCTGATCTCGTGCGCCTGCGTGAAAACAGGCTACTTTCAGTCAACTTCAATCATCGTTATTATCCATGGCAACTAGCACTGCTGTGAAGATTACACCGATTGGCGATCGCGTTCTAGTGAAGCGCCTTGAGGAAACTGAGCAAATCAAAGGGGGAATCGTAATTCCCGACTCCGCGAAGGAGAAGCCGCAGGAAGCGGAAGTTGTGGCGCTTGGCTCAGGGAAACGAAATGACAAGGGCGAGGTGATCGCCTTTGAGGTCAAGGCCGGCGACCGCGTCCTTATTTCAAAGTATGGCGGAACCGAAGTAACCTACGGTGACGAGAAATATGTGCTTATCCGTGAGGATGATATCCTTGCGATCCTGCGTTAACCATTGAAGCGAACCTAATCCGCAAGAACCATGGCTAAGAAACAGATTCTTTTCGACGAATCCGCCCGTAGGAGGATTCTCTCGGGTGTTCAAACGCTTTCGCGCGCAGTCAAGGTCACACTTGGGCCCAAGGGGCGCAACGTTCTGCTCGACAAGAAGTTTGGCTCGCCCAAGGTGACCAAGGACGGGGTGACCGTCGCGAAGGAGATCGAGCTTAAGGATCCCTTCGAGAATATGGGCGCGCAAATGGTTAGGGAAGTGGCGAGCAAGACAGCCGATAACGCTGGGGACGGCACCACTACTGCCACTGTGCTTGCAGAAGCGATCTACAGGGAGGGTCTGAAGTCAATTACCAGCGGCAGCAATCCCATCTTTGTGAAGCGTGGCATCGACAAGGCTACAGCAAGGGCAGTCGATGCGCTGAAAGGCATCTCCAAGCCGATCAACAACCGAGATGAGGTGCGCCAGGTTGCCACGGTGTCCGCAAACTGGGATGAGACGATCGGCAATATGATCGCCGAGGCGATGGACAAGGTAGGCAAGGATGGCACCATCACCGTTGAGGAAGCGAAGACGATCGAGACTACCCTCGATGTAGTGGAGGGGATGCAGTTCGACAAGGGATACCTCTCGCCCTATTTCGCCACAAATAACGAAAGCATGGAGGCCGTGCTGGAGGATCCTTACATCCTGCTGCACGAGAAAAAGATCAGCAGCATGAACGATTTGCTGCCACTCCTCCAGGAAACGGCCAAGAGCGGAAAACCGCTGCTTATCATCGCTGAAGACGTAGATGGCGAAGCACTTGCAACCCTCGTCGTCAACAAGCTTCGCGGCACCCTGCACGTATGCGCTGTAAAGGCCCCGGGCTTCGGCGATCGTCGCAAGGCAATGATGGAAGACATCGCCATCCTAACCGGCGGCAAGTTTATCACGGAAGACCTTGGGATTAAGCTGGAGAGCGTTAAGCTGGCGGATCTGGGTCGCGCAAAACGGGTGACTGTAGATAAGGAAAGCACGACCATCATTGAAGGCGCCGGGAAGCAGGCAGACATTCAGGGCCGTGTAAAACAGATTCGCCGACAGATTGAGGAAACTACATCCGACTATGATCGGGAAAAGCTTCAGGAGCGCCTGGCGAAGCTTGCCGGCGGCGTGGCCGTAATCAATGTTGGTGCGTCTACCGAAGCTGAGCTCAAGGAAAAGAAGGACCGTGTCGACGACGCCCTTCACGCGACTCGCGCGGCAGTTGAAGAAGGTATTGTTCCTGGAGGTGGCGTTGCCTTGCTTCGCGTCGCCAAGGAACTCGACAAGCTCATCGATGAGTTAAGGGATGACGAACGCACCGGCGCACAGATCGTCCGGCGCGCAATCGAAGCACCGCTTCGCCAGCTTTGCGAGAACGCAGGGGTTGAAGGCAGCCTTGTTGTTCGCGAAGTCGCCGCTCGCAGCGGAAACGAAGGATACAACGTCGCTACAGGACAATATGAGGACCTGGTAAAGGCCGGTGTTGTAGATCCAACCAAGGTGACACGCACAGCGCTGCAAAACGCCGCAAGCGTTGCAGGTCTGCTGCTGACCACGGAGGCTCTCATCACTGAAGAGCCCGAGAAGGAGAAGGCGGCCCCAGCGCCTGCCATGGACGATTATTAATCAAAAGATAGAACCTAAAGCTTCACAGCCCCGGGGAAAATCCTCGGGGCTTTTTGTTCCCGACTAAGCCGGGTCGGACAGTTCTACCGACTGATCAGCAATAGAATCGGCCCGATTGTCTTCCGGGTCGTAAATATAACCCACTCCATGGACAGTCCGAAAAGAAGGCATCGATAGTCCGTGACGGGAGTAGGCATTGCGGATTCTGACTATGTATTGGTCCAAACTCCTGCTGCGCACATCCGCGTGCACTCCCCAAACGGCGTGGATCAGCTCCTTGCGAGTTATCACTGAGCCCGCCTTATCATAGAGCTCGAGAAGTACGCCTAACTCCTTGCGACCGATAGATTCCGTCTCCCCATCCGGGAATGTAATCTCCATTCGCTCAGGCGAGACACGGCCCTGAGCAAACTCAAAAGGTTCCCGGGCAATAGAAGCATTCTTTGTGACACGTAAATCCCCGGCCGTTTCTGCCCTGCGAAGCACAGCCCGAATCCTCGCCAAAAGTTCCAGTACGCTAAACGGTTTCGTAACATAATCGTCGCCGCCCATTTCCAGCCCCTTCACCTTAAAAGTCTCAGAGCTATTGGCAGTGAGGAAAATCACTGGCGGGGGTGTATCCTGCTTCATGAGGTTATTGAACACCTCAAATCCTGTCATATCCGGAAGGTTTACATCCAGTAGCACCAAGTTGCAGAAATTGCTTTGTAAGAATCGTAAGGCGGGCCCACCTGAATAGAATACCTGCGGAATCATACCGGCAAGCTCGAGATGCTCAGCGATCATTTCCGCCAGTTCTTTTTCGTCTTCAACGACAAGTATCAAAGGCTTTGCTTGGGCAACCATGCACTAAATAGATTAATCGGAACTGGTACAGCTTCCTAATAGTTTACCGTGATGATTTTTACAATTCACAAAATTAGCAGTGGGTGGAGTGAGGATTGGTTTGACGTGTTCCTTCTCGCCGTAAAACCTGCGGCGAATGAAGCGCTTCGATGATCTGTTTGCAGAACTCCGTCAAAAAGCAGAACGGGCTGACCCTACGTCCGGGACTGTAAAGCTTCTGCAGGCCGGTAAGCACGCCATTGGTAAGAAAATCGTGGAAGAGGCTGCGGAGGTCTGGATGGCAGCCGAACACGAGGGCAAGGAAGCTGCAGCCGAGGAAATATCTCAACTTCTCTATCACCTACAGGTAATGATGCTCGCTTGCGACCTTGAACTGGATGATGTCTATCGTCATCTCTAGGTGATCTCGTTGATTGTGATGCTAAAAGTAGCAATTCCAAACAAGGGCGCATTGTCCGAAGGCGCCATCAAGATCCTTGCCGACGCCGGCTATCGCTGCCAGCGCAGCGGTCGCGAATTAAGCGTAGTGGATCGCGAGCACGAAGTTGAGTTCCTCTATCTGCGACCACGCGACATCGCTGTGTACGTCTCAGACGGGATCATTGACGCTGGCATCACGGGCCGTGACTTGGCACAGGACAGCGGGTCCGACGTTACCGAGTTGTTGCCGCTGAATTTTGGCCGTTCCCGTTTCTTTTATGCGGCGCCGGCTGGCCTGAATCTGGCGCCAGAACGTTTCGGCGGACTACGAATCGCCACCAGTTATCCTCACATCGTTCGCTCCGACCTGCAGGCCCGCGGAGTTGAGGCTGAAGTTATTGCCTTGGATGGGGCTGTAGAAATATCCATACAGCTGGGCGTCGCCGACGTGATTGCAGATGTCGTGGACTCCGGTCGCACCCTCCGGGAAATGGGATTGGAGACCATAGGCGAACCTCTGATGAAGAGCGAAGCGGTTCTGGTAACGGCGCCGGACAAGTCGAGTCGGAAGGAACTACAGGCGTTAGTGCGTCGCCTTGAAGGCATCCTCGTTGCGCGTGAGTATTGTCTGCTCGAGTACGTGGCGCCAAGGAGTCAGCTTGAGGCAGCTTGCGCTGTCACGCCCGGGGTGAAGAGCCCTACCCTCTCCCCGGTCCACGACGAGGACTGGATGGCTGTTGCAGCAATGGTCAAAAAGCGCGACCTCAACCGGGTTATCGACGAACTTGGAGACTTGGGCGCCCGGGGCATAATCGCCCACGAAATCCACACCTGCCGACTTTAGGATACCAAAGCCGGATAAAGATGCATATCTATTTCATGGGTGTCTGCGGCGCGGCCATGGGCAATGGTGCGTTGTTGCTGCGTGAGCTCGGTCATCAAGTTACGGGTTCTGATGCGGGGATTTATCCCCCAATGTCCACCACGCTTGATGCTGCTGGGGTAGAAATTCTTGAAGGCTACAATGCAGCGCGTCTTGAAAGATTGGCTCCAGACCTGGTGGTGATCGGCAATGCTCAGAGTCGCGGCAATCCGGAGATAGAGTGGTTACTTGACCAGCAGATCATTCCATACGTCTCGATGCCTGAGCTACTTCAGGAAAAGGTGCTCGCAGGGCGAAAGAACATCGTTGTTACAGGCACCCACGGCAAAACAACCACTACTTCTTTGGCTGCGTTCTTACTGGAGCGCGTGGGGCAAGCCCCGGGCTGGATGATCGGTGGCGTGCCCCGTGACCTGCCGAATGGCGCTCAGCTGGGCGCGCCAGATGCACCATTTGTAATCGAAGGCGACGAGTACGATTGTGCCTTCTTTGACAAACGAAGCAAGTTCATCCACTACCACCCTTATATACTGATCATCAATAACCTGGAGTTCGACCACGCCGATATTTTTCGGGACTTGGCAGACATTCAGCGTAGCTTCAGCCATCTGCTCCGAATTGTGCCCGGTAATGGTTGGGTCCTGGTCAATGGTGATGATGAGAATATAGCCCCCCTACTGCCTGTAAGCTGGACCCGGGTTATAAAGGTGGGAAGGTCGGAATCCTGCGATCTGCAGATTCGGGAGTTCGAGGACACGCCTTCAGGCGCAGCCTTTGCGTTGACTTGGAAGAATGGCCCACTGCAACGCGCACGGCTATCCTTGAGCGGGGAATTCAATGTGAGGAATGCGGCCATGGCGCTTGTTGCAGCGATGCTCTCCAGGTCTGGCGATTCGTTCTCCGAGATCGACCAACAACTCCTCGACTACCTCAAGGACTTTCAAGGTGTACGGAGACGCCAGGAACAACGCTTTGCTTCTGAACGACTCATCATCGTAGAAGACTTCGCGCATCACCCGACTGCCATTGAATCAACGTTAGAATCGCTGCGAAAGAGGTACCCCGACAGAAGGCTCATCGCTGCATTCGAGCCCCGGAGCAATACTGCGGTTACGAACATCTTCCAGTATGATTTTGCAGACGCTCTCAGCAAGGCAGACGCTGCGGTCGTCGCTCCCATCCATCGCGCCGAGCGGCTCCCTCAAAACCTGCGACTGGACCCTTCAGAACTGGCTCAAGCCTTGACTAAGAAAGGATGCATTTGCCATCCAGCACAGAGCTATGAGGAAGTTGCTGAATTCCTTGAGGAGATGACCGGAGCTGTAGATCAGCCTCTGGTGGTCTGCTTCCTAAGCAACGGATCGTTTGGAGGTGTGATCGAGCGGTTTCTGGATCATGTGTCAGCCTAGAACCTACTCCTGCGGCTCTGAACGCACGCCGGTGGGGCTCTCAATGACAATCTGACCGGTGGGTAGGGATGAACCACCTTGTGGCTCAGTTGTGACGTAGAGCCTGGAAGGCGCAGGATCGCCGTTGGACAGGTCGAAAAACACCCTGCCCGTTCCTCCCTGCATTGGCGGGAGCAGTCCAATACTGAATGGCGTTCCGGTGACGCTGTCTTCGCCCCAGAGCTGATAGGTCTGCCCCTGCTCCAGAGCAGGTACATCTCTCAAGCTCAGCGAACCCGTGCGGCTTCCTTGGTCCCAAACTGCAAAACCAACTGGGCTACTCGGCTGAACGACCTCCTTTATATCCGATACAACCTGTTCAGTAAGTGCTGGAATATTAGGACCTGCGGGAGCTTCCAACGCGCTACCATCGGAGAGGGAAGGATCTTGATCCACAGGAATATCCTCAGGTGGTCTATCCAGCCCGGGCATCGGCGGAGAAAGGGACTCGCGGCCTCGATTATAGGAGGTTGGAGACACTGAGCCTTGACCATCCAGATTCAAGGGAAGGTCACCCATTTCATCATATGCTGCAACCAGACCCTGTGTGTCCTGCACGACTTTCCAGAACGCCTCACTTATAATGGTAGAGGCAACAGGCGCCAACGTTGGTTCACGTGGCCCTCCCGGGGGTGTAAGCTCCATAACAGTGACCTGAGCGATCCCCGGTTCGTCGGCTGTTCTCGCGAGCGACTGCAGGAGAGCTGCTACTGTTGCGTCCAAAGAGCCGGGCGGCAAATCAAGCGCATCTTCCAGGCGCGCCAAGAATTCCTCAGATCGTAGACTGCCGGGTGACCGGCGAAGCAGTTCATGCAGCGCCTCTCGCAGCACGATTTCCTTTTGCACCGCCTGCTGTGACTGATGTTCCAGATAAAGAACCCTCTGGCGCAGTTTCTCTACAATCTCCTCCTGCTCGGCGTGGAGCTCCTTGCCAGAGCGTCCATTCAGCGTTGCAACACTCCCTTGTTCAACTCCCGACGCAGCATGTTGAATATGCGTTGTCGGAGCATTCGGGCTATCACGGCCGAGAACAAATCCAATGGAAGCACTGACCATGGCGATAGCCGCAATTGATGAACCCAAACGCAATGCCGACAAGCGCTTCCGGTCAGGTGCGTCGATAATTCTGGTCTGCGCCTTTGCCGCCGCCAATACCGCTAACGGCGCTTTATGCTGCCTGGTCGATAATACTGCATATTCCGCAAACGCTTCTTCCACGCTACGTACATGCGCCCGGAGTTCGACACTGGACGCCAACATCCTGGCAAAGCGCGCCCGCTCCCTCGAGTTCAACTCATCGAGGACATACTGTATGGCGAGTTCTTCCGTTTGCCTGTCGATCATGACGAAACCAATTTTCTCATCCGCGAAAGCCCGCGGCGGATACGCGCCTTCACGGTACCCAACGGTTCGTTTAGCACTTCAGCAATTTCCCGGTGTGTCTGGCCTCCGAAAAACGCCATTTCAATACACAAGCGTTGGTCCTCCGGTAGTTCAAAAAGCTTTTCCTTAAGTTCCTTCGTTCCCTCCTCCAGCTCGATGCTACTGGCAGGCGACTGAACCGTGTCGTCTGCGGGATCCTGGATTATCTCCAGATTGAAAGGGACGATTTTCCTTCGTCCACGTAACTTGTCGACACAGATGCTCCTAGTCATCATCACCATCCAGGAGAATGGAGCAGACCGGGCTGGATCGTACGATGGCGCCTTTCTCCAAATCCGCACTAGCACATCCTGCAATGCCTCCTCTGCCTCTTCCCGGTTGCCCAGCATTCTGTAGCAAAGGGAGTAGAGCGGATCGCCAAATCGACTGTAGAGGGCATCCATAGAACCTTCCTCTCGCGCAGCGACACAAGTAATCAATAGAGCATCGTCATGGGCGCGCTCTTTATGGGAGGTGTCCGTTGATGAACTAAATGACTGCAAGGGCGATGCCGACAAGGAGTGAATGAATTTGTCGTGTTATACGACAACATCAGGCTACTGGATGCCTCCTTGTTGTGAAGTCCCTTTTTTTCTTCTTGGCAAGCGCCTTTCATTGGTAACTGGTTGTGCATCTTGCGCCTTGCGCCGACACTTGTATCATCTTTGCCGTGGCGACAGTTGATGGAAAAGGAGGTTCTACGCGACGCGTGCTTGTGGTAGACGATGATAGCAGCACTCTGACACTGCTTGAGGCGATCTTGCGCAGCCGTGGCATTGAAGGCGTTATCGCCAGCTCTCCCCTCGAAGCACAGGCGATAATCAAGCGGGAAACGACACAGGACATCGATTGCGCCCTGGTTGACTACCGAATGCCGGGAATGAATGGACTGGAACTTGTCCAATGGCTGTTTGAGCAGGACCCCACACTCTCGACGGTCTTGATGACCGCCGAAGGAGATATGGACTTGGTCACTGGCGCTCTGCGGCAAGGAGTCACGGACTATGTTGAGAAGCCCTTTCGCCGGCCCGAGCTATTTGATTCGCTGGAGAAGGCCGCAGAGCGAACAAGCGAAAGGCGCTACCTAAGAACAGCAGCAGAGGAAGTGCGGGACATTACGCTCATTCACGAGAGACTTGTCCCGGGAGATGAAGTGCTCGCCCCACCTTTCGCTGCAAAGTGGAAGCCTAGACTGCAGTCAGTGTTTATGCCGGCGCATGAGGCGGGCGGAGACTTTCTCAACTGCTTTACCTTACCTGACAATCGTCTCCTGATGGTGATCGGCGATGTTTCTGGTCACGATCTCAAGGCCGGATTCATCGCATCCTACTTCCAAGGCATCTGCCGGGGGATGATTGCAATGAAGGCGACTGTTGAAGAGGTCCGCTCCTATTTTAATGAGTTCCTGTGCAATCAGTGGAACGACGCGAGAAGCAAGAACAGAAACGAGATTATCACTTCGCTCGCGGTATGTTTTTTGCTAATCGACTTTGATCGAATGACCCTGTCCTGCCTGAACAATGGGTTTCCTAACCCCTGCATGTGCCCGGTGGACCTCGATTGTGCTGAGCTTGGAGAACAAGGCCCCCCGCTCGGCTGGTTTCAGCGAACAGAGACAAACCTCGTGGAGTACCCCCTACCTGAAGCGGGATCGATAACCTTGTGGAGCGATGGCGTCCTCGAACGCGCAAACGAAAGACGGCAGCATGTCCACGCCCTAGGGCACCGACTATTGCTCAAGCGACCGCAAGATAGGGCAACGATTCTCGCAGAACAACGAGACGATGTACTTGTGGTGAGGCTGTCGTGGGATTACGGCGGAGAGGAGACAGACAGCCCGGCTCTGATCTTTGCAGATGAATACCCCGGTGACGCCTCAGGCCGCATCGACCAATTCCAGGAAGAATGGAAGCAGGCGCTGGAATTAGCAGAACCAAAGCTCGACGAGGCGAAGGTACATGAGATACTACTCTGCTGCAGAGAGGCGATGCTTAACGCGATGCTGCACGGATCAGAAGGCGCTCCTTCTGGTAGATGCAAGATGGTAATGGCAAAGATCGGGGACGTATTGCGAATTCGCGTTGATGATGAGGGAGAAGGTTACGATGATTTGCCTGAAACTTCTTTTACTCCTGGAGGACACACTTCGCTCGGACTACGAATCATTAACGCATACAGCGACACGATGTGGACCACACGGAACGGCGCAGCCCTGACAATGGAATTCTCCATGGCGCTTCAAGAGCGGGACTAAAAAATGCAATTTGCTCCAAAGCCAATGCGATACAGTAAAGACGACCTGACACTCACTCTACACTTCGAAGAGAATCTCATCTCAACCACCGTAAAGGAACTACAGGCAGAATGCACGCGAGTGCTTGATGAGTCTGGAGAGCCTGCCCGCATTGTTGCAGATCTTGCCGAAGTAGAAATGATCGATTCTCAAGGACTGAACTTCCTCCTTGGGCTCTATCAGGATGCCCATGATCACAACAGGCAGTTTCACGTCACTGGAGCCTCTCCGGCAAACCAGCGGCTGTTCGCCTTCGTCAACCTGAGCGAGCGATTTGGATTGGCCTGACGTTTGCAGATTGCACCTGCTTCGCCAATGAGCCGGTTGCACTTCGCAGCGAAGATCGCGCGAGCTCAATAATTAGGTCCTTGGGAACGTTGTGCTTACGCACGTTCGCCGGACTGGCATCGGGATTGCCTGATACCCGCCAAAGGACCTATTTATGCTAAATACATTAAGAGACCTCTATATTGAGCAGTTGCGCGACCTTTACAGCGCTGAAACGCAGCTCACCGAAGCATTGCCAAAGATGCAGCGCGCCGCGCAATCCCAGGACCTAAAAGACGCTTTTGCCGAGCACCTTGAAGAAACGCGGAATCACGCAGACCGCCTGAGGATGATCGGCGACAAGCTGGGAATCAGCTTGGAAGGAGAGCATTGTGAAGCCATGGCGGGCTTGATTCGTGAAGGTGAACACCTCATGAACCAGATGTCTGATCCCGCCGTGAAGGATGCAGGCCTCATCGCATCTGCTCAACGAATAGAGCACTACGAGATTTCTGGCTATGGAACAGCCAGAACACTGGCCAGACAACTCGAACACCGGGACGCCACAGATCTACTTCAGACCACGCTTAATGAAGAAAGCAATGCTGATGAGAAGCTCACCAAGATTGCCACAGGCGGCATGTTCTCTACCGGAGTGAACCAGGCAGCTTCAAAGCGCCATTAATCCAGTTTCGAGCAAATCCAGCCAGACCGTCGTCCCCAAGGGATGACGGTCTTCTGCTTCTTCACGCAAGCGACTTCAGGCGGGATACTTTCAGGAAACGGATTAACAGCACAGGCGCCACCAGGGCCAGTCCCAGTAGAAGCCCCCACCACACTCCCTGCCCGCCGAGTTCGAGGATGAACGCGAGGAAAAAGGCGACAGGGAGAGCAAACATCCAGTAGCTTACGAGGACAATAATTACAGGAGCTTTCACATCACTCACCCCTCTCAATGCACCAAGCGCTATGACCTGAACGCCGTCGAAAATCTGAAATAGCGCTGCTATGAAAAGGAAAGATGCTGCAAGCTCCAACACCTGCGGATCTTTTGAAAAGATTAGGGGCAGTGCTTCCCGAAATGAAATGATAATCACTCCAGCCGCGGTCATCCAACAAATGATGAAGATCACCGCGCTGATCCCAATCCTCCTTACCGCTGCTGGATCTGAAGCGCCCGCAGCCTGCCCTACCCTGATGCCGACTGCAAAGGACATTCCCAAAGGCGCCATGAATGAAAATGCAGCAATCTGAATGGTCACGTGGTGCGCCGCCAAATGAGCAGCGCCAATCCAACCCATCATAAACGCGGCCATCGTAAATGCACCGACCTCCAGCGCAATCTGCGCAGAGCTCGGGAGTCCGAGTGAGAGCAGCTTTCTGAAGTTCTCCTTCTGAAAAGTAATCTGGAACAGTCGCTGAGCCGACAAGTTGTAAGCGGAAATGCGCAGCATCGTAGACGCGAGCGCTACAAGCAGGAAAAAGCTCGCAACCATTGAGGCGAATCCTGCGCCCATCAATCCCCATTTCGGAAATCCCAGGTTTCCGAAAATAAACAGCCAGTTCAGCAGGACATTCAGTCCGATTCCTGCAATCATCACAAAGAGCGGAAGCCAAGGGCGGTTCTGCGCCTCGCAAAACGTCCTGAAACATGCAAACAGCAGGTGCAGGACGAAGCTCATCGAATAGAATAGGATATAGGGCTGAGCCAAAGGAACCAGCTCGGGAGGTTGACCAAGATAATTCACGTGGTGCAACTGCCTGACGCCAATATTCATCAGCAAGATCACACCACCGCCAAGAACAGCACATATCACGAGTCCGTGCCTCAAGACATCAGCGAGCTCATCCTTTCGGCCGGCTCCAAATGCCTGGGCCACCAAAACAGAAGTCGCTGTAATGAGGCCAAACAAGGCCACCATTGGTATGTGCAGGTAGGTAAGCGAAAAGGTGAGCGACGCCAGATGCTGTGTGCCCATTCCCCGGCCAACCATCGCCGCATCCACCAGTCCCATAGACATCGCCGACAACTGGCCGATGATCATGGGCGTTGCCAGCGACAGAGTCTTGGCTATCTCTCTTGCATATTGCTTCATTCAGTCCCAAATAAAGACCGGCTCTTCTGCCCCTATTGCTGAAGATGCGCAAGCTGAACTTCCAGCGATGGACTGATCAGCCTGCATTGATCCAACGCAAAGCTACATCGACAGGCTCGTCGGGCAGCGAGTGAGTGAGCTAGAGTCTGTAAATGGTTCAGCTTCGCCATGGGCGGATGGAACTAGAGGACTGCAGCGCCGCCCCAGAGGGCAAAGCATTTAGCATATCTAATTATTCTATTGCATTCCGATTAGCCACAGTTATGATCCTTAGTGGAATGCACGTTGAAAACTTCAAAATATTTTCTGATCTGGTGGAAAGCCAGAGCTTCTCCCGCGCTGCGAAGCTTAACGGCATCACCCAGTCTGCGGTAAGTCAGCAACTACGCGCCATGGAGAAGCATTTTGATGTGCTGATTGTGGACCGTAGTCAAAAGCAATTTCGCCTTACGCGAGAGGGACAGAAATTGTATGAGAGCGCGAAAGACATACTCCACCGATACGATCGTCTTGTGAGCGACTTGCAGGAGATGCGTAAGGTGGTCAGTGGAACGATCCACCTCTCTACGGTTTACTCAATAGGCCTTCACGAACTCCCCCCATATATCAAGCAGTTCCTCACTGATTTTCCATCGGTTAACGTTCGCGTAGAGTATCGTCGTTCAAATCTGGTCTATGAAGATATTCTTCAAAACTCGGTAGATCTGGGACTCGTAGCGTTTCCCCAGAAATTAAGACAGTTGGAGATCATTCCATTCATGGAAGACCGGCTTGTCCTCATAACGCCGCCGAAGCATCACTTGGCAAATCGTAAATCGATCACCGTGCAGGAGCTGGCGGAAGAACGTTTCATTGGCTTCGACCAAGACATTCCAACGCGTAAGGCAACCGATCAGATCTTCAAGGAAGCCAAGATGGAAATCGATCCGGTCATGGAGTTCGACAATATCGAGACCGTTAAACGGGCTGTTGAAATTGATGCCGGTGTCGCAATCGTTCCAGAGACAACGGTGGAGATTGAGGTAAAACAGGGCCTCCTAAAGGTTGTCCCATTTAAGGGGAAGCAGTTCAGCCGTCCACTGGCGCTCATTCACCGGAAGGGCAAGGTTCTCACACCAGCAATGAAGAAATTCATAGCGACCTTGACAGGGAAGCCCTATGCCGAAGAGAGCAGTGCTGAAGAGGGCGGCAGCGAGAGCGAAGAAGACAATGCCGCCTGACTGCAGGGCTAATATCAGCCTGCTCTCAGCATTTCCTCCGTCGGCACTTCTTCCGCATCTTTCCAAAGCGACTCAAGCGAATAGTGCTCACGCATGTCGCGTGTGAAGATGTGAAAGATGATCTCGTAAGCATCCACGACGATCCACCCACTCTCCTGATCTGCCTGAGCACCCAATATCGGCGCTCCCTGCTCATCCAAGGCCTTCTCAAGCGCGGTACGCAAGGCTCTCAGATGGGGATTTGATGTCCCGGTTGCTATGACGAAATAGTCTGCGATTGATGATTTTGGACCGATATGGAGAACCCGTAGATTCTCAGCTTTCCTGTCATCGAGCGCCTTACAGCAGGCGCGGACAATTTCCAGAATTTGCTCCTTCGAGAGCTGATCGTTAGATTGCGTCATTCGTGCTCAGTAGGTCTGATAAAGCGAGTGCTCTTTGATGTAGTCAATGATTTCAGGCATTGTCATCCCAATAACCGGCAAGTTTTGAGCCAGTCGCATGCGAATCTCGGATGAAGACACGTCAACAAGCCGCTGGTTCAAGAAGTGAACAGATAATTTTGGGATTTTCGGCGGGACCAAGTTGCTCCCAAGACGATGTGCAACGCCAAATTCCACGAGATTTACGAGATCTTCGATATCTCTCCAGGCAGGTAGCTTGGCTAGCTGATCCGCGCCGATCAGCCAGATCATCCGCGAATCATCGAAATGTTCCTTCAGAATGCGAACCGTGTTGATCGTATAGCTCGGTTGCGAGAGATTGCGTTCAATATCGAGCACTCCTAATCGCTCTTCTCTCTCGAAAAGGGACTCCAGCATGGCATAGCGATGATCGAAGGATACGCTATGATCCGTATCCCGAAGAGGGCTGCTCAGGGCAGGTACGAAGTATATCCGTTCCAGCTGCAACTGATCCAATGCATCGAGGGCGAGCATCATGTGTCCCACGTGCACGGGATCAAAACTGCCCCCAAGAAAACCGATGCTCTTTCTCATCACTCGGGCAGGGGCTCCCAGGGAAGCCTCCTCAGCTTCTGAATTTCACTCTGAGCCAGATAGAGCCACAGGGAATGCGCCTCATCAGGACTCATATCCTTCATCGACCAACCCTCACTTTCCCGCTCTACGTTATCCAGTATCATCACCCGTTCGGAGGTATATGTCAGCCTCCATCCGCTTTCATGAATAATGCTGACGTCTGGAAAGTCGGCGTCATCTGCTTCGAACACACTGTCAATGAACGCCCTCATCCGATCTGGGGATGGGTTGGGTTCGGAAACCCCATATGCGTCTGTGCAGTGGTACTTCATATGACATTGTTGCTCCCTTTGTCCTGTGCTGACCATCGCCCAAAGATGGATAAGGGTAAGAGTTTTTGAGAATGTGCGTGAGTGAGCGCCAGCTCGCCCACATCGATCTTTCCCCCAAGCCCATGTAGCGATTCCGAAAGCAGATTATGAATCATCAGCGAAGATGCTTCAATGTTGTACATCGTTATGATCATAAAGAGCGGCTTCTCGGACAATAGCTGCCTGCAAAGCCCAAGCAGATCGGATATCTGATCTTCTACCTTCCACACCTCCTTCTTGGGGCCACGGCCGAAAGATGGAGGATCAAGTAGTATTCCGTCGTATCGGCTGCCTCTGCGCAGTTCCCTCGCTCCAAACTTTAGTGCATCGTCCAGAATCCATCTAATAGGGGCATCTTTCAGGCCGGAACGCATTTGATTGTCCCTGCCCCAATTTATGGACGGCTTTGAAGCGTCGACATGTGCTACATGTGCACCGTTGCGAGCCGCAACAAGCGAGGCAACTCCAGTGTATCCAAAAAGATTCAGCACCTTGGCGCTCTTGACGGCGCGCAGCTGTTTTCCCATCCACTCCCAATGAGGAAACTGTTCTGGGAAAAGCCCCAAGTGCTTTGAATTCTCCGTCAGACGGGCCTGCAAGCGCATCCCGTGCAAATCCATCTCCCACTGCCTTGGGGCGCCTTTCTTCAATGTCCAACGCCCATCGTCATGAAAGCGTGCGTCTGCCTTGTCCCACAAGGAACCTCCAGCATCTGGCTTCCACCAGGCCTTTGGCTCGCTTCGAACGAGAGTATAACGCCCAAACCGTTCGAGTTTCATACGGTTTCCCGAGTCAATGAGCTGGTATTCGGGCCAATCCGAAGACAGGATTACTGGTGCAATTTCAGACACGCCCGGCAGCGTATCAAGAGCAGTTTCAAATTACAGATTTTTCGAACCGATGTCAGAAACCATTCCGGCGCCCATAGCCAAGACCCGACTTGCAGCGGTGCGAGAGAGCATCAGCAAGGTGATCCGTGGGAAAGATGAAATCATCGAGCAAGTTCTGGTTTGTCTTACAGCTGGAGGTCACCTTCTCATCGAGGACCTTCCGGGGCTAGGCAAAACAACACTGGCTTACTGCCTTGCCCGGGCTCTGGAGTGCCACTTTACGCGCATTCAGTTTACTAGCGATTTGCTGCCCAGCGACGTCATTGGAGTATCTCTGTATGACGAGTCGGTTCGGGAGTTCGTCTTCAAACGAGGCCCCATCTTCACCCACATTTTGCTGGCGGACGAAATCAACCGCACAACCCCCAAGACCCAGAGTGCGCTGCTTGAAGCAATGGATCGAGGACGCGTAACTGTGGATGGGCAGACTTATCGTCTTGAGCCTCCATTCATGGTGTTCGCCACTCAAAACCCCGTGGACTATGAAGGCGCATTTCCTCTTCCAGAGAGCCAAATGGACCGTTTCCTGATGCGTCTCCACATGGGATACCCAGATGCCAAGCATGAACTCGAGATCCTTAGGGAAGGAACGATCCGCTATGATGGCATCGATTCAGAGACAGTGTTAACGAGGGCGGATGTGGTACAGCTCCAATCCTGGGCCGAGTCTGTCTACGTGGAGGAAACCGTCCTGCGTTACATTCTCGATATTACGCGAGGCACGCGAACGGAAGCTTCGTTCAGAGCAGGTATTAGCCCCAGGGGCGCTTTATCATTGAAGCGAGCGGCCCAAGCAGTCGCACTGTTGCGCGGCAGATCGTTTGTTATTCCAGAAGACGTCATGGACTATGTCGCGCCAGTCTACGTCCATCGGCTTTCACTGCACAAGCAGAGCACAGACCTTCTTGAAGAGCGACACGCTGTCGAAGCCATTCTGAAGAAGATCGTACAAGAAACACCTGTTCCACGCTGACTCAGGTGCTTTTCGATTGCCGAAGCCAACATAGGGGCTTCCCTTAGGGAATGGACCCTGTACAAGTTCGGGCAGAAGAAATCAGTCAGCATCAGGCAACATGGACCTCTGACTGGCATAACGCCCCCACAACACCGCCTGTTGATGAGTTCATGGCATTGGTTTTTGGTAATCATCGCAGAAACTTCGACCTTTGGCATCAGGAGGATTCTGCGCGGCGAGACGACCTGGGGTTCGAGGCGGTCTATCGCGCCAAAAGAAACATTGATCGCCTGAACCAGGAGCGGAACGATCTGATCGAGAAAATGGATCGATTCCTGATCGAGTTGTTGCGCCCGGAAGATGAGTGTCCGCCAAACTCGGAAACACCGGGCATGATTATCGATCGACTCTCAATACTCGCGCTCAAGGAATATCACATGAGAGAACAGACTGAGCGCCAGGACGTAGAGCAGGAGCATCGGGATTCATGCATGAACAAGCTTCAGGTGATTCAGCGACAGCGACGTGATTTGACTTTGATCCTGTCAGACTTCCTAAGGGAGATCATCGAGGGGCGCAGGGGCTTTCGCGTCTACTACCAGTTCAAGATGTACAATGACCCCAAGCTGAATCCTGCGCTGTATGCTCTGAAGTCAGGCGCTTGATCCGATCAAAATTTCTTCAGTAGCGCTTTCCTCTTTGAAATCAGATGCTTAAAATAGGGGGATGAGTTATGCTGAGCCACTTATTGGCCTGATGAAGCGGCGCGACTATGTGCCACTGCCTATTAATCGAGTGGCTGAGCGCCTGAAAATCCCTGAAGCAGAGAGAGAGGCCTTCTATAAGGAAGTAAAAGAACTTCAACGATCAGGCACCATTGTAAAGCTGAAGAAGGACCGGCTTTGTCTGCCAAGGGATGCGGATCTCTGCACTGGGCGAATTCGTTTTAGGCAGAGCGGATCCGCAGTTCTTGTAAGTGAGAATTTGGAAAACGGGAGTCCAGCAGAACCCGTCCAGATCAAAGCCGAGGATACGTGGGTAGCACTGCACAACGACCGAGTCCTGGTTCGGCTGATCCCTACCCGCCACCGCTATCGGACAACTCGGGACCGAAAGGGACGTCCCCGAGCGGAGCCCGAACCTCAAGGCGAAGTGATTCGCATCCTGGAGCGAGCACGGGAAACGCTGGCCGGCACATTAAAGCGCAGCAAGCACGCGTATTACGTAATCCCGGATGATCCACGTATCATCCAGGATATCATTGTCCCCGATCCTGCGACTTCGTCGCTCAATCCCAAACCCAAAGTTGATGATAAAGTTGTAGTTCGGCTCCTTGAATGGGAGCAGAGACATCTTAATCCTGAAGGCGAGATCATAGAGGTCTTGGGCAAGACCCATACGCCAGGAGCGGAGTATCTAGCCTTATTGCGCCAATATGATCTGAACCCCGAATTTCCTGAGGCAGTCCTGCAAGAGGTTGAGAAGCTACCTGCAAAGGTAACGCTCAAGGATCGGCGTGGCCGCTTGGATCTGCGTAAGAAGCATATCTTCACGATCGATCCTGATGATGCAAAGGACTTTGATGACGCCCTCCACGTAGAGCGACTGGAGAATGGGAATTGGCTCGTCGGCGTACATATCGCCGATGTGGCCCATTATGTAAAACCCGGAACCAGACTCGACGAGGAGGCAAGAAGGCGCGGGAACTCAACGTATCTTGTCGGCAAAGTTATCCCGATGCTTCCTCATCAACTCTCAAATGGCTTATGCAGTCTGGTTGAGGGAGAAGATCGTCTCACAAAGAGCGTATTCCTCACGTTCAGCCCCAAAGGTCATCTTATTGACAAGGAAACGCGCTTCGCGAACTCAGTCATCCGCAGCGCCAAGCGCCTTACATACAAGCAGGCCTATGCACTTCTTAACGAAGATAACCTGGAGAAGGTTCGCGAGCTTCCGCTTCCTCCCGCTCATCAGACTGGGTCAACGGGTAGAGCGCTGACAGAGCTCTCAAACAAGGAGCTGGCCGCCCTACAGAGGGACGTTCGCCAACTCTGGGCCCTTGCATCGGCCCTTCGAAAGAAACGAATGGCAGGAGGCTCGCTGGACCTGGACATGCCGGAGACAAAGATCTACGTCGATGCCGAGGGCTACGCGGAGCGTATCGAGAAAGTTGAGAATGATGAAAGTCACCAACTCATTGAAGAGTTCATGCTCTGCGCCAATGAAGCTGTCGATAAGACCCTCCGCAAGGAACGGATGGCTATCATTCACCGCGTGCACGACAAGCCAGAGCCGGAGAAACTTGAAGAACTTTCCGAATATATGGCTACTGTGGGCATCGAGACAGGCGATCTCACCTCTTCCCGCAAGCATATCACGCGTCTCCTTGCCAAGATTCGGGAACATCCGCAATCTCACATCCTGCGAATTCAATTTCTGCGAAGCATGAAGCAGGCATGCTATCGGGCTTCTCCCGATGGGCACTGGGGACTGAATAAGAGCAACTACACCCACTTTACTTCGCCGATTCGTCGATATAGCGACCTGATTGTCCATCGGCTTTTCGACAGTCATCTCGCCAAGCTCGGCGACCCTACAGCTCCAAAGAATCCGATCGTTTACAATCAGAACACGCTTGCCGCCATGGCCGAGCATGTCTCCATAACGGAGCAGAACAGCACCGAGGCTGAGAGAGAGTCCGTTAAGATAAAGCTTCTTGAGTTCTTCGAACGGGAAGCGACGAAGAAGGACAAGACGTCCTTCGAAGCAGTGATTACAGATGTTCGCAATCATGGTCTGTTTGTGGAACTCACAGAATCCATGGCCTATGGGATGATTCACGTCTCGTCGCTTCGGGACGATCTATATGTCTATAATGGAGAACGAGGCGAGCTTTCAGGCCGCCGACGCAAGAGACGGTTCCGGGTGGGAGATAAGATCCTTGTTCAAGCGTACAGAGTAGATCGTTTTAAACGACAAATAGATTTCACGATGGCGGGCGCAACAGACAGCGAAACCTGATGGCATGCCGCTTGCTCCTCTTTGGATTCGGCAAGGAGAAGAACTTTTTGCCGCCCTCTCCCCTACTATGAATCCAATACTAGCAAGCGGGCTTGTCACACTCGGATCAGAACTAATTCACAAGATCAGCTCGCCTCCCTCGCCGACCGTTGGAGAGGCCGATTTTCAGGCATTGCTCAAGACAGAAATAAATGCACAGCCTCAACAGCTGACGCAACGAATGACCCAGCTCAGGCAGTCTTTATGGAATTCTCCGGAAATCCATTGTCATTTATCCGGCGAAAGCTCCGGATTCTGGGTGAATCAGTTAGATGACGGCGGCTTTGAGGTATCCTCTCCAACGACTGGTGCGAGACGTCTTCCGCCCGGCTCTATGGCAGAATCGCTTGCTCGGGAACTGCTCGCGCTAACTAAATCCATTTCTGACACAAAATCCGTTTCATCGCAAACGACTCAGAGTATCTGGATTGCCAGTAACTAGGCTCCTTACGACTCCTGCTCAAGAAAGTCGCGGCGTAGCGGATAGAAATTGTCGATCAACCTCACGTGCTCTGTCAGCACCTTGATTGTGTGTTTCTTGTTGCTCGGCGCCATGTACATATCGCCTTCTTTCAGATGTCGCTCGGGCTCGCCCTCGCAGTAGAAAATTATCTCTCCCGAAACAATGTACGAGGTTTGAACATGGGGATGGGAGTGGAAGGGTTCTGGCTCATCCCATGGACCATCCGTAAAATCCAACACTACTGTCATGAGATCGTCTTGGTAAGCCACTCTACGGGTCAAACCGGGACGAACATGTTGAACAGAAGCTTCAGATTCGATCGATACTGCCATTTCTGCAGATTGATGTTACTGTGACCGACTTACCAGCTTCTAAGTGTCAGGAACTTGAATGGAGGGGTAGAATTACCAGAGGAGTCGTATCATACATCCCGCTCAAAAAATCGCAATAGCGTGTCCGAATATATCGCATGCGAACCGGGTCCGGGATGATTTATACAATTGTGAAGCTGGGAAAATGGCGCTATTCCCCTGGCTTCCTGGCGCATCCATTCTAGATATACATCCGCATACGCCACATCTTCTTCCGTGGCAAGGTCGAGTAGAACGCCGCAATAAGCGGGAACACGCTGCGCCATACCACACTTGAGCCAAGGATTCGGTTGCATGGGTGAAACCAGAATAACCTCTGTCCCCTCTTCTCTCGCCCTCGATACAATTTTTCGGATGTTCTCCTTGTAGCGCAATGGCGGGACCAGTGGCTCCTCTCCAATTTTACCACCAGCATCGTTCAAGCCGAACGCAATGATCAACAGGTCTGGTTTTGACGGAGCGATAACATCCTCAAACAGATTACTTGCGGCCTCAGTGGTGGCCCCTCCTTGCGCTGCGTGCAATGGTTTAATTGTAGCCGTTGGATACATATCCTGAAGTCCAACGACAAATCGCGACACGTAGGTCGGATTCTTCGCCGTCCAAAGATCTTTCCACCATTCGCCCGCCTCCGCGCCCAAAGTAACACTATCTCCCAAGAAGGCTATTCTCAGCTCCACCCCCTTCTCTAGATTGCTTCTGGAGTTATGAAGCGCATGAAGATTACAAGGATCGAGTGAAGCTTCAGGCCGAACATTGTAAATATCCTCCTGGGAGATCACATATGCTCCATCACGCTTCCAGGGAGCAACGTAAACACCAGCCACTGGCCTCGCCCCTTCATCGGGCAAAGGCAATTGGGGACAAACCATCCGAGGCTCCCCCGGCTTCAGGCCAAATCGCCCTTCATTATCAACTTGAACGAGATCCAGGCGCTGTGTCGCGTATTGGCATTCAATCAACAGCTTCTCCCTTCCTGGCGTTTCCAACCGTCCGTCGATGGCAGCAATTTTCCCGAAGATAGGCTCATAGCGGTAGTCCCGGTCACGTATATACGTTCGCCCGTCCCACGATCGTACAATCACGCTCTCAGGCAGCACTGCGCGGAAGAGTCCACCAAGAATGTGAACACCGTCTTCATCGAGCTCTGGGGTTACAAAAACTGACCCAGGTTTACACTTAAAGAGCTTGGGCCAGAGGTCCAAACTTTCGAAGGAATCGTCGTAATCTCCTGGAGCTATTTTCTCTTCTTGGGAGCGTCGAATCGTAGGCGGCGGCACTTCCAGACGAGTAAGCGGCTGTCCCTGCAGTCCAACCAAGACGGACAGTGATTGCTCTTCTGCTACAACAGTTACGTCGCTCACGATATCACGAAAGCATTGACGCTTAGGGTTTCTTTATCGAAAGGAGACGAACTCCCCGTCACGGATCAGGTCGACACGCTTGCCGTTGATCGTTGCGTGCTGAATATCTCCAGCTCTGATCCTAAAGGACTTAATTGCGCCCCTGCCAACCAGTTCGTCATTTGCGAGGCGAAGGTAGCCGTAGTAGCCGTCAACGTTCATCGACTCTCCGTCTTTTTCAAACGCTGTAGAATCCGCCGCAAAAGCTACGCACACATAATCAATAAACTCGCCGTCATTGATGATCTTTAGCGCGGCGGAACCTTCGTCATCGTGCAACCGTTCGACTGTTTCGATCCTGGGCTCACCACGGAACGGCTCATGGACGGCTACGAACCATTCAGAATAGTTTCCGCGCAACACCTTCACATATGAGCCGAACTCGTCCTTACGGACGCTCACCTTGGTTCCAGTCTTGCGGTGGCCGCTACCAATCATCGTGGTGCGCATGCCAATTCCATCCGTAGGATCTACCCAAGTGGCGGACCAGTCACCCATCGTTGTTCCGCCTTCACCATCGGCCACATTGCTTAGGGTGAGGTCTCCAAAAGCATGCCATACCCATTCGAAATGCCGCATGAATGGCTGCTCCTCATCATACCGAATGTTTAGAATATCCAGAACGTATTCACCGGTCATACCAAGGACTCGCGAGTCAATACGATCATCTATGGATCGTCTCTCGACGACATCGTCGTACCAGATGGAAGACCGCACTCTACTGTTCACGTCGATGCAGGCCTGTGATATCTTGAATTCGGGGGTGAACTCATGGAACCGCATCCAGCTGCTGGGGATGTGTGTCTTGATCAAAGAAGGGTTCTGACCGTCCACCAGATACGCATTCCAAACATCATCCGTGAGGTAGTAGTCCTTATTGTGCGCTTGAAGGCGGCTCCTCTTTGAAACTCTTGGTGCAATCACCTTCCCGAACGCAAACAGATCTACTGAGAGCGCACGCAGGGCCTTTGTGCGTTCAGCAGCATAGGGCATGAACGCATAAATCGCATCGGATCCCCAATACTCACTTCCCTCAATAGACTTCAGGACAATCCACTTTGCGTGGTTGTACCACCGGCTCGAGGTCGCTGGCTTCTGCGCATTCTCAACAACCGTGCCACCATACATGATTGGACTCATCAGCGCCTGCGCGTAGCCATTTCCACCTGATCTATCAATCTGGTTAAGCACCCATCCATATACCGGCTCATTGTGTCGGAGATAACCAAGTTCAAAGAACGTCGCATGCTGTCCGCGTGTCCGGAAATCAGCACTATTCGTCGTCCACCCCCAATTTCCCGGCGATAGGTCCGGATATTGATAGTCGATTTGAGCGTCCAGAAACATCCTCAGTGAGCGAACACCAGTGTCTTCGCCTTCAGCCACCGTGACGGGTATATCCACATAGGACTGATCCCACTTTGAAACAGGTAGCGCATCCCCCTGCCACGAGTAAAGATCCTCCTGGTAACCGTATTGATGGGCCATCTCAGCGACCAGCTGCAACGACGAATAACAGAATCGCGAATAGGAGAAGTCCTCCTCCTGCAACATTCCGTCCGCCAGCGTGTCGCGGGCAAGGTAGGTTTTCCAATTCTGGATTCGCTGCTCAATGAGAGCTTCATCCTCCAGCACAAATGCAATTGCGGTGATGCCGGCATTGCAAAACAACGTGCCATTCCACTGTCCCGGCCCCCAGTCATAATCCGGCGGGCGTTTGCCTGAGTCTTCCGTGAGGCCGGCCCATTGGTCCTGCATACTTACAGCGCCAATGGTATCATGGATCATCTTCTCGATTGCCCGCAGCAGCTTCGTCTCGATCAGCTCACGTTCTTCGGGCGTGAGCTCGTTATAGATCATGTCATAGGTCCAGGCAGAGTAGATGCCGAGGTAGCCTGTGTCGTAAATGACAATCCCATCCTTATCGTCCAGGTTGTGAAAGTTTATCCGCTCCTCGAAATTGTTGGCATACGTGATCAAATGCTTGCGGGCAAAGTCCAGGTCTTCCTCCCGTCCGTCCAGTAAATAAAGGAATGCTGAATAAGCGGCCAAGCGAAGATTGCGGCGTATAACCGGTTGCCATTCCGAACGAACCTTGGCGTTCGGTGGCGGCAAAGTGACTTCATCGACAGCATCTACCTGCGCTCGCATTTGCTGATACGCCGTCCGAGACCACTCAACATTCTCCACATTCTTTCGAAATGTCGGTATGTCCTCCGCCGAGAAGAAGAGGTAGGGATGCTCACGAGCTGCTGAAGCTACAGCAGATGCTGCCACAATTGAAACGACTACACAAAAGCTTCTGAGTAGGTAACGCATAGGGGATGCCCTGATCCAAGACTTGGTCGCGACAACCGTCAACTCTCCAAGCCTGTGAATCCCACCTTCTAAATAGACCGCCGCTTAGCCCGGATGTTGCACGAACGCATTATCACTCGCCATGATGATAGGCTTGGCGC
>CAYSHY010000023.1:0-51476 GCA_964430955.1 uncultured Puniceicoccaceae bacterium | reverse complement strand
CTGCCAACTACAAGTAGCACCCGCGCAATATGCGCCTCCTCTCGTTTAGAAGAAAGCAGAATTTTCCTAACCGCTTGCCCATGCTGGCGTTCACCCTCATCTTTAGTTTCAGCACCATGCCCGAAGCAGCACTCGTCCAGCGTGTTTTTGGTTCAATTTCCCGACGCTATGATCTCGCAAACCGCGTTATTAGCGGTGGGATGGACATCGTGTGGCGCAAGAAGGTTGTGCGACGCGTTGTCGCGAAGTCCCCTTCAGTGGTCGTTGATCTTGCCACCGGTAGCGGCGATCTGGCGTTTGAGCTACGCAGGAGGCTTCCCTCATCTACCACCGTTACGGGTCTCGACTTTTGCGAACCAATGCTGGATGAAGCCCGTAAGAAGCAGAAGGGCAGGGCATGGGCTGGCAACATCGAGTTTGCTTTCGGCGACATCCTGAATCTGCAACTCCGGGATAACTCAGTCGATGTAATCACCATTGCCTGGGGGTTGCGCAATCTAGAGGATCGTTCTCGTGGCCTGCGGGAAATATTGCGCGTGTTGCGGCCCGGCGGGTCCATGTTCTGTCTCGAGTTTAGTCAGCCTTATCGCCTCATCCGAAAACCCTACTACTTTTACATGAATAACCTGCTGCCGTACGCCGCAAGGGCTGTAACGGGTGACAAAGGGGCATACGATTATCTCGCCGGCACCGTCTCGCAGTTCCCCGGCCGCCACCAGCTCTCCGAGGAGATGCTCCGCTGCGGCTTCGCAAAAGTGCATGCAACGCCACTCCTGGGTTCCATCGTAGCCATTCACGAGGCTCAAAAGGCCCGATGACGCACTCTCCCTTCCGTTTTGAGCTTTAACTTTTTCGGAGAGGCTACCTTACCTGCCCAGCGATTCGGTTATTGCGTTCTGCTGGCGTGCGATATCGTGCAGCGTGACGATTCCCAAGAGTCTGTCGGGCTCGGTTGGCGCTACGACGGGAGCCTGCATGACATCTCCAACAACCAGCACTCGAGCCGCCTCGCGGATTGATGTCTCAGGGCTCAGGCGCACGAGCGCCCGCTGGGGGAGCAGTTCCTTTACCGTTGCCTCGCAATTATCCCGTGCGTGTTCCTCAAGCTCATGATTCGTGATAATTCCGATGAGGCGCTTCCCATCTTCGATCACGGGGTAGGCATGGTGTTTGATGCTTCGGTCCCTTAGCAGTTGCAGGCTTTCTCGCGCAGTGCGTTCAGCTGCTACAGTTGCCACGTCAAATGTCATGATCGTCTGTATCGGCAGGTTTCTCCAATCCTGCTCGCCAAGGTAGGCTGGCATCTTCTTCAGCGTTATTCGATCCTGTAGGAGCAGGGAATCGTATAGCCCAACTGGGTTCCACCGTGAGGAAAGGGTATAGGCCAGGATGTTTCCCGCCATCAGAGGTAGCATGATCGTGTAGTTTCGCGTCAGTTCGAAGATGATCATAAACGACGTCAACGGGCAGCGTATCACTGAGGCAAAGAATGCGCCCATGCCAAGCATGGCCATGGCGCCCACGACCTCTGCCTCATAGTTGAAGCACATACGTCCCGCCACGCCTACCAGCGCGCCAAGAATGCCGCCGAGGAAGAGGGTGGGGGCAAACAATCCCCCGCTGGCGCCGCAGGCATACGCGGCGATGGTCGCTATATACTTTCCCACAAGCAGTCCCACAAGGGCGCCCAAGGCAAGCATCTGCCCGTTCAACGCTTCGGACAGGTCGCCATACCCGATGCCGAATACTCCGTTGCGCCCAGTGAGATCGAGCACCAGCACGCCCGTCAGCCCCACCACAAGGCCGCCAAGCGCAGGCCGCAACCAGCGTGGTATTCCTTTGGAATCCTTCAGTCGCAGTCGCAACCATAGCAACTGCCGTATGAATAGAACTCCAAGGAGGGCTGACAGTACCGCAAGCGGTATGCACAGCAACATCCAGGCGCTGGTCTCGAATGCAGGAAGATCGAGATTGAACAGTGGATTCTCGCCGAGAATCGTGCGCTCCACGATCGCAGCGATCACCACTGCTACCAGTATCCCAAATAGAGCCTTCGATGAAAAGTCTCCCAATAGTTCCTCAAAGACGAAGAACATTGCCGCCATGGGCGTGTTGAACGCTGCAGCGATCCCTGCGCCCATTCCCACTGGCGTCATCGCCTGCACTCGCTTCTTGGCCAGCCCAAAGACCTGTCCGATTTTCGATGCGATGGCCGAGCATATGTGTACGGTCGGTCCTTCACGCCCAAGACTGATTCCAGACCCTACTGTGATTGCCCCGGCAATGAATCGCCAGATTGCCTCCCGAAGTCGAAAAATCCCGAACTCTCTGTAATAGCGCGCCTTTGTCTGCGGTATGCCGCTCCCCACCGCCTCTGGCGATACTGTGCAGATGATGATACCCCCTATTAGCCCGCCCACAGTCGGAGCCAATATCAGGAATCCATAGTGTGCGGCTCCGTCGAGATTCCCAGCCAAACCTTGGGTGAAATCAAAGATCAGCGTGATGGCCTCATGAAATGCAACTGCCGCCAGCCCGCACGAGAGCCCCACAATGACCCAGATGATAAAGTATCGCTGAGTATCTGAAAACCGGACTCTTAGCCACTCGGGCAGTGATCGAAGGTGTTCTTGCTGCGCGTCCTCTGGCTCGTCTGACACTAGCTGTGCATACTCGAGCCTCGCTTTTACTTCAAGCGCCTAAGAGGAATAGATTTATTCCTCGTCAGCCTCGTCTTCCAGCGGAGGGTCGTAACCCATTTTGCTCTCAAAGGTCCAGATCCATCGACTCGCCTTATAGGACCAGAACCACCGTTCGCCATTCTCCATCGAGTAGGCAAACCACAGCCACTCATCCGATTCGTAACGATAAACGAAGGGGTATTGATTCAACGGGTTCTCTTCACTGTCATCTGGCCATGGCGTAATGAGAAGCCAGCCCAACGCCTGGTCATACATCGTATAGGCCAAGCCTCCCTCGCCTGCACAATAGAGCCAGTTGTGATCGAAGCTGTAAACCCACGGAAACATGTCCACGTAGAGCCAGCCCAACGTTCCGGCTTTGGTCCATCCCTGGCCCCAGAAACTTGTGTCTGGAAAATATCCGCTCCAGGAATCTTCGATTACCGGCACATTCAGCACGTACTCCCTCGACTGGCCACCTTGTGCGGTTACCCGAAAGCGAATGATCACGCCAGTACTGGCTTTCAGGCCTTTGAGCTGTAGGCGGCCATCAACGATTTCTGCATCCAGCTGGTCTTCGGCTTCGTTTTCAATCAGCTCAAAAACGAGCGGAACTTTCGTTGGAGCCTGAATCGCTATGTCGCTCACCAATACGAAGTTTGCGAACGTGAGCGATGAGCCGTAGTTTTCCAGTGGAACGACGGGAAAATCATTGAGCCGCTCGTTGGGAGAACCATAGGTCGGGATGTTTGCGATCGTCGTCAGCGCTTCGCTGCCTGCGATGACAGTCCCTGCAGCAATGTCTTCGAAGCTTCCGTCATTTTGAAAACGTCGCAGGTAGAACTGCTTTGTCTTGGCATCCACAAACCAGACGGCGCGCCTGTCTGTCGACTCAAGATCCCAGCCTACGCTGTCGTCTCCTTTAATCCTCACAGCGCCTCCGCCAAGAACTCCATCTGCAGAATGGTGGATGATCGTGTTCTCGTACTCTCCTAAAGCGGAAAAATCGATGAATCGCGCTACCAACTGCACTCGATTCGGATCCAGCCGTACGCTTACTTTGCCTTTTTCCGTGGCGAATTCTGCAATAGGTCCCTCCTCATAAGGGGCAAAAAACGCGTTCAGGTCATAGGGCTCAAGCCAGCTGCCTACCGGTGTATCGAGAGGCGGAAACGGGGCAATCAACACGGGCACGGTGTCTCCCTGCGCGCCAACGCATGGAGCCAGAATGCCAAGTGCCAAGAGAAGACTGCCGAGTCCCAATTTCATACCATGCTATACGAACTTCAGCTGCCCATGGATGCAGTTTCAACTTCTCTTCTTACTTATCGGATGGCGGCTCATACTTTATAAGTTGCACGACGCCATCAACCAACTCTGCCGTGACGAACTCTCCCCAGAATGGACCCTCGGGGTGCTTGTATTCCCAGGACCAATACACGCGGTCGTCCTTCCAGGCGGTTTGTCCTTCCTCCTCGTCGGGCATTACAAGTGAGCTGTGCATGAAATGCAGCCACTCGCCGTACCGATAGCTGTAGAATGTCGGCCAGAGATTAAAGCTTGTCCACATCCAGCCGAGGTCGCCTTCTTCGGCGGGGCTCTGGTTGTACAACCAGAAGCCATTACTGCGCACTTCCCATGTCCCTGCGATGCCGTCGCCGTCATTGTCAGATAGCGCATGCAGTTCTTCCCGCGTTACCGCAGGGTAAATGTAACCATGCCTTTCACTCCAGAACCATTCGCCAGGCGCCCAGATTCCGTCACTGGCCGGGTCCAATACCACTGTTTCTTCGCCTTCCGTTTCTTCACCCTCTGGTTCTTCTGGCGCTACATAATGGACAAAGACTCGACCAAAGAGGCCCGTGGTCCAGTACCCCGGGTTATCCTTAAGTGGGGTTCCGCCGGCCAAAATTTCCAGATCACCGTAAAGGGCAAAACTGACGCCGTATCGTTCCAGCCTCGTCTTTGGTTCCTCGTTTTCAGTATAGTCTACCTTGATCTGGAATTCGACATCGTGAACGCGGGGTGCGTTTGCTCCTCTTTCCAGCGTATCCTTGTCCAATGTGAGCGTCATTACTCCGTCTGGCGTCAGCTCAACCGTCACTCCAGCATTCGTGTCAGTTTTTACCAGTTCGAACTGAATCTGGTGATCCGTCTGGTTTTCGATGGATACTTCTTTGATTCTGGCGTAGTTCTCCCACGCCACCCGTTTGAAATTCTCCAAGTCCTCAGGCGTGTAATCCTTGAGTGGTACTGCAAATGAGCTGATCGACGAAAAACCGAACTCCTGCCATTCAAAGATCTCCTTCAATATTGGCGGAACGGTCTCTTCACCAATGATTCGGCCTGCCAGAGCGCCCATGTTGAATGCGTAGCCCTCAGACGCTCCAAGATGAAACTGGAACGAGCCGATAGTTTCGCCCGATAGGGGGCGTATGTAGATAAAGTCGTTGAGCTTGGGAAGAATCGATCTGTCGCCACTTTCGCTTGCGCCGTAGAGAGGCAGTGGTTCGAGATCCAACTTTGGATCCTCAGATTTCTTCCAGAGTCCGCCGAACAGAAACTGAAAGTTGCGATCGTCGTAGATGCCGTGGAAGATCGAATCGTCAAACAGCCCCTGACTCGCAGCCCCTAAAAGACTGATCGCCGCATTCGGCGCAAACAAGTCCATGTTGTTGGAGAGCTTGTCTGCCTCTTCGTCCTCATCATCCCCGTCCGGAATCTCGTATTCGAAAAAGTCATCATCTTCCGGGTAAGGATCAGCGTAATACAGCTGCACCCTCACGTTGTCGCTCTTCAATCCCTCTCCAGAGCCAGTCTCAATTGCGAAGTTCAAGATTGGGCCAGGGTAGTCAAAAGTTTCAAAGAAACTCTTCAGGTCCACCTCCACGCTATCCGCGCCCTCGGTTGGGACGAGTATGCTGGGAATTCCTCTCAACAATATCGGGAGAGGCCCGGAGCCGGGTTCTGTCGTGTTCTCTACTCGCTCGTTCCCTTTTGTATCGTCTGACTGGGCGAGTGCTGGTGTCGCCAGACTGGCAAGGAGAGCTATGGCTGGAAAGTATCGCTTCATTTTAACGGGCATCAGGCTGCTTTGTAGAGGGGGAGGTAGCGTTCTTTGAGGTAATCGACAAGCGGCAAGTGTGAAAGTTCTGAGCCTGTCACTCGCTTGGCAAGCTCGTTTGTGCGCCACCGCATGCCATGGGTATGCACGTTTTGACGCAGCCAGTCCAGTAATGGGCGCAGCTCTCCGCGCTCTATCTGTCCTTCGATTCCCGGATTCTCTTTCCGCAGTTTCTTCCAAAGCTGCGCGGCGAGCATGTTTCCAAGACTGTAGCTCGGGAAGTAGCCAAACAGGCCTGAGGCCCAGTGGACATCCTGTAGGCAACCTTGCTTGTTGTTTTTCGGCCGGAATCCAAGTATATCTTCCGAGAGTCCGTTCCACGCATCTGGAAGATCCTTTGGCGATAGCTCGCCATTGAAAAACTGCTTCTCCAGCTCGAATCGAAGCATGATATGCAGGTTGTAGGTTACTTCGTCACTATCCACCCGGATTGGCGTGATCTCGACTTTGTTGATCGCAAGAAATAGTGCGTCACTTGTAACGTTGGCCAGTTGCGAAGAGAAGACCTCACGGTAGCGCGGTTCCCAATAATTCCAGAACGCGCGGCTACGCCCCACTTGATTCTCCCACAGCCGGCTTTGCGATTCATGCGCCGCCATTCCGGCGGCCAGGCCAAGGGCAGTCCCATGATGTTCCTCTGGCAGGCCTTGCTCGTAAAGTCCGTGCCCCGCCTCATGAATGGCGCTTGAGAGGGAGTCCAGCGGGTTATCTACAAAATAGCGTGTTGTCAGCCGCACGTCGAGAGGGTGACCGCCGCAGAACGGGTGTACCGCCCGGTCCATTCGTCCTCGTGAGAAGTCAAAACCCATCTTCTCCAGCACTTCATGGAGAAAACGCTCTTGGTCTGCTTCTGGAAAGCCCTTAAGGAAATCTGTTCGCGGCTTGACCGGACTGTTCTGAATTTTGCGCACCAATGGCACGAGTTCCTGGCGCAATGGTCCAAAAAGCTTCTCTATCTGCGCCTGGTCCATCCCCCGGTCAAAGCTGTCGATCCAGTAGTCGTACGCGTCTGCCTCTCGTCCGAGGTATGCAGCATGTTCGCGCTTCAGCTCGATTTGTGCCTCCAGGTGGGGCAGAAATATGTGGAAAGCATCTTCTTCACGGGCCTTCTTCCACGCATGGTATGCTCGGCTTTCTGCTTCTGCTGAGCGCTTCACAAAAGAATCAGGAAGTTTTGTGGCCTCATTGTAGGCTCGGCGAGCCTCCTCAATCACCCTGCGTTGGCCTTCATCAAAGTTGGAAAGGTCAGACTCGACAGAGTCCAGCCACTCGCCAATCACAGGTGAACTGCGCTCCCGGTGAAACAACGCCGCAAAGGTTGCCGTTTGCTCTGCGCGCAGGCCGGCGCTCCCTTCGGGCAGGTTTACCTGTTCATCCCAACCGAGAAGACCTCCAATCGAGGCCAGTCGGTCGAGCCGTTTCAGTTCGGCGACTAGTTTGGCGTAGGCGTCAGCGCTGTTCATGAAGCGCATGATTCTGCAGGTCCATCTTCTTTATTCCAAGTTTTTTGCTATGTTCTTACGCCACACGTTTCCGATCTGATCCCGCTGCACCCAGCCTTCATCGCCCTGCTCGCTCACTACATACACCCAGTCTTCATAGTTTCGTTTCGGGCGCACATACAGTGCTTCCGGTAGATTGCGCCGAGCTGTAGCGTCTGTAGATGGCGCGGCCCTGAGTTGTGCTGCTTCCACCAACACAACCTCCTGCCCGGCGTCCAGATGCCACCCATACATGCCAACCATACCTGCTGCGGCGACCAATAGCATCGCGAGGGTCGATCCCACGCTCAGCGCGCTGTGGCCTTTGTAGAAGATAGGTATCAAGCCGGTAAATACTGCAATCCATCCTGCCGTCGTGACAATTGTTGCCCATGCGGAAAGGGGCAGGTGCGAAGCCAGATCCACGAGGCGATTCTCTGGCGGTTGCGGTAGCCCTGCGGCGCTGCGCGCGTTCATGAGATTGGATTGGGCGACGCTCTGTCCGGGCGCTATAGCCAGTGCCCTTCGATACTGCAGCACTGCTTCTCCGTAACGTTCCTGTTGGTATAATACATTCCCAAGATTATAGTGCAGTACCCACGAACTACCTTCCTCGAGTGCTTCCCGGTAGGCGGTCTCGGCTTCAGCTAAATACTGCGCGCGCTCCTCGCCCTCTGCCTGCTCTGCTGCAGTGTATGCGGAGTTGCCGCGTTGAAACAGGTCGTTTTGCCCCAATGCGCATCCCCAGCCAAGCGCCATTGCAAATCCAATTAGAGCGATAATCCTTTTCATCTCACTTCGCCTTTCTTCCTGTTAGGGCGCCGAGCATCGCGCGCAGTTTCGCTTCATGCTCTGTAAGATTGCCATTCACTCCCTCTCCGCTGAATCGCACTGCATCAAACGCTGAGAATATTTCTTTGGGATCGCCACCCTCATGCTGTGCTAGTGCGAGGGCTTGCTCCACGACCCCGGCATCGATGCTCTCCGCGCGTTCCTTCCTCAATACCGCTGCCGCGCCCCGTTGCAGAGCCGTTCGCGCATGCTGGTAGAACTGAGGGGCATCTCCCTTTGACGCCGCATCGCCGGCTCGTCCTAGCGCCGCGCGGGCTTCAGCGCGATGCATCTTCACCAGCTTCCGCTCGGGATTGGCCTCCAACCGGCGCTGGCGAATCCGGAATCCGAGTAGACCCGCCAAGGCAAGAGCCGGCGCTGCCTGAACGGCCCAGAACGTTGGCTTTAGGAAAATTGGCTTCAGCTCACCGATATTCCGAGACGGCAATAGCTCGATTGGTCTCAGCCTGTCCTGAGGCGTACGCTGTTGATTGCGCACCTCAGCATTGCCTGCAGCAAGTGTTGGAGCCCGCTCGCTTTGGGCTACGGCAACTCTTTCCTGGGGGATCTCTTTCACGATGTACGTGCGCCGCTCGGGATCAAAGTAAGTAAAACGTATCGTCGGCAGCTGCAGATCGCCTGCTTCTGTGGGTGAGAGCAGGTAATCCAGCTTGAGCACTCCTTCATTGCCCAACTGGCCCGTTTTTTGAAAATCGCTGGTTGGAGGGTAGCTGCGCCATGCGGTTCCTTCCTCAAGCCGGGGCGGGTTGATCTGGGAAAAGTTTCCATTCCCGCTAATGGCGAGTGACAGTTCCACGGGTTCGCCAACACGGGTTGATGTCGCCGATACATTCGATGAAATCTCGAAATGCCCAATGGCGCCCGAAAAGTCCGGTGGCCTTCCATTGCTTGGAAGGTTTATAACCGTTGTCTCGGTTTGGTTCGCAAGGTTCAGCTGCTTTAGAGCTTCACGCCCAAACGGATCAAACTCGAATATGCTCCGGCGCTGCGGCTTTTGCGCCGTTGGATCGTCAATTACAATCGGTATCGAATACGAGACTGTGCTCGTGCCGGCCTTAACAGCTGTTGCAAGGACGGGCCAGCTGATCGTTACGTAGCGCATGCCGTTGCGCGCCTGCATCGATTGTGTCGCCAGGTTGTTATCCAGATTATCGATGACAAATCCTTCGCAGGCGATTGTGGGTTGATCTATGTTTCGCAGGCGCACGTCCGCCCGCACCCACAGGGTCAACCGGAGCGCCAGGGCTTGCCCCGCATATACTTGCTCCGGAACGCCTTCAAGCTCCACAAATGCCGCGCTTTTCATTTCTTCGCCAAGCGGAACAACGCGCAACGTCGCAGACGGCACAGTCACAATCTCGCCACCCACACTAATCTGGAAGGGTGGGGTAGTGAAGACTCCCTCACGGTCCGCTCGCGCGGTGAACTGGTAGGTTAATGTACGAGAAGTGCGCCCGTTGATGATGCTCACGCTTTGTTGCGTCGAGGCGGTGTTCGAAAGCGTCAGTCCTGGTAGCTGTGGCAGTTGTCCTCCCAGCGATGTGTTGGCTTCCGCATCTCCCTCGATCGAGATTTCAAACTTTGACAATTCTCCCGTAGTCACCACTGGGGGTGTGAAGGCGCTGCTGACTCGTGGCTGGCCGTAAACCAGTGCACAGGGCAGCGCCATCAACACAAATAGCATCTTCAATAAAGCGCTCCTCATCTTCTGAAATCCTACCAGTCCCTTCCTTCTCCGCGGTTCACAGGTTCCAACAGCTTTCCTGCCGGCAGCATCTTCTCCTCCCTCTGAAGAGCCCTTAGCAAACGCTCTGCTTGTTCACGAGTCAGCAGTAGAGTCTCTGTCGCTTCTCCATCGACATCACCTTCCGTCACGCTGGCGGCCTCCATCGCCGTCTCTTCCTCGGACCCTTGCAGTCCGGACTCAGCACCGCGCGCCGCTTCTGCCTCATGCCCGTAGGGATCTTCGTTTGTTTGCTCCTGCCGGGATCCGCTTCGCGCCTCTCCTTCCTGCTGCTCTTGCGAGCCGCCTTCCTGCTGCGCACCAGTTTCTTGCTGTGTGTCACCCTGCTCGCCGGTGCTCCGCTCGCGGCTTCCACTGTTCTCGCCTTGCTGGCTATCAGATTGCTGCTGAGCCTGCTCTTGCTGCCCTTGCTCCCCCGATTCGCTCTGCTCTTGTTGACCGCTCTCTTCGCCAGCACCCTGATCTTGCTGTTGCTCTTCTCCCTGGCGCCCCTCCTCGGACTGAGTCTGCTGTTGATCCTGGCTATCTTGCGGGGACTCTTGCTGTTTCTGTTCCTGCTGCTTGCTTTCGTCTCCCTGCATTCCCTGCTGATCCTGAGGCTGCTCCGACTCTTGATTTTGTTGCCGTTGCTGCCGCCTTAGCTGCTCAAGCAGTTCAACTGCTTGCTTAAGATTCTCCCGCGCTTGAGTTGATCTGGGCGACTGGCCAAGGGCGGTTTCCAAGTGCTTCCGCGCCGCCTCGGCGTGTGGCAACGCTTCGTCAGCAGAGCTTGCGACCTCCAGGGCGGCTTTCAAGTAAGCGGTTCCAGCGTTGTAGGCAGCTTTTTCTGCAACATCGCCTCCCAGTTCCAGCGAACGCTCGAAGGTCTTTGCTGCTTCTGCAAAATTGCCCGACTTATACTGAGCCACACCGAGATTATAAACCGTCTCAGCGCTCTCGCTTCCATTGTTGATCAACTCGCTGTATGCCTCCACAGCGGCGGCATACTTCTCTTGCATAAGTAGTGCGTAGGCATCCTTCTCTCCTCCAGCCCACGAGGCGTCTGGCAGCGCCATCAGCGTAAACAGGATCATTGAGGCGACGCCAGCACGACGTCTCAGGCCCATCAACGGCTCGAGTAGCAGTAGGCATATCGCTGCGGCAAGCGGCCATTGGTAACGCTCTATGGGCGTGCGGATCTCCTGCTCTGCAAGCGCTCCGTTTACGCCAGCTATCGCACCTTTGTAAATCTGCTCAACTGCTCCGGGTTGCAGCTGCATATAGAACCCGCCGGTCTCTGTCGCGATTGCTTCAAGTGTGCTGGGGTCGAGCTTGCTCACCACCATGTTACCGGCTGAATCTCGCGTTGCTCCCGCCTGAGGGTTCTCCGCGGAGGCCGGAACCAATGCTCCATCGGCTGTGCCCACGCCTACCGTGATGATCGTGATGCCTTCCACTTCCCTTGCTTGCTTTAGACCGGCTGCTTCAAGGTCCTCGCCATCGGTCAGCAGGATGAGGAACTTGGGCCGCTCCCCTTCAGACAACGCCTTCTGCGCTTCGGCGATTGCTGCCGCCAGGTTTGTTCCGGGCGTGGGAATTATGCCAGCGTCGACGGCCTCCAATGCCTGCTGAAACGCTCCGTGATCCAAGGTCAGCGGACATTGGAGAAACGCCGCTCCTGCAAAGGCCACCAGCCCCACACGATTGCCGGGCAGCAGATCCAGCATTTCATGAATGGCCAGCTTGGCGCGCGTGAGTCGGTTTGGAGCAAGGTCGCTCGCCAGCATGCTCCGCGACGTATCGACTGCAAACAGCACATCAGCTCCGCTGCTGGAAAGCTTTTCCACTCTCTCGCCGCCTTGTGGCCGGGCGAGTGCGAGAATGACCAGTGCCATCGCTCCTGAGGCCAGGCAGAACCGGGTCCAGCGCATCCATCCACTTTCACCGCGCACAAGACCCTTTAGCAGTCGCTCTGCTGCAAACTGACGCATGCGCCCCCGGGCCCGCGCATCGCTATAGACCAGCAGTAGCGCGAGCAAAGGGATTATTGCGAGGGCAAGGAGCCAGATTGGGTCTCGAAGGGTCATCCCATCAAACTTTGCCTTTAGAACAACATGCCGGGGCCGGGTTCCAAATCTCCCGTATCATGTGCCCGATTGTAAGTTGTTCGCTGCTACTGTCTTGTCGGTGACTGTCAAGTTTCTCTTCGTCGATCAGGCCTTTCCGCCCCCACGCGAGAGCCCAAAGGAGAGCAGCGTTCCCAGCACCAGCGAGCCAACGCCCATTAGTGCTCCAGAGAGACTCCCCGGCAGCCCCGGGTTCAGTGTTATTATAGAACCCCCTACCAGCCCGATGATCAATGAGTGCGTCATTGACGGGGCCTTGCGCAGGAGCACTTCGATAACTTTTGCGGAGACGAGGATTCCCAAAGCGGCGCCTACTGCAACCGCCGCGAGTACGGGCATGTTCATGTCGTCGATAGCTGCGATTACCGTGTAGTAAAGGCCCAGCAGCAGCAGCACCAGCGAACCGCTTATCCCCGGCACGATCATCGCCGCTCCTGCCGCAGCTCCGCCAACGCCCAACATCCAATAGGGAGCATGTGCAGCGCTGGAGCCTGCCTGTGCAGATTCAATCAACTCTGGAGTCGCTTCTACAGCCGCACCTTGCGCACCACCTCCACCAAGTGCCAGCACCGCGCAGATTCCGATTGCCAGTGCGCCCATTTCCAACAGCCCAAGCCGCTTCAAATTGCTCATCCGGATCACTGGCGGCAACGATCCCAGAACCAGTCCCATGAAGAACAGGATGGTCAAAGACTCGTGTCGCTCGAGCGACCACTTCAATACACCGGACAATCCTACGATTCCTCCAATCGCGCCAATCCCTACGAGCACAAGGAAGACAAAATGTCCCTTGCGCTCTGCAGGCTTGGTTAGAAACCGTCCAATCGCGCCAACTAATCGGTCGTAAATTCCCAGCACCACCGCCATCGTCCCCCCGGATACGCCGGGTATGATGTTCGCCACCCCGATCGCGATCCCCTTAAGTAGAAGCAATAGGCCGTCTTTCATTGACTTACACTGCTGTTCAACCCGACTCCCGGCGCAAGCGCAATTGCCGTTCCTTCTCGATCCGATCGAAATTTCTATTAAATATGCTTTTTGCTTTGCCCTTCTCCGCTTGATCTCTATTCAGGACTGTTTTCCCTGGTACACAGGTCAGCCAGAAGGTTATGAAGCAGGTTACTCTCAACGTTTCTTCGCGCGACGCCATCGGACGCGTTGCCTCCCGTCGTCTTCGCGCTGAAGGCAATATCCCCGCCGTTATTTACGGGGAGTCGGGCGTGCGCCATCTATCCGTTGCTCGCAGCGATTTTCGTCGGCTTTGGAAGGAAATTGCCGGTCGCACGGCTCTTGTTGAACTGATTGATGGCGAGAACAAGATGCTGTCCATCATTCAGGACACCCAGCGCGATCCCCGCAGCGATTCCTTTGAGCACATTGACTTCAAGGAGATTCAGCGCGGTAAGGAAATGATCGCAGACGTGGCTATCCGCGTTGTTGGCGCTTCCTACGGCGTGCGCAACGAAGGTGCGATCCAAGAGACCCAGATCCATGAAGTTCGCGTGCGTTGCCGTCCGCGTCACCTTCCTGAAGTTATCGAGGTCGATGTTACCGAACTCCGTCTGGGCGATGTAGTTCACGTTCGCGACCTTCCGGCCCTGGAAGGCGTCACCTATCTTGACGACCCTGACATTCCAGTCGTCGCCATCGCTGGTAAGGATACTTCCGCAACCGCTCTTGACGAAGAGGGTGAAGAAGGAGCCGAAGATGGCGCCGAGATCCAGGCAGAGGACTAATCCTGCGGTTAATTCTCTTTTTTAACAGCGCGTCCCTTTCCCGGGGACGCGCTGTTTCATTTTTGGGTGGCTAAGTCTTACTGCATTCTGCGGCGGACAGGCCTGCTATCCTCCCGGTTGTCCAGGAGAGTTGCTGGTGGTAACCACCGGGCAGTCCATCCATGTCCAGCATGTCTCCTGCAAAAAATAAGTGGGGCTGCCGCAGGCTCTGGAGCGTTCCCGGATCGACTTGCTGCAGCTTCACCCCACCCATTGACGCCATCTCGGATCGTTCGGGACTGAAGCCATCGATCTTGAAGCGGCTTGAGCATACCTGGCTCGCAAGACTCTGGAGTTGAGAGGGGTTCAGGGCGCTCCACTTTGCTCCCTCCGCCAGTTTTGCCCCATTGACGAGCCGTTGCCAGAGCGCGACCGGCAGCTCAAACTGCGGATCGTCGCTGACGATCCGTTTCGGGTGGGATTCCTGAACTGCCCTCAGGTTCCGTACAACCTGTCCAGCTCCAACCTCTGGAACCCAATCCACTTCAAGGAGGAAAACATGGTCTCTCTCCTTCATTGCCTGGGCGCCAATCGATGTGAGCGTGTTGATGGCTGCGCCCCCGATTCCCTTGGCGAGAACGCTGATCGGACCTCTGGCGGAAAGACCAAGTTCGCTGACTTTGACCGCCGCGTCTGCAATTTCCACCTGCTGTAGCTTCTTCAAGCGCGCATCCCGCGTCTTGAGGTTTAGATATGCAGGAAGGGGAGGGTCCACCTCGTGCCCAAAGTGCTGCGCAATCCCAAATCCAAAGCCTCCTTGTCTTCCCCCGGTGGCCAGTATCAGCAGCTCTGCTTCCTCCGATGGCCCCTCTTTCATCCACAACCTGTATCCAGCTGCTGAAGCTGTCGCTTCCACTACAGATCGCTGATTCACCAACCGCACGCCTAGCTCCCGCGCCCGGTCTACCAGCACATCTGGATACCGTTGCTCGTAACCGGAGGCCGGGTAGGCCGATCCGTTTCTAATTTCTATCTCAACACCGTGCTTCTTTAGCCACCGAATCGTGTCAGATGGGCTCCAGGCGGGGAAGAGATTGCAAAGTACGTCGCCCCCTCGTGGATAGCCATTCAATAGCTCATCGCCCGCCACCACTTTGGTGATCGCAGCATTGGCGCGCTTGCGCCGCAATGAGCTGGCGAAAGTCTCTTCGCGCTCGAGAACCATTACTTCAAGTGACGGTCCGGCGGTCTCGGCAGCGCTGATGGCCGCAAACAATCCTGCAATTCCCCCACCAACAACTATCAGGCGCATCGTCTGATACTGGCTCGTCGTGGAGGCCTTTGCAATCGCGCGAAGATGTCTAGGCGCTCAATGGCGGTTGCAGCGCCACATTCTTACGCGAGACTGGTTTGTGTCTCATTGTTCCCGAAGGTTCGGTAAGGAACTCATAGGCAAGCTTCTTCAACCGCCGGCATCTCAGGCGCAACCCAAGATATCGCCGACAGAAGCTCTGCTCTACGGATTTCGCGTGGTAAAGGTCGATCTCCAGTTGCACCCCGGCGATGTCGCTTTGGCGTCCTATCGCTTCCGCCAGTTCAAGTTCATTGCTGAAGTAACTTGGCTTGAAGTGTTCGATTACCGCTCGCAGCAGTATCGCTCGGCGAGAAAGAAATCGTTTCAGCAGATGATGTCGATACTCGCGGCGAGAGCAGTCGTACCTTTGGCAGTATTCGGTGACGAAGAGCATAGTTTCTGTTCTTCATCTAAGCAGGACTTTTGCCAAGCAGCCCCACGTCTTCCTTTCAAGTCCATATCCACAGTGATCATATCAATAAATCACGATGCGTTGATATTAGACTTGAGTCGACTTGCTCGTCGCCCATAATGGGTAACATGCCCAGATCCTTCAAATTCTCCTCGGAATCCGTCGGCGAAGGTCACCCGGATAAGGTCGCTGACTACATTTCAGACAGTATTCTGGATGCCTGCCTGGAGCAGGATCCAACAAGCAGGGTCGCTTGCGAGACGCTGGTGAAGAACAACATCGTCACCATCGCAGGCGAGATTACTACCAACGCCGATTTCGATTACGGCCGCGTTGTGCGTCAGGCAATCCGCGACATCGGTTACATCAATGATCGCGACGATCCGGTTTTTCACGCAGACGATGTTTTCATCAACAACTACCTCACCCGCCAGAGCCCGGATATTGCGCAGGGGGTAAATGCCGAGTCCGCCGAGGGAAAGGCTACAGCAGAGCAGGGCGCAGGGGACCAGGGCATCATGTTTGGTTATGCCTGCAATGAGACAGATGAGCTCATGCCCGCTGCTATCATTTTCGCGCACCGTATTCTTCGCCGTCTCGGAGAGTTGCGCAAGGAAGGCGCCGTTGACTGGCTGCGTCCAGACGCCAAGAGCCAGGTCTGCGTGAACTATACGGATGGCAAGCTCGACCATATCGACAATGTCGTTGTTTCCACCCAGCACACCGACGGCGTCACCCACGCTGAAATCAGCCGGTTTATACGGGAGAATGTGATCAAGCAGGTCCTTCCTGCCCATCTGCTCAGCGAAAAGACCGAATATTTTATCAACCCAACCGGCAAGTTTGTGATCGGCGGTCCTCAAGGAGACGCCGGGCTTACGGGGCGCAAGATCATCGTCGATACCTACGGCGGCTGGGGCCGTCATGGCGGCGGCGCTTTCAGCGGCAAGGACCCTTCAAAGGTCGATCGTTCAGCTGCATACATGTGCCGCTGGGTTGCTAAAAATATTGTCGCTGCTGGTCTGGCCGACATTTGCGAACTTCAGGTGGCCTACGCCATTGGCTATCCCAATCCGACCTCGATTCATATCGAGACTTTCGAAACTGAACGCGTTCCGCAGGAGCAGATCATCGCTGCGATCAAGGAGGTCTTCAGCTTCAAGCCGGCAGACATCATTCGCCAGCTCGATCTCTTGCAGCCTATCTATCGCAGGAGCACGAATTACGGCCATTTCGGGAAGGCCGACCTGCCATGGGAGCAGATCAACAAGGTGGATGCGCTTCGGCAGGCTGCACGCTTCTCCGCAGAAGCTTCCGTTTAATTCTTAACTCACTTTTTCATGTCTACAGTTACAGAACGTTTGCCATACAAGGTTGCTAATCTCGACTTGGCCGATTTCGGTCGCAAAGAGGTTCTCATCGCAGAATCCGAGATGCCCGGCCTTATGGCCACGCGCGAGAAGTACGCCACCAGCAAACCGCTCGCCGGGGTGCGCATCATGGGGTCCCTGCACATGACGGTGCAGACCGCTGTCCTCATCGAGACGCTCAAGGAACTTGGCGCAGACGTGCGCTGGTGCTCATGCAATATTTTCTCGACGCAGGATCATGCAGCCGCATATGTCGCCGCTCACTTGGAAGTTCCTGTCTTTGCCTGGAAGGGCGAAACACTTGAGGAGTACTGGTGGGCCACATTCGAAGCGATGACTTGGCCGGACGGTCGCGGTCCTCAGCTTATCGTCGACGACGGTGGAGACGCCACCCTGCTCATCCACAAGGGGTATGAACTTGAGAATGGCTCTGATTGGGTAAATACGCCCTCCGAGAGCCGGGAGGAGCAGATCATCAAGGACAAGCTCAAGGAGATCCACGCCGAGCTTCCTCAACACTGGAGCAACGTTGTCAAGGAGTGGAAAGGCGTCTCCGAAGAAACAACCACCGGCGTACATCGTCTATACGAGCGTCAAAAGGCTGGTTCGTTGCTGGTTCCCGCAATCAACGTCAACGACTCCGTAACCAAGAGCAAGTTTGATAATCTCTACGGCTGCCGGGAAAGCCTCATCGACGGCATCAAGCGTGCAACAGACGTAATGATAGCCGGCAAGGTTGCCGTTGTTTGCGGTTACGGCGATGTCGGCAAGGGCTGCGCTCAGGCCCTCCGTGGTATGGGTGCTCAGGTTGTTGTCACAGAGGTTGACCCCATCTGCGCCCTCCAGGCCGCAATGGAGGGTTACCGCGTACTTCGCGTCGAAGACACGCTCGGTTGGGGGAACATCTATGTCACCACCACCGGCAATCGCGACGTGATCACGCTGGAGCACATGGAGAAGATGGCGGATCAGGCGATTGTCTGTAACATCGGCCACTTCGACAACGAAATCCAGGTCGACAAGCTTGAGAATGCTCCCGGCGTAAAGCACGAGGTCATCAAGCCTGAGTCCGTGGGCGCAGTGGACAAGTTTACGTTCGCCTCCGGCAACAGCATCTATGTGCTCGCCAAGGGACGCCTGGTCAATCTGGGCTGCGCCACGGGGCACCCAAGCTTCGTGATGTCCAACAGCTTCACCAATCAGGTGTTGGCCCAGATCGAACTCTGGCAAAATGTGGAGACATACGCCCCCGGAGTTTATGTCTTGCCAAAGCGACTGGATGAAGAAGTCGCGCGTCTGCACCTCTCCAAGATTGGCGCGCGCCTCACACAGCTCTCGCCTGCTCAGGCAAACTACATCGGCGTTCCCGTCGAAGGTCCCTACAAGAGCGACCAATATCGCTATTAGCGATCGCCTGATTTAGTCTTGAGCATTCCCTCGCTTTGATTGTCCATTGGTTGGAATGCGAATTTACCACGATCTTGCCGACTTGCCGGTGGAGCACGACCTCCACCTGGCAGTCGGCATTTTCGATGGCGTTCATCTCGGTCACCAAGCGGTTATAGAATCGGCCATTCAGATGGCCAGTGTGAGCCATGGCCTCTCTGGCGTTCTTACCTTTACGCCGCATCCGTCACGGATTCTTCGCCCACAGGAGCCTACATTGCTTTTGCAACCTCCGGCAGAGAAGGAGGTGGTGCTCGAGCGCTTGGGGGTCGATCTCATCGTTTGGCTGCCATTCACACGCGAACTGGCGGCTAATGACGCAGAGAACTTCGTCCCATCACTGGCGAAGATGGCGCCCGGACTGGCCTCCTTGCATGTCGGCGGGAATTTCCGATTTGGCCGTGGCCGCAAGGGCGACGTCGAGCTTATGGTTCAGACCGCGCGCCCCTTGGGGATCAATGTGCTCAGCATTGATCGGCTTCACTTCAATGGAGAACCAATCAGCAGCACCCGGATCAGGCAGGTGCTCGCAAGCGGGCAAATACATGAGGTCAACCAGCTGCTGGGCTATCACTACTTGAGCCGCGGCGTCGTCCAGCCGGGACGGCAACTGGGACGCCAGCTCGGCTTTCCCACCTTGAACCTGCCATGGGAGCCCGAATGCCGCCCCCCCATGGGCGTTTACGTTGTGCAGGCGCGTAGGGTGGGGCAGGAAGAATCCTGGCGACCGGCCGTGGCAAATTACGGCCTCCGTCCCACCTTCGAGCAGACAACGAAGCCCTTGCTTGAGGTCCACCTGCTGAATGGCGCTCCATATGCACAGGGCGACTTTCTCGAGATTGAGTGGCTACGCTTCCTTCGTCCCGAAAGGCGCTTCTCGGGTCCTGAGGAGCTGAAGGCCCAGATCGCACGGGATAAAGAGGAAGCCGTCAACTGGTTCTCAACCTCACAGCTCTGATTTTCTTGCTTCTCGATCGTCAGAGATGTTTGTCCGCACCACAAGGTGGATCATGCTCCGGCTTTCGACGCAATTTAACTTGGCCTACTGGCTCAGTTTTAACACTAATGCCTAAGCAGCTTGCATTAACGGCACATCTGTTGCTTTCTGTTGCTAGCATATGTCTTCTCTAAGGCTGCTTAGCTGCTCCCTACTTCTTACTGCCTTAATCCCTCTAGCTTCTACGGCCCAACAGGAAACTCAGGCCGAAGGAGGCTTCCGCCCGCTTTCCCGCGCAAAAGAAGCTGCAGGTTCTGTCATCGGCGCCGTCGAGCCGGTAATTGAGCTTTTCGATACTGAGCTTGCCGATACGCTTTCCAAGTATCGTCTGGAACTGTCGTTTGATCCGAAGGCAAGGGATTTTCTCGATGAGGATTATGTTCGTTTGCCAGTAGAACTTCGCTACGGCCTTACCAGCAATACGGAGCTCTACACTGAGCTGGAGTCCTATATGCCAAACTTCCTCCAGGGGGAAGGTGACTTTGGCCTGGCCTACTGGCGCATCGGCGGAAAGCATCAGTTGGATCTCAACTCCCCGTACTGGAAGGCTGCAGCTGGTCTGGATCTTAGGGCGCCGCTAAGCGATCCGCCACCCGAACCTGTCGACGGCTACCTTCGCGTGGAGCCATACTTCGTAATCGAGAAGGAACTACGCTCGATTAGCGGGGCTCACGTCTTTGCAAACGTTGGCTATCAGTTCGTCGATTACTGGGGTGGGTACGTCCCCGAGACCGACCACATATTTCGACACGATAACGTCCGCATCACAGCGGGTATTATTCAGTATCGTGGTATCTGGAACCCCCTCTTTCGGGCTGAGTATCGCTGGGAAATTCAAGGGCCGGATCGCGTGCAGTCATGGTTCGTAGAGCCCGGCGTCCTGATCGACCTGCCCCGTCGCTGGACGTCCCGGCTTCCGGGGAAGTGGAAGGTTGAGGCGGGCCTTGCCTGGGAGGATTGGGACGGCGAGGGCGAGTTGGAGTTTAATATCCGGGTCAAGTGGCGCGTGCGCCTCTCAGAACTCGGGATCCGCTGACGGTTCCCCTTCAAGCAGCTCATCTGACCAATCGTCCTCAGGAACAGCTTCCTCTTCGTAGGTTTCCGGTGCTGCTTGCTGCTCGTTATCAGCAGGCTCGACGTTAGCCTCAGGAAATCCCCCTTCTGGCAATTCCGGCGCCTGTGGCAGAGGGGGCGTCCGTATCGGCGGGCTCATTGGCCGCTGCATATCGCTGGCGATCGCTTCCTGTGTGCTGCCAAGCAGAAGTCGCTTTGTTGACTCGTCCAATGGGGCGCGCGCGATTGCTTCCAGTGCCGCTGCCTCGTCTGCCTCAAGCCACTGCTGTCCGATCAAAAGAGTGACGAACTTCCGCTCAGAGTCGTTGTTCAGCGCAAGCGCCCAGGAAAACCCAATCTCGGGATCAGCGCTGGCTGCATGTAAGGCCAGTGCGCGTATAGCGCCGTCAAAATCCGGGTGGGCTGGTTGTTCATTTATCCAGGTTGCGAGCGCCGCAGCTTGTCCCTGTGCCAGCCAACCTTCGGCGACAGACTCTGCGGCGGCCATCCGTCCGGGTCCCGCTTCAAGATTTTGCGTCCACTCTGCAGCGCGGGCAGGAGCTTGCAGCGCCCAGGCTTCTGCAATCTGGGCTATCGCTGCGCTACGTCCTGGGCCCTGCGGCAGCTCCATTGACCAGTTTGCTGCTTCTTCAGGGTTGTAGCGCGCCCACTCCCGGGCCACATAGGCAATTGCAGCCTGTAGTTCCGGCCCTTGAGGTACATCCTGCAACCACTGTGTAGCCCGTGTGGGAGAGACGTTCTGTAAAAGGTGGTAGAAAAATGCCTCCAGCGCGCGCACTCTCACCAGCTCGGTAGGGGCGGAAATCGCAAGGTCGAATGCGCGTCCGGGTTCCCTGCGTGCCGCTTCCAGTACGATTGTTGCAGCTCGCCCGGCTGTGACATCAAGGGATGCACTTTGCCCGAGCATCCAGGCCCACGCTTCGTTTTGCTCACGCCGCGCCCAGCCGGCCAAGGCAGAAAGGATGGCTGATTCACGTTCTACCCCACTGGGAGGTGACACCGCATAAGCCATCGCACTCCGAGGATCCAGCTCGGCCCAGCGCTCCAGCAGGGCCCCAAGCGCAATTGCCCGCACAGGAGATTGCGGCAACTCAGTGATTGCCTGCACAACACGCACGAGCTGGGCAAGCGGAAGCGATTGCGCGATGGCCTGCGCCTTGTAATCCCTTTCTGTGGCGTCGCTTACGCCTCCCAATGCAGTCAGCGCTCTCACCACCTGATTCACAAATTCTGCGCTGTCGGCGATATTCGGCGACCTTCCTGTCAAGCTTCTGATCGCGAGAGCTGCTTCCAGATTCAGCTGCTCTTCGGCCCTCTCATTGCCGATAGATGACCGTCGACCCTCCAGCACGCTCATTCCCGCCAGCAGGCCTAGGAGAAACACAACTCCAAGCGACAGTATCCATGCCGCAAATATTACCCAGCGGGAGGTGCCGATACGCCTCATGGCACGCAACATAGAGCTCTCACCTCCTGAAGCAATCCAACAATCCACCCTGGAGCCCGTGCGAGCTTCTGACAAATTTGGAAGAAAGCGCTGACTCACGCGCTCTTGCCAGCAGTATTTGGCCGCCGGCAAACCATCGAACTGCTCGCCCAGCCTTAATCTAGGCTTCCTCGAACTTGCGCTCGAACAACTGCTCCAGCTCCTTTAACACGTCGCTGCAGCCTTCTCCGATTGCTGTAAACTTCAGCTTCGAGCCTTGTCCAGCGGCTAACATCATGAGGCCCATGATGCTCTTACCGTTTACCTGCTCGTCTTCCTTCTCAACGTAAAGTTCAGCAGGATAACGATTTGCAATGCGAACAATCATCGCTGCAGGACGCGCATGGATTCCCATACGATTCTTGACCACAAGGTCGATCGTTTGCTGTTGGGTTCCCGGTGGGCTGGATTCTTCTGTGTGCATCGCGGTCTGCCGAGGCGACGTTTTTACCGCCCAGGATAAGTATGCCTTAAACGAGTGTCCCGAACCGTGTCAAGGTTGCCTCGAAAAGTGATAGACGCAAGCGGCTTCGTGACACTTGTCTAACCCTTGCCTTGGAAGTGAACCGAATCGTATAATTTGGCTCTCGTTTTGCATCGACGCCTCTGGCGGTTACCATAGGGGCGACCAGAGCCATTACTCATGCCGAAGAACTTTGGATTCGTTTCTACCCGGTTTGCGGGCACAGATGGAGTTAGCCTTGAAAGCGCCAAATGGGCTCAGGTTCTCTGGGAGGATCGACACAAGAGCTTTTGGTACTCAGGCCGCTCGGACAGGGCAGCGGACATGAGCATGTGCGTCCCTGAGGCCCATTTTGATCATCCAGAGTGTCGCTGGATCAACGAGCGCATCTGGGGCGCGTCTCGTCGTAGTCGTCACGTTACAGACCGCATTCATGAGATGGCCGACTATCTGAAGACCACCTTGTATGAGTTTGTGGATCGTTTCGGAATCGAAGTCCTTATCCCCGAAAATGCGCTTACCATACCGATGCACGTTCCGCTCGGCATTGCGCTCACAGAGTTCCTCGCAGAAACGCAGATGCCGGCCATCTGCCATCACCACGACTTTTATTGGGAACGCACCAGATTCTCGATCAATGCCGTGCAGGACTATCTCGATCTCGCTTTTCCGGCGCGGCTTCAAAATCTGGCCCATACCGTAATCAATCGTCAGGCGCAGGAGCAACTGGCATTGAGAAAGGGCGTCGGCAGCATCCTTGTTCCCAATGTGTTCGACTTCGACAGCCCGCCGCCGCAACCAGACGATTGGAGCCGTGATGTACGACGGGATATCGGCTTGGAGCCCGAAGACGTATTTATTCTACAGCCTACCCGTATTGTCCCGCGAAAGGGTATCGAACACGCCATAAAGCTTGTGGGCATGCTCGGCGATCCGCGCTACAAGCTGGTCATATCCCACGATGCCGGAGACGAGGGGTACGAATACAAGCGTATGCTTGAGGATCTGGCGCGTGAGGAAGGCGTGGATCTGCGCTTCATTTCAGACCGCGTCGGTGAAGTCCGCCAATACGATAGCAGAGGAAGAAAGATCTATACGCTTTGGGATCTTTATCCACACGCAGACCTGGTAACCTACCCGTCGACGTACGAGGGCTTCGGGAACGCGCTCCTCGAAGCCATCTATTTCCGGGTTCCGGTGGTCATCAATCGTTATTCGATCTTTATCCAGGATATCGAGCCAAAGGGGTTCAAACTGCCGGTGATCGACGGCTTTATTACGCGCGAGGTTGTCCGACTCGTTCGTCGGGCGCTGGAAGATCCCAGCTACCGTCAGCTCATGGTCGACCACAACTATCGGGTCGCATGCACCTACTACAGCTACACGGTGCTAAAGCGAAACCTCAGGGCAATTCTCACAAGTCTCACAGGCTGGGCGCCAGAAAGGCGCTAGGGCGCGAGCATTAGTCATGAAGCTGATCCGTAAAAACCAGATTCACAGAATACATCGTCGCCTCACTCGTTTGTATGGCGCTCACCGCGCGGACCGTCTGTTGGAGCGCTTCACGATGATGATCGGCCGCTATGGCGTTGGAGTGAATCCCCGGCCGGCGACAGCGAGATGGAGCGAGCACGATGTCGTTCTTATTACTTATGCAGACATGGTGCAGCAGGAGGACGAGCGGCCGCTCGTCACTCTTCGACGGTTTTGCACCCTCCACCTAAAAGGTCTGATAAGCACGGTGCACATCCTCCCATTCTCTCCTTGGTCAAGCGACGACGGGTTTTCTGTTATCGATTACCGCCAGGTCGACCCACGCTATGGTCGCTGGGACGATGTCGAGGCATTGGGCACGGAGTTCGACCTCATGTTCGACCTTGTCCTCAATCACTGCTCACGCGAGAGTCCATGGTTCAGGGATTTTGTCACAGGCATCGCTCCTGCAAGGGATTACTTCATCGCCATGGATCCCGAGACTGACCTCTCTCATGTCGTGAGGCCTCGTCCCTGGCCACTGCTCAACAAGACCGCCACTCGGGATGGTGAGGCTTGGGTGTGGTGCACGTTCAGCGCCGACCAAGTCGACCTGAACTGGCAGAATCCCGATGTTCTTTTTGAGTTTCTCGATATCCTGTTCCTCTATCTGAGCAAAGGGGCGCGGATACTGAGGCTCGATGCTGTTGCGTTCCTGTGGAAGATTGTCGGTACGCCCTGCATACACCTGCCGCAGACGCACGAGGTGGTAAAACTCTTTCGTGATGTTCTCGAAGTTGTGGAGCCTTCCACGCTCTTGATCACGGAGACAAACGTCCCTCACAAGGAGAATGTATCCTACTTTGGCCGGGGCGACGAGGCTCACATGGTGTACAACTTTTCGCTCCCTCCGCTCTTGCTCCATGGATTGCTTCGGGGCGACAGCACTCACCTTACACGGTGGAGCCAAAACCTCGAGGCTCCGCCAAAGGGCTCGACTTACTTTAACTTTACGAGTTCGCACGACGGAATCGGCCTGCGCCCATTACAGGGTATCCTCGACCACGAGATTCCATGGCTCGTTGACGAGATGAGAAAGCGCGGAGGCCGCGTCAACATGCGCTCCAATCCAGATGGGTCCCAGAGTCCCTACGAGCTGAATATTACCTACTTCAGTGCGTTATCGTTTCCTGATGCGCAGGGTGTCGATGCGTTGGGAGAAGCGCGTTTCCTGTGCTCTCAGGCTGTGGCTCTGGCCTTCCAGGGCGTTCCAGCCATCTACTTCCACAGCCTTATGGGCACGCCCAACTGGATCGAGGGCCTCGATGCGCCGGGCGCAGAGAACCGTACGATCAATCGCCGCAAGTGGAACCGCCAGGAACTCCTTCATGAGTTGAACGATTCCGGCTCTCATTACGCCCGGGTTTTCACCCAATATACGCACATGCTGCGCAGACGGCAGGGCCGTAAGGCTTTCCATCCTTCTGCACGCATGCGTACGTTGGATATCGGTCCGGAATACTTCTGCTTCATCCGCACCGCAATCGATGCCTCGGAGCATGTTCTTTGCATCTTTAATTTCACTCCAGAAGCACGTAAGATCCCAATGTCGCAGTTCGCCGACTTTGGTCTTACGACGGCTTCAAGTACAGTTCGCGAGCTCATTAGCGCCCAATCTCTAAAGATCGGCGCTCGGCGAAATCTCACTTTCAACCCATATCAGCCGATGTGGCTTTCGATTAAACAGGGTGCAGAGGAATAGATTTCTTTGGTTAGGATAGGCTTAGTTGTAGGCCGCTAGATAGGTTTACTATCATATACTTGCAAGTGCCTGTGAGGGATGCGGCTGCATAAGTTGATGTAATAGAGTGAATTACCTAATTGATAATAGAATAATTCTTTATCTGCAGGCTTGTGTCGCGGTTGTTTGTGCATTTTAATGGCAGTCTGTCGCACAAACTAAATCAAAATCATGAAATACCTGCGCATTGTCAGTGTCGCTGCTGGTTTGCTTGCCCTCTGCGCAAGTTCTCTGCCGGCTCAAACCATCACTGCCAACTTTACCGGCATTGGTAGTTACGATAAGATATTCCAAAACTTCATTGATGGGAGAGTCACTTATGGATGGGCCCTGCTGGAGTTCTCAGATCCAGTCTTCTCGGGGGTAGATCTGGCCACAAAGTATGACTGGGAAGTTACAGGTTCGGTCTCGGTGCGAGTGGACACCGCGGGTATTGGAAACCAGGATCTCATAAACCTGGGAACGTTTAATATCGACCTGCCTGCCATTCTGGTCAATGACGTCTCCGCCATAGATGCCTTCCTGATGACATGGGGTTCAGCAGATCCCCTGGATCTAAACGGGTTTGGCGTTGATGCCCACCTTGAGTTTGGGGCGCCTTGGGTTGTTACCGCTCATCTCTTCGAGCAGGACTTCCACCTCCGGGCTTTCTCCCACTATGGCTTTCCTCCGATGGATCTGCGCTACGCCCAATTCACCTTCCTGGACGGCGTCTTGACGGCGACCGCCGTTCCCGAGCCTGCCACAATTGGCGCCATTGCAATATTCAGTCTCATGGGAGCAATTGCTGTCCGCCGGCGGTTCAGGAAATCCTCCTAGCTGCTGCTCAGCCGTTTTATGAGGCGCCACCCATTGCCGGTGGCGCCTATTTTCGTTAGGTGCAGGTTGGAGCTAGGGTGTTTTCCCGGTAGAGCTACTTATATTATGCGGTGAGTAATAATGTATTTACTTCTTGAGGATCATCGGATGTGTGTTATCGGTTACGCTGTCTTATTAATCAAGTTAGGGTAATGAATAAAAAGCTATCTATCTTCGCAGCTGTCGCTGTTCTGTTCACTGCAGCATCGGCCTCCGCCCAGTTCATTCGCGTCGACTTCACAGGCGAAGGGACTTACACCTCCAGTCCGATAACAATTCCCGGAGGATCGTCCTACTACGGTTACGCCAGTATTGATCTCAATACCACATATGGCGGTTTCGATCTGACCACTCCATATGAATGGGAGTTGACTGGTTCCTTCACCATCGACTTGACGAGCAACCTGGGGAATTTTTCCGATACCTTCGTTCTTCCTGCCTTGCCGTTAGGGACATTCGCAGTGGGCGATATGGTGGGGGACGCTTTGGCGCTCTATAACTTCACTTGGGGAGCCCCCCAGCCAGTTAATCTTGGCCCGCTGGAAATCTACTTCAGTGGGGATCCATTGGCCGCCAGCAACATCTTTATCGGTCTTCTCGAGCCAGTGACGGGCGATCTGGGGGGCATCAACTTGGATAACCTGAACACGCTCGACTTCACGTTCGAAGGTTATCTCCAGGCATCAGCTGTGCCGGAACCTTCAACGATCGGCTTCATTGCCGTCGCCGGCCTCTTGGGCGCCGCTGTTCTAAGGCGACGTTTCAGGAAGAGTGAATAGCCAACGGATTTTCCGTTCCTTAAAGGCGCTCCACTAGGGCGCCTTTTTTTTGGTGTGCGCGCGGCAGAGCTCAATCGCCAAAGGCAATCCACGCAGTCTGCAGTAACAGATAGAGCAGGATTGCAATCACTACCCAGCTCATCGGCCAAGGCTTCTTCTCAGGTTTCTTTTCCTCTTTCTGGTGCTCTGCCTCAGACATTTCGCGTCATCCTAGAGATCCTTGACACCCACGCAATCAAAGGAAGCTGCGGCCTCTCTCTTTCTCGTCTCCAAGTTCTACCTTTATGCTAACGTTGTAGAGATGTGTCTTGGCCCGTATCGTGCATTCAGTCCTCAGGTTCAACCAATAACCAGAGGTCAACATGACACAGCAAATCAAAAACAAACGTCTTTCGTCTAAGGTTCTCGCATTCGCCTGCGCTGCGTGCGTAGCGCCAATGGCGGCAAACGCCCAATCTTCTTTTGAAGATTTTGATTACGGAGCGGAGCCACAGGCTCGTCCCGGAGTTTACTATGAGATCAACCCATTTACTGGACAAGCGCAGAGACATCATGGCGGGGACTCTGGCGCCATACAGAATGCATCGGAAATGTTTATGGACGACTACGCGTCGGTAGATGCGCAGATTACCGGCGTTCGCACGGTCGACACGCCAAACGGAGAGCGGACACTTGCGAAGGCGAAGCTCACCGATGGCCGTTTCGTGGTAGTGGACCTTGGCCCAAGTGCGGCGATTAGCGAATTGGATCTTCAGGATGGCGATATCGTTAGTCTACGAGGGCGGGGTAGTGCTCCCGGGTTGATGGTTGCGGATCAATTGACGGTGGATGGCCAGGCAGTGGCGCTCAACGCTGCGGATATCGGCGAGACGGACGTCATCGTCCTGGATACGCCGGAAGAGTCTTCAGACGCCTTGGCCACAGCCCAATAATGGTTCCCAGCAGTTCGATTCTGCGAAGCCCCCTGCCAACGCTGGGGGCTTTTTGTGTCAATTTCCGAATCTTGACACGCCTTAATCTTGGTAGATTCTCGTGCACGAATGAGATCAAGGTGGGAGCAACAAATCATCGGCATACTGCTGTCGGTTCAAATATTGTTGCTCTCTTTGGCTGCGGTAAGTCCAGCAGTTCACAACTGGGTGCATGCCGGGAGCCAGGAGTGTTCCACCAGCCATCGAAGTGAAGATGGCGCAGATGCGGGCGCGGTTGATCAGGAACATATCTGCGCTGTTACTTTTCTTGCAAGCGGGGTCACGTTGCTGCTTGCAGCACCTCCCATGGTGCAGGCGCCACGGGTCTGCGAGGAGGCGGTATTCAAGTGCTCGTCTGATCCTGATTTTGTAGATCAACTTCCGACCACGGCGGGAGGTCCAAGGGCGCCGCCGCAATGGGTTCGTTTCAGTTAATTCGATAGCTGTCAGACGGCAGCTTCTTCCTGTTTTCGAATTGGGCAGTGCTTGCCAGCGCTCCCTCAACTGACGTTCCTGTTATGCACACTTTCTATCCGTGGCCGCAAAGTCGGTCTGCTTTATATTCAATATTGGCTCTATCCGCCATTCATCAACTGGTGGCTCAGGAGTCTGTCGATACCGTGGATCTGGATCCATTTGTCGTCCTGGCGAACCAGTCGCCCGTGCAGGTGGCAGACGTTCCCCTGCCAGTGTCGGTACTAAACGCTCAGGACCTTCAGTCCGGCGCCGCTGCTTCTATTGGGCAGGCGCTGACAATAGTTCCGGGAGTATCATCCAGTTACTTCGGCGGCGGCGCCTCTCGTCCCATCATCAGAGGGTTGGGCGATCAGCGTGTCCATGTGTTCGAAGGCGGTTCGGACGCCTTCGACGTCTCCGCTTCGAGTCCGGATCACGCTGTCGCTCTGGATCCTCTTCTTCTTGAAAGGATAAGGATCATTAGGGGACCGGCCTCGCTTCTCTTTGGCGCATCTGTTGCCGGCGGAGTTGTCGATGCGGATGCTGGAGAAATTCCCGATGCATTACCCAACGCTTCCCTGAATGCAATGGTTCATGCCCGCATGGATTCAGCCAACAGCGGATTGGTCTCTGCATCCCGTGTAACAACGAAAGCCTTGGGTGGCGCATTCCGTGTGCAAGGACTTACGAGGGAGACTGAAAATTATCGTCTTCCGTCAGGCGGTAGTCCCCGTCGCCTCCAAAATAGTCATGTTTCCACGCGCTCTCTGGCGGGCGGGTGGAGGCGATTTTATAAAGGCGGATCTTTAGGCGGAGCCCTTTCTTTCTTTGAATCCTCGTACGGTGTCCCGGGGCATCTCGCGCATCACGAAGGGGGAAAACACGAGCACGATGAGGAGGATCACGATCACGGTGGACACGATCATGACGACCAAGATGATGCGGTGTCCGTCTATCTGGAGAGACTCCGCGCGCGTATGGACACGTCTCTTGATCAGCCCGTCCCGGGCCTGCAGGACCTTACTATCCATTTTTCATGGGGTGACTACTGGCACGAGGAACGCCACGGGAACTTCGTGGAAACTCGTGTCGATCGGGAGGGATGGGAGACACGAGTCGAGGCCCTTCATCTCCCGGCGATGGGGATTGAAGGCGTTATTGGCTTCCTTGCGTCTGGATCCAGCGAGTCCTCGTCCGGCGCAGAAGCATTTGCACCGCCGTCAGATACTCGCCGTTATGCACTGTTCGGTGTAGAGGAGCTTCAACTGGGGGAAATGGTTTTTGTTGGCGGGTTCCGCGTCGAGCGCCAGGAAGTGGAAGCTCAAGGCGCGGGAGACGCATATGGTCGTGCGGCTGTGTCTGCTGCTATCGGGGCTACCTACGCCTTGAATGATTCGTGGCGTGTTGGAGGCAACATCAGTTTTACATCGAGGCACCCTGACTCTACGGAACTCTTTGCCAATGGCCCTCATGCTGCCATCGGACTTTATCAGGTTGGGGATCCATTCCTTGGGCTGGAAACTGCAAGGAGTGCAGAGATCTTTGTTCGACGTGTTCACGGATCCCTTACCGGCTCATTTAGTCTCCACGTCACATCATTTCATGAATTCATTTTTCTTCAGGAAATGGAAGAGCTTCAGCACGGCATGCACATCGCTCACTTTATGTCTGAAGACGCCATGTTCTACGGGGCGGAGCTGGATGTCGATTGGCGGCTCAATGACCGCATATCTTTGAATGTGGGCGGAGACCTATCCCGTTCCCGTCTCAAGATCACGGGTAGGGAGCTTCCCAGAATGCCGCCGCTTCGCACTTGGATAGGCATTGGGTTCAACTATGGCGAGTGGACTTTTGAATCCCGATGGCTGCATGCGTTTCAACAGGACCATCTTGCGGTTGGGGAGGTCGGAACGCCCGGATATAACGACGTCAGTCTGCGATTGGAGAGAGCGTTGCTGGAAGGGCAGCTCCAAATCTATCTGCAGCTATCCAATGCCTTGGACGAGCTCCAGATCCAGCATACCTCCCATCTGCGCGAAGAAGCGCCGCTGCCGGGTCGAAGCTTCGCGATTGGGGCGATCTGGACCTACTAGCTGTATTGAGCCGCCTCAGCATGGGCGATTCTGGGGTATCCACCCCAGCGCTAGTTACGTGTTTGTGCTTATTGAGCTGGGGCTGACTTACTCCGTATCATCTCTTTACATTGAATAAGGCCACATCCAGCCTCCTGCTTAAGTCCAATCGTATGCTTGGCGGCCAGCTCACAGACTGCGGTCTCATCACCCTGCAGCAACTTGAGGCTGCAAATGCCGCACTGCTCGACCGACTTGCCGGTGAAGACATACGTGAGACGTCATTGCTCAAAGTCCTCATTTTTGAGCAAAGATCGCTCGATGAGACGGCGCTGTTGAACTACCAGATCGAGCACCGCAACGTCGCAGGGCTTTCACTGAAGCACTACGACATCGATCCCAACACGCTCAAGGACTTCTCTGCTGACGAAACTTGGGCAACCTGGACCCTTCCGATCGATGAGGTTGATGGTGTATGGTTCCTTGCCTCGGCCTATTACATGAGCCCGTTTGTGCGTCGCTACTGGAGCGACAGGCTCAAAGGGGAGATCGTCTGGTGCGTAGCTCCCATGCTTGAACTCGATGCCGCGATCGAGCAGATTGCCGCCGCTCGTCCGTCTGCAGAAATTACCCATTTTGCCGTTGGGTAAAATGCCGATATAGATGCCTAAGTAATGGCACTGCCTCGCGTACAACGATCGATAGTTACCAAGCTGCTCGAGATGGGCCGCCTGACGGATGAGCAGGCCCAGAAGATCTTTGCCAGTCCGGACGAAATGTCTGGCGAAGCTGTCGAGAAGCTGCTCTCTACCGAATACGGTATCTCTGAGTTTCAGATCCTGGTTGCCAAGAGCAGGGCGTTTGACCTTAGCCCCTTCAATGCTCGAAACTACCGGCCCGACGAGCGCACGTTTGAAAAGCTCGACAAGGAGTTTTGCCAGGAGAACAAAGTCCTTCCGGTAGGCGTTGTCGGGGACTACGTCATTGTCGCAATCGCAGATCCTTTCAACCTTTCGATCGCGTCGCGCATTCAGGAAATGACGCGCATGAAGGTGAGCGTGCTGCTCGCTCTGGAGCGCGACCTGGAGGAAAATCTCAAGGACCGCCAGGAGGCCCCGAAGAGCGAGGGCTTTGGCGACGTCGTTGAGGAACTCGGGGACCAGTTTGCCGAGTCTGTTGAGCAGCTTGAGGACGAGAACCTTGAGGAAGAGTCCGCCCCCATCATCAAGCTGGCAAATCGAATCATCGAAGATGCTTATTTCTCCGGCGGTAGTGATATTCACATCGAGCCGTTTGAGACTCACGCCCGCGTTCGTGTTAGGGTGGACGGTATCTGCCAGGAAAAGCTGACGCTTCCTCCCAAGGTCTCGGGCGCCCTGCTGGCCCGCCTCAAGGTCATGGCGAATCTCGACATTGCCGAGAAGCGCCTGCCACAGGATGGCCGTATTGTGTTCAAGCAGTTCAACAAGCGCGGCATCGATATCGACCTTCGTGTCTCCACCGCCCCTCTCAATCACGGCGAGGGCGTGGTCATGCGTATTCTCGACAAACAGAAGAGCACCTTGCCGCTCCCAGCTCTGGGCTTTTCTCAAGAGAATCTTTCCATTTACCGGGAGCTGATCACCCGTCCATACGGCATGATCCTTCATTGCGGTCCTACCGGTTCGGGTAAATCCATGACGCTCTACTCGGCGCTCAATGAGATCAATACCCCCGATACGGTTATCCGCACGGCTGAGGACCCGATCGAATATACTCTACCGGGACTCTGCCAGATGCAGATGCATCGAAAGATAGGGCTTACCTTTGCATCCGCACTCCGCGCGTTTCTCCGTCAGGACCCTGACATCATTCTGGTGGGGGAAATTCGTGACTCAGAGACCGCACAGATTGCTGTCGAGGCTGCGCTTACCGGTCACTTGCTTTTCAGCACCCTTCACACGAACGACGCTCCCAGCACCGTCGCCCGTCTTACGGAAATGAACATCGAGCCGTTCATGATCTCGGCTTCGCTGCTCTGCGTCTGTGCCCAGCGTCTCATGCGCCGCGCATGTAAGACTTGCAAGACTGCCTACGAGCCCGTGGGCCGTGAGGCGGCGGTGCTTGAAAAGGCATTGGGCTGGCACGGCTCCATTTTTGCAGCTAACGAACGTGGCTGCCCCGCCTGCAACGGAACGGGGTACAAAGGGCGAATCGGTATTCACGAGCTCATGGCTACCAGCGAGGACCTCATCAAGGGCATCAACGCAGAGATGGAGGCAGCCAAGCTCAAGCGTATTGCCGTCCGTAACGGCATGAGAACGCTCCACCAGGACTCCATGCTCAAGGTCCGCGACGGGATCACCTCCATGGTCGAGGCGCTGTCCACAGTTCCTGCAGACATGGAGGATCTCAACAAAATCATCAACGCTCCGTCTCTCGAGCTCGCTCTCGCTGAGTAACGCGGAGGATGGGGATACCAAGGGATCTCAAAGTTTCTGCAGCCATTTGAAGTGCGGCTGCTCGCTGCCGTTTTGGAATATGCAGCGAGACAGCCTCACCATCCAGGCCAGAGAGTGCTAGAATCCGGCTGGCCGAAGCGCTTGCGAGCTTCTCCTTCTGGATCTGGAATTTAGGATCAACAAATCTCCGGCGAAGCCGGTTTACGCTCCCTCAATAGGCGTCGTCTTCGTCGATCTTTCCAAATTATCCTTCCGAACCGAGTCGCTAAAGAGGAACCCGAACAACAGCGTGATAACGGCCGCCATTCCCGCGGGAATCAGCCAGATGCTGCGCCATGCATGAGAACCATCTTCTCCGGTAAACCCTTCCACGATTTGCCCTGCAAGCACATAGCCAATCAGCATACCGCAGCCGTAAGTCACAAACGCGATAAAGCCCTGTGCGCTCGACCTCAGCTCTACCGGCGCCTTCTTGTCCACGTAGATCATCCCGGTGACAAAGAAGAAGTCGTAGCAGATACCGTGTAGGATAATCCCGCCATAAAGCATCCAGATCATCGAAGGCGATGCGTCGCCATACGCAAACAGCGCATAACGCGTCACCCAGGCCAACATGCCGATGATCAGCATCCACTTTACGCCAAGACGCTTGAAGAAGAACGGGATGAGCAGCATGAAGATCAGTTCGCTCATCTGCCCCATCGACATCTTGGCGGTCACATTCTCCATGCCGCTTTCAACGAGGAAGGGATTCGTCCAATTGTAGTAGAATGACAATGGAATGCAGATCAGCAGCGAGCTGATGATAAAGGTTGCAAACGAGCGCTCCTTCATGAGGGCCAGCGTGTCAAGGCCCAGGATGTCGCGCACCGTTGGCCGCGCGCCCTTGTTTGCCGGAGGCGTATTCGGGAGGAAGAAACTGTAAACACCAAGGATGCCGGAAACGCCTGCAGCGATAAGCAGCGGCGATGCCGTCAGCTCGATCGCCTGTTCGCCGCCCAGAAGAGGTCGAAACACGAAATTCAGTGACAAACCTGCAATGATCCAGCCAATCGTGCCAAGAACCCGGATACTCGGGAATTCCGTCTCCGGGTTCTTCATCTGGTTGAAGCTGATCGAATTAACCAGCGCTATCGTGGGCATGAACAGGGCCGAATAAACCAGCAACAACCAGAAGATCGCCCAAGTGTCCTGCGTTTGCGCAGTCAGGTAAAGCGCACCGGCGCCAAGCAGATGCATGATACCCAGAAGCTTTTGCGCTGCAAAGAAGCGATCAGCAAAGATGCCGATAAAGAATGGCGAGATGATCGCGCCTATCGCATTCGTGCTGTAAATCCAGCCCACCATTGAGCCGGGAATTGCCAGTGTGCTGGAAAGATAAGTTCCCAGCGGGACCATCCAGACGCCCCAGATAAAGAACTCCAGGAACATCATCACCGAAAGCTGAATGCGAGTGGGCAACTTCATGAGCAGTCAAGAATGTAGGTTAATAGAGAATCGGGGCGCCGGGGATGTACTCCGGCTACACATCGCTGGAATCACACGACGCCTGATTTTGCAATCACAACCGTAGCCAAGGCCAGCTTTTGAAGCTCTTGATCCTCAATTCTTCCACCTTTCTGGCCTTCATGGGCACAGCAACGACCTACGCCTGTTTCTCTCTGGCAATTTCCTCCGCAAAATAGGTTAGGATTACATCCGCGCCTGCGCGTTTGATTGCGATCAGTGATTCATCCCGGGTCCGCTTGTGATCCAACCACCCAAGCTGCGCCGCAGCGAGTATCTGGCTATACTCGCCGGATACCTGGTAAGCAACCACAGGCAGCTGAGTACTCTCTCGTGTCTGCCGGACAATATCCAGATAGGGGCCGGCCGGCTTCACCATGAGCATGTCTGCGCCCTCCGCCTCATCCAGCATGGTCTCTACAGCGGCGGCCCGTGCATTTGCGGGATCCAATTGGTATGTATCCTTGCCCAGCAGGGTTGTGCCTGCGGCCTGTGCGCTGCCCACCGCATCGCGGAATGGACCGTAATACGCACTGGAGAACTTGGCGCTATAGGCGAGAATGCCCGTCTGTTGGCGCCCAGCCTCATCCAGCGCTTCCCGGATGGCGCCTACCCGACCGTCCATCATGTCGCTTGGCGCAACAAGATCTACACCGGCTTCACCATGGAGCACCGCCATCTTGCAGAGAAGTTCTACGGTGCGGTCATTGTCTACATCCCGCCCTTCGGGCGTCAGCACACCATCGTGCCCGTGCGTCGTGTACGGATCGAGCGCGATATCCGCTATGAGACAAAGACCGGGGACAGCTTCCTTGACCGCGCGAACTGCTCTCAGGATCAGCGTATCTGGGTCTAGTGCAGCACTTCCCAGCGGATCTTTCAGGTCGCCACTCAGTTTTGGAAATAGCGCCACAGAGCGAAGCCCCAGGTCCCAGACTGCCTTGCAACGGTCGACGAGCAGAGGGATCGTCAATCTCTCCTGCCCGGGCATGGAGGCGATCGCTTCTGCGCTGCCATTCCCATCAATGACAAAATACGGTTGCACCAGGTCGCGCACATCGACCTGTGTTTCCCGCACCAGGTCGCGCAATGCCACAGTGCGACGAAGCCGTCGTGGTCTACGTTGCAAATACATGCAGCTATCTTATCTCTGCCGTCCAGCTTCGGAAAGCTCGTATTTAAGTTGATCCCTTGGATGCTCGTTGCCGCCGCGTTGTCCAGAAACCGTGAGGTTTTTTCCATTAGCACGTGAAAACTGCGGATTTTTGTTCATGGTGAAGGTTGGTTGGCGCCACAAGCACACATAGTGACTGCCGCCCCAAATTCTGAGCATGCAAGGAGTTAGATCTATTCGAAGCAGAATCCAAGCGGCCATCATGCTCACTGCAGTCAGCATTCTGGCCGTGGCGTATGTTGTTCTCATGGTCTTTGAGTGGTTCTCCGCGGAGCGCGCCCTAATCGAATCCATCTCTACCGAAGCTGACATCATTGCATCAAATAGCACTGCGGCTCTTGCATTCAGTTCTCCCGAGGACGCACGCGAGGTGCTTTTGTCCGCCAACCGCGACCCCAGAGTGCGCGCTGCAGCACTGTACGATCAGGACGGGGATCTCTTTGCCTCTTTCTCAGTCGTGAATGATCTCCTGATCCCGGACAAAGCTCCGTCTCCGGGGATTTCGGATCGGGATGGGCGGGTGTGGATTGTAATGCCGGTGAGGGAAGGTCCACGCCCGCTCGGCGCATTGCTGCTGGTTGCCAGCCTTTCCAGCCGCAGCCAGGTTTTTGTTTATTATGCTTTGCTGCTAACCGGCGTCTTTGGAGTTGGTCTCATTCTGGCCAGCTTACTCTCCAAGCTTCTCCAGCGCCGCATTACCTCACCCATTACTGCGCTTACACGCGCCGTACAGCGGGTCGCTGAGGACAAGGACTTTTCCGTTCGCGTCGCTGACGAGGGCGATGCAGAAGTCGCCACCCTGGCGTCATCCTTCAACTTCATGTTGCAGGAGATCGAAGAGCGGGATCGCGCGCTGCTTGCACGCGAACGTGAATATAGAACTCTGGTTGAGCACTCTCCAGACATCATTACCCGCTATGACATCTCCGGCCGGGTTCTCTATATCAATCCCGCCGTTTATACTCTCTTCCGCAGGCAGCCTTCGTATTATCTCGGTCGTAATGCGCTGGAAGCCTTTTCAAGGGAGGATCAGAAGGAAGCCTGGAGTCGGACCTTCAACCATGTGCTTCAAACCAAAGAGCCTGCCGAAGTGGAGATTTCTGGCGCTTCAGAGCAGGGCAGTGAAATCACGGTCCACGTTCAGGTTGTGCCGGAGTTCTCGGGAGACGGGTCCTTGAAGTCCATCCTGTCCTTGGCTCGGGATATTTCGGAGCGCAAGCGTATGGAGGAACTATTGCGCCAGGCAAAGGATCGGGCAGAGGCTGCTGCAAGGGCAAAGTCTGCGTTTCTTGCAAACATGAGCCATGATATCCGAACGCCGCTAACCAGTATCATTGGCTTTGCCGAGATATTGAGCGAGCGTGTAAGCGGCGACAACCGGGAACTCTCCCAGACGATCCATGAAGGTGGGAAACGGCTCCTCGAAACACTCAACTCGGTGCTCGATCTGGCTCGACTGGAGGGGAGTGTTTCCGAGCTTAACAGGACTGAGGTAAATGTCTGCGAGGAGATTCGAAAGCTAATTCGACTCTTCCAGCCAAGGGCAGAGGCAAAGGGACTCAGCCTGGTGCTGCACCTGCCGACCCGGGATGTCATTGGCTGCATTGATAGCGCCGCCTATGGCAGGGTTCTCATGAATCTCGTAGGCAACGCCATCAAGTTTACGAGAAAGGGAGAGGTCTGCGTCGAGATCCGCCCAGCTGGCGAGTTCTTCGAAACGATTGTACGCGATAGCGGTCCCGGGATCAGCACTGAGTTTCAGTCACAGCTTTTCTCACCATTCTCGCGGGAGTCTTCCGGCGCCTCTTCGGACGCGGAAGGTAGTGGTCTGGGCTTGGCGATCACCAAGCAGCTCGTCGAGCTCATGGGTGGCCACATCACTGTCAAAAGTAAGCAAGGACATGGCGCGTGCTTTACCGTTACGCTTCCCGCCACTTCTTCCCAGCCGGTGGAGAAATCCCTGCAAGAGCCAGAATTCTGCCGCTCTAAGCGGATACTCCTGGTCGAGGACAACAAGAATACGCAGAAGCTGTTTAAGAATCTCATCGGAGATCGCTTCCAGCTGGAAATTGCCTCGAACAGTTTCGAGGCTCTTCGGGAAACGTCAGGCTCTGCTTACGACATCATTTTTATGGATATCGGCCTCGAGAGTCGCGAGGCGGGGGTGGAGTGCACCCGGCGAATCCGCCAGTCCGAAGCGCATCAATCCGTTCCCATTATTGCTTTCACGGCATATGCAGTTGGGGATGAGCGCGAGCGCTACCGCCAGCTAGGTTTTGATGACCTGCTCGAAAAGCCATTTGATGCAAAAACCCTCAACGACTTGCTCGATCGCCACCTGACCCACCCGGTTCGCAACCCCTGATAATCGCTCCGGTCGTGGATTGAAGGGCCAGTTCGCGTCAGCAACGCCTATACTTTTCGCTGCAGCCGGTAAGCAGCGCCACCGTCATGGGACTCCGTCCAAGGGTAGCTTTCGTGCTGTCCCACAAGCTCGAACCGCGTGTTCTCCCTCAGGAATCGATCGACGACCTCGCGGTTCTCTTCGGCTTCCATGCTGCAGGTGCTGTAAATGAGGCGACCACCGGCGTCCACGAACAGCGCTGCCTGTTCCAATAGCTGCAGCTGGAGAGTCGCCGTCTTCCTGATGTCGTCTTCCTTCAATCGCCACCGTGCATCCGGCCGTCTGCGCAACACGCCACTGTTCGTGCAAGGCGCGTCGAGCAATACCGCACTGAATTTCACTGGAAGTCCTTTCATGGACAATAGTTCAGGCGTACTTTCGCGCAGGTCGGCTGAAATCAGCCGTACATTTACATCGCCAGATCGCTCTGGCAGATTTTCCTGCAACGTCTCAAATCGTTTCCCCGGTAAATCCAGCGCTACCAGTGTGCCGGTTTTCATACGGGCAAGGGCTTGGCGAGCTTTTCCGCCGGGGGCCGCGCAGAGGTCCAGAATCCGATCACCTGCTCGCGGATCCATCAGCTCGACTGGAAGCCTGGTCGACGGATCCTGAACATAAGCCTGATGGGTCTGTAGAAGTTCATGCACCCGGTCCCAGCCCCGTCCCGTGAACCGAAAATAGTGTGGCCACCGCGTTTCCTCCAATGAGTCTGGAATTGCAGTGTAACCACTTTCCAGGCGCACATATACCGGTGGAGGCGTCTGGTTCCACTGCAGCAACATCTCGGTAGTGTTCTCTCCAAAGCGCTTCACCCAACGCCTCACCATCCATTCCGGATGACTGTAGCGAAGCGCATTCTGTCTTATCTTATCGGGTTCTTTCGCAGGCAGATCATCCAGCATAGCCGGCATCCGCCGTAAGATTGCGTTGGCGAATCCCGCTTCTCCCTGTGAGAAAAATTCTCGGGCGCCGCGCACTCCGTGGTCGGTTACCCTAGCACGTGTTGCTGCGTCATCTGACTCCAGCAACTCGAATCCCGCGACAAGCAGGAGTGCTTCTAACCCCGGTCGTGGCTTTTTTTTCGCCAACGCTCCGACGGCTTCACGCAGCAACAAAAGGTTTCTCAGCACCCCCGCAAAAAGATGATGGCACCTCGCTCGCTCGGCGCTGTCCAGTCCTTCTGGAGCGGAATTTAGCAACTGATCCGAGCGCTGCGGACGCCTCAGGTAACTTTCTACCAGACGCGTTGCAGCTTTCCACCCCTCGCTTACGGTTGTATGCACGTTCCTTTTGTTGTGTTGACCTCAGGTTAACCGATGCTTGTCTCAATCTAAACGGTATGAATACAGAAGCCATCAATATGCTGATAAGCAAGCACCCAACCTTGAAGGGGGCTCGCGAAAAGCTGGAGGCAATGAAACCAGGCGCCTATTGCATCCATCGCAGTTGGGGCCTGGGCAAGATTCGTGAGTATGACGACAAGACGAATCGGTTGATCATCGACTTTGAAGAAAACAAGGAAGGCCACGCTATGGACCCGGCCTTCTGCGTAGATCGGCTCGAGGTGCTGGCCGAGGGAAATATCCTCGTACGTCACCGGCAGAGTCCTGAGGAAATTGAGGAGCTGATCAAGAAACGTCCCGCGGATCTCATTGTGGAGATTCTTGCCCAGATGCCAGACCAGGCTGCCAGTTCCGTAGAACTGGAGCGACAATTGGCCCGTTTGCTGGGAGACAAGCGATTCAAGAAGTGGTGGACTGCCACCAAGAAACTTCTCGTCAAGGATCCCCGCATCGCCGTTCCCAGCCGGAAGACTGATCCCTATGTCCTCAGGGACGAGCCAGTCAAGGCGGAGGACGAGGTTCTCGACGAGTTCTTCGAGACCCGTAATCCACACAAAAAGATCGGTTTGGCTGACAAGCTCCTAAGCCTCTCGGTAAAACACGAGGACATCAAGGAGACCCTGCCAGACATCCTGAAGGAGCTTGCCGCTTCGCTGAAGGAAACCAAGTCGTTGACCGAAGGCGAGCGTCTCTACGGCGTATGGGTGCGAAATGACCTTGCCCGTTTTATCCACGAGGATCCCGAGCAGCTTGAACCGCGCTCGGCCGTCATCCTTCAGGAGTCGCCAAGCCTTTCGAATCTCGCAGAGCAGATTCCCTCCACACATTTTAAGCGCTACATCAACCTGATCGAGCGCACCTTCCCTGACGAGTGGCAGCGCATCCTCTTTGACTTGCTCAAGAGCAGTTCAGGCAAGTTCACCACTGAGTGCGTAAGCTACTTGCTCGAGAAGGACCTTGAGGATGAGCTCAAGGACACCTTCGTACGCTGGCTCAACGAGCAGAACCTTCGTGGTCCAGTCCTTCTCTGGATCATCAAGAACCGCAAGTCGCGCAAGTATGGCAAACTCATGGAGGATATTCTCAATCCTCGATTGCTCAACGCCATATTCTACGCGATCGACTATGAGGCGCTGCAGAACGCCGGCAACAAGCGCATCGCACTCGCCGATGCTGTCGGTGATGACGCCAGTTTGGTGAATGAACTTCTTGAGCAGTCTTCAGCAGAAACGGCGCATGACCTGGCTACGATGCTCATGCTCAACCAGGGGTTCGAAGATCTCTCCAAGAAGAGTATTCTGGCTCGCTTCATTAAGCTCTACCCGCAGATCCAAAGCCTGGTCGACGGTGATAGCGGCGGCAGACAGCGGGCTCTTATCGTGTCTGAGTGGAGCTACGAAGCCCGTAAGCAGGAATACGAAGAGCTAACCCAGAAGAAGATTCCGGAGAACAAGGAGGCAATTGCCGTTGCTCGTGAGCACGGCGACCTTCGCGAAAACGCTGAGTACAAAATGGCGCGTCAGGAGCAGGATACGCTTCTGGCCCGAAAGAATCAGCTCGAGCTCGAACTCTCACGCGCACAAACAACCGATTTCAAGGACGCCCCAACGGACGTTATCGGTGTGGGTTGCGTGGTGGAAGTTCGCCAAGGCTCCACAGGCAGCACCAGCACATACTCCATTCTGGGGGCATGGGACAGCGATCCTGAGCGGCACATCCTTTCATACCAGACACCGCTCGCTCAAAGTCTCATCTCCAAGAAGGTTGGCGATACCGTCAAGATCGTTGTCGGCGATCATGAGGAAGAGTGGACGGTGGAATCCATCGCACGTTGGATCGACGTTAAGGAAAAGCTTCCAGCCTAGACATTAAAAGGCTTCTGTAACCTTTCAAGCCGCCGTCTGCACCTGCAGTCGGCGGCTTTTCAATGGACGCTGGTGTAGGCCTTCATGCTAAGTGAATTCACATTCTTCACCCTGGCTCTGGGCCTGCCTGGAGCGCCTCTACCTTCACCCCTTGCCCTTAGGTCCGCTTTTCTACTCCTCAGGAGCCGTTAGTCGAAGTATCCCGGATCGCTCGTTGTTGTTTGGACGCTCGTCTTTCCCGCTCGTTGTGCTCACAGCGACTCTGAAGGGTATTCCCTGTGGGCTCTGCAACTTTGCGGGATCCACCACAACGGGCACTACCGCGACTTCCCGGGGCGGGAGGTTCTGCTGCGATGCCGTCAGGCTCAAGCCATCGACTTCGATTGACAGGCTGAAATTCGCGTTTGCTGTCCCTGTGTTCTGTACCATCACGAGCATCTGCCCCTGTCCGGTCTCCTGCAATGCCGCGGCGTTGAAGAAGAGAGGAGCCACAGAGACGTCGATCACGTTTGGATCTCGCGCCCTTCGCGCTGCGTCAAAATTCACAATACCAGCCCCAGTAAATTCGTCCATTCCGGGAGGACCGCTCTCAAATGCTGTCTCAAGAAGTAATTTTGCCGCGGCCTTTGGACTCAGGCCTGGTCTTTCGGATATCAGACCTGCAATGCCGCCCGCCACCAATGGCGCAGCTGGGGAGGTCCCTGTAAAAATCACTTCCCGGTCACCTCCCCATGCAGCGGGAACGGCTACCCCGGGCGCTACAATGTCCAACCAATCGCCGCCGTTGGAAAAACTTGCCCGGTTGCCTTCCTTGTCAACGGCCCCCACGGCGATCACGTCCGGGTAGGCGGCAGGGTAGAGTGGCTGACGCACACCGTCATTGCCGGCAGAAGCCACGATGGCGATCCCGCGGCTGCTCGCGTACTCCACAGCCGCGCTGAGCACAGAGCTTTGTGAGTATGTGCCAAGCGGAATTGTGATCACGTTGGCTCCTCGGTCCACGGCTTCCACGATGCCTGCAGCAAGGGTGAAGGCGTCGCCTATGCCAGATCCATCCATCACGCGCACACTCAGCAGCTCCACGCCCGGCGCAACTCCCTTTACGTGCTGCCCGTCGCCTACGATGAGCGATGCCGATGCTGTTCCATGGCTGGAGAAGTCACCGCTCCTTCCACTGTTGACCAAGTCCAGCTGAGTTATCCGCGACCCGGCCAGGCTTGGATGGGAGTGCACACCCGTGTCGATGATTGCTACTTTCACGCCTCGGCCCCAGTCGGGCGTCCCGGGCGCGCCCAGCCACTCCAGTGGGGCCTCATTAAAATGCTGCATGCTTCCCAGAAAACCCCCGTCCAGAGCCGGGCTCGATGGAAGATATACGGGGTAGTTATAATCAAGCTGAGCATCTTCGCCAGCCAGTCTCGCCAGCTCCGCCAGTGCCTCGCGGCTCGTTGCCCGCACTCGGACTGCCCCCAGCGGGCCTGACACCCAAAGAACTTCATGTCCTGCCTCTCGTGCAGCGAGGGCAAACTCGCGCGCCTTCCGGGCGTCCTTAAACTGGAATATTCTCTCGTCTGCAAGAGCGTCATCAGGTGGCGGTTCATCGATGCTCTGGCGATCGATCGGCGCTGGCACAGGTTCGCCTTTCTGCACCTGCGGCGTCACCACCGGGCTGACTATCGCTCTATCAGAATGATCCGCCCGGTTTCTATGCAGGATATCCTGCGTGGTTAAATTCACATCAGCATGGCTCTCCTCCCGTGGCCATTTCTGAAAGACAATGACTCCCAGAATCACGCACAGCAACCCCAGCACTGCCAATATTCCACGCATCAGGCTAATCCATAATCGCACCCGTTCCTCGCGTCAAATGAAGCGTTAGCTCAAGGAGCGATAATGGGCGCCGTTTACCCCCATCGGTCGAAGATCTTGATGGCGCTGGGCGGTAGCATACGATAGTACTCGTCTGTCGACTCCAGAAAGGTGTAGGGCTCCTGGCTTTCCCACGCGAACGTGCGCCCAACGACAAAATGACGGACCTCTGCTGCGCCCGTCTCGATTCGCGCTCTGTCTTCCACAGTCGTGATTACTTGCGCGCCCGTGGCGTCCTTATTTTGGTTCAAGACACTCAACACCCACACTTCCTGTGCGATACGGTGTGCGGCGACAATCTCCACATCCCAAGTTGGATCAGGCACAGTCACGCTAATAACGACTTCGCTGACGCCGGGCGCGTTTGCGCCGGTTGTTCCGGTAATGCACGCGCTTAGAATCGGAAGCAATAGCAGACCCGCCAGAATGGGGTGTTTTAAGATTCTCATTCTACCTTTCAGTCCGCAGGATTCATACCCATGCCAGTCTCCCTCTCAATGCGAATGTTGGCCCTGTTTGTGGGTGCGTTATCATTCCTCGTTGGCTGCAAACCGCGCCTCTCGGATGTCGAACTCGCGAACCAGCAGGGCGTTCTTTTGATTGGCAATAAAGTAGAACCCCAAGACCTGGACCCACAGGTCACGACCGGCGTTTCTGAAATCAATATCCACATGGCGCTGTTCGAAGGTCTAACCGCGCCAAATCCGGTTACCCTCGCGCCAGAACCAGGCGTCGCTGAAAACTGGATAATCTCCGGCGATGGCAAGACCTACACCTTTCAATTGCGTTCAAATGCGCGCTGGAGCAATGGCGATCCGTTACTGGCTTCAGACTTCGTTTACGCCTGGCGACGCATGCTCAATCCCGCCCTCGGGGCGCGCAACGCCACGATGCTTTATCCAATAGCGGGCGCTCGCGCCTATCATCGGGGGGAAGCTCCTGCAGAGGCCTTGGCTGTCCATGCGCTGGGCGATCATCAACTGGAGGTTCGTCTCGAGCATGCCACGCCGCACTTCCTTTATTTGCTGATGCATCCGGCGTTTTATCCAGTGCACCCCAACACACTCCAGACGTTCGATGCTTTCTCGCGGCGCGACACTTCCTGGGCTCACGCGGGAAATCACGTTGGAAACGGTCCGTTTAGGCTCACTCGCTGGATTCCGAACCAGATCGTGGAGGTAGAGCGGAATCCCCACTATTGGGATGCCGAAACTGTTGCGCTGAATGGCATTCACTTTTTCCCCATCGAGAATCTCGGTGCAGAGGAGAACGCATTCCTGGCCGGCCAGCTGCACGTAACTGAGGCTTTGCCCACCAGCAGGACGCCGACGTACATCCAGTCCGGGTCGCCATATTTGCGCATCGATCCTTACCTGGGCGTTTTCTATCTCCTGATTAATACGGATCGAACCGCCCTGCAGGACCCAAACGTTAGGCTCGCCCTCAATCTGGCCATAGACCGTCAGGCCTTGATTGATAGCCTCCTGCAAGGCGGCCAACTTCCCGCCCATAGCTTCACGCCGCCTGGGGTAGGGGACTATGTCCCTCCACAATTGCCTCCATTCAATCCTGGTCGAGCCCGCGAGCTACTCGCGCAGGCCGGCTACCCAGATGGGCAGGGGTTTCCCCGGGTGGAACTCATGTTCAATACTTCCGAGAACAACCGACTTATCGCAGAGGCTGTCCAGTCCATGCTCAAGCGGAATCTGGGTATCGATATCCTTCTTCGGAATCTGGAATATACTGCCTACCTGAGCGCCCGAGAGCTGGCGGACTTTGATATGGCTCGGGCAAGCTGGATCGGCGATTATCCAGATCCACTTACTTTTCTCGAGCTTTGGACGAGTGACTCGGGAAACAACTTCTCCAATTGGTCGAATCCCGAATACGACTCCATCATAAAAGCAGCTGCACAGACCACGGACCCAGTGGCGCGCAACCAGTTATTCTTTGAGGCCGAGTCGATGCTGCTCCAGGCAGCCCCTATTATCCCAATCTACCACTATGTGACGGTTTACTTGATCCACCCCTCGGTAAAAGGCTGGCATCCTACTCCGCTCGATTGGCATCCCTACAAACATCTCCACCTGGAGCCCCTTCCCCAGGGTTCCAATTGATCCTTCTATAAACGGGATTGCCGCTTCTCAACGACCGTTCGTTATCTGCCTTAAGGCCTCATACGTTGCGATCCCCGTCGCAGTGGAAAGGTTCAACGAACGCAGCTTCTTCTGGCCAAACTGCGGGATCACCAGTCGTCTGTCTTCACCAATCTCCTCGTGCAGCCACTGTGGAGCGCCGTGACCTTCGTTGCCAAAAACCAACCCGTCTCCGTCTTCGAACTTCCCGTCCCAAAGCGGCCGTCCGGCATGGGTGGTCATCAACCAGAGCCGATGAGGACCGTTCTTTCTGGAAGCCTCGCGAAAGGCCTCCCAATTTTCGTGGATATGCAGGTCCAGCTCAAACCAGTAGTCCATCCCGGAGCGCCGAAGGTGCCGGTCGCTGATGGTGAACCCGAGGGGCTTGATCAGGTGCAGGCGGCTTCCCGTAAACGCGCACAGTCGGCCCACGTTCCCAGTGTTCTGTGGGATCTCCGGCTGGAAAAGCACTATATGTAACATACGGCAGCACCTGCGTTACTCGTGCTCCGAGTGCTCCGGGAAGCTGTTGTGGCCAAAGTGCTCAGGTTCCTTGAAGAAGTTTTCTTCAAAATCCTGCCGCAGGATTTCCATCGCCTCTTCCGTCGTGTCGCACATGTGGAACAGCTTCAGGTCTTCGGGAGATATCGTTCCCCATTCTGCGAGGGCCTCGAGGTTCATGATTGAGTTCCAGAACTCTGAGCCAAACAGGATGATCGGCACATGCTTGTGGGCCTTCTTCGTCTGGATGAGCGTCAGCATCTCAAACAGCTCATCCAGCGTTCCAAAGCCGCCAGGAAACACCACCAGCGCCTTCGCAAGATAGAAGAACCAGAACTTGCGAATGAAGAAGTAGTGAAACTCGAAGGCCAGTTCAGGTGTGGCGTAGACGTTTACACCTTGCTCAAACGGAAGGCTTATCCCGAGCGCGACGCTCTTGCCGCCCGCCTCAAACGCGCCACGGTTTGCGGCCTCCATGATGCCAGGTCCGCCACCCGAGCACACGGCGAAACGCTTATGAACTGGTTGGATCTTTTGTGACCATTTCGTGAGCTCGTACGACAATCGTCGTGCATGCTCATAATACGGCGCCAGCTTTACCTGCCTTCGCGCAAATGCCAGTTGGGTATCTCGCTCCTGTGGGGCCAGGCCTTTCTGTGCAAGTTCCGCTTGGAGGGTGCTTAAGTTGCGCTCCGCTTCATTCGGATGGATAACCCGCGCCGAACCAAACAGCACTACAGTGTGCCTGACATTATAGTGGCGGAACCGCTGCTGCGGCTCGGTCATCTCGCACTGCACGCGTATCAGACGCGCTGCAGCGCTGTTCAGGAACTGAAGATTCTTGTAAGCCTTGGGTGGCTCAGGTGGGGTTAAGGGCGGTTTTCTTTGAGACATCCGAGCGCCAACTTACCCTCATACAACTTGTCGTCAACGTCTTGCAGCCCAAAGTAATCATCTCTGGGGTTTGGTCGGATGGCTACCTGACGCCTCCACGTCGCCTCTTCCCGGTGAACTCGAAGATAGAGTAATCTTTGAGGAATAAGAACCGGTTTGCACGCTTCAAACCACTGCTAATATTCAGCCACATATATGAAGAGCATAAAATTCACTGCGCTTGTCTTGGCCGCTACCTCTATCGCTTCCGCCGCCATGGCGGAAATGAAAGTCTACAAGATCGACACCGGTCACTCCGGAGTCAGCTTCAAGATCCGTCACTTTGTTAGTAAAGTTCCCGGGGGCTTCACTGCCTTCTCCGGAGAAATTGGCTTTGACGAGGAGAACCCTGATCAGAGCTACACAAAGGCTGTCATAGAGGCCAAGAGCATTGATACCCGCAACGGTCGTCGGGATAATCACCTGCGCACGGAGGACTATTTTAACGTCGAGCAGTACCCTCAAATCACTTTCTCCAGCACAAAATGGGAAGCAGCCGGCAAGAATAAGTACAAAGTCACTGGCGACCTCACAATGATGGGACAGACGCATCCGGTAACGCTTGATGTCGAGTATCTTGGTTCCACCGAATCTCGCGGCAACGAGATCGTCGGCTGGGTAGGCTCGGCCACGATCGATCGCACCCAATGGGGAATGTCGTCCAACACCATGCTTGGCGACGAAGTCGAGATCGAGCTCAACATCGAAGCCAATCGCTCTCTCTCCAAGGACTAGTTTCCGCTACATCTCAGCAATTCAGAAAAGCGGCCGCGCCTTGTATGCGTTGCCGCTTTTCTTGTCTTTTCAGCTCTCGGCAGAGTATTTGTAATCTGGATTTTCGGCTTCGTCCCGCTCCTGCCCTTGCCAGCAGCTCCAGGTCATTGTTTAGTCCTGCTATGGAAGAGGGCCCTTCTGCTACTCAACAGGCCTTTGAGACGTTCTCTCCGCTCTTACACGGGTTGATCGCGTTCTGGGGCCTTCTTGATTGTTTTCTTGGCTTCAGAATTCTCAAGGCGACAGTACGCGTCTTGTTGGCCGCTGCTGGAGCAGTAGCAGGATTTTCAATCGTAATGAACTGGCGTCCAGACTCGCTGGTTTTGATGCTGGGGGGAGCAATTTTCGGTTTGATTATTGGCGCTTTCCTGGCGTGGCAGCTTTATCAGATCGCAGTGTTTTTCATGGGCTTTTTCTTCGGCGCCTTGTTAACATCCCCGTTCTCAAGCTTGCTCGACCCCGCCTATGATTGGGTAATACCCGCTGCTGGAGGTTTGGTTGGAGGACTTCTCGCCGTATCGCTTATAAAGCCGGCGCTTATGGCAGCCACTGCGCTTACAGGCGCGTTTCGTCTGGTCTATGGCGTCGCCTTCTTCTTTGGAGGTCCCAGCCTCATGTTCTTCATGAGAGACCTGGACACTGCTCTGCTGCAGCTCGATAATACGCGCATCCTCTTCGGTATCACTCTCTTCATTGCCGCCATTGGCTTCTATTCTCAATGGCGGGCCGATCGTAAGGTGGCGGAGAAGGACGAGTAGTTTTACTCCTTTAAGCGGCTTGTTCCTTATTCCATTTCTCGCTCATAAAGGGCGTCCTCATCCAAGCCCAGGTAGTGTCCAAGCTCATGGAGGTATGTCTTGCGCACCTCTCGTCGGTAGGTCCGCTCGTCCTGCTCCGCGAAGCCCCATATGTTCTCCAGGAACAGGATGATCTGGGCAGGGAGTGGTAGAAGATCTTGTCCAAAATCAGGGAATGCCTCTCCCACAAACAGTCCGAGCGTATCCGGTTCCAATGGGTCGGGATCGTTGTCGTCGACTGGCGGGTGTCCTTCAAGTGTGACAGGGATCTTCAATGACTCTTCCAACAACGCACTAGGGAGGCCGCGTTGCGCCCGCTCCACTTCTTGTTCTGCGATCCGCGCAAGCAGCTCAAAAGGAGGCATATCAGTCATATTTCAAATGTTCCCGGTATGATGAGTTCTTCTTTAACCCCGCCTGCCATGCGCCGATGAATAAATTAACACAATGAGTGGCAAACACGAGTCCAGCGAGGCTGCTGCAGATGCTTCAAGCCCATGTTCCACAGCAAAGGAGCACGAGCAATCTTCACGTGCGGCAGCCCTTCTAAAGGACGACGACTACCCTGACCTCTCAGTGGCCCGCGAACTGGCCGCCATGCTCCTGCGCACCTTGCAGCGCTAGCGGTGTAATACAGACCTCCGCCTCCCCACGTTGCCCCGTGGCGTTCAGGGGAGAAGCGATTGATGGGATTATCGCCTACACTTTCCGATTGCGCACCGGGCGCCCCCTGTTTTAGTCCGCAGTTATGCGCGGCAAAATCTTCATCTTGTTCTTTAGCCAGTGGGCTGCGCTAACGGCGCTACTTTCTCTATCGGCTTTCGCATTTTCTGCATGGAAGGCCCAGAACGAGCTGTTTTTGCCGATGGCCGGAGGCGCTGCAGTCGCGCTGGTTATTCTGCTGATCTCGGTCTTTGTGATACGACGGAGCGGCTTGCAGATGGCGTATGAAGTAGCCTGGGTGCTTTATCCATTGCTGATACTTCTTCTCCCGGCTTCAACCATTACCGCTTCCTGGTTTATGTGGGATGCCATCGACAGGGCTAGTTACAACCCGTGGCTTGCTTCGATTCCGGGCATTCTCTTTGGGGTGTTTCTCTTCATTCGAACCTTCGAGATTCGGTTCATGCCGTCAGTGGAGGACATCTAGGGGGGGCGGGGCCCAAAACGGTCTGAAGAGAATGGCGCTCCGCTGAGCGGGAGGAGGCGCGGACGCCTTGAAATAGTGAGCAATTGAAGGGGGCCGGTAAGGGCGATGGGGCAAATTGTTCTTTTGCGGCGCGATAATTTGCGTTATCAAATTTTCTATGTTGTCCGAGTCGGTCGCAGAAATTCATGGTGAGTATGGTGCGGTCTGTGTTTCGGAGCTACTCATCCAAAAGATTTGGCTGCGGCAGGAGTTTGACGCGCATAGTCTTCAAACGCTTGGGGGAGACTCTCTGCGCGTTCTGGATCCCGGACGCTGGAATCGCCTCGATGGTCCCGATTTTCGCGATGCGGAACTCATAATCAACGGTGTGGCGACGCGCGGCGATGTAGAGATCCACTTCTACAGACGTGACTGGAATGCGCACGGGCACCAACACGATCCAGGATTCGCCAACGTAGTGCTTCATGTCCTCGTTTTTCCACCTTTGCCAAGCGAAACGGAAGCGCGCACGCTACGCGGCCGTTCGCTGCCGACGGTTGTCTTGCTGCCCTACTTGCGCAAGGACCTCGAAACGTTCGCTATGGGCGAGGCGCTTCGCAGTGAGGGGAACGCAGACCCGCTGAACGTCGCGGCCCGGCTGCTTGAAATGCCTCTCTTTGCCCGTCTTCAGATTTTACGCAACCGCAGCCGTCAGCGGTGGCGTCGCAAGGTCCAGAGAATAGGGGAGACCATTGTGCGGCTCGGGTGGGAGCAGGCGCTACACGAAGGGTGCATGGAAGCCTTGGGCTACCGGCGCAATAGGACCCCGATGCAGTCTCTTGCCAGCCGCTACTCGATCCGTCGGATGCAGACTGACCAACTCAGCGCAGAGGATCTATTCAAGGATGCGGGAGGCTGGCGTTTAAACGGGCTGCGACCTGCAAACCATCCCAAGGCGCGCCTGGCCCAGTACCTGAACCTTGTCCGTCAACAGCCCGATTGGCCGACTCGTATCCGTAGCATACCGTTGCCGCAACAAGCGTTTGATGCTTCGAGTCCTACCTCCCGTGCAAGAAGACAGCTGGATCTCACTGCGCTGCAGGATTACCTTCAGTCTACAGCCTTGGCAGGCGCCATTGGAGGCGCTCGGTTTCATACGCTCTGCGTTGATCTTTTCCTTCCCGCCTTGGCCGCTCTCGCGATCGAGGACGGTCGCGATCATGACCTGGATTGCCTCTTTGGGCTGTGGCACCATTGGCGCCCGGGGGACTTTCCTGATGGCGTTCGCCAGATTTTATCCGCTGCAGACGTGCTCGGTTCCAAACGCGTTGCCTGTAATGGGCTTTTTCAAGGCTGCCTGCAACTCTGCCTCGAAGGCGTTCGTTGGAGCGCAGCCGCCTAGCAGGTTTCGAAGGTCTGGGTCGCTTGAGAAATGCATTGACCGGTAATATCCTCTTAACAGCCATGGACGCCCAAAGAACAGCTGGCAATGTGATCGCAGCCCTTTGCAGTCTTCTGATGCCCGGCCTGGGTCAACTCCTGCAAGGTCGCTGGGTTCTTGCCGGTTTCATGTTTGTCCTCTCATGGCTGCTGTGGCTGATAACCCTTGGTTGGATAATCCACGTCTGGTCCAGTCTCGAAGCCGCAATGTGGAGAGGCCAACCCCGCAATCTCCCACGCACAACCGCCTGAAGCGCGGTTTCCTCTCACCCTTGTTTCGTGCCCCGTCGCCAGCCCCACGTCCAACTTTTCACAACTTGTGGCTTGCCCTTTTTTCACCAGTTCCCAACATTACGCCACTTCAACCCCCTGGGGGATTAGCTCAGTTGGTTAGAGCGCTTGCATGACACGCAAGAGGTCACTGGTTCGACTCCAGTATCTCCCACCATTT
>CAYSHY010000022.1:6753-52169 GCA_964430955.1 uncultured Puniceicoccaceae bacterium | reverse complement strand
AACCACTATAATCTTATGATCACTCGCTTCCTTACGCTCGCATTCACCTCTATTTCTTTTTTCGCAGTCGCTCTTGCAGCAGAGGTTAATACAGGACAGCCAGCTCCAGAATTCACGCTGACGGACATTCAAGGCAATGAACGCTCGCTTTCAGACTTCAAGGGCCAATGGGTGGTGCTTGAATGGTTCAACAATGGTTGCCCGTTCGTTCAGAAGTTCTACAACGCCGGCGAAATGCAGCGGCTTCAGGAAAAGTTAACAGGAGATGGCGTCGTGTGGTTGACCATAAACTCGACCGCGCCCCGGCATTCCGACTATAACGATCCCGCCGCTTCTCAAAAGTTGGTGAACGATTGGAAGATGAAGCCTACTGCATTCCTACTGGATCCCGAAGGCAAGGTCGGCAGGAAATATAAGGCCCAGACCACGCCGCACATGTACGTGATCAATCCTGAGGGCGTGCTGATCTACCAGGGGGCGATCGACGATGTCCGTTCAACTGACGTTGCTGATCTTGAGCGCGCAAACAACTACGTCCTCGCGGCATTGAAGGCAGGCAAAGCTGGGAAAACGCCTGAGCACACAGATACCCGGCCTTACGGTTGCGGAGTGAAATACTAGTTCTTGTCGCCCTGCCCGGGAGACCACACCAGACGCAGAGGCGCATCCTTCCATTCCTGTGCGTAGTCAATGCCAATTCGAGGCGTTCGCTTGATTTGCGTATCAGGTACTTTAAATCCGGATTCCTCAATCCATAATCCGGTCGTCCGGGAGATCGGTTTTTCGTGTTGCGCCTTGTCGATTCCCAGATTCTTGGTGAGTCGCCCCGGACCGATGTGCCCCTCTACGGCGCGGATCAATACAGCGGCTGGAAATCCTGCAGGGCCGGTTGTTACGTTAAGTAGCCAGTGGATGCCATAGCAGAGGTACACATACCAGTGTCCGCCCTTATTGAACATGATCTGGTTACGTTTCGTTTTTCCGCGGTGGGCGTGACAGGCTTTGTCCTCAGGACCGATGTAAGCCTCTACCTCGATAATCTTGGCGCGAATGATCTCCCCACCGCTCTCGCGACACAAGTTCTGCCCCAGCAGCCCCCGGGCAACATCCAGGGCAGATTGCAAATAGAAATCGTGAGGGAGCTCCGCCATCGCTAGTAGGTCTTGTTCCGAGTATCCAGAATCAGTGTTACCGGGCCATCATTGCGTGCGTCTATATCCATGTGCGCTCCGAAAACTCCGCGCGGCACAGGCTTTCCCAGACTTTTTTCCAGGAACTCCAGGAACATTTCATATAAAGGTATCGCAACCGGTGGCGGCGCAGCGCGGTTATAGGACGGTCTAGTTCCCTTCCTGAGTGTGCCGAAAAGTGTGAACTGACTGATCACCAGAATCTCGCCGCCGATATCGCGGACAGATAAATTCATCTTACCGTCATCGTCATCGAATACCCGGATCTCAGGCAATTTTGTGGCCAGCCATTCGGCGTCGCTTGCAGTATCCTCTCCGGCCACTCCAAGGAATACCAGTAATCCCCGGCCAATTCGCCCTGTTTCCTTTCCATCGGCTACCACAGTCGCCTCACTCACGCGTTGTACAACAGCCCGCATGCAACTAGCTCAACACATCTTGCATCGCCTGTTCAATCTCAGGGAATTTCCACTCGAATCCCAGCGCCTGTAGTTTTGCTGGCCTTACGGGATTATCAGACAACACGGTCTCCACTCCCATCTCTCCATACATCGCCCTTATTGCCATCCCCGGGGCCTTCATCTTTGCAGGCTTATGCAGGGCGCGCCCAAGGGCCTGTGCGAACTCCTTGTTAGACACTGGGTTGGGCGAAACGACATTGATTGGTCCGTCGATCGATTCATTATCCAGGAGCAGCTGCATTGCCCGTACAAGATCAACTGGGTGAATCCACGACACCCGCTGCTTTCCGCTCCCGGCATAGCCCCCCATTCCCGTCCGGAATACAGGTATCATCTTGGCTAGCGCACCGCCGTCTGGCGAGAGGACAACGCCAATCCGTGGATGCACGACCCGAATGCCTGCGGTCCGCGCCGCATCGGCCGCTGCTTCCCAACGTCGGCATACCTCAGACAAAAAGCTCTTACCAGAAGGTCCCGTCTCATCGTAAATCTGGCCGTCAAACGGGTAGTAGCCCGTTGCGGATGCGCTGATCAATACCTTGGGCTTTGGATTGATGCTGGCCAACGCCCCGGCGATCAGCTGCGTCCCGGATTCACGGCTTTCGAGAATTTCTTCCTTCTTTTCCTTTGTCCATCGCTCAGCCAGACTCTCACCAGCCAGGTGAATAACCGCATCAAAGCCACGTAAGGCCTCCAGGTCGATTTCTCCGCCTCCGGGCCGCCAGGATATCTCCCTGATCCCGGACGCGTTTCGGCTCAATCCCCAACACTCATGCCCTAGTTGCTCCAGGTGTGACTTCAGCACGTTTCCTATCAGACCGCTGGCTCCAGTGATCAGAACCTTCATTCGCGCAACTTAACTCGATTCACCCAAAGTCAAAACCACAAAGGCCTGTTCCACGCCGGATAAAATGAGGCCTTAACATTATGAATCTGGCAAATCATCTTGCAGTCCAAGGCGCTCGCACGTTTCTTCTGGAATAAGGAAAACATTTTCTTTAGTATATTGCCTCGATTACAAATATTATCGCTAATTAATTCAGCCAGAGGAAATTAAGATGTGCGCATTGTTAGCCCAGAACATCATTGGAACCGTGGGTAACACCCCACTCGTCAAGCTAAACCGCATTGCGGATGGCCTAAAAGCGAATGTCTACGTCAAGTGCGAGTTCTTCAATCCACTCTCCAGCGTGAAGGACCGCATTGGGATGGCGATGATCGAAGCCGCTGAGCGCGACGGCAAGCTTCAGCCCGGCGGCGTTGTCATTGAAGCGACTTCCGGCAACACCGGGATCGCCCTGGCCTTCGTGTGCGCGTCGAAGGGCTACAAGTGCATCCTCACCATGCCCGAGACCATGTCCATTGAGCGTCGTGTGCTGCTTCGCCTCCTTGGCGCCGAGATCGTTCTCACGCCAGGTCCAAAGGGCATGCCGGGCGCCATTGAGCGCGCAAACCAGCTGCTCGCCGAATATGGCGATCGCGCATTTATGCCGCAGCAGTTCGAGAACCCTGCAAACCCGGAGATTCATCGTAAGACGACTGCGGAGGAAATCTGGAGTGCGCTTGGCGGCGAAGTTGACTGCTTTGTCGCGGGCGTGGGCACTGGAGGCACGATCACTGGCGTGAGCGAAGTCATCAAGTCGCGTCGTAACCTGCACACCATTGCTGTTGAGCCGGTAACCAGCCCTGTCTTGTCAGGCGACAAGCCCGGTCCGCACAAGATTCAGGGGATTGGCGCCGGATTCGTTCCCAAGACACTCAACACGAAGATCATTGATGAAGTTCTCACGATCACCAATGAGGACGCCTTCGAGACAGCTCGCAAGGTGGCTCTGAGTGATGGCCTCCCCGGCGGTATCTCCACCGGCGGCAACATTTGGGCCGCGCTTGAAGTTGCAAAACGCCCTGAGATGGCAGGCAAGAATATCGTCACTGTTGCAAATAGCTCCAGTGAGCGTTATCTCAGCACGGCCCTGGCGGAAACAGTGCGCAACGAAGTTAGCACGCTTCAGGCTCAGCCACTCTAATCTGAAAAGTTCATACTTTTTCACCGACGAATCGGTGAGCACTGGCATGCCTTCTGATACACGGGCGGCGCCATGTGCTCTACCGGTTCTTTTCTTTTCTGGGGGACGCATCCATCACTCTCGAAGCTCTGGTCAAACCGCCCGCGTTTTGTAAACTTTCGCTCCATGACTCAGGCTGAAAGGCGTAGGCTTTGGGTGGCGGCTGTTGTTCTGGCCGTCCCGCTTCTCTTTGCAGGCTTCTGTCGCCCATGGGGGCAGAACCGTGTGCCGCCGCTTGAGGTATGGCGGCAAGCTCAATCACTGGGGCAGAAACACAACATTGAGCCTTGGTTCATCTATGCCATCGCCTTTGCGGAAAGTAGTTTCGACGCACATGCCAACAACGGCAGCGCCCGCGGCATGATGCAGCTCACTCCCCCGGCATGGGATACGGTCACGAATCGACCCTTCCACAACGCATGGCTTTGGGAGGTCAATATGCATGCCGGCGTCCGTTACCTGGTACACCTTCGTGAAAGTTTGTCTGCCGCCGGCGCTTACAACTACGCCAATTTGGCCGCCGCATATCGTTATGGCCCAAATGCGCTCGCGCGTAGTGGCTATGACCTTCGCAAACTACCTCAGCCTCAGAATAAGGTATACCAGGCAATCTTTGAGGGCCGCATCCCTAGTCAGCTTCCCTCTCCGCTTGAGGGGAGACCTGCTCCTTGGGCAGTCTCAGCCGAAGTCGCCGCAAACTGAGCTTCAGTCTCTGTGCGTAACGGTCATAAGGTAAGGGATAAGCCGACGCTGACAATTCGCCGCCGGAACTTTACTTGACCCTTCCCCCTTGTGTGTCAATTTTCGAAAGCTTTTCGACCGAATTAGAAACGCTTGAACGCACAAGGAATGGCCACAACAGCCGAAACAACAAACAAATCAACCGCCGCAGGGTCAAAGCCGGTCTACGACTTTGGATCAAAAACCGATGGCGATGGCAAAATGAAAGCCCTTCTCGGCGGCAAGGGCGCAAACCTCGCCGAGATGGCCCGCATCGGGTTGCCGGTGCCTCCGGGATTCACAATCACCACGGAGGTCTGCACGTACTACTACCAGAACGAGCAGCGTTACCCGGCAAACCTTGAAGAGGCAGTCCGCTCCAGCGTTGCTCAAGTGGAAGCCCAAGTGGGCCGCCGCTTTGGCGACTCCGCGGATCCACTATTGTTCTCCGTGCGCAGTGGCGCTCGCGAGTCCATGCCGGGGATGATGGATACGATCCTTAACCTCGGTCTCAACGATGAAGCGGTTGAAGGTCTCGCCCGTGCAACATCCAACGAGCGGTTTGCGTGGGACTGTTACCGTCGCTTCGTCAACATGTATGGCGACGTCGTTATGGGCGTGCAGCCACGTAACGAGCACGAGCACGAGCCTTTCGACGAAGCGATGGCTGAGCTCAAGGAAGAGGTCGGCGCGAAGGAAGACAACGACCTCACTGCCGAAAATCTCAAGGAGCTGGTCAAGCGGTACAAGAACCTGATCAAGGAGCGTACCGGCAAGGAGTTCCCGCAGGATCCTTATGAGCAGCTTTGGGGCGCTGTGGGCGCTGTGTTCCGTTCCTGGGGCAACGAGCGTGCTCGCGTTTACCGCCAGAAGTACAATATTCCGGCAGAGTGGGGCACCGCTGTTAACGTCCAGGCCATGGTGTTCGGAAACAAGGGTGACAGCAGCGCTACAGGCGTTGCCTTTACCCGCGACCCGGCCACGGGTGAGAAGGTGTTCTACGGTGAGTACCTGATCAACGCCCAGGGTGAAGACGTCGTTGCTGGTATCCGCACGCCGCACCCAATAGCCAAGCTAGCCGACGAAATGCCGGGCAGCTACAACGAGCTCGAGGCCATCCGTCAGAAGCTCGAGCAGCACTTCCGCGACATGCAGGACTTCGAGTTCACCATCGAAGACGGCAAACTCTACATGCTGCAGACCCGTAACGGCAAGCGCACCGGTCTGGCCGCTGTCCGCATCGCCTACGAGATGGTCGAGGAAGGCCTCATTGACGAGCGGCAGGCTGTCGCCCGTATCCCGGCAGATTCGATCTCCAGCCTCTTGGCGCCAACCTTCGACCAAAAGGCCATTCAGAAGATCAAGGCCTTGGCGAAGGGGCTCCCCGCAGGCCCCGGCGCTGCAACCGGCAAGATCGTTTTCACCGCGAATGCTGCCGAGAACCTCGCTCTCCGTGGTGAGAAGTGTGTTCTCTGTCGTGTTGAAACGACACCTGAAGATCTCCGAGGCATGATTGCCGCCGAAGGCATCCTCACCAGCCGTGGAGGCGTCAGCTCGCACGCTGCTCTCGTTGCACGCCAGATGGGCAAGGTCTGCGTATGCGGCGCTTCAGACGTCGTTATCGACTACCAGCGCCGCACCCTCACGATCGGCAACGAAGTCATGGGCGAAGGCGATTACATCTCCATCGACGGCACCACGGGCGAGATCTACAAGGGCCACGTAGACACCGCCCCGTCCGAGGTTTCCCAGGTTCTCGATGGGAAGCTGGGTGCAGACCAGAGCAGCACATACAAGATCTTCTCGGCTATCATGGGCTGGGCAGACAAGTATCGCCGCATGGGCGTTCGCACAAACGCCGACACGCCAAAGCAGAGTCGTCAGGCAATTGCCCTTGGTGCAGAAGGTATCGGTCTCTGCCGCACGGAGCACATGTTCTTCGAAGGCGATCGCATCGACGCCATGCGCGAGATGATTCTGTCCCGCGACGAGTTCGAGCGCCGTCGCGCTCTGGACAAGCTCCTGCCATACCAGCGGGAAGACTTCGTGGGTATCTTCAAGGCCATGGAAGGCCGTCCTGTGACCATCCGTCTGCTCGACCCGCCGTTGCACGAGTTCCTGCCGCACGACAGCGCCGCGCGCAATGCGCTGTCGGAGAAGCTGGGCATCAGCACCGAGGCAATCAACGAGCGCGTAAACTCCCTGCACGAGCAAAATCCGATGCTGGGTCACCGTGGTTGCCGTCTCGGCATCACCTATCCGGAAATCACCGAGATGCAGAGCCGCGCCATCTTCGAAGCTGCCGCTGAGTGCAGCAAGGAAGGCGTAAAGGTCTCTGTAGAGGTGATGGTACCCCTCGTTGGCTTCGAGGCCGAGCTGGCCCACCAAGCGGAGATCATCCACCGGGTCGCCAAGGAGGTCATGGAAGAACAGGACGTCGACCTCCAGTATATGGTCGGCACCATGATCGAGATTCCGCGCGCTGCTCTTCGTGCAGATGAGATCGCCAAGCAGGCCCAGTTCTTCAGCTTCGGCACCAACGACCTCACCCAGACCACGCTCGGCATGAGCCGTGACGACGTTGGCGGCTTCCTGCCCACCTACAACAATCTGGACATCATCGGCCAGAATCCGTTCGCGAGCGTTGATCGCGACGGCGTTGGCGAACTCGTCAAGATCGCTGTGGAGCGCGGCCGCAAGAGCCGTCCGAACATCAAGCTCGGTATCTGTGGTGAACACGGTGGTGAAGCTCACAGCGTGATGTTCTTCCACTCCGTTGGCCTCGACTATGTGTCCTGCTCGCCTCCACGCGTTCCTGTAGCGCGCCTCGCAGCTGCTCAGGCCGCCCTTAAGGAAGAGCAAGCCTAGTTGATCACCGATCAATTCCAAGACCTTCAAGGCCCCTTCCCGTCGACAGCACGGGAAGGGGCTTTTTTTCGATCTTGGCGCGTCCGCCTTGGCGTTTCGAGCTCACACCTCCTTAGGGCAAACAACGCCTCAGAGCGAATCTCATGGTCTTCAGGCACTCCATTTAACTAAGGAACTGCTGCTCCAAACGCGATGCGCGTCAGTATCAGCCCAAAGAGGAGAGCACCACCGTAGTCTAGGTTATGCCGAAGATGCCGAACATGACGTCTTCACGTCTCACCGGAGCGGGACTGGATCCAGGGAAGAATACGCAGGACATTGCTGAGGCAACTCCCCAGGAACAGCATGCTTTATCCTCGGTTGCATCTAATCAGTTCCCCAGTTCCCGGGCAGATAAAGCGTAGAACCTGGGCGCCTGCATTAGCAGGTCAACATTCACACGAAGCACCCAAATCTCGACTCCATCTGGATCTGTTTCCTCGAAAGAGGCATGGTAGCCGGCTGGATCCACAATCTGCCAGTTGAACAGGTCCGTAGATTCGAGTAAGTCATACTGTAAATGAGCCTTCGGCGCTCCCCTTCGTTGGCGAATTTCGATCTGCAAGTTTCCTTCAGCGGAAACGATTTGCACAGGGCCTGTAACGGTTGAATCTGCCGTCAAGGGTTCATACCCGAAAGCATATTCGAAAAAGTTTGTTCGTCCGTCACCATCTGGATCCGCATCTCTTCCTGAGACCGTTGGATCAAGGAAGTCTTCGAGCCCAAAGCGCTCCAGCCGCCATGCCTGATAACCACCGCTTGGCTCTTTCTGCCCAATGGGCCGCGGGTGAGCCTTGGCATAGACTGGTTCGCCCATCGAATACGGAGAGGGATAAATCCACGTGCCAATGCCGCTGCCGATGAAGAGTTCGCCTGTGTGAGGATTGACCGCCATCGCGGAGAGGCCAATGCGGGGAAGATTCTCCGAGATGTTCTCCCAGTTCCGCCCTCCGTCCAAGCTTCTCCAGGCGCAATCGATGCCGCTGGCGAACATGCCGGCGTAGAGAATATCGCCGTTGTTTGGATCAACCGTCATTGTGCGGACGTAGTTGTAATCTGCTTCATGAGGGTTAGCGGCCTTTAAGGCTGCCAAGACGCCCAGATTCGTCCAGCTACTCCCATCGAAGCGCGCCATGTCTCCGTCCGCAGAGAGGGTGAAGACAACGTTGGGATCGGAAGGATGAGCGGCAAAAGTCGGCAACGAGTCAAAAGGACCAAACCGCCATCCGGGCGTGGCGTAGTGCCGCCAGTTTGCGCCCCGGTCGTCCGAGCGAATCAAGGTAGCGCGATTCTTCGTGATGGCGTAGACAGTGTCCGGATGGTCCTCGCACATTCCCACGATATAAGGCTCATCCGCAGCGAAGGCGCCAAAGTCTATGTGGGTGAAGCTGGATCCCGCATTAGTGGATACCTTGTCGCCGGCGTAAACGAAGCTCGGATCTTCTGGATGAAAGGCGACGAAGAGATGCATATCCAGTGTGGACTCAAGATCGGATGGGTTGGCGAGCAGGCCCCAGCTCTGTCCCAGATTCGAAGTGATCATCAACTGAGTCCTGAAATACTGCCCAACTGCAGAAACCATCCGCGTGGAGCCAGGTGAGGGTTGAAAATCCCCTGCGTAGCTCCCGATCCATTCTATGAGCCCGGATTGATACCAGTCCCAGGCCTGCGGGTTGTTATTAACGAACCAGTCGCCACCAGTTGTAGTCAACGTCATCCCGACGTCGTTATTGAAGAACGCCCACCGTTTGGGATCGAAGCGATCGAAGGCTGCTCCGCGGTTCCACCACGACCAGGCGTAGCCCGTAAAGAGCGCCGAACTATCATAGTAACTGCGGCCTCCATCAGTGGTTTTCCAGATACTTGCCTTGGAGTAGCAGACGGCCTCGGTGGGATTCTCCGGGTTGGGCGCTATGCCGGCCAACCCTCCATCGATCTCCATGGCGTTGCCAGTCCGGATGTCGCCGACCTCCGGATGGGCGATAGACACCGCGGACTCATACCAGGATTGTCCGCCGTTGTGCGTGACGATCGTATAGGTAGCTCCCACCAGATACATTGTGTCGGGATATCCCGGGTTCTGAAACATGCGGCGGGCTGGAAAGCTCTTCAACAACGCGAAGCTGACTCCTCCGTTGGTCGATCGATACAACCCGACATCTTCAACCACTGCAAAAATTCGACTTGGATCCCGTGGATCGATCGCCACGGATGTTACCCTACCAGCGGGTAGGTCGCCGGCTGCTTGCAGGTTCGCGCCTCGTGCACGGCTTACCCACAGCCCTTGGTCCGTCCCCAGCCATACTGTTTGGCCATCGCGAGGATCCGGGCACACTTGAAAAACGACCTGATGACCAGCGAGCGAACTCTCATATGTGGTGGGAAAGCTCTCACCACCATCTTCTGATCGATAGATGCCGTTGTTGGGCAGTGCGACATACCAGCGCTGCGCCCGGCCACTGGCGAGACTAGTGGGATCGTAGGCAATGGCTTTCCTAAAGCTTCTGCCCACCGAGGCATTGTAATTTGTGGCGGTTGCAAGTACGCGCGTCCAGCTATTGCCTCCGTCCACGGAACGGTAGATCCCCTCGTCGTCAGGCGCCTTGTAGTTGAAAGTGTTGTCCACTTCGATCAGCAGGCAGTTTGGGTCGAGCGGATCCACGGCCATGCTCTGTCCCTTGTTCAGGTATAGTCCTTTATCGAGGGTTTTTTGCCAAGTCTCCCCTGAGTCCACGCTTCGCCAAACGCCACACACATCCTGGTTAATGTAGATCACGTTGGGGCGCGTCAGACATCGATCCATGGAGTGCAGGTGCTGCTCGGCTTCCCCGCCAAGCATCCCCGCATCATATTCGCTTTTAAACCGAATCGGGAGTACGCGCCATCCGTCCGCGACGATCTCTGCGGGCACATCAAGCATTGTTGTGCCACTGTATTGGACGCCCCCTCCCACGTCCCATGCAATGCGGTAGGCATAAGTATGCCCCGGTTCCAACCGCTTGCCGCCATCGTTGTCCTTGTAGGATCTGGCTGAAAGGGGCAGGGTGGCGATTGTTTCGAACTCAAAGACTGGCCCGGATGCACGCTCCATCCGCTGCGCGGTCAAACCAGCGGGAACACAATCCCAGCTCAGGTTTGCCTCCCGGGCCAGATAAATCTCAACCCGAAGATTTTCGGCTCTCGCACTCTCTGGGAAAAGAGTGAACAAGCCTGTCAGAATCACAAGAACCAACGAATGCGAATGACGCATGACAATAATGACACATCCGCTTGCTGTGAGGGGGAAATAAGAATGTTAGGGGGTAGCAGCGGAGTGGAGCCAGTTCCTTTGCTAGCCACCGGAGCAAAACTGTCAAGGCGTTTGAACCCTCAGATCTGCAGCGGTCTTAACCTGCAAATGCTTGTCGATCAGCTCACACCGTTGATGCATCCCCGCCCAGGATATGCTGATTACCTGAGATAGGTAATGGTGCGGATTCGTCGGGCTATGGAATAACCGGGGTTCCGTCCTCGAACTTGTTATTGCTCCACACGTTGCCGGTAGCTGAGCCATTCCAGTCCGTCACTGCTCCATACTTTCCGCACTTGGCGTTGTGGGCTTGGCCGAACACATTGTCGGTGATGACAAGGTTCGTCGAATTTGCATACAGCGTGTAGGAGCCGCCTTCAAAATGGTTGTTCTGAACCGTTATGCTGTGGGAACCATTGTCAATGAACACACAGGCCGTTACGTTATCCACGCCAATATCGATCCAATTGTGGAGAACTTTCACGTAGTTGGCGCCAAAGGTTTGCACGCCATCACTATGGGCGCCGGCTGGAGCGCGAAGATAGATGTAGCTGTCCTGGACTGTCGTATGGTGCCAGGGGCGCACGCCATCGCTCGTGCCGTAGATGTGGCAGCGCAGCACGAGTCCATTCTCTCTACAGGCCACTCCATTGCTGGAGTTTCCGAGTCCGTCGATCTCGCAATCGATAACCTGCAGGTTGGAGTACCCGGCGGCCTGAGTTATAACGGCATTGCCGCCGCCCGCAGCGCGGATTCTCGAGCGCTTGATCGTTACATTGTTGGCTGTTACCCGGATTGTTCCGGAAACATCAGCAGAATCGAGAACGTAGCCATCGGTCGAAATTGTCATGTTTCCAGACATCGGGGTGAGTGTAACTCCCGTGTGCCGCCAACCCGTGGTCTCAGGAGTTGGGAAGTCTCCCTCAGCAGCGGAAATGGTGTAAGTCTCGGAAGTTACGGGACTGCTGATCATGCCGTCCTTGTATGCAATGGCCCTTATCGTCGTTGTTGAGTTTATGGATATCGGTCCAGTATAAATATTGCCGGTAGAGGCTGTCGGCGTGTTTCCATTTGTTGTATAGCGAATTGTTGCGTCGTTGGTTTCCGTGCTGATAGTCACTTCCAGCGGATCGGCATATGTTCCACCGGCAGGCTCCATTACCGGAGCTGCAACTTTTACAGGTGAAATCACCTCCCTGAGGTAGAATGACCAAAGGCCCGCGAATTCCGGTTCGGGCTCGGGAATATAGAGCCAGGTCGAGTGATCATTTGCCCACATCCACGGCTGCAGGCCAATGTAGATCCAGCCAAGGCCAGTTTCCGTGTTTACATAACCTGAATCAACCCGGAGTCCGCCCCAGGTTTCCTCAGCCGTTTGAACTACAGGGCCGGATGTGGGCTCCCCGGGCTTCGCCATCGCAAGGTGAGAAGCCATGCATAGGGCGAGTAGTGAAAATAACGATCGAATGTACGCCTTTGGGGGCAAGGCGCTGCCAGGAGAGGTATTCAACATATAGGTTTTTGATTGATCAGGGGTTCCAGTTAAGGTCCTCGCATCTACATCCCGGGCTGCTGAAATGTCAATGATGATGCAGAGCGAAAAGATGCTTTCCGACTGACAAATCAGAATGGCGTGTGCGCTTTGCTCTCGATAAGTATTCGTGGCCTGTTGCCTCTCATAAATCCTGCTTTTCGGCCACTATCCTTCCAAACATGAAGATGGATTCAGCGTCACCTAATCATGCCAGGCGCGGTGGAACGGATTGGAATCTTGCATGGCTTTGGAGCCATCCCCCAATCTTGCCTAACCCCAAAGCAGCGGGCATTTTTATCATTCCTAACCGGGGCGCTTCCGCCGAACGCACCGTAAGAGATCCATTACGGGCGGCTCCGGTCGCCATTTCCCTTTCTTTAACCGTTACCCCCAAATGTCATTCAAGATCGCATTTATTGGCGCAGGTAGTGTCGGGTTTACCCGCAGGCTCGTGGCCGACCTCTTGGCTGTTCCTGAGTTGCGCAACATGCGCATCACGTTCATGGACATCTCACAGAAGAATCTGGAGATGGTTCGCACGCTGACTCAGCGAGACATCCATTCGAATGGCCTGTCGATCCAGATCGAGGCGACGACCGATCAGCGGGAGGCTGTTCGTGATGCAAAGTATATCTTCTGTACTATTAGGGCCGGCGGTCTCGAGGCCTTCAAGCATGACGTCGACATCCCGCTGGAATATGGGGTGGACCAATGTGTTGGCGACACACTCTGCGCTGGCGGGATTATGTATGCCCAGCGGGGAATACCGGCGATACTCTCCATTTGTCGCGACATCCGTGAGGTGGGCGCGCCGGACGCAACGTTACTCAACTACTCAAATCCGATGGCGATGCTCACTTGGGCGGCAAACAAGTACGGCGGCGTCAGAACAGTTGGCCTTTGTCATGGGGTGCAGGGTGGGCATTCACAAATTGCCAGGGTGCTCGGCGCCACGCCCGAGGAGGTGCACATCATCTGCGCCGGTATCAATCACCAGACTTGGTACATACAAGTGCGGCTTAATGGTCGAGACGTCTCTGGACAGGAAATACTCGAGGCTTTTGAGCGTCACCCCAAGTACTCACGCACGGAGAAGGTGCGCATCGATATGCTTCGACGCTTCGGCTATTACAGCACAGAGTCAAACGGCCACCTGAGTGAATACGTTCCGTGGTATCGGAAGCGTCCGGACGAGATCCATTCGTGGATTGACCTCGAAAACTGGATCGACGGAGAAACTGGGGGTTACCTGCGCATTTGCACAGAGGCTCGGAACTGGTTTGAAACCGACTTTCCAAAGTGGATGGAAGAGCCTCCAATGGACTACGTGAATGGAAAGCGATCTCATGAGCATGGGAGCTACATAATTGAGGCGCTTGAGACTGGTCGAATTTACCGGGGCCACTTCAATGTAGTAAACAGGGGGGTGATTACAAACCTACCGCCCGATTGTATCATTGAAGCTCCGGGATATGTTGATCGCAACGGAATCAGCATGCCTGTGATTGGTGATCTGCCCATCGGTTGCGCAGCTGTCTGCAGCGCCAGTATTCACGTACAGCGTCTCGCCGTTGAGGCCGCTGTGCATGCCAATATAGATTGGTTGCGGCAGGCAATGATGATGGACCCATTAGTCGGCGCTGTCTGCAGCCCGCCCGAGATATGGCAGATGACAGATGAGATGCTCGTGGCTCTCTCTCCATGGATGCCTCAATGGCGGGATGAGGTCCGCAGGGCCGATCAGCGTCTGGCGGTCAGCACCCGAATCCCCACTCGAAAAGGCTACCAAGGCGCTGCGCGGAAGAGAGTGTCCACCATCGAGGAGCTCTCTCAAAACCAGGATGAGGTCCGAAAGATGGTGGCCGCCTCGGACCGTGGCTCAGTTAAGGGCAGCGAGTGACGTTCCTCTTAAGCGGGCAATTCTTTGGATGGTCCCTAGAACGGCTTCCCCAAGACCAGATACAATATAACGAGAAGCAGCGCGACCGGCGTCCTAAGATGCCAGCGCAGTGCATTCAGAGAGGGTAGGGCGCCTCCCTTTAGCGCCTTCTTCAACCAGACCCCGCTGATGATGAAATGCGCTAGCAGCAGGGCGACCACAAGCAACTTGGCGTGGAGCCAGGCGCCGCCAATCCCTACGTAAAGCCAAAGGACCAGACCAAGGATGATTGCCACGCCAAAGAATTGGTGGCCGAATCCATAAAGTCGCTTGCCCAGCGTCAGAAGTTCATCCCCTTCCCGCGGAGCGCTGCTGCGGCTTGCTGCTGCGAGCATGAGCACTGGAAGCGCAAACACGGTAGCCATCCACATGACCACAAAGAAGAGATGAAGGAGCCTGGTCCAAAGATAAATGTTCATGATTAAGATTTGTCAGCCTGAACAGAGTTTCCCGGTAAGTTAAGCACGTTGAAGCGCTTTGGCGAGAATTGCATCGGCGTGTACGGTCATCGTGTCAAGTTGGGGTCGCTGGCTGTCTTCGGGTCTGATCAACATGGAAAGCTCCGTACATCCGAGAATAATGGCTTGAACATTCTGTGCCTCCAGTGACCCGATGATGGCGCGGGCGCGCTCGCGCGAGCTCTCCAGGACTCTCCCGTGGGACAGCTCTTCCCAAACAATCCGGTCCAGCTCCTTTCGATCATCCTGCTCGGGCGTCAGTGCTTCGATTCCACGCTTGCTAAAGTGGTCCTGGAAGAAGCCGCACTCCATGGTTGCACGCGTGCCAAGGAGCGCCACCCGGTTAACCCCTCGTGAAAGCAGTTCAGTTGCCGTGGCTTCCATAATGGTCAATACAGGCAGCGGCGTTCGACCTTCCAAATGCTCCCAGGCGTTGTGCGGCGTATTCGCTAGGATTGCTGCGAAGTCTGCTCCAGCCGCAGCCAGACGTTCCATCGACTCCGTCAAGTAAGCCGCGACTTGCCGCCAGTCGTTCCTTTCAAAGCAATCCATCAGCTTCTGCAGATTCACGCTGTGCAAAACTATCTGCGGAAACTCGAGACCCGTCGCCTGTTCGTTAAACCTCCTGCAGATTCGCTGGTAATAGTGTACGGTAGACTCTGGACTTAAGCCTCCGATAAGCCCGATAACTTGCTGTTGCTTGGCCATGGTAAAGAATCCTCTATTGCGGCTCGCCTGCCGGCGGGTCCAGTCTCGTCCGCCCGAGCGAATTATTCAAGTTATTAGTACCCAGCCGAAAATGTGCGCGCGTCGTGGACCATTCACATAGCGCTCAAAATACAAACGGCGGTTGCAGGGCTGCTGCAACCGCCGTCGATTAAGGCGTCTGGCAGGGGCTGTTACACAAGCTTTGCTTCACCGCCTGTTTTACAGGAGTAGGCGATACCATCGAGGATCTTCTGAACCGCCAAGGCCTCGTGAGGCTTTACGAGAAGCTCCTGGCCGTTGACCAGATGATCGATTAGGTTGTGGAAGCGGTTTGAAACAGGCTTTTCGAGCGACGACTTTGGGTTTTCGTTGATCGCGTAGGCGTGGCTACCCTCGATCGGGGTGAATGTCTTTGCCGGTCGAAGCGTCGCACCCATCTCTGTGCCAAATAGCTGCGAGTCCCACTTGTTGCCCTCGGGCATGTGCGCGGCCCAAGATACGTCAACGTTCACGGTTGCGCCGTTCTTGAACTTGATCAGCGCTGTGGCGAAGTCATCTACGTCAAAGGGAATCCCCTCGGGCTTGGATAGCCCCCAACCGCCTTCTCCGAGGCCGCGATTGCCAAACTTGGTGTATGTGGCGCCATAGACGGAGACCGGTTCCCAGTTGTCGATGGCGAAGAGGCACATATCCAGAACGTGGACTCCGATATCGTAGAGGCAGCCTCCACCGGCCAATTCGCGGTTTCCAAACCAGGTTCCCAGTTTAGGAATACCAGCCCGGCGGAACCAGAAACACTTCGCGTGGTAAACCTCGCCCATCGCGCCGTCATGCACGAGTTGGCGAATATGCTGAACACCGGCATCATAACGTTGGTTCATGCCAAGCAGGAAGGCCTTGCCGCTGCGCTTAGCCGCTGCAATGACCTGCTCTGCCTCGCCGTAGTTCATGGCGAATGGCTTTTCCAGCAACACGTTCTTGCCGGCGTCCAGCGCCTTGATTGCCAGCTCCGCATGGAACTTGTTCGGAACCGCGATGTAAACGGCGTCGACGCTCTTATCGTCCAGGAGTTGCTCTACGCTGTCGTAGGCAGCCATTTCAAACTCCTTGGCTAGCGCATCGCGTCGCTCTTGGTTCAGGTCGAAAACGGCTTTCGCCCGACCCGCCTTGTGGGCGAGGACATCTTTCGCGGCCGACCAGGCAATCTGGCCTGCGCCAATGAATCCAAAGTTCACAGTCTGCATGGAAGGAATTGCTTGTAACCGAATTTCGATGGAGTCGATAGAGAAGTTAAGAACTAGCGCGTTGCCCCGTAAACCCGGGTCGCAAAAGAGGCCTTTGTGCCTAGCAGTCTACGGCAGCTCGGGGACTTTGCAACAGACTTGCACCCCGGGGCCGTGTACGCCCTCGATCAGGATGCCTTCCACATCTGCGGTTCTCGACGGCCCGGTGGCCCAAATAATATTCGGGTCATCCCCAAAAATACGGATGGCGGAAGGCGTATCGGGAAGTACTTTGTCTGCAGCTACAACGGCGATGTGGATCCAAGGCGCCAAGGCTCCGAGACGGCTGGAAGTTTCGCGGTCCTTGAGAATGACAGTTCCGGTCTCTGCAATTGCTCCACTGGCGCGGGTGATTCCGAACTGGTAGTCGTCGAGCCGGGATGGATCAAACACCGTCTCCAACCGGACCCCCGCCGCCTCCAGATGCTGCTGAATTAGTGGCAGTAACACGGGATCACAGTAGCCGACGCTCAGCTGGCGCTCTTTTATAAGCTCTACGAGCCCGTCTATCCCATCAAGTGCAATGCCGCCCCCGGTGGCGCATTTGTGCGCAAACAGATCCCAAACCGTGTCAAAGGTGGGGTGAGCCCGGCAGACCGCCAACGAGTCATCCCAGTCCGGGTACTCGGTGCGCGCGGATTCCGGAAGATCCTTTAGGGCGTTTTTGATGTTGGAAAAGACCTTGTCTCTGCTGCTCATGCTAACCTTTCCTCCGCTGTTTCATCCATTTGCGGAACTGACCACCCTGCCATGGAGGTAACTGACGCACTGCGGTCCAAGCCTGGACCGCTGGTATGGGAATCATCGATTTGGGAATGTAGTCCAGCGTCTTTCCCATTCGCATGGCCGCACTCCACGCCCCGGGCTGGCGGCAAAGTATTGCCCAGGCGCCCATAGGCGGCGTCCCTGCGGTTGCGTTTTTCGCGCCCTCGCGCTTGCCCTTATCACGCAGCTTCAACAGTAGATCCGGAATCGGGATATCTACAGGGCAGACCTCATTACATGCGCCGCAAAGGCTGGATGCCTTAGGCAAGTCTGCGAGTTCAGGGAATCGATCGCCAGCGAGAAGCGGACTGAGCACGGCGCCCACAGGTCCGGGGTAGACAGCCCGATATGCGTGGCCACTAGCTTGCCGATAGACCGGGCAGACGTTCAGGCATGCGCCACACCGTATGCAGCGCAGGATCTCACGGCAGTTAGACGCCAAGACTTCACTGCGACGGTTATCCACAAAGATGACGTGCATCTCTTCCGGTCCGTCCGGTTGATTTGACGATTTTGGTCCGTTAATGAACTGGGTATAGACTGTCAGCTGCTGGCCCGTTCCGCTTCGGCCTATCAGGCTGAGAAACAAAGGTAGGTCGCGGTCCTTGGGCACCAGCTTCTCAATTCCGACAAGGACGATGTGAACGCGGGTCGCTGCGATTCCAAAGCGTGCGTTACCTTCATTCGTTACAATCACGATGCGACCACTTTCGGCGGAAACGAAATTCGCTCCCGTCATGCCGACATCAGCCTCCAGGTATTTCTTTCTCAGGTATTCGCGTGCGCGCCGGGTGATCGTTTGGGGATCATCGTTGTAGTCGCCTAACCCTTCGCGCTCAAAGCTGCGTGCGATCTGACGCCGGTTTTTGTGAACGATCGGCTTAACAATGTGCGATGGATGATCGTCATCGATCTGGACAATGAACTCCCCAAGGTCGCTCTCAAGGCTCTCAATGCCGTTTTCCCGAAGGAAGGAGGGGAGATGTATTTCCTCGCTCAGCATGCTCTTGCTCTTGATGAGCTTCTTTGCACCGTGCTTGCGAAGGATTTCCAGCACCAATCGGTTGGTCTCGTCTCCATCCACTGCAAAGTGAACCTTGGCGCCGTTGTTCGTGAGAGCTTTTTCAGCCTGCTCGAGGTATTGATCCAGGTGCTCAAGCGTGTGCTGTTTGATCTTACCCGCTGTCCTGCGCAACTTGTTGGGATCAGGATAATCGCGGAAAAGTACATCGAAGCGCTTCTCGGAGGTGGCTTTGGAGCCGTCGTAAACCGAGGTCTTTACCTCCTTGTCAAGGTCACGCGCGTAGCGGTCAATCTGCTGCTTGGTGGTTGCCATGGTTACGTCAGAGCTGATGGTTGATTGCGCCGGCTTCGATAAGACTGTCACGCAGTACTTGCACGACATGGCGTCTCGGCAACGGAATGCCTTGCTTGTCCATCATTCCACCCAAATGGAGCAGGCATCCCATATCGCCCGAAACCAGCAGATCAGGATGCGCTTCCTCGACGTGCTTGATCTTTAGTTCCCCCATCTTCGCAGAAATGTTGGGGAAGCTGACCGAAAAGGCGCCGCCAAAGCCACAACATTGTTCTGCTTCGCCAAACGATGCGATTTCGATACCTTGGAGGCCCTGAAGCAGCTGAATCGCCGCCTCGCCGCTGGGAGTAAGCCGGGAGTGGCATGAGCGATGGAAGGCAATACGCTTCCTGAACGTTCCCGGTAGCTTCTTCACCCCGAGCCCGTTGACGATAAAGTCGCAGATCTCCCAGCTGCGATTGCCCATCGATACAACTCCTGCCCGATCGCTCTCTCCTTCGAAGGCCAGCTTGGCGCCATGAAAAAGCATGGCTGAACAGGATGCCGATGGAGCGATGATCGGTTCGTCGCCTTTGAATACTTCAACCGTGTGCCGCACCACCTTTCGGGAAGACGCCCAGTCGCCCGCGTTGAAGGCAGGTTGTCCGCAACAGGTTTGAGCTTCAGGAAAGACGATCTCGCAGCCAAGAAACTCAAGTAATTCTACCGTTGCTTTGCCCACATCTGCGAAAAAGGCGTCGCAGATGCACGTCAGCATTAGCTGTACGCGCTTCCCGGCAGGCCGGTCCTGGGGAGTGATAAGTCCTTCAATGTGGTTGCTCATGTGTTTCTTGCGCTGCTGCCATCTCGACTGGGGCAGCGGTTGGGTATATGAGAAAAATCGCCTACCTATAAAGCGGTCCCAGAGCGGCGCACGCCCGGAAGTCGGCGCCTTCCAGATCCTGAGTTCCAAATGATTTCCATGCACTGGGGCGGAAAATACGGTCTTCGTTTACATTGTGCATGTAAACAGGGATGCGCAGCATGCTCGCCAAGGTAATCAACCTGTCGCCGATATGACCGTAGCTGAGGACACAATGATTTGCCCCCCAGCTGTTCATCACTTCGTATGTGCTGCGAAATGACCCAATTCCAGTGAGCCTTGGGGAGAACCATGTTGTCGGCCATGCTGGATCTGTGCGGCTATCCAACGCATCGTGAACCTCGTTTGGAAGCTCCACCGTTTCACCTTCAGCAATCTGCAGCGCTGGTCCCAGCCCGGCGACCAAATTAAGGCGCGCCATAGTAGACGGCATTCCACCGCGGGTGCGGAAACGAGTGCTCATGCCGCCGCCGCGGAAGTACCCTCCATTTGACGGGTGCCATGTTGTTGCTTCGAGGCAGCGGGAGACTTCCTCGTCCCGGATCTCCCAGAAGGGCTTCATCGCCGGCTTTCCATCCGGTCCGGTCTGCTGTCCAGTGCCATCCAGTGCGGCTGGGCCCGAGTTGATCAGGTGCAGAATGCCGTTTGCGGCAGACCCCTGCAGCTCATGCCCGGTTACACGTTTCACGGCCTCGGGACTCCAATAGGTGCGTAAGTCTGCAAAGATCTGGGCGCTATTGGTGAGAAGCCAGCCAAACAACATTGTGGCCGCGTTCATCGCGTCGTTCTCTGTAGCAACGATATAGGGAGCTCGACGACCGTTCCAGTCGAAGCTGGAGTTCAGAATGGCCTCAAGAAAATCGCCATTGGGGAAATAATCAGTCCACTGACGCTGCCCCTGGAAGCCTCCCGCAATAGCATTGTGGCCGTGAGCCTGTTCTGCGTAACCCAGTTCCTTGAGCCGAGGATTTCCGACCATCAGGTCCCGTGCGATCAACGCCATCTTGACGCTGTCCTCCCACTCACGATCGAGGTGTTCCCGTGACCTGCGGAGGTCCTGGCTATTGAAATCTTTTCCTTCGCGACAGTGCTGCTTAACCCATGCAAGAGCCTTCTCGTACTCTCTGCCATCAAAGATCCCGTCCCGCATTCGGCCGGCAAACTCAGACATGTCTATGTCTTCAACGCGCATGCCGAGGCTCTTTTCCCAGAACTCATAGTTTACCATGCTCCCAGCTATTCCCATGGATGTTCCACCCATGCTGAGGTAGCTCCTGCCCCGCATGGTTGCGACGGCTAGCCCCGCTCTGACGAACCCCAGGATTTTCTTTTGGACGTCCTCAGGTATTCGGGTGTCTCCCACATCCTGAACATCCCGCCCGTAGATGCCAAAGGCAGGAAGTCCTTTCTGTGTGTGTCCCGCAAGCGTCGCAGCCAAATAGACTGCTCCCGGTCTCTCGGTTCCGTTGAAGCCCCAGATCGCCTTTGGCCTGTGGGGATCCATATCCATCGTCTCTGAACCGTAGCACCAGCACGGCGTTACGGTCAGGCTCACACCGACATTCTCGCGCTTGAACTTCTCCTCGCAGGCACAGGCTTCGGCGACGCCTCCGATGTTCGAGTCTGCAATTACGCACTCTACCGGTTTGCCATTAGGATAGCGCAGATTTTCAGAGATGAACGCAGCCACGCGCTGCGCCATACCTGTGCATTGGTCTTCGAGGGATTCACGAACTCCTCCGAGACGGCCATCAATCACGGGCCGTATTCCTACTTTTGGGAGATTGGTCAGGATAGTCGGGTTCATGGAGTAGGGTAGCGGGTTACATTCTCAGGAAATTCTTATAATGAAATAGTGAATCAGACCAGCGGGATGAATCTTGCGGCTCGTAAACCGTTGTTTCGAACGAGCGGGCAACCAACTCCCGTCCCTCCGCCAGCGACTTGATATCGCCCGACGCGATCATCTGCGCCAGAGCGTTGCCTGTTGCCGTTGCTTCAGCTGGTCCGGCAATGACAGGACGCTGAAGTGCATTTGCGGTAAACTGATTGAGCAGGGCATCTCTGCATCCGCCTCCGACAATGTTGAGCTCGCTTACAGAGCGCCCAACTATCGTTTCCATTCTTTCCATCACTACGGCATATTTGAGCGCTAGGCTCTCAAAGATGCTTCGGGTGATTTCACCGCGGCAGCCCGGGGCGGGTTGTCCTGTCTTCCTGAAGTAGTTTTCGATTCGCTCAGGCATATTGCCGGGAGCGGAGAACTCATCGCTGTCTGGATCCAGGAACCGTTGGAAGGCTGGCGCTTCCATTGCTTCCCGTGTCATCTGCTCAAAACTGGCGTCATAGTCGTCGTTCTTGCTCCAGTTGGCTCTGCACTCCTGGATTAGCCAGAGCCCAGTGATATTCTTCAGGAACCGAACTTTGTCTCCGACGCCAATTTCGTTTGTAAAGTTCGCGGAACGAGCTGCCTCGCTCAGGATTGGTTCATCACTTTCTACTCCCAACAGAGACCAGGTACCGGAGCTTAGATAGGCCGCGTTCGGATCCCGGAAGGGCACTGCGGCCACGGCAGAAGCTGTATCATGGCTGCCAACAGTCACAATTTGTAGCTCACCGCCGTCAATCCGGGCGGAACCGAGACGGACTCCCGGGTCCACTATCTTTCCAAAGATGTCGTTCGGTAGTCCCAGTCTTGCAATCGCTTCCCGGGCCCAATCCTTCTTGCGGGGATCGTATAGCTGGCTCGTGCTGGCGATGGTGCGCTCGTTCACGCCAACACCCGTCAGCCAGTAGTTTAGCAGGTCGGGTATGAACAGGAGTTGAGCTGCAGCTTTCAGTCCAGCGGGGGTCTGTTCCTGTGCAGCAGCCAATTGGAAGATCGTATTAAAGATCAGCGTCTGGAGCCCGGTTGTTTGATATAGTTGCTCTGCCGGAATCCGGCTCGCAACCTTCTCTACCATCCCGTTTGTCCGCGAGTCTCTATAGGCGTATGGGATTCCGAGGGTGCTCCCGTCAGCGTCAATCAAACCGAAGTCCACACCCCAGGTGTCAATGCCGGCGCTGACAATCTGGTTGCCCCACTGCCCGAGCGCCTTGGTGAAACCATGCACTATGTTGCGGTATAGGCCTGTAATATCCCAGTGGATGCTCCCCTTGATGGGGACCGGATGATTTCCGAATCTGGAAACTTCCTCGAGACGGAGCTTCTCTCCGTCAAAGTGCACTGCCATCACGCGGCCACTGCCTGCGCCCAGGTCTGCTGCTAAGTAAGTCTTTTCTTGGGGCATTTCTAAATGGTGTCAGCTCTAGTCAGCACAGATCACCTGCACGCCTGCTTGACGTATCTCACGCAGTACAGGGTGATCCTTTCTGCTATCGGTAATGAAAATGTCTATGGACGAAGTCTCGGCAAAGTAAAACCTGGAAGGCTTTCCCAGTTTGCTTTCGTCTGCAAGGTAGATGAAGCGTGTCGCCCGGCCGCTTACGACTTCTTTCAATATCCCTTGATCTTCATTGATCTCGCTGGCGCCTAGACCGGGTTCGATCCCATTGCCAGAGCAGAATGCCTTGTCGACCCGGTACCGTTGCAGCGCAAGAATCGTTTCCGGCCCGAGGAAGGCCCGGGAGGTGCGGTCCAGTCTGCCGCCGACCATGATAAGCTCGATGTTCGCCTTGTGGCGAAGCACCTCGGCTACGTATAAGGAGTGGGTGATCAGCCGCAGGGGAAGGTCTCCCAAGGCAAGAACCAGTTGCAGCGCCGTCGAGCTGGCGTCGACGAAGATGCTGTCGCCGGCCTCAACCAGATTTACTGCGGCTTGTGCGATCGCTTGTTTTGCCTCCAAGTTCTCAACGTTGCGCTCATCAAAGCTTCGCTCGCGGATGTCGATGGCGCTGGTCCTGATCGCGCCGCCGTGTGCGCGCTTCAACATTCCCTCCGCTTCGAGCCGCTCAAGGTCCCGGCGGATTGTCTCATTCGTTACTTGGAGTCTATCTGCGAGGTCTACCGTCCTGACGCTACCATGCCGGTCTAGCAGTTCGAGTATTTGTCTATGTCGTTCCAGCGCCAGCATTTGTCAGGATTTGGTGGACTTTTTTGGATTTTTGTGGATTTTGGTTGATTCGTCAAAGAAAATTCAGCATTAAGAGAGCGTAATCACACAGATTCGGAGATGATAGCAGCAAATAACCCCGCTCCGCCCCGCGCAGTAATCGAGCATCTGGTGCGTCAACGTGTTTATTCGCACCTGGGGCGGAAGGCGCCGCGCTCTGTGGGAGCGCCGAATCCTTTGGTTGTGAATGTGAGCGCGCGGCACTGTCATCTTACGCAGGAGGCCGTTGAAGTCCTTTTTGGAAAGGGACACCAGCTCACGCCGATGAAGGCGCTTTATCAGGAAGGTCAGTTTGCGGCCCAGGAAACAGTGACGCTTATAGGTCCTCGGTCCCGGGTCATATCAAACCTTCGAATCCTCGGGCCTTGTCGTTCACTGAATCAGGTTGAGCTGGCGTTTACCGACGCGATTGCATTGGGCTTTGATATCCCGGTGCGCCTCTCCGGCGATATTGAAGGTACGCCAGGGTGCATGCTCATGGGGCCGAAGGGCTTCTTCAGGATGGATCAGGGGGTTATCCGCGCCGCCATTCACGTCCACATGTCCCCCGAAGACGCGGCTTACTATAACGTTAAGCACAAGGATTTCATGCGTCTCAAGGTGCACGGTCCATGCGCTGTCACTTTTGATAAACTTCTGGTTCGCGTCGATCCCTCCTTCAAGCTGGAGGTGCATGTCGACACCGACGAAGGCAACGCGTGCGGTCTCGGACCGAACACTTTCTGCGAGCTGCTCAAGTAGGCACGCTCCAATCCACTGAAACGAAGATTAATTTGATCCGCTAACAAATATGAATGACTCCCTCGGAATGATTGAAACGCGTGGTTTCACCGGCAGCACAGAGGCCGCTGACGCCATGGCCAAGGCTGCAAACGTGCAGATTCTCAAGCAGGTTCAGATCGGCGGCGCTTTCCTCACTGTGATCGTCAAGGGTGACGTTGGCAGCGTGAAAGCAGCTGTGGATGCCGGGGCAGAAGCTGCACGCCGGGTTGGCGAGCTGATTGCCGCTCACGTCATCGCCCGTCCACACCCCGACGTCATCAAGCGTTTTGGCGTCTAAGATCCCACCAGAAAGGAATTACTAAAATGGCTTCCCAAGCAATTGGCATCATTGAAACGAAGGGCCTCATCACCCTCATCGAAGCTAGCGACGCAGCGCTCAAGGCTGCAGACGTTACGATGACCGGGTGGGAGAAGATCGGGAGTGGCTACGTAAGCGCATTGTTTACGGGAGATGTAGCAAGCGTTAAGGCGGCTGTTGAAGCAGGCGCTGAAGCGGCGCGTCGCATTGGCGAGGTAATTGCCATCCAGATCATCCCAAGGCCTCACGAAGAGCTCGGCGGACTGGGCTCCTTTTTGAAGTAACGCGTCTGGAGTTCATATTGTGAAGATCCTCGTCGCAAATCTTGGCTCAACTTCGTTCAAGTACCGGCTCTTTATTGAGCGGGATGGGGAGCTGCAGCCAGTTGCCAAGGGTGGTTTCGAGCGTGTAACGGATCACGCGGAAGCCATCAGCAAGGGTCTTGATGATCTCCGCGCACAAGGACACCTCGAAGAGGGGGAAAGTCTCGACGCTGTCGGTTTCAAGACCGTGTTGGGGCATAATCTCTCGGGTTGCGTCAGGGCCGATTCACAAGTGATCGAGGCCCTGGAGCAAGCTTCAGACCTTGCGCCTGCTCATAATCCAGCTTATGCCGCAGGGATCAGGCAGTTTCAGAAGATCATGCCTGAAGCGGTCCTTGTGGCTCTGTTCGAGACCGCGTTCTATCAATGGACAAGCGAGGCTTACCGTCGCTATGCAATTCCAGAATCCTGGTTTGAAGCCGGCCTGCAGCGCTATGGGTTTCATGGGGCCAGCCACAAGTTTGTGGCTGAGCGATCAGCTGCCCTGTTGGATCGCGAGGACATCGCAGATCGTGTTCGCGCCCTCTATCATGGTAGCCTCGCTGCAGTGGATGGTCCGCCTCTGCGGATCATTTCATGCCACCTTGGCGGTAGTAGCTCCGTCACGGGAATCCGTAATGGTCTTGCCATCGGCACAAGTATGGGTCTTAGCCCGCAGAGCGGTCTGCCCCAGAATAACCGTGTAGGCGACCTTGATAGCATGGCGGTTCCGTTTGCAATCCGGAAGCTTGGTTTGACCCTGGATGAGGTGGAGCGCGTGCTGACAAAGGAGTCCGGCCTGCTCGGAATGTCCGGTGTCAGCAATGATATGCGTGACATCCGCGAGGCGGCAAAGGAAGGCAATGCGCGCGCTCGACTGGCGCGAGACCACTTTATCCAGCAGATCCGCCACTGGGTGGGAGCCTTCTGGATAGAAATGGGAGGACTCGACGCATTGGTGTTCACGGCAGGCATCGGAGAGAACGATCCTGAACTTCGCGCGGCGGTTTGTGAAGGGCTCGATGAAATGGGCCTGCGGATCAACCCGGCGCTAAATTCAAAGAACCTCTTTGAACAGAATCTGGCTGCGCCGGGTTCGAAAGTAAAAGTCTTCGTTATTCCGGCTAACGAAGAGGCCGTCGTAGCTGAGGAAACGCGGCGATTTGTCCGGAATCATTCATAATCAGCAAAATCTTTAGACACACCATCATTATGGCACAGCAAGCAATTGGCATTCTTGAAACCCGCGGTCTTACGGCTCTGATCATTGGCGCCGACGCCATGCTTAAGGCCGCTACAGTAAGCCTTAAGGGACCCATGACCGGAGTCGGTAACGCAATGGTCAGCGCAACAATCACCGGCGATGTCGCAGCCGTGAAGGCTGCACTCGATGCTGGCGCAGAAGCCGCTCGCCAGGTTGGCGAAGTAATTAGCGCTCACGTCATTGCCCGTCCGGTTGCTGAACTGGAAGCGGTTCTGCCAAAAGCAGCTCCAGCTTCAAAGAAGTAGAAGCTCATGTTTCTCGCCAAGGTCATAGGCCAAGTCGTCGCCACCAAAAAGGAGACAGACCTGCAGGGCCGCCGCCTCTTGATTCTTCGACCACTACTCGTGGATGAGAAGGATCCCTCGCAGTTCAAGCAAGGGCAGAACACCATCGTGGCCATTGACCCGATCGGCGCAGGAATAGGGGAGTGCGTGCTCTTCGTTCAAGGGAGTTCCGCAAGACAGGCAGCGAATCTCAAATCAGTGCCTACGGACGCCGCAGTCGTCGGGATCGTCGATGGCGTAACTGTTCTTGGGAAGTCTGTATATAGCGCGAGAGACAGTCAGTAACACGGTCTAGAAAGGTTTCAGAATGCAAGTTTCCAGCGAAACGGTTGACTCAATCGTACGTGAGGTTTTGGCCCGACTTGGGAATGGCCAAAGCACCGGCCCTTCAGTCCAGACGTCGAGTTCGCGTCCGGGCGTCTTTGCGGAACCAGCCGATGCGATTTCCGCTGCGCGGAATGCCTATGAAGCGCTGCGAAAGAAGGGCTATGCTGCTCGTTCGACAATCGTTAATATTGTAAAGCGACTGTGCGCTGATAACGCAGAAGCCTGGGGCAAGCTGGAGCTTGATGAAACCCGGATTGGGCGTCTGGAGCACAAGATTGCCAAACTGAAGGGCATTCCGGGAATTCCGGGCGTGGAGTTTCTTTCGCCGCTCGGCTTAAGCGGGGACAATGGCATCACCATGGAGGAGAATGCGCCATTTGGGGTCATAGCTGCTATTTCTCCAGTAACTCATTCCATCCCCACAATTGCGGCAAATGTCATTAGCATGGTCGCAGCAGGGAATGCTGTTGTGGTGAATGCCCACCCGTCCGGCGCCAAGTGCGCAGCTACCGCCGTGGCCGCTTTCAATGCCGCGATCGAGCGCGAGACTGGCCTGCGCAACGTGGTGACAATCATTGAACAGCCCACTCTGGAATCCTTCAAGGCGCTCTGCGATAGTCCGGATATTGACCTTATTTGCGTGACTGGCGGTCCCGCAGTGGTCAAAGCCGCCATGAAGAGCGGCAAACGTGCTATCTGTGCCGGCCCGGGCAATCCGCCGGTTGTTGTCGACCGCACGGCAGATCTTCGCCGGGCCGCCCGGGACATCATCTTTGGAGCAGGCTTCGACAATAACCTTCTGTGTATTGGCGAGAAGCAGGTCTTCGTAGAGGACGCAGTCTATCAGCCGTTCCTGAAGGCGTTGGCCGAAGAAGGCGCCGTTAAACTGGATGCTCGGCAGTTTGATGCGATCACCGAAGTGGCCTTCAAGTTTGAAGGGGGCGCACGCAGCTGTGGCGGCCATCCAGTGCTCAACCGGGACGCGGTTGGCGCTGATGCCGCTGTTCTCGCCGAACGCATCGGTCTCAAGGTTCCGGGCAAGACAATGATCCTCTTTGCCGAATCGGATTTTGATCATCCGTTTGTGCAGGAAGAGCAGATGATGCCAGTGCTTCCGATCGTTCGCGTGCGTGACGTGGATGAGGCCATCGATATGGCGCATCGATCCGAGCACAACTACAAGCACTCTGCCATCATTCACTCCCGCGACATCGGCGTGATCACCCGCATGGGGCGGATCATGGATTGCACACTCTTTGTAAAGAACGGCCCTAGTACCGCCGGGTTGGGCATGGGGGGCGAAGGCTACGCCAGCTTCTCCATTGCGACGGCAACCGGAGAGGGCATCACCACACCAGTCACTTTCACGCGCAAGCGTCGATGCGTGATGGTGGATTATCTCAACATCATAGGATGATTCTCGCGCGTGTTACGGGTCATGCCACAAGCACCATTTGCCATAGTTCCCTCAAGGGCGTGCGCCTCATACTCTGTGAGCAGTTGCTGGCTGATGGCAGTCCATCTGGCAAGTTCCTGCTCTGCGGAGATTGGCAAGGGGCTGGACTTGGCGATAAAGTGCTTGTCACCGCTGACGGTGAAGCCGCTTCCAGAAACACTGGGCAGCGCGACATGCCCATGCGCAACGTCATCGTCGGCATTCTCGACGAAGATCAACCCGAGACTGTCTTAGGAGACGGCAAATGAAGGTCGGTCGAGTCATTGGTAGAGTCGTTTTAAGCCACACGCTTCCCTCCCTGGAGGGTGCTCGTTGGCTCATTGTATCTCCCTGCGGCAGGGCCGAACTCGAGAATCCCAAGGATATTCGTGTGAGCGCCGATCCCAGCCCGGTGGTCTATGACAAGATCGGCGCCTCTACAGGTGATTTCATTGGCTATACAGAAGGTGGCGAGGCCACTCGTCCGTTCCCGACCCCAACACCGGTGGATGCATACAACTCCGCCATCCTGGACCAAGTAAGTATTTACCCTTCCAAGTAGAATTTCCACATGAAGCCCATTATCACGGCAAGCGACATCGACAAGATGTTCAAGCAGAATGGCTCGATCAATATTCCGGCCGACGCCTCACTGACTCCTTCCGCGCGCGATCGCGTGCGGGAGCTCCAGAATGGCTCTGGCTTTGCGACTACCAGAGTCGCTGCGGGCTCTTCCAAGCCAGCTGAGCCAAGCACTCCCGATTATACTTATTACTGGGAGCGGCATCCTGATCCACAGACTCCGGAGGAGATTCAGGCATTTTTCTACTCCCCGGAGATTGAGGAACTGAAGAAGCGCATGGTGGATATCGGCCGTCGTATGTGGGAAAGGGACTACACGGACGGCAATGGTGGAAACCTGACGATCCGCGTTGGCGAGAATCTCGTTCTGTGCACGCCCACACTTATCTCGAAGGGCTTCATGAAACCAGAGGATATGTGTCTGGTGGACTTGGAGGGGAAGCAACTGGCCGGGACTCGTAAGCGCACAAGCGAAGTGCTCACGCACATTGCGATTATGAAACGCCAACCCAAGGCGCGCGCCTGCTGTCACGCCCATCCTCCTCATGCCACCGCGTTTGCCGTCGCAAAAGTGCGCCCACCCACATGTCTGATTCCTGAGGCTGAGGTATTTTTGGGCGAAATTGGCATTGCAGTTTATCAGACCCCCGGGACGCCCGAGAACGCAAAGGCAGTGGGCGACGCCGCAGTGGACCACCAGTGCGTGCTAATGCTCAACCACGGTGTCATTACCTGGGGCAAGGATATAGAGGACTCCTATTGGAAGATGGAAAACGCCGACGCCTACTGCAAGACGGTCTGGGTTGCATCTTCTTTGGGACGGGAACTCGAGCCGATAACGGGCGCGCAGGCAAAAGACCTGATTACTTTGCGACAGGCCCTCGGAATGGATGACAAGCGCTCCGAGTTGAAGGAATGTGAGCTTTGCGACAACTCGGATTTTCGTCCCGGGTTTGTCGGTCAGTCGTCAGGCGCAGGTCAATCCTGCGGCTGTCCTCAAGAGTCCGAGTCAACGCTTCCTGATCCTGAGATCGAAAGCGTAGTGCAGGAGATTACCAACCAGATTCTCAAGAGCCTAAAATCATAGAAGCACAATGAAGGTTACAATCATCGGCGGCGGCGGCCGCGTCGGTTCAAACGCAGCCTTTGCTCTGCAGTGCGCTGGTATCATTCCAGAGATTCAGCTCCTTGACGCCAATGCGGACATGGCTGAAGGCGAGGCTCTTGATTTGCTCCACGGCTCGAGTGTCTATGGAGACCAGAGAATATACGCGGGAGACTATAATCGTGCGAAGGATAGCAATATCTTCGTAATTACAGCTGGTTTGAGGCGGAAGCCAGACGAGTCTCGACTGGATCTTATCAATCGGAACGTATCTCTGTTCAAGCAGATCCTCTCCAGTATCAAGGAAGCAGGTCATAAGCCCTGCGCTAAGTTTTTTGTCGTCTCCAACCCGGTCGATATTCTTACCCAGTTGGCGGTGCAGTCTCTCAATGTGCCTGCGTATCAAGTACTGGGGTTGGGCACGATGCTGGATACGGCCCGCTTCCGCAGCTTGATTGCCAGCGAGTTAGACCTGCCCCCTACACAGGTCAAGGCGTTGATCCTTGGTGAACATGGCGATTCCATGGTGCCAGTGTGGTCTTCCGCTACTGTTGGTGGTCTGCCGCTCGCATCAGTCAAAGGGTGTGATGTTAACTTCCAGACACAGATCTTTAATCGCACCAAGGGCTCCGGTGCAGAGGTGATTCGGCGCAAGGGTGGGGCAGGCTGGGCCGTCGGCGCAACAATCGCCGAAGTTGTTCATGCAATCGCGCTGGACAAGCGGCAACTTCTTCCAGTTTCGAGTTCCCAGACAGGCGCTTACGGGATTAAAGGAATTGCCCTGAGCGTGCCAACAGTGGTAGGACGCGAGGGTGTGATGGATCGGCTGGAGCTTAAGCTTTGGCCAAAAGAAGAACAGGCCCTTCGCTCTTCTGCCGACGCCCTACGCGAAACACTCCGTCAGGTATCATAGCAATTCCCTTCGAAATGTCCGTCTTCAACTCTCCCTCCAAGGATAATATCAACACAGCGTTCGATGCTGCGGCAGAGCGCTACGCTGCGATCGGCGTCGATGCCCGGCAGGCAGTAAAGAGGGCTCTGGATATCCCACTGTCTTTCCACTGCTGGCAGTCTGACGACGTAAACGGATTGGAGAGCCAAGCGACGAAAGGGGGCGGTATTCTTTCCACTGGCAACTTCCCGGGGCGCGCTCGCACCGGCGATGAGATGCGGCAGGACTTCGACAAGGTGCTCGAATTATGCCCAGGCCGTCATCGGCTTAACCTGCATGCATTCTATGCCGAGACAAATGGCAAGCAGGTAGAACGCGACGAGATCAGGACAGAACACTTCTCCGGATGGATTGAGTGGGCAAAGTCCGCAGGCGTCTCGCTTGATTTTAACACGACTTTCTTCGCCCATCCGAAGGCAACCGAGGCCACTCTTTCGCATAGGAACAAGGAGATTCGGGAGTTCTGGATTCGCCACGGAAAGGCATGCCGCCGCATTGCCACAGACATGGCTCGGAGTCAGGGCAATCCGTGTGTTTTAAACCACTGGTTGCCGGATGGAGAGAAGGACTACCCAGCCGATCGTTGGAGTCCCCGAGCCCGACTCACGGAATCGCTGGATGAGATTCTGGCGCCAATGGATGGTGTCGATCGTTCACTCTGCATCGATGCTGTCGAGAGCAAGCTGTTTGGTATTGGCATCGAAGCCTATACCGTGGGGTCTGCAGAGTTCTACTCTAGCTACGCCCTCGCGCGTGGCTGCGTCTATTGCGTCGACCAAGGGCATTTTCATCCCACTGAGACCATCACGGACAAGATCTCGTCCTACCTTCAGTTCCACCCGAAGCTATTGGTCCATCTGAGCCGCCCAATGCGGTGGGATAGCGACCACATCGTAATTTTCGATGAGACATTGAAGGAAGTCTTTCTAGAGCTCCAGAGAGGTGGCGCTTGGAATCGCGTGCTTCTGGCCACAGACTTCTTTGATGCCAGTGTGAACAGAATCGCGGCCTACACTATTGGTCTTCGCGCCATTCGCAAAGCGATTCTTTTCGCTCTTCTGGATCCTACTTGCCAGCTTCAGGATCTTGAGGCTGAGGGAGCCCGTGCCGAGCGACTAGCCCTTATGGAAGAGCTGAAGACCCTTCCATTTGGCGCTGTTTGGGACTACCTGTGCGAAGAGGCTAATGTCTCTGCAGGCGCCGCCTGGATCGCGGAAGCCCGCCGTTATCAGAACGAAGTTGCTGAAAAACGTACCTAAGTACGGATTTGGCGAATATTTTCTTGCCTCCTACAAATTTGGGTTGGAGGTAGTATTGTCTTATCTTCGTACAGAAACGCTTCTTGGCTCGAGAAGAAATTTTTATACCAATATTTGGAACATGGGATTTGGATTGTTTGTCATCCGATACGTCGGCATCATCAAGCCAAGTGACATGAAAGGTTCAGAGTAATACCAGTCATCGATCTTGGAAATCACGGCCGGGTTCCGCTGGCGCCAACTGGAACAGTATAGTTCGCAAGGGCAGCCGCACTTCCATCTGTAAGGTAAGCTATTGACAGCAATTTTGAGCCTCGTATTTCATTTAATATTAACCCTCCCCCCTGTAATCGTTAACAATGAATAAGAAAGTCTTTAGGGAGACAAAGCAGCGCAATGCAATCAAGGCTGCTCTTGAAAAGGCCGGGCGGCCACTAGGCCCGAAGGAGATCCTGCAATTGGCAGGTGAGGAAGTTCCGAATCTGGGTATCGCTACCGTCTATCGCAACATCAAGACGATGGTTGAAAAGGGCGAGCTAGAGCCCGTGGAGCTTCCAGGCCAGGCGCCGCGTTATCAACAGCCTCTGGGCGATCAGAAGAAGCACCTCTTCATCTGTGAAAAGACAGACAGCGTCTTCACGATCGATCCGGCGCCCGAAGATTTCAAGCCGCAGCTGCCTGAAGACTTCGTACTGCGTCGCTACCAGATTATCTGCTACGGCGAGGTTACTGGAGAAAAGCGGGAGAGCCTCAACGGCTTGGCTGCCGCCAATTAAGCGGTAACAGAACAGACCTTTAACGAGACGGCCTCCTTTGGGGGGCCGTCTCTTTTTGTATGTGCGCGTTTCAGAAGGGATCTACACCTCAGTTGAGCGCTTTGAACTGGAAACTTCGTCATGCGCGAAACATGATCGGTTCTTATGCCCCGTAGGATAAGCTTCATAAACTATAAGGGTGGCGTGGGGAAGACCTCCACACTGGTCAATATTGCTGCATCGTTGGCGGAGCGTGGCCGGCGCGTGCTTCTGATTGACCTGGACACCCAGTCAAACTCAAGCGTTTGGTTGATGCGTCTTGAGAGATGGAACAAGCTGAACTCCGAAGGGCACGGCTTTATCTATGACATTTTCGATCCGGGCTCTGCTCGTCTTTCAGACATTGTCCAACGGTCTGTCACAGTGGATAAGGAGGGCCAACCGATGCTTCCAACATTGGACCTGGCGCCAACAAACTTTAACCTGATTGACTTGGAGCAAGAGTACAAGGTTGATCCGGCTGCACCGCATTACGTCAAGTTTCGTGAACAGCTGGCCGAGATTGAAGATAATTATGATTACATACTTTTCGATTGTCCGCCGAACATTCTGAGGGCTTCGCAGCTGGGACTCTTCTGCTCCAATGAAGTGTACGTGCCAGCCAACCCGGACGCTTTGAGTCTGATCGGATTTACGCTTCTCGTGAACAAGCTTGAGAAGTTCAATGCGGCTTCCGCAGGATTCAGGACTGCAGGAATGGGGCCTCCGGCCAGCGTCCGCGGCGTCATCTTCAACGCCATTAAGGCCAATATGGACATCAAAGTTCCGAAGATGCGCATGCAGTTCTCAATCAACCAGTTCAGAAGTCAGAAGAAAATTCACCCTTCAGCGCGCATCCTGAATGTCGAGATTAGAGATGCCGTTGTGGTGCGCCGGGCAGTAACGCTCGGCTTGCCAGTCTGCCTCGTATCACAGGCTCTCGAGCAGGACGACGGTGTCGTGCAGGATTACCGTGCGGCGGCAAACGAAATTGAGGCGTCTGCTGAGATGGCCACCAGCAGTGCGCCATCCTGAGTAGACTTTAATGGATAGCAGCAAGTACTCGACAAAATATAACCAGGAGATTTGGCAGGGCATCCGGAGCAAGTTTTTCACCTCCCCAATGGCAGAGCTTGATCTTGCCACTCTTGCCGATAACGCCGGCGAGATTTGGGAAGGCGACGGGTCAGAGCTGACTGCCGAAGATTTCCTCAATTATGACTATCTCGAGCTTGCCGCGCACCCTGCATTGGGAGATCAGGAGCGGGCAGACAAGTTGGTAAGTATTTTGAAGGAGACGCTGGCCTTCGACGATCCATTCAGCGCCCTAATTATGGAGGAGTCCCCTGCTGAGGTTCGCGATTCAGTTACTGGACGGGCAGAACGGCTTGGGCTTCCTCTGGATTTTCCGCTTTCCCTTTCAAATCTTTCGGAAAACACCCGGAGTATCTGTGCAAGTGAGGGAATTCGCACGCTGGGAGACTTTTTGGAGTTCAGCAGCAGGATGGCCCGCAGCGTTGTGATTGGCGAAGACTTTCGAGCCCTTCTGAATGCGATTAATACCGGGGACGAGCAGGTTGTTTCACGCTATCTCCCGTTCAGGCCAGGGCAGAAGGGCCTTCATCTGCCCGAGGCACTGGGAATGATCGCAGATCGCATTGGGAAGGAAAGCTTCCTGGCGCTGGTTCGGCACTACGGCGGCTCACTGAACAATCGCGAATCACAGATTGCAGATCAGGTTTCTGAGGCGGATCTTCAGCCGGTGCAGCAGACGATTCAGAATCACTTGGGGAAGATCATTGCGTATTTTCCTTCCCAGAAGGTGGCCTTGGATGAAGCGGCCGAATCTCAAGATTCGTTGCAAGACTATCTGGCTGTGCTTCAGGATGACAAGCAGGAGCGACTGCTATTCGCCGAACTATGGTTTTTCTTCAATGGGGAGTATCCGTTTAAGCGTAGCTTTCTTTCGCGGTTGGCGAAGCTTTTCAGACGTTAAGTTCAACCGAGAGGCAGAAAAGTGATGTCAGATCGAGCCAATCTTCACCCTCTGTTTCAGGACTATCAGGACGAGCTTGCCCGCGAAGAGGTGCGCAAGACGCGTCTGCTTGCACGCAAGCAGATCAGGGATAGAATTCTCTCTCATACCGCCCCGCCTTGGCCGGTGCAGTCACCTTTACGCGACGATCCACAGCCTCAGCCTCGCCGCCGTGCAGAAGCGCCTGTTGAGCGAGCAGCGCCGGTAGTGCATGCCGAGCAGGAAGAGGACTTGCTGAACTTGCAGGCAGAACTGGACGAGCGAGAGCGTTACTTACGCCGCGCGCGGTCGATTCTGGAAAATCAGCAGCGTGCTGTTCAGGAGCAGGAGATGCTCCTGAAAATGCGCGAAAAATACCTCCAAGAGAAGGCCGAGCTCCTGGCTGCGCGTGAGAAGAAGATGCCCACACAGGTTATTTGTCCCAATTCTGCGCAATCTGGTCAGGAACAGGTACAGGATATCTCCGAACAGGAGCGGGACTCCTTCAACCGATTACGCGAGGAGTTGGATCGGCGTGAAAAATCGCTGGAAGCGCGAGAGAATCTTCTTCGTGAGCGAGAGGCCTTCATTGAGGAAAGTGAGACAACGCTTTTCGAGAAGGCGCAGGAGCTTCAGGAGCGGGAAGAGGAACTTGCTGCCTTGGCCGATGCACTAGAGACTCGTAAGCTCAAGCTCGATTCCCGGGAAGGAATTGAGATTCCCAAGGAGAAACTCTAAAGGCAGATTCTGCCAGTTCCTGTTACTGGGTGCTGAATCGGTGAACGGTCTTGGAGCTGTACACTTGTCCCGGATTTAGCTGCGTTGAAGGGAAATTCGGCTGATTAGGCGAATCAGGGTAGTGTTGGGTTTCGAGGCAGAGACCATATCTGAAATGGTAGGCTGTTCCGTTTTTTCCCTTTCCGCCTTCAAGGAAGTTTCCGCTATAGAACTGGATGCCCGGCTCTGTGGTGAAAATCTCCATCACGCGGCCGCTGTCGGGTTCATATAGCCGGGCAGCAAAGGAAAGTTCCCCAACTTTCTCCTTATTGAGCACCCAGTTATGGTCATAGCCCGCACCATGCTTCAGTTGCTCAAACGACTGCTCGATTCTTGATCCGATGGGACGCGCCTTCCGAAAATCCATGGGAGTGCCTTCAACCGGGGCCAGTTCTCCCGTGGGAATCAAGGTGCTGCCAACCGGAGTGTAGGCGTCGGCGTTCAGAATCAGTTCGTGATCGAGCACGCTCCCTTCTCCATGTCCCCTGAGATTGTAGTAATTGTGCTGTGTTAAATTGCACACAGTTGGTTTGTCCGTTGTTGCCCTGTAAGTGATAGACAACTCGTTGTCGTTATTGAGTTCATAACGAACCTGCACTTCCAGAGTTCCCGGGTAGCCCATCTCGCCATCAGGGCTCACGTAGCGTAACTCTACTGCGACCGAATCAGGAGTGCTTACGGTATCCGCCTTCCAGAGCACTTTGTTGAAGCCCAGTTCCCCGCCGTGGAGATGATTGTCGCCTTCATTAGCGCTCAGTTCATAGCGCTTGCCATTGAGATTGAATGCCGCGCCACCAATGCGGTTCCCGTAGCGGCCGATCAATGCGCCGAAATAGGCGGTATCGCTCTGGTAGCCTTCTAGGCTATCATATCCCAGCAACACGTCCTTTACCTTCCCGTCTCGGTCGGGAACCCAGAGCTCAGTCATTATGCCGCCATAGTTGATGACCTTCACAACCATCCCATTCTCATTGCTGAGGGTATATTCCATTACCTTTTGCTCGTCTGATAACGCGCCAAATGGTCTCTCTTCGATATGCTGCGCTTGCATTCCCATTGTTGTAGTAAACATACACGCTGCGAGAGCCTTCACAAAAGTCGTTTTCATCATTGAGCCCTGTTGAAGAAAGGTTGCGATTTTATTGTCGGTTAATACTTGCCTCATAATCCCCTCAAACTCCAGCCCGGACGCATTTCTTCGGATACAGAAGACTCTGACAGTCAGACTCATGCTTGCACGTCGCCAATTGGACAAATTTCCACGAGATCGCAATAAAACTGACGCAGTGACTTGCTGTGCCTCAAGGCTCTCTCACTGTTCGCTTCATGTCCTCTCTTTCAAAGGAGCCCGGATCTTCCGAGGCAAACGTAATGGACTTTGTCTATTCCGTCGCGCACGAGCTCCGTTCACCGTTAGTCAATATCAGGGCGCTGGCGTTCGAGCTTCGCCTTGTAATGCAAGACTTAGAGCCGCTGAAAGCAGGGTCTGTTAGTATCGATTCAGATCAGGCGGGAAGGATTGCTGCAGTGATTTCACGGGACGTACCCGGGATTCTGGAACACCTTGAAGAGTGTGTATCCCGAATGGTGCAGTCGCTTTCTCAGCTCACCCAAATATCGCGAGCCGCACTGGCTTGTTTAGAGTGCTGCAACCTCAATTGCGCAGCGATTGCTAATCGGGTAGTGGCGCGACTACTGCGGGATCAAGGAGAGGATACTGCATCGGTTGAAGTTTCAGAGATCCCGCTCATCTACGCCGATCCGATTGCAGTAGAACAGATATTTACGCATCTCCTTCAGAACGCACTCCAGTATAGTGTCCCAGGGCGACCGCGACGCGTTAAGGTAACAGGATGGCGCGAAGAGGAACAGGTGTGTATCTGCGTCGAGGATAATGGTCGTGGCATCGCTGAAGATGACCTTGGGCGGGTCTTTGCTCCATTTAGACGGGTCGGTCCAATCGATTCAAAGGGCGACGGGATGGGACTCCCGCTCGTAAAGGCTCTTTTGCAAAGACAGGGCGGGGATGTTTATTGCGAATCTCGGATTGGCGAAGGATCGCGGTTTTTCGTCACGTTCTCAAAGGCAGAAACGCTTTAATTCGTTTGTGACTAGAAATTAGGATCAAGTCGTGGAATCTTTGCCCCCGGGCTGATCCCGGTTAAACCTGCTATCAGATGCTGGACGGCGTGTTGGAAAAGCCCTTTGCGGAAGAAACAGAGAAAGCTGTGCGCCTGCTCTATGTTGAAGACGACCACATTGGCGCTGCCATTGTCAAACGGAGCCTGGAGCGGCGACCGGAATTTTTGGTCGACCTGGCGGAGAATGGAGAAGAAGGACTCAAGCTAGCGTCTGCCTACGCCTACCATATTGTGCTGGTGGACCATGATATGCCCGGGATGGGCGGGATCGAACTCGTCCGCATCTTAAGGGAGCGAAACAATTTTGTGCCAGCTATCATGGTTACTGGCGCGGGCGATGAAGCCACTGCGATCAATGCATTAAGATCTGGCTGCAAGGACTACATTATCAAAGACGGAGACGGTTCCTTCCTCCATTTGCTACCAGCCGTAATTGACCAGGTGTTAAAGCAGGAAGCAGCTGAGCGGATGCTTGAACAAAAGAACCGCGAGAATCAGCGATTACTCGCCGAGCTTCTTGAGTCAAACAAGCAGCTTAAGCGTCTTAATGAACTTAAGAACGAGGTCTTGGGAATCGCTGCACATGATCTTCGTAGCCCTATGTCTGCCATACTGGCGGCGGTAAACTATCTGATGGAGATGGAAGAGAACCGGAACTCCCGGCGTTACTCCATGCTTGGAATTTGCAGATCTTCCAGCAATCAGGCGCTGAACATGATCGACGAGCTCTTGAACCCGGAACGACTTGTAACGGGTGAAATAGAGCTGATGCCGCGCCCTGCAAAAATGGGAGAGCTGGTTCAGGAGGTCATCGATCTGAACAAGCAGAACGCCCAGGCAAAGGGAATAGAGATCCATTTCTCTCAGGAGCCAGATCTGGTGGGAATTGTTGATCCGTTTCGTTTCCGTGAGCTCGCGGATAATCTCTTGAGCAATGCAATCAAGTATTCCCCCTGGGGATCAACTGTGCGTGTCAGTGTTTTCTCACATCCGGGAGGTGCGTGCCTGGAAATAAAAGATGAAGGACCGGGATTTACTCCAGAGGACAAACGTCATCTCTACAAGAGGTTCTGTCGACTTTCAGCCCGTCCCACCGGCAATGAGCCTTCTACGGGGCTGGGCCTCTCCATCGTCAAAAAGATTGCGGATCTCCATAACGCAACGATCGAGTTGGTCTCAGAGCCGGGCCTTGGCGCTGCATTTTCCCTGACTTTTTCAAAACCATAGGACCTACCTCACTTCCCGAAAGGGGACAGAAACCTTTAATCACCTCACTTGACGAAGCTTATGCCCACAATAACCCGCGCCACCCCTAAGGAAACATCAGGAAAACTGGAGCCTCGCGCCCTTCTTGCTGCGCTCAAAGCCGTCAAGCGGGGCGATTTCAGCACGCGGCTCCCCGAGGGCTTGTCGGGCGTTGATAGCCAGATTGCCGACGCCTTCAATGAGATGGTGGAGATGTGTCAGAGTTTCACTGATGACCTGGCTCAACTTTCGGAAGCCATCAGTGAAGGCAAGACGCGGCAACGAATCTCGAGGGCTGGTAGGCGAGGAGGATGGGCCACGAAAGTTAACGCCATCAATAGTGTTGTTGAGGACGTCACGCAGCATACGGCTGAGATGGCTCGAGTTGTCGCTGCAGTTAGTAAAGGCGACCTTACGGAGACCATCTCGATTACTGGGGGCGACAAGCCTTTGGCTGGGAGCTTCCTGAAGTATGCAAACGTCGTTAACGGGATGGTGGAGCAGCTTGGGGTATTTGGGTCCGAGGTAACTCGAGTTGCGCGTGAGGTAGGCGTCGAGGGTAAGTTGGGCGCCCAAGCCACGGTGAAAGGGGTTTCAGGCACCTGGAAGGAGCTGACCGACAACGTAAACCTGATGGCGGATAACTTGACCAATCAGGTTCGCGATATCGCCCATGTTACCACTGCGGTGGCGCAAGGGGACTTGAGCAAGAAGATCACGGTGGAAGTGAGGGGCGAGATCCTTCAGCTCAAGAACACCATCAACATCATGGTCGACCAGTTGGGATCTTTTGCGGACGAAGTAACCCGTGTAGCTCGCGAGGTAGGCACGGAAGGGGTGCTGGGAGGGCAGGCTGAGGTGAAGGGCGTGTCGGGCACTTGGCGCGACCTGACCAACAACGTGAACTCCATGGCGGATAATCTTACAAGTCAGGTTCGCAACATTGCGCAGGTAACCACGGCTGTCGCGCAGGGCGACCTGACCAAGAAAATTACCGTCAACGCGAAGGGAGAGATTCTCGACCTGAAGAACACCATCAACACGATGGTGGATCAATTACGTTCATTTGGTGATGAAGTAACACGTGTTGCCCGCGAAGTGGGCACGGAAGGGGTGCTGGGAGGGCAGGCCGAGGTAAAGGGTGTTTCCGGCAGCTGGAGAGAGCTGACGGAAAATGTGAACTCCATGGCCAACAACTTGACGGGTCAGGTGCGTAACATCGCAGAGGTGGCGACGTCCATCGCCAATGGCGACCTGTCGAAGAAGATCACCGTGGACGCCAAGGGGGAGATTCTGACTCTCAAGAACACGATCAACGCCATGGTCGACCGGCTTCAGAGCTTTCAGTCAGAGGTGACTCGAGTCGCTCGCTTGGTGGGCACGGAAGGAACGCTGGGAGTGCAGGCAGAGGTGAAGGACGTCTCTGGCGTGTGGAAGGAGCTGACGGATAATGTAAATCAGATGGCGACGAACCTGACGGACCAGGTTCGTAACATTGCTGAGGTAACTACAGCCGTAGCCAATGGCGACCTTTCGCGTAAGATCACGGTAGAAGTCCGCGGCGAAGTGCTTCAGCTCAAGAACACCATCAACCAGATGGTGGATACATTGAATGCGTTTGGCTCTGAAGTGACGCGTATGGCCCGCGATGTGGGTACGGAGGGCATTCTTGGAGGGCAGGCGGCTGTTCGTGACGTGTCTGGCACCTGGAAGGAGCTAACGGATAACGTAAACCAGATGGCGAACAACCTCACTGGCCAGGTTCGCAATATTGCTGAGGTTGCAACTGCTGTTGCCGCTGGCGATCTTTCAAAGAAGATCACCGTCGACGCCAAGGGTGAGGTTTTGGACCTGAAGGACACCATCAATGACATGGTGGACCAGCTGAGCGCATTCGGCGCGGAGGTTACCCGTGTCGCCCGCGATGTGGGTGTGGAAGGGAAGCTTGGAGGACAGGCCGTTGTGGCGGGGGTGAGAGGACTCTGGAAGGAGCTGACTGACAACGTGAATCTAATGGCGACGAACCTCACCGATCAGGTGCGGGACATCGCCGAAGTTACTACCGCAGTGGCTAATGGCGACCTCACACGTAAGATCGCAGTGGAAGCAAAGGGAGAGATCCTGGAACTTAAGAGCACCATCAACACCATGGTGGATCAGCTCAGCTCCCTCTCTTCGGAAGTTACGCGACTGGCCCGTGAGGTGGGTGTGGAAGGTAAACTCGGAGGTCAGGCGGATGTGCGTGGTGTGGCAGGCACGTGGCGAGACCTTACCGACAACGTGAACCTGATGGCGACGAACCTTACCGATCAGGTACGTAACATTTCCCAGGTTGCAACGGCGATTGCGCAAGGAGACTTGACCAAGTCCATTGTGGTCGATGCGAAGGGGGAGATTCTGGAACTCAAGAATACCATCAACACGATGGTGGACCAGCTACGATCGTTTGCTGAAGAAGTAACGCGTGTGGCTCGTGAGGTCGGCACTGAAGGAAAGCTTGGCGGCCAGGCTGAGGTGAAGGGGGTGGCAGGGACTTGGCGTGACCTCACGAACAACGTGAATCAGATGGCCAACAACCTGACTAATCAGGTGCGCGATATCGCGAAGGTCACCACAGCAGTGGCCCAGGGAGACCTCGGTAAGAAGATCACGGTGGAAGTGCGAGGGGAGATTCTGGAGCTGAAAAACACGGTCAATACGATGGTGGACCAGCTCTCGTCCTTCGCTGAGGAAGTGACGCGCGTAGCCCGTGACGTGGGGGTTGAAGGAAAGCTCGGCGGTCAGGCCGACGTGCGCGGAGTGGAAGGAACCTGGAGAGAGCTCACAGACAACGTAAACCTGATGGCCGACAACTTGACCAACCAGGTGCGGGACATCGCTCAGGTCACGACGGCAGTTGCCCAAGGCAACCTCTCTCAGAAGATCACCGTTGAAGTGCGGGGAGAGATTCTGGAACTGAAAAACACCATTAACACGATGGTGGACCAGCTTTCGTCCTTCGCGGATGAAGTGACTCGTCTTGCCCGCGAAGTGGGTACCGACGGTATCCTCGGCGGTCAGGCAGAGGTGCGAGGCGCCTCGGGAATCTGGCAGGACCTGACGGGCAACGTTAACACCATGGCCCGTAACTTGACCGAGCAGGTGCGCGGAATTGCAAACGTTGTCACAGCCGTCGCGAATGGTGACCTTAAGCAGCAGATCACCTTGGAGGCGAAGGGCGAGGTTGCGACTCTCGCAGAGACGATCAACAACATGATCAAGACGCTCTCCACCTTCGCGGACCAAGTCACAAATGTGGCCCGCGATGTGGGGGTTGAAGGTAAGCTTGGCGGTCAGGCCGACGTACCGGGGGCTGCAGGCATCTGGCGCGATTTGACCGACAACGTTAACGAGCTTGCAGGTAACCTGACGAACCAGGTGCGCGCGATTGGGGATGTCGCGACAGCTGTGACGAAGGGTGACTACGGACAGTCCATCACTGTGGAGGTTCGTGGCGAGGTTGCGTTGCTGAAGGACAACATCAACCAGATGATTCAGACCTTGGCGGAAACGACACGGGTCAACCAGGAGCAGGACTGGCTAAAGACGAATCTCGCGAAGTTCACCCGCATGCTGCAGGGCCAGCGAGACCTCCTCACCGTGGCGCAACAGGTAATGAGCGAACTGGCGAATGTCATCGGCGCTCAGCACGGCGCCTTCTACATGAGTGAGCTGAACAAGGACTCGGACAAGATCGAACTGCGTCTCTATGCCTCTTACGCCTACAAGGCGCGCAAGTGCGTCGCGAACAAGTTCGCTATCGGCGAAGGACTGGTTGGGCAGTGCGCGTTTGAGAAGCAACGCATACTTCTCACGAATGTTCCAAACGACTACATCCAGATTACTTCAGGCCTTGGTGAGACAAAGCCGTTCAATATAGTCGTCGTTCCCATCATCTATGAAGATGAAATCAAAGGTGTCGTCGAGTTGGCCACGCTCAATGCATTCAGCGAGATTCAGCTGTCCTTCCTGGAACAGCTGTTTGAGAGCTTGGGAATCGTTATCTCCAGTATCGAATCTGCCCAGCGCACAGTAGAACTGCTCAAACAGTCACAACGCCTTACTCAGGAGCTTCAGACGCAGCAGGAGGAGCTCCAGCAGACCAATGATGAACTCGAGGAAAAGGCACGCCAGGTCACTGAACAGAAGGCCGAGGTAGAGCTGAAGAATCAGGAAGTTGAAGCGGCCAAGGCGGCGCTTGAGGAAAAAGCCGAGCAGTTGGGACTAACCTCGCGCTACAAGAGCGAGTTCCTGGCGAACATGTCCCATGAGCTGCGCACGCCTCTCAACAGTCTCCTGATCCTCTCTCAGCAGTTGGCGGACAATCCAGATGGCAACCTCAATCCCAAGCAGGTTGAATTCGCAAAGACGATTCACTCGTCCGGCACAGATTTGCTTGCACTTATTAACGAGGTCCTGGATTTGGCGAAGATCGAATCGGGCACGATGGCGATTGTTGTGGGAGACGTTGATCTCGCATCGCTTAGTGATTACGTGCAGCGATCCTTCAGCCAGATTGCGATCGATAAAGAGCTCGAGTTTTCTACGACCATCGATTCCTCTGTTCCAAAAGTTATACGAACGGACAACCAGCGGCTTCAGCAGATCCTCCGGAACTTGCTCTCAAACGCTTTCAAGTTCACGGATCGAGGCAGCGTCAGCTTGTCGATCGATACAGTGACCAGCGGTTGGGGGCCGACGTGTGAATCTTTGAACCGGGCCGAAGAGGTCTTGGCGTTTTCTGTCTCTGATACTGGCATTGGTGTGCCGAAAGATCGCCAGAATCTTATCTTCGAGGCATTTCAGCAGGCCGAGGGCGGCGCCTCCCGAAAGTATGGTGGCACGGGTCTGGGATTATCGATCAGTCGAGAGATCGCGTCGATTCTTGGCGGAGAGATCCGGGTAGAGAGCGAAGTCGGCATTGGCAGCACATTCGTCCTGTATCTTCCAAGCCAGTATAAGGAAACGCCGCGCAGCCAAAAGCGCAGGCATGACAAGGACTACTCGGGAGCTGTCCTGTCGGCGCAGGAGAACAATGACCATTCACAGGATCTTGTTGGATTCGTGCGAGACGACCGGGACTCGATTAGGCCGGCAGACAGATCCTTGCTTGTAATTGAAGACGACGAGATGTTTGCAGGCATCATCGCCGATCAAGCCAAGCAATTAGGCTTGAAGGTAATTCTTGCCCCCACGGGAAATGCCGGTCTGGCTCTGGCAAAGCGCTATAAGCCGAGCGCGATCACGCTGGATCTCCAACTCCCCGACATTCATGGGTGGGTGATTCTCGATCGTCTAAAGCATGACCCAGATCTTCGCCACATACCGGTTCAGATCATGTCTATCGACGAGAATGCGAGTCGCGGTCTACAATACGGCGCCATCGCGGCCTTGCAGAAGCCCGCGGATGTGGGAGTGCTCCAATCGGCAATCGAGCAAATCGCCCATCATGCCGACCGAAAGGTGAGGAACCTTCTCGTTATCGAAGACGATGAAGCTCAACGAATGAGCATCGTCGAACTGATCGGAAATGGTGATGTCCACACCTTGGCGGTTTCATCCGCAGACGAAGCGCTGCAAGCGCTGTCGACAAACCGGTTCGACTGTATCGTTCTGGACCTGAAGCTGCCCGGAATGGACGGGTTTCAGTTGATCGAAAAGATCAAGGCGACTTCGTCGTGTTCAAGTATTCCCATTGTGGTTTACACGGGGAAGGAGTTGGACAAGGCAGAGGAGTTGAAGCTTCGGAAGCTGGCAGAGACGATCATCATCAAGGACGCCCGTTCGCCAGAACGCCTATTCGATGAAACGGCGCTCTTCCTGCATCGCGTGGAGGCGCATCTTCCCGCGCCCAAGCGTAATATGCTGCGTAAGCTGCATCAATCGGACCCTGCTCTTGAAGGACGGAAGGTTCTCATTGTTGATGATGACATCCGTAACATCTTTGCGACGACGAGCATCCTCGAACAGCACAAGGTCAATGTATTGCATGCGGAAAATGGGAGAGATGGAATCGATATTCTCACACGCACCGACGACATCGATCTTGTGCTCATGGATATAATGATGCCTGAGATGGATGGCTACGAAGCGATGCGTATTATTCGGAGCAGGGAGGAGTTTCAGAGATTACCAATCATTGCGCTCACTGCGAAAGCCATGAAGGGAGATCGCGAGAAGTGCATCGATGCCGGCGCTTCAGA
>CAYSHY010000022.1:0-6743 GCA_964430955.1 uncultured Puniceicoccaceae bacterium | reverse complement strand
AAACCGGTAGATGCTGCACAACTATTGTCCCTTCTGCGCGTATGGATCCAACGTCCTTGATGGAGAGCTCCAGCGACTCCTCACTGGAACAGATTGAGCAAAACTTGCTGCTGGAGGGGGTTTTTCGGCGCTATGGCTACGACTTTAGGGGCTATAGGAGAGAAGTGATTCGTCGGCGAATCACTGAAACAATGGCTCAGGAATGTGTGCCTACGGTCTCAGAACTTCAGGGGAAACTTCTGCGCGATCCTGACTGCGTAGAACGTTTCGCCGCCCGAATCAGCAGTCGGGGACGGCGAACCATGTTTCGTGCTCCAAGTTTCTTTTCGATGCTAAGGCGAGAGCTTGTCCCTGTTCTCAGGACATATCCATCAATCCGGGTTTGGATTCCGTCATGTTCTACTGGAGAGGAGGTCTATGCAGTCGCGATTACCCTCAAGGAGTGCGGGATATATGACCGCTGCAGCATTTTTGCTACGGATTTTTCACAGATGGGGCTTTGTCGTGCTCGAAGCGGCGTTTTTCCATTATCGTCGGTCGGCGTGTTTCGACAGAACTACATTCGAGGGGGTGGGGAACACGACTTCAGCGAGTACTACACGACGTGCGCTAACCAGGTGGTCTTCCGTAGTTGGCTGGTTCGTAACGTTACGTTTGCTCAGCACGATCTTGCCTCAGATGCATCCTTCAATGAATTCAACATCATTATCTTTCGCGACGGCCTTGATGATTTTGATCATCATCTGAAGGCGCGTGCGCTCGCATTGTTTCACGCAAGCCTTTGTCGCTTCGGAATCCTCGGCCTTGGCAAGCACGAGAGTCTCGAAAATACGAGACTGGAGACACTCTACAAAAAGATTTCGGGGCGCCTTCGCCTCTATCGCCGTATCAGATAGACTATTCCCATCCTCCTCAACAGTACTCCAGCTTTGACGAATCCGACAGTTAACCCCGTGGAATCCGCCTCCATAGATGAACCAAACGATCGAGTAAATATCCTGATCGTAGATGACCATGCAGGCAGCCTCTTTGCCATGCGGGCCGCGTTGGAGTCACTGGGCGAAAACATCATTGAGTGTGCGTCCGGAGAAGAAGCTCTTCGCACACTGCTGCAGTATGAATTTGCTGTCATCATCCTCGACGTCCGCCTGCCAGGCATGAACGGATTCGATATCGCAGCGAGTATTCGGGAGCGTCCCAGTTCTCGGGACACTCCGATCATATTCCTTACGGGGCTGAGTCGTGATGAGCCGCAAGTCTCTAGAGGCTACTCGTTGGGGGCGGTGGACTATCTCATCAAGCCCGTTAACCCGAACATTCTGCGTGCGAAGGTCCGCGTATTTGTAGATCTCTACAAGAAAACTGAAGAAGTGCGCCGGCAAACGGAGCAGATTTTTATTCTACGTGAGAGAGAACGCGACAGGGCTCGGGAAAGCGAGCGTTTGGCGAGAGAACATGAGATCCTGGTGAAGGAGAAGAAGACTGCGGTAGCTCTGGCGAGAAAGGCTGCGGAGCTACAACGTTCCAACTCTGAGCTGCAACAGTTCGCTTACATTGCCTCTCATGACCTGCAGGAACCTTTGCGCACAATCACCAGCTTTTGCGAACTCTTGAAGGAAGAATGCGAAGGAAAGCTTACTCCGGCGGCGGATGAATACATGCGGTTCATTACTGAGGCGGCAAGCCGCTTGTCCTTCCTTATTAAGGGGCTTCTGGACCATACCCGTATTGGGAGGGCTCCGGAGAAGGAGCCTGTTGACTGTGCTGCAGTCGTCCAGGAGGTATTGAAGGACCTTGGCGCAAGCATCGCCGAGGCTCACGCAAACATCGTGGTGTGCGATCTGCCCAGCGTCATTGGGAACTACAGTGATTTGAGACTGTTGTTTCAGAATCTTATCAGTAACGCCATCAAGTTCAGAAAAAATGGGCAGGCGCCGGAGATCAGAATTTCAGCCGAAAAGGAGGGGCAAATGTGGAAGTTTGCTGTCCAGGACAGTGGCATTGGCGTAGAGAAGGAGCACCGAAAGCGCATCTTCGATATCTTCCAGCGCGGCCATCCTCAATCTGTGTATGAAGGAGCCGGCATCGGACTCGCCCATTGTCGTAAGATTGTTGAGCTGTATGGCGGCTCCATTTGGGTGGAGTCGGATCCGGGGAAGGGTAGCACTTTCTTCTTCTCGCTGCCCTCCCACACCTAGAGTCAGGAAGATGTACGAGCCGCTTGGATCCATTCTGCTAATCGAGGACTGCGATGCAGACATCTATCTTCATTCAAGGGTCATACGGCATCTTGATGTTTCCCGGGATCTGTTAATTACCCGATCTGGTGACGAAGCGATCCAACTCCTCCATTCCAATCTCGCCAACGGTATCCCAATACCCGATCTGATTTTCCTCGACATTAATATTCCCGGGATGGAGGCGTGGGAGTTTGTTAGCCAGTTCTCAGCGCTCGACGAAGATCTTCGTAAACAGTCGGTGATCGTTATGTTATCGGGATCCATGAATCCGGACGACAGATCACGGGCCGATGATGAACCTGCTATCAGGGAATATCGTCAGAAGCCTCTGACGAGAGAGGCCATGAGTGAGATCCTCGAGAGGTACTTTAGCCGGAAACGCTTTGAGACGTGACGGGACTTCGTAGGCCTACTCCGCTTCGGAATCCTTCTTTTCCCGATAGCCAATTCGATGAAATGGATTAACGATGCTCGTCGTGATGTTTCTGGAGTGTGCGGCTATGCGTTTCAAGTAACGGATATACAACGCGAGCGTAGCAGCTTCGCCGGGGGACAGGTCTGGCGCCTCGCCGCCAATGATGAGGTTTACGATGCGGTCACATTGAGCCGAGAGAGTCTCCTTGTACCCAGTCATCACCTTTCGTGCAGCTTCCACATTGTTGGTCTTGAAGGCTTGCACTGTCTCTGTGAACAGGCGATCTACGGTCTGCTCTATGGTGACTACCTCCTGTTCCAATGATCGGCCATGAAGGCGATCCGGATGGGCTTTGGCCAAGTCAAATATGTTCTTGGAGTAATCGCCGATGCGCTCGATATCGATAACAATGCTGACCAATGCCAAACCCGAGGAAAGTTTACCGGAGCCACTGACGGCAAGGTGAGAGAGCACCTTCCTTCGCACGTCTCGTTCAAACTCGTTGATCTTCTTGTCCGTGGCGTAGATGTCGACCGTTATCTCTGCGTTATCCTTACGCCGCAGGGTCTCCATTGCGCCCTTGAACATTTCAAGATCAAGGTCGAGCATTGTGTGACACTCGCGTAGCGCTTGCGTATAGAGATTGTCCTGATTGAAGTAGTTGATAAATGTCTTCCACATGGCGAGTTAAGGTAAGAGGAGGATGAGGATTATCGGTCCCACAAAGTAGACGCCAGCCAGGATACCTATAGGTATGTAGCGACTCTTGGCGCATTTTTCGCCAAGCGCCATGGCAATTCGTAGAGGAATGTGGCGCACCGCTGGAATCGTCCAGATCAGCAGAATTCCAAGAATGTTAAATGAAGTGTGCGCGAAGGCAGCAACCACCGGGAGCTGTTCTCCAGTAGCAAGCGCCGCCAGGAACGCTGAGATGGTAGTGCCGACATTAGCGCCTAGGTTGAATGGATAGACCTGGATTAATTTGAGAACCCCGGCGCCCGCAAGAGGAACGGCAAGGGATGTCGGAATCGAACTCGATTGGACGGCGACGGTTAGGAAAAAACCAAACACCATCGCGATCTTCCAGTCTCGGAACAGGACTCTGTCAAAGAATGCCTCCACCTTCGTGAGAACCATGCTCTTCAGCAGTTTGACGAGAGCTATCAACGTGCCGTAAGTCAGGACGATCGTCAAAATCAGGAGCATTACGGGGTTACCGAAGACGATCGCTTTCATGAGGGCGACAAAGGGACCGGTGACGGCCTTCATCGGATCCGCAAGCTTCATCCCTCCAACGTTTGAGAACATGCTTTGGCCAGCCTCAGCCAAATGGGTCAACGCACCCGTTGTGGCCTCAAGTGGAAATATGATGGCTACCGCAACCAGGTTAAAGATGAGATGCAGTAAAGCTGCAGAGAATGCCCTTTCAAACTCGGCAGGTCGTTGGATGGAGCCAAATGAAACCATGATCGCTGTGATCGTCGTTCCGATATTCGCCCCCATGATCATTGGTACAGCTGCCTGCAGTGGCAAAGCGCCTCCAGCCACCATGCCCACTATGATTGAAGTGGTGGTCGATGAGCTCTGGACTAGCGAGGTAGCCAGCAAACCCATCAAGAGCGCGGCAAAGGGGTTCTCTGTCGCTGTTAAGACTCGATGGGCAAAGTCGCTGCCAAACAGTTTGAAGGCTTCGCCCATTCCGCTGATGGCGGCAATGAAAAGGTAAAGACACAGGATTACGCCCAAAATCTTGAGCGGTAGAATCACGGACTTGGGAACGCGATCTAAAGACGACATCTGGTTCTTCGGTGTTGAGTCCCGGAGAGGGTTCCAGCACTCCAATTAGGTCGGTCCAAGATACGGAGTCATCAACGGCGTCTTTTCGCAACTTCTATTTTGCCTCGTTTGTCAATCGCCAGGAGATCCAACATAATGTTCGTGAGCTGCGTGCAGTAACCTTCTCTCTTTACAGGAGGACCATAGCGGCTTCATAGAGGAACTTGTATAGTATTGTGAAGCCGCTCCCTAATTCTTTAGAATTTCAACTTCCGCAATGGCTGGTCCGCGCGTCTGAAGATCACGGTACCTTTCCTGACCCGTTGCAGAAGATGGAGTTCGTTATCGGGCTGGCCCGTCGTAATGTCGAGGAAGGCACAGGTGGCCCTTTTGGCGCGGCAATATTTGATCTTGCTTCAGGCACTCTGATTTCTGTCGGCGTTAACCTCGTGCTGTATAATTGTTGGAGTGGCGCCCATGCAGAGATTGTGGCCATCGCCTTGGCTCAGAAGCGTCTCAACTCACACGATTTGTCGGCCCCTCATCTTCCCCCTATGCAGCTGGTGACAAGCGTCGAGCCATGTGCGATGTGTTTGGGCGCGATTCCGTGGTCGGGCGTCATATCGGTATTATCTGGCGCAAGTGATGCGGATGCCAGATCCGTGGGATTTGACGAAGGACCGAAAGTGGCCTCTTGGGCGGATGCCTTACGTGAACGCGGCATCGATGTTCAGGAGGGACTCCTTGCAAGGGCTGCAAGGGATGTTCTGCTCCATTACAAGGCGATTGGAGGGGTGATTTACAATAGCCGTCGCGATCGATGAAAAAGCCATTGGGTAGCTTGGTGGACAGCGATGATTCGCATTCTCCTGACAGGGTTGGGATGTTGCGGGATCGAAATGCGCAGACTTGGTTGGATCGGATGTTTGCCTTGACTGCAAATCGATCAAGCGTAAGGCAAGAGGTGATCGCGGGCATAACCACGTTTGCTGCAATGGCTTATGTGCTCGCCGTGAACCCCGCCATACTTGCCGAAACCGGAATGGATCGAGGCGCATTGGTAGCCGCTACGGCGCTTGCGGGAGTGATGGGTTCACTCTTGATGGGCTGTATTGCAAATTATCCGATTGCGTTGGCGCCGGGAATGGGGACGAACAGCTACTTTGCCTACATCATCGTCCTGGGTGCTGGCGTTCCATGGCAGGCTGCGCTGGGACTGGTGTTCTGGAACGGTGTAATATTTCTCCTCCTTTCCGTTACAGGTTTCAGGAAGCAGATCGCGCAGTCGTTGCCGAGAGCACTGCAGATCGGCATACAGTGCGGCGTAGGATTCTTCATAGCGCTGCTTGGATTTGAGGCGGCGGGATTGGTTGTGGCCCATCCCGCAACCTTGGTTACACACGGTAATCTGTTTCACCCACCGACGTTGCTCAGTTTCATTGGATTGCTGCTTATGGCGGTCTTGTTTATCCGCGGAGTCAAGGGTGGCATTATTTTAACAATTCTCATCCTTGCGGTTGTGGGCCTGCTTGTGAGTGATGGAGACGGAGCAATTACCGAGCTCCCAGACGCGGTCGTTTCACTTCCGCGTGATCTGTCCCTTCTGTTTGCCCAGCTGGATCTATTCTACCCCTTCAGGAATCCGCTGGAGACTCTGCCTATTATTTTCACTCTGCTTCTCCTGGACCTGTTTGATTCCATCGGCACCATCATCGGAGTGTCGCGGCGGGCGCGGTTGCTGGATGCTGATGGCAAGCTGCCGAGGATGGATCGGGCGCTATGTGCGGACGCATTAGCGACTGTCGGCGGTGCAGTAATTGGCGTATCCACGACTACTTCTTACGTTGAATCTGCCGCTGGTGTTGAGGCAGGCGGACGAACTGGATTAACTTCTGTTGTCGTGGCGCTGTGTTTCTCCCTGGCTCTGTTCCTTAGTCCGGTTATCGCCGTAATACCAAGTGTTGCGACCGCGCCTGCATTGATTCTCGTGGGAATTTTGATGGCCAGTGGGCTTCGCGATCTCGATTACCACGATTCCGCAGGGGTAATTTCAGCAACACTGACCACGCTATCCATCCCCCTGACGTTTAGCATCACCTACGGTATCGCTATCGGGCTCTCATCATATGTGGTGCTCATGATCACATCCGGTAGATGGAGAGAAGTCCCGGCGCTGACCTACGGAATCATGCTCTTTTTCTTACTGTTCTTTGCGATTGAATCAGCTGGATAAGCATGCCCAGCTTCCGACCCGAGCTGGTGCGGGCGGAGGGAATCGAACCCTCGCCAGTAGCTTGGAAGGCTACGGTTCT
>CAYSHY010000021.1:0-52575 GCA_964430955.1 uncultured Puniceicoccaceae bacterium | reverse complement strand
TTTTTCCGAACCACTACCACTTTGTAGGCCATACAGCCACTCATCCCGAAGATGAGTCGCCGCACTCCATACGCGCACAAGGGATGATGATAATCGCGAAGTCGTTTCGGAGTGCGGCTGCTTGCTGCCGCTTTGGAATCGAGCGGAGCGAGGTGTTGGGAGGTCGGGCGCGAGGGGTTCGACGGTCCAGCGTGGAAGGTCGACGATCTCCGGCAGCGGGAGGCTAAGGACGAGATGTGCGTCGTTGGCGTGGCATTCTGAAAACGGCGACGATTTGCCGCACTCCATACGCGCACAAGGGATGATGAGGAAGGTTCGCGCAGCACAAAAAAAGCGCTCAGGATGGGAGCGCTTTTTGAGGAAAGGTTATCTGAGCGTTCAGTCGCAGAGAACGTCGCGCATGTAATTGAAGCTGTCGGCGATGCACTCAAACGGATCGCGGCCGTAGGTGTGGTCCTGCTCGACGATGTAGTACTCACAACCACCCTTGTCCGCCGCAGCAATGATTGGCTTGAAGTCGATGTTGCCTGAGCCGATTGGAGCAAATTGAGAAGTGTTTGGAAGCTCAACACGCATATCCTTCATGTGCAGAAGGGGGAGGCGCTTTTGCGCGGCCAAGCGCTCCACCCAATCTCTCGGACTTACGCCGCCAGCCTGAGCCCAGTATGTATCGAGCTCCGAGTAAAGGGAGGTCTCCTCAAAGATGCGCTCATAGATGAGCTTCCCATTGAGGCGATAGAACTCCATTGCATGATTGTGATAGGCAAGTTTGAGGCCGGCTTCGCGCATTTTGACTGCCGCAGTCTCAAGATTCTCGAGCCATGTCTTCACAGCCGTCTCATCGCTGAGTTCGATGCCTGCCGGAGCGGGATAAGCAGTATATTGTGTGCCCAGATCCTTGAGGCGCTCAATGATGGCGTCCGTCTGGTGAAGGATCATGTCGCTTGGTTCATGTGTGGCGCAGATCGTGATGCCCGCGTCCTTACAAACTTGGGCAATCTCGCGCGCCGGCATTACGTCGTGAGCCATGCCGCTAACCTGGACAGCCTTGTAGCCAATTTTAGCGACCTTGTCGATCGTGCGACGGAAGTCTTCCGGCGTTTTTACGTGCTCACGGAGCGTGAACAGGATGACGGCGATTTGATTGACTTTCATAGGTCGTGGGGGTGCTTGAAGCGATCCAACGGGAGCGAAGGGATTCGCACAAGCAATAAAATTCGCCACGCTGGAGTGTTAGAACAAACTGTGACTTGCTGGGAAAGGGGCATTTGATTGATATTTTGCGGCATGATGGACTCCTTCCCCGCAGAACGCGTAACTTACGAGGGCTCCGGCTCGAGAAACCCGCTTGCATTCAAGCACTACGACCGCGATGCAGTGGTGGCTGGCCGCACGATGGCAGACTGGCTCCGCTTTGGGTGTGCTTACTGGCATACAATGCGCGGAAATGGAGCCGATCCATTTGGCGGCGCAGTCCACCAGATGCCGTGGGACGATGGGAGCGACTCCATTGAGAACGCGCAGCGCCGCGCCCGCGTGTTCTTCGACTTCCTGGACAAGGTGAGCATTGACTACTACTGCTTCCACGATCGCGATGTTGCTCCCGAAGGCAAGACGCTGAAGGAGAGCAACGCCAACCTGGACGCGGTTGTAAAGGTATTGGCTGAGGAGCAAAAGGCGCGTGGAAAGAAGTTACTGTGGGGCACCGCCAGCCTGTTCACGCACCCGCGCTACATGCATGGCGCTGCGACCAGCCCGAGCGCAGATGTGTTCGCGTATGCAGCGGCGCAAGTGAAGAAAGTCATGGAAGTCACCCATGCCCTGGATGGTCAGGGCTTCGTTTTCTGGGGTGGTCGCGAAGGGTACAATACGCTTCTGAATACCGACATGAAGCGCGAGCGCGAACATCTTGCCCGCTTCTTCCATATGGCTGTGGACTACAAGAAGAAGATCGGATTCAAGGGGCAGTTCTACATCGAACCCAAACCACAGGAACCCACGACGCACCAGTACGATTCTGACGCGGAAGCATGCCTGAACTTCCTGCGTGAGTTCGACTTGATGGACCACCTGAAGCTGAACATCGAGACCAACCACGCGACTTTGGCCGGGCACACGATGGAGCACGAGTTGACGGTGGCGATGAACGCCGGCGCGCTTGGCAGCATCGACGCAAATATGGGCACTCCGAACGTGGGCTGGGATACCGACGAGTTTCCTCTGGATATCTACCTCACTGCAAAAATCATGCTGGTGGTGATGCAAATGGGCGGCTTCACCACGGGTGGCTTGAACTTTGACGCCAAGCGCCGCCGGGAATCATTTGAACCAATCGACCTTGTGCATGCGCATGTTGCAGGCATGGACACGTTTGCCCGTGGGCTGAAAGTTGCAGCGAAAATTCACGAAGAGGGTCGCTTTGCCGAGTTCATCAAACAGAGATACGCAAGCTTCGACTCTGGCATCGGCGCTGAGATCGAAAGCGGCCGTGCAACATTCGAGAGTTTGGAAAAATACGCTCTCGAGAAAGGCGAGCCGAAGCTCGAAAGTGGCCGTCAGGAAGTTCTGCAGGCTTTGTTCAACGAGTATATCTAGGCGCTCCCCAGCCCCGAGTCATGAGTAAAGAGTTGTTCCTTGGCCTGGACATTGGCACCTCTGGCGTAAAGGCCGTACTATGTCGTGCTGACGGTGAGTTTGTCGCGGCGGAAACGGCAGACCATCCCTTCTCTACCCCTCGTCCCTCGTGGGCAGAGGCAGATCCCGAGGACTGGTGGAACGCCACGGTCCGGGCTGTGCGTCTGGTTCTGGAAAAGGCCGGGGCAAGCGGCGCTCAGGTGCGGGGCATTGGCGTAGCGGGGCAAATGCATGGACTGGTAGCGCTGGACGAACGGGGACAGGTGATCCGGCCGTGCATTATGTGGAATGACCAGCGGCCGGCGGCGCAGGCAGAGCAGATCATGGAGCGAGTGGGCCGGGACCGGGTCCTGGAGATCACAGGAAATCCGGTTCTCTCCGGCTTTACGTCGCCCAAGGTACAGTGGGTGCACGAGAACGAACCAGAAAACTTCAAGCGCATCGCGATGGTGCTGCTTCCCAAGGACTACATTCGCTACCGAATCAGTGGGGCGTATGCAGCCGACGTCAGTGACGCTTCAGGCACCTCATGGCTTAACGTGAGGGAGCGGAAGTGGTCGGATGAAATGATCGAAGCTGTTGGGCTCAGTCGAAGACAGTTGCCCCCGCTGATGGAATCTGCCGAGAAGGCGGGGGAACTCAGCGCCGAGGCAGCAAAAACCCTTGGCCTCGAACCGGGCATTCCCATCGCGGCAGGGGCAGGAGATCAGGCTGCCCAAGCGCTTGGTAGCGGCATCGTCCAGGAAGGAATTGTCTCGGCAACCTTTGGCACAAGCGGAGTGGTCTTTGCTCACGCAAGGCAGTTCCGGTATGACCCAGCCGGCCGCCTGCATGCGTTCTGCGCAGCCATCCCGGGTGAGTGGCATTTGATGGGCGTCATGCTTTCAGCGGCCGGCTCCCTGAGCTGGTATGTCGAACAGCTGTTTGCAGAGAAGTTCAAGGCAGGCAAGGCCGCTGCCTATCAGGAACTGCTTGATGAAGCTGCGACGGCGCCGATCGGGGCTGAGGGGCTGACCTTCCTTCCGTATCTGTCTGGTGAGCGATCGCCGTATCCGGATCCCAACGCACGGGGCGTATTCTTCGGGCTTTCGCTGGCGCACCGACGGGCGCACGTCACACGCGCTGTTGTCGAGGGGATCACCTACGGCATGCGTGACTCGCTGGAGCTGATGCGCGGGCTTGGGCTACAGCCTGAGAGCATATTGATAAGCGGAGGCGGCGCCCGTAACCCCTGGTGGCGACAGATGATCGCCGATGTGTTCCAAACGCGGGTTCGCTGGAGCACTGCCCTGGAGGGCGCAGCCATGGGCGGCGCATTACTGGCCGTAGCAGCTGCGGGAGCCTCCAAGGAGTTGAAGGCGCTGAGCGCAACCGCATGCAAGGAGGCTGGCTCACTTGCACCTGATGCAGGTAATACCGAAGCCTATGCAGAGGCCTATGCGCGCTATCGAAAGCTATATCCTGCGGTGAAGGATCAGTTCGGCGTTTGACATTAGCTGCTCGGAACAGAAGGTCTTTCCACGCTATGAAGATTGTCGTCCTCGACGGATACGCGCTAAACCCCGGCGATCTAAACTGGTCAGGGATGGAAGCCTTGGGAGACCTGACAGTCTATGACCGGACGCCGAAAGAGCTCGTGCGCGAGCGGTCTGCCGGGGCGGACGTGTTGCTGACAAACAAGACGCCGCTGGACGAAGAGAATATCAATGCGCTTCCTGAGTTGCGTTACATTGGAGTGCTGGCGACAGGATACAATGTGGTGGACGTCGAGGCGGCAAGAAAGCGTGGCATCCCCGTCACAAACATCCCTGATTACAGCACGGACTCTGTTGCACAGACAGTATTCGCCCACTTGCTCAATCTCACGCAGCGAGTTGCCGAACATGCACAGAGCGTGCGCAATGGAGATTGGAATCGCTCGGCTGATTTCTGCTACTGGAACTTTCCGCTCCTTGAGCTGAAGGGCCTTACCATGGGCCTGATTGGTTTTGGGCGCATTGGCCGGGCCACGGGCGAGCTGGCGCGCGCTTTCGGCATGAAGGTAATCGCTAGCAAATCAAACCGCTCCAATGAGACGCCGGACTGGGTTGAGCGTGTGGAGATGGACGAACTGTTTCGCCGCAGCGACGTAGTGAGCCTGCACTGCCCGCAGACCGATGAAACGCTCCACCTTGTAAATCGAGAGCGACTGGCGCTCATGAAACCCACCGCATTCCTTATAAATACGAGTCGCGGGGGCTTGGTAGATGAGGCGGCCCTTTACGACGCCCTGAAGAATAACACGATCTCTGGCGCCGGACTGGATGTTGTCACGACGGAGCCGCCACGTGACTCGAATCCGCTGTTCGAGCTTCCGAACTGCTACATCACCCCGCACATCGCGTGGGCAACCAAGTCGGCCCGCAGCAGGCTTATGAGCGTCGCCGTCGAGAATCTTGAGTCGTTCTCGCGAGGCGATCTACAGAACCTAGTTAACGGCCCGCTCGGGGACTGAAAGATTTAACGGTTAAACGCTAATCTGTCCTTGCCCCAAACTTACAGCGGGCATATCGCTCGGCCTAGTTATTAACTGCTATGGCAAATCCACTCGATTTTGGTGTACAAAGCTTCTGCTTCCGCAACGTGAAGGACAATGCGCAGGTGGCGAGCATGGTTCGCGAACTGGGCCTGAACAAGATTGAAGTCTGTGCAGTGCATGCCGACTTCAACGACCTCGCTGCATGGAAGCAAATTGTGGCTACGTATCGCAATGAAGGCGTATCCATTGTTTCGATTGGCGTGCAGACGCTCGACGGCGCCGACAATGAGGAAGACTGGTTCGCCTGCGCTGCAGAAGCCGGCGCAAACCACATGTCTGTGCACTTCCGCCCAGACAGCTTCCAAAAGGCGCTCGCCCGCGGTCGCAAATGGTCTCGCCAGTATGGTGTGAAGCTGGGCATTCACAACCACGGCGGCTATATGTTTGGCGGATCGCCAGACGTAATCCGTCACTTGATCGATCTTGGCGGCCCTGAAGTGGGACTCTGCCTGGACACCGCATGGTGCATGCAGATTGGACCTCGCCAGGGCATTCCAGAAAAGTGGGTAGGCGAGCTATTCAAGGAGTGCGTCTTCGGCCTTCACTACAAGGATTTCCTCTTCGAGAAGAACGGTAAGTGGACAGACACCGTTGTCGGCGAAGGTAATTTGAACCTGCCAGCCTTGATCAAGGCCCTGCGTGACATCAACTTCGACGGCTTCAGCGTCATCGAGTACGAAGGTAATCCAGACAATCCAGTTCCCGCCCTGCGCCGCTGCATCGAACGCATGCGTGAGCTGGCGCAGTAAGGGTACGTAAAGGGCCAAGGCTATGGACTGCGTTCCCAAATCTCAAATTTGAAATGGGATTGGGAAGCATCGGTCTCCCGGATATCTTTGACGCGCGCCCCACATCGCACTGCGGTGTGGGGCGCTCTTGTTTTGAGTCATTGCTCCCCGAGCGGCAATGGTCGTCGTTTAAGGATTATGCATCCTCATTTCCTGACAGTCAGAACGACGAGATTTGACTGTGATACATAAGCGCTATAGCCACAGGGCATGAATCTATTGCGCGTGTTATCCCCTACCCTTATAATGTTGGCTGCGAGCTGCGCCTTTGCCCAGGCCGCTCCAGAAAGAATCCTGTCGCCTCAGATCATTGTTTCGCCAGACGAGGCCGACTGGACTTATGAGCCCGGGGACCCGGTTGCGTTCACCGTGCAGGTGCTGTCCGACGGTCTGCCGGTAGAAGGGGCCGAAGTGGAACTAGTTGTCGGACCCGAAAAGTTTGAGAAGTCGCTCGGCACGCGCGAGGTCCCGGCAGGAGGCCTGAAGGTAGACGGGGGCACCATGGATGGCCCCGGTTTTCTGAGACTGATCGCCAGCGCGACCATCGATGGTCGTTCATACAGGGGACTGGCCACCGCCGCATTTGCCCCGGAGGAGATCCAACCCACTCAGGTAGAGCCGGATGATTTCGACGCATTCTGGAACGAGAAGAAATCAGAACTGGCAAAGGTGCCGGTAAACCTCACGAAGACGCTGATGCCGGAGCGTTCCACATCGAAGGCTAATGTCTATCACGTGAGCTTTGACAGCTTTGCGCAGTGGGGACCGCCAGATGTGTTCTATGGCGCCTTGGCCGAACCGACTGAGCCCGGAAAGTATCCCGCCATCCTGTTTGTGCCGGGCGCGGGCGTTCGTCCGTACCATGGTGATCCGGGCCTGGCCGGGGAAGGCGCGATCGTGCTGAACATCGGGATTCACGGTATTCCGGTAAACCTCGAAGGGCCCGTGTACGACCTCTTGCGTGGCGGAGCTCTCGACGGCTACCCGGAATTTTTCCTGGATAACCGGGACCGCTACTACTACCTGCGAGTTTATATGGGCTGCGTGCGCGCACTGGATGTGCTTACCCAGCACCCCTATTGGGATGGAAAGACGCTGATTGTCGCCGGCGGCAGCCAGGGCGGACAACTGTCTATCGTGACCTCCGCGTTGGATGAACGCGTAACGGGAACGGTAAGCAACTATCCTGCATACTGTGACGTAACCGGTTACCTGCATGACCGCGCGGGCGGCTGGCCGCATATGTTTGCCCGGGACAAGAATCGTGAGGAGGACAAGATCCGCACAACATCCTATTACGATGTGGTGAACTTCGCCAAGCGCCTGCGGGCCCCAATCAGCGTAGCTCTGGGCTTCAATGATGAAACCTGTCCGCCCACGAGCATGTACGCGGCCTACAACGTTATCGAGGCGCCAAAGAAGCTCTTCCTGCAATACGATATGGGACATGGCTCCAGCCGGGAATTCAGCGAAGTCTTCCGTGATCGCGTGCGCGAAGCAGCAGGACTGAAATAACGAAAATCCGTCATTCTACCCGCCTTTCGCCGGCCTGCCCAGCCCCCGTGCATCGCCTCGCGACGTACGGAATATTTGACGGGGATGGTGTGGCCGAGCAGGCTGCGGCGAGATGGGCAGCTTTTTAGGCACGTTTTTGACGGCTCTTGGAGCGGTGGCGCAGATTGCACTGGTCACGGTGGCGGCAGCCCTCCTGGTAAAGTGCCGGGTACTAAAGTCCGAGCATGTGCAGGGGCTTTCCGTTGCGCTGGTAAACGTGTTCCTGCCCTGCCTGATTTTCTCCAACATCCTATCGAACCTTCGTCCGCACGAGACACCTCTTTGGTGGTTGATGCCATTGGCCGCTGCAGCGACAGTGGCGATCGGGTTGAGCATTGGCGCCTTGTTGTTTGCAGGGCGGCTGCGGGAGAAGTTGGGAATGCTTGCCGCTACTGCTTTCCAGAACGCCGCCTACCTGATGCTGCCAATAGGTAAGGTCCTCTTTCCGGATCAGTTTGAGCAGTTCGCCCTCTATATCTTCCTGTATATCCTGGTGTTCAACCCATTGCTTTGGAGCATAGGGAAGACGCTGATCACAAGGGGACCCGGCGCCCCGGCCTTTCGCTGGCGGGGACTAATCACCCCGCCGCTATTGGCAAACCTGATTGCACTGAGTCTTGTGCTTACAGGGCTGCGTGAAGGCGTGCCCGAAATGGTGCTGAGCGCAACATCGTTGCTGGGCAGCGCTACGGTGCCAGTGGGAACCTTCGTTCTTGGTGCAACGATCGGGAGCATTCCTTTGCGATGGACCAGCCATTTCGGGGATATCTGGCGCGTTGCTCTTGGTAAACTCGTGCTCACGCCAGCCGTGGTTGCAAGCATCCTTGCGCTATCACCCTTACCCAATATGTACCCGCTGGCTGCCCTCGTAATCATGCTGGAGTCGGCATCGGCTCCGGCAACCACCCTGATCATTCAGATCCAGGCTTACGGGGGTGATCTCGCCAAGACCAGTATGATTCTGGTGGCTACCTACTCAGCCTGCCTGATCACCATTCCATTATGGCTGTCGGTTTGGGAATGGCTGGTTTGATTACTTGAACACAAGGCGGCGCCGAGCAGCGTGCCCACTGGGTGGACTCAAGCGCAGGGCTCAGTTGAGAGAGCCTTGGTTACTGCAATTTAGTTTGCAAAAAGAGAAACGTCCGGTTAATAGAAAATTGAATCTACTACCCCATGAAGACTTCGATCATTATTCTACCCCTTCTGATCGCTGCTCCCCTGTTAGCTCAACCGGAAGCTTTCTTGAACTCCCGTGAAGGAACGATCCTGATTGATGGATCAGTGGATGCAGAGTGGTCTCAGCACGCAAGCCACTCCTTGGGAGAGAATACTGCCCTATCGTGGCGGGGAACATACGACAATAGCTACTACTACTTTCTCGTAGAGAGCGAAACCGGAGACATGACTTCGGCGAGGCTATACTTCTATGGGAGTGATGCTTGCAGTGGCGTTTTCGATACCCAACCAGAGCATGTGTATCGAATCTCCTGGACCGCTGAACTAGGACTGAAGGCGATGCGACATGCTGCTGATGGCAGCGGAACGTGGGAAGAGAAATCGACTGAGACCGTTTATGCGTCTGCCGATGCCAACGGAAATGCTTTGGAGCTAGCGGTCCCCGCGAGCTTGATCGGCTCGATGCCCGGCGCTGGCGGAGACGTGAACTGGACTCAGCCCATCCGGATGATGATCGGCGCGCGTAATGGAGGCTCCTATCAATATTGGGACAGCGCATTTCAGCAGAGCAACGACTATTGGCAATGCGACTATGGCCGATTGGAATTCAGTGGCTGGCCCGTCAATGCCATCGAAGTGGCGCCAGAAACCATCGAAGTCTCTTATTTGGGCGGCATAATCCCAACGACAGTGACCTTTGTTGATCCCGACTCGACCCTGGAAGTTGCGGATAGCCCAGATTGGATCGACGCCCAACTTGCGGGACGGAGTCTGGAGGTGAACGTTTCGACAAACACAGGCGCAAATCGGGTAGGCTACGTACAGCTGCGAGGTCCGGAAGAGTCCGTGTTCGGCGTACTAAGAGTAGAGCAGAAAGGTCTTCATGGATCGCCCTGGGACTTCGATTACAGGGAACCGGTGAGTGGATTCATCTACAGCTGGATGGATTTGATTTCCATTCCCGGGCTGGATTATGATGAAGCAGCGCCCACGAGAGGAGTGATGTGGTCTTACGACCATGGCTGGATGACCTACCAGGGGAGCGATTCCAGCAGCACGTTTCTCTTCGACTTTCAAATGGGTCTGTGGTGGTGGACATCCAAAGATTATTACCCAAGCGTATATATCTGGGCCGACTCCCCCGGATGGTTTTGGTATGACCGAACTGGCCCGTATTATCCTCGAGCTCGAACGTTCTACGACTTCGCGAACAGCGAGTGGAGAATTTGGAGCGACATTTAGCAACTAATCCAACCAAGGATATGTAGCCAGAATCCAGGCAGCACGGATGCGCGTCTGGCTGCGAGAAAGGTTGCGGTGACAGCGTGTGCGTAGCCGTGGGCTATGCCGTGACGCCCGGAACAAGCTCGTGTCACCTCAAAGCCTGGGATCCGAGAAGGCTATGCTAAATGACGTCTATGATCCCTGGCTTCGACCGTCTTGGCGTGCCTCGTTCCAAGCGTAGGAAAGTTATTGGGGAGGGAGGCGCAAAGCCATTGAAACCCTAGCTTCGACGGGAGTTCCCGGCGGATCATTATCATTTTACATTTTTTTATGGGCCAACGTTCTTGTCAGTCCGCTGCAAATTCATACTATTTAGCGCCCTTCTATGAATCAAAAGCCCTACTTACTGACGGCCTTGTCACTGGCAACGCTCGGCGCCACCCTTTCGGCGCAGGAGCTCGAGGTCGTCTACATTGACCGTGCTGTTGTTTATCACCAGACATCATCCTCATCGATTGCTCCTTCAGAGATCTGGGATGATTTTGTGTGGATTGAAGCCGGCGCAGATGTTCTGAGCGGCAGCATTTCGGACTTCAAGATCTCGAATGGCCTCGTGTCTCTCGAGATCCCATCGATAGGCGCCAATGAGTATATGGTCGAGGAAAGCTTTTCTTCGCTAAATGAGCTCAACGCCCTGGCTGCGCCCGGACAATACACCCTTAGCGGAACAGGCTCGAGCGTTGGCGAGTTTGAAATCACCTTCAACATGCCTGCGCACGACTTCTTCCCTGCGAAGAAGGTAACCAATTTTGACACCCTCCAGAACCTTGACCCTTCGCAGCCCGTCACAATTCAGTGGGAAGCGTTCACGGAGCACGGCGACTTGGGCTTTATTGAGGTCGAAGTTGAATACTGGGATGGATCAAACGCACATACGATCTGGGAAACTCCAGATGAGCAGGAAGGTCTCCTCCCTGCGCTGCCTCCAACCGCCACCTCCGTTACGATTCCGGCGGGCGTTCTTCAGGGTAACTCAAATTACACAGTCTTCATCTACTTCGCCAAGCTGGATACAATGATTGAGAACGTAGGTCCATTCGACGGATCTACCCTGGTCACTGTTCTTGAAGTCATGACGCATTTGGACATCAAGACCGGCGCGTCCACCCAGACTGAAACTTGGGCCGAGTGGAGCGACAACCAAGTCGACAACTGGGTAGATACAGAAGGCTTCCTCGGTTGGATCTACGTCGGCGAAAACGGCTGGATCGCTCAGGACAAGCTGGGCTGGATCTACTTGCCTGAGGAAAACGTTACACCAAGCGGCGCGTGGACCTATCTGCCATGCTAGGAATGTAAACAACCAATAGTTTGATAGAGGCCGGATGTTCGCTGAGCATCCGGCCTTTTGTTTAAACAAATGAAACGCCCTCAAGCCATCAGGGCCTCGTTTCATCTATCAAGGGTCTTCGCCTTTAGGCGATCTCCATCTCGTCTTAATGGAAACCGGCATCGACACATGATATACATTGTTCATAAAGCCGATATCTCGAACGATTCATGATAACCTCAACTCAGAACAAAGATAAAGGAACCGATACGTAATTCCCATCGATTCAGGCGTTTCAAATCCCCAAGTTTCTCCTTATACGCGGTTTATCAACTTCAACAATGGGTTATTGCGAGGCACGCGAAGTACGCATCTCACCCCAACTGATTCTTTTACGCTCTTTTTACATTCATCTTACTTGCCACCTAAATTTTGAATCGCTCTAGTCCAGCCCGCATGAACAAACCAGCCCTCTCTCTTATTGGCCTCTTGGCCCTTGGCTCTTCGCTATCCGCACAAAATGTTGAGGTCATGTACCTCGACCGTTTGATAGGCTATTATCAACCTAACGCAAATGAAGTTCTTTTCTCAAATTGGACATTTCTTGATGTGGGCGCCGATGTGGGCGCCGACGTCGTGGAAGGCTCTCTTGCCAACTTCCAGATCTCCAATGGCGTCTCCACATTAAGCATCCCCTTCGTGGACGAAGGAGAGTACTCAGCAGAAGCGGACTTTGACACCATCGACGAGTTGAACCAAGCCGTGCCTCCCGGGAAGTATACCTTCTCCGGAACCGGCTCGAGCGTGGGCGCCTTCTCGATTGAATTCGATGTTGCGGCGCCTAACTTCGTTGCACCCAAGCGGGTCACGAACTTCAACGAGCTTCAGAGCATCGATCCCACAAAGGATATCACCATCCAATGGGAAGCATATCCGGTATCCGGCGACGGTTTCATCATGGTGGAAGTTGAAGCTTTGGTCGGCGACAGCATCAAAACCGTATGGGAAACTCCAGACCACAACCCAGGACTGCCTCCGGGCCTGCCATTGACGGCTACATCCGTCACGATCCCGGCAAACTCTCTCCCAGCGAGCGCTGACGGAATATACCGCGTGTTCATGTTCTTCTCGAAGTTCGAGATCTTTGACGAGAACGTGGGCCCATTCAGCAATCTTACGCTGGCTAGCCTCGTGAGCTCCGAGCTCTATCTGGAAATGCATCTCCAGCAATCCGCACCAACGGAAACTTGGGCTGAATGGAGCGACGATCAGGTCGACAACTGGATCGACACGCAAAGCTTCCTCGGCTGGATCTACGTTGGCGAGAACGGCTGGATTGCCCCTCAGAATATGGGCTGGATCTACCTTCCGGAAGAAAACGTGACGCCAAGCGGCGCATGGACCTACCTGCCACGCTAAGGCCTAAACAAGCTATACTTTAAAAAAGGCCGAATGCTCAGCGAGCATTCGGCCTTTTTTTTACGCGCTGAAGGAGGCATCGGAAGATACTCAGCGTTCGGAAAAGTTGAGCTCATTGGCCGGTGTGAGCATGACACATAGATGGTGCAGCTCTGGTCTCATGCACCGAACCTCTGAGGCCGGGAGGCGGGCTGCATTGGGGATGGGCGATTGATCGGTTGATAAACCCGCAAATCGAGATAGATTCTTAGGAAGGTTTGCTAGCAATCACCCGGTGCGGAGGAAATGAAATGAGTAAGATCCAGCGTGAGATACTGGAGGCAAATGATCGCTACGCGGCAGCGTTTGGCGACAAAGCTAAGCTGGCAATGCCGCCCGCGCGCCGCTTTGCAATCCTTACATGTATGGATGCGCGCCTGGATCCGGCAAAATACGCTGGGCTCTCTGAAGGGGATGCTCACGTAATCAGGAACGCCGGAGGCCGCGCGAGCGACGACGCAATACGCTCCCTGGTGATATCCTACAAGCTCCTGGGCACGCGCGAATGGTTTGTTGTGCACCACACCGACTGTGGCATGCTCACCTTCACTGACGAGGTGATGGAGGACCTCCTGGCCAAGAGTTTGTCGCCTGCGAGACTGGGACCCAATGGCTGGGAAGACACTGGAACGGGGCCGGGCTCACAAGAGGGCCGATTCGTGAAGTGGCTTACATTCTCGAACCTCGAAGAAAGCGTTGTTGAAGATGTGCAGCGCATCCGGGCGCACCCGCTGACGCCGCGTGACATCCCGATATTCGGTTACATCTACGACTGCGCCACGGGACGCCTGTTAGAAGTGGAAGAAGCCACGCGAGCAGGGGCCGCAAGTTAACAGACGCCAGTCTCGTTCGCACGCCTGTCCGAGCCGAGCCCTCAAGAGTCTTTTCTATCTACTCGTGGGTTTTCAGGACCGGTTCCTCGTTTGAACTCTCGATAAACCGCACCTCCACAATGTTTGTCCAGTGCGGGAAGGAGTCCGAGGACTTCCCGTGCCCAACAATCCGCAGGTGTCTCACCTTGGTGTCGGGAAACTGAAAAATTGAAGATGGTCCAAATGATGGATTGCTGCTCTGAAATTCGACCAAGGTTTGCCAAGACTGCGGTTCCTCATCTGCCGAGGCGAGAATATCGATGACGTACTTGCGCTGATCGCCATTGTGAAAATGGATATCCACGGCTCTGAGGCTTATGGGCTCCGGGAAAGTAAACTGTAACCATGGAAAGACATCGGACTGTAGCTCAGCGCGCCATGATGAGGCAGATGTGGTGACACCATCAAAGGCCAGCTGGGGCGTAAAGTCGCCGAAGCCGCCGCCTGATTTTGTCTCCCATGTGTTCGCCGTAATCTGAATCGAATCACGAGCCAGAGGATACGTTGAGTGGCAGGCAAGGAAGGTGAGTAAAACCGGGGAAAAACGCAGCCAATAAATCATGAGGGAGTAGTATTCAGAACGCTAGGTTGTGCGCAGAGGGAAGGCGATACTGAAGCTGTCCGTGACCGCGCCAGCAGCGTCACGTCTTAAAGTGGCGGCGAAGAGGTAGGTGGGAGAACTGCCCTGGAAGAGAATCTGTGGACGCTCCAATTTGGGCAGAACCGAGCTACTGCCGTCTGCCCAGCGAACCTGCCGGGAATAAGCCTTGGCCGGGTCCATTGCGCTCCAGGAGACAGCGTCACGGGAGACTGCATGGATAGCTGCGCCTTCCTCACCACAAACCTCGCCCGTCATATCCTTGACGAGAAGCTCGTATTCGACTCCGTTCCACCAGAGGAATGCGTCTTCTATGTGCGTGTCTCCGTTTCCGTTGAGTGTAATGGGACCGTCCGAAAGCCTCGTAAATGGCGCAGAGAAAGAACTGGCATGCGCTACTCCCTGATGGAACCGACCGGGAAAATGTCCGGCGGGATGGCTAACATTGGTGCTCTTGTAAATAAGGGTGATGCTGCCGTCTTCGCGAACCCACGGAGCGGGATTAGAAGTTATCACGCTATCCCATTGGCCGGACTGTGGCTGCAGAATCGGTTTGTCGAAGCGGCGCCAGGGGCCAAAGACAGAGTCTGCGATGGCGAGGCCTATACGCTTGTTGTTCCACGACTCTAGCCATGCGGCGCTGAACAATCCATGTTCCGACTCATTTGCTGGATACGGCGCATCATAGGTTGATCCCGTATAGAAAAGGAGGTACTTTTCTCCCCAGCGTCGAATGGCGGGGTTGTGCGTAACCATTCCATCCCAACAATCGGGACCGCGGCGGTGAAGAACGACTTCTTCGAACGCGTACGGACCTTCGGGACGGTCAGAAGATGCGCGGATAACTTCTGAAGCAGTCGCCCAGTGGAAGAAGCTCAATGATTTCGGCCAGCGGGAGACAAAGGCGTGAAAGCGCCCATCATCCCCCTGCACTACAGAAGTGCACCAGATCCAATAAGCCGGATCCGCTACGGCCGGGGTTGGCGCTGCCGGGAGCAATCGATCAGCAAAAGGGGTAGCCATGAGCATTAACAATAACGTCGCAAGACCGCCGACTGCAACGCTGAACCCGCGCAACATTGATCATGAAAATCTCTTGTAATTCTCCGCATCCATCTTCGAATTCATCTGTCATGAAGTTGCAATCCCTACTACTATTCTTGTTTGCCGTAGCCCCAGCCCTACTCGCGGAAGACGTCCCAAGCGCCGACAACCTGGATGCCCTCACAGATTACTTTTTCAGAGATCCTCTCTATACATCTGCATCTTTGTCGCCGGATTGCGGAGCGATGGCTTACCGGTTTGTCGGAGACCAGCAAAATGCCGGGTTGAGATTCATCGATTTTGAGAATGACAAGCAGTTCCAACTATTCAGCCCGCAAGACGATGATGTTACTGGGTACGGCTGGCTGGACAATCGCACGGCATTCTACTTCGTTGCCAACGAAAGGTGGACCATCGAAGGCAATACGATCTCGTTGGACAAGTTTCGACCGCGCCCCATCCCCATCGATGGGTTCACTTCAACGGATGTGAACAAGCGCTACCGCGCTCGGGGAGGTCTGGCAATGGTGAATCCGCTCCCCAATCAGAAGTCAAAGATACTGGTAAGTTACACACTCCGCGACTATCCAGACCTGCTGCTTCTGGACGTGGAAACAGGGAAAAAGCACGTCGTCGCAACCAACGACAGCGAGATTATCAGCTGGTACTGCGACGATCTCGGCGTCCCTTGGGTAGTTGCCCGGCGCGGGGAAAAGACGGAAAGTTATAGGCGCTACTACCGGTATGATCCAAACACCCGGGAATCTGTGGAGCTCAAGAACCTAAGTTTAACCCGAACCTCCTTCCTGAGCATAAGCCGCGACGGGAAGCGGGCGCTGATAGCAACAGATATGCAGCACGACCGTCGCGGAATCTGCCAGTATGATCTGTAGGCAGATAAGCCGTTGACTGAAATAGTCCGCGACCCGGAATTCGATATGTCAAACGTTTCGCCGATCTACGTTCCACACATGGAGACGGTGGTCGGCGCACACGTGCTCATGGATAAGCGAAAAACTGTGTGGTTCAATCCCACGCTTTCACGGCTTCAGCAGATCGTAGACAAAGCGATGCCAGCGGGACGTTGTAACGAGATCATCGGATTCCATCCCAACGGCACGACATTTTTCGTTAACAGCTTTTCCGATACCGATCCCCGGGAGGTCGTGAAGGTGGATCTAAAAGAAAAGAAGATGGACGTCATCCTCCGCAGTCGACCTTGGATCGATTCGACTCAGATGGCGCCAATGAAAGTCGTGCGGATACCAACGCCAGATGGCGCCACGATCTACGGCTACCTAACGCTTCCGAAGGGAAGTGAGGACAAAGCCGTTCCACTGATCATTGACTTGATTGGCGGCCCCGGCGTGGGAAACGCCTGGGGCTTTGATCCCGAAGCTCAGTATTACGCCGCGCAAGGCATTGGTTTCCTGTCGCTCGACTACAGGGGATGCACTGGCTACGGGATGCACTACCTCGGCGGTGACACGAATCTTCGATGGGCTATTGAGCATATTGGGGACGACACCGCTGCTGCAGCACGCTGGGCAATTGAAGAAGGCATCGCCAGACCAGACGCCATTGGCGTTATGGGTGGCAGCTTCGGCGGCTATGGGGCGTTGAGCGCTGCCACACGACATCCGGAACTGTTCAAGGCAGTTGCCAGTTTTGCAGGGGTCTTTGACATCGATGAACTGATACGGGCGGACAAGCGCAACAAACCGAAGTGGTTTGAGTCGTTCTATGCCGGTTTGCTGGATGACAAGGAACTGGTTCGTGAGATGTCGCCTGTCACACATGTGGACAAGATTAATGCTCCAGTGCTGCTCGTACACGGTAGCGACGACGCACGAGTGGAAACGCGGCAGGCAAAGAGGATGCAGAGCGCCATGAAAAAAGCCGGCAAGGATGTGCAGATGAAGATTCTGCGCGACCAAGGCCACAATTACGGTGAGCTTCGCGAGCGTCTTCGCACGCACAAGATCTTTGCTGAGTTCATGCGCAAGCACCTGCTTGACAAGGCGTAAAGGCGTCGGAGGCCAGCTTGGCCAGCGCATGCGGCCGGCTCGAGAAATTGACAGTATGTCCATAGGCGTTCTAGGGTTCGCGCCTTTCCGTGGGATTTCCCCACCCGGACGAGATGCGCCGTACCCGGAATTGCAAAGACGACGCCCTGATTCCTGGTCTTATGAACGCTTGGTTTATATTGATTGTAGCGGGCTTGCTGGAAGTTTGCTGGGCGTCCAGCTTGCGGGCCACAGAAGGATTCACCCGGCTTGGGCCCTCTGCGATTTTTATTGTGTCGCTGACTGCAAGCATGGTGCTCCTGTCTCTGGCGGTTAAGACACTCCCGGTGGGCGCCGCCTACGCGGTTTGGGTAGGTATTGGCGCAGCGGGAACAGCCGTCTTTTCCATGCTCTTCTATGGGGAAGCGTTCTCCCTTTCCAAGGGGTTCTTTCTGGCCTTGCTCATCGTCGCCATCGTGGGTCTGAAACTAAGTTCAGGCAGCGAAGTTTGAGCTTATTACGTTCTTTCGCTTTGCGAGTGCGGCAGTATTGTATGCCCAATGAGCAGCAAGGTCATGCCGCTGGATCGTCGACTACGACAAGAGATCCTGTTTGCGAGGGAGCGCGTTTATCGATTTGGGCGCCCTACTCCACTGGAGCGGCTGATTCTCCCCGGTATCGAACCCGGACCAGAGATTTGGGTGAAGCGGGAAGACTTGTCTGTGGTAAAGGCATACAAATGGCGCGGCGCCGCAAACCGCATGGCTGCGATTGGGGAAGAAGATCGCCGACGCGGAGTGGTAACGGCCTCTGCAGGCAATCACGCACAGGGCGTTGCCTTGGTGGCGGCCAAGCTGGCTATCCGCGCCCGGGTCTATATGCCGCGTTCTACCCCTAGGGTAAAGCAAGACGCCGTGCGCTTTCATGGCGGTGAGTTCGTGGAGATCCTTTTATCTGGCGACAGTTATGATGAAGCTGTCACCGGCGCCCTGGACGATGCCGACAAAACAGGCGCCGTCTATGTGCACGCCTATGATGACCTTTTGGTAATGGCCGGCCAGGGAACGCTCGCAGACGAAGTCATTCTCTCGGGCAACGGCCCCTTCGACGCTGCCTACCTGCAGATCGGCGGAGGAGGAATGGCTGCCGCGGCTGGCGACTGGCTGAATCTCCATTGGCCACAGATGGATATCGTCGGCGTTGAGGGCGAGGGCCAGGCGTCAATGAAAGCCTCACTTGAAGCGGGACGGCAAGTAGGACTGGACAAGGTGGACCTCTTCTGCGACGGCACGGCTGTGCGCAAACCCGGCGCCCTTCCTTTTGAGATTTGCCGGGAAATCATGTCGCGCGTGGAAACCGTGACAAATGCGGAAGTCAGCGCGGCGATGCGAGTGCTCTGGGAAGGATTGCGGTGCGTTTCCGAACCGTCTGGCGCCATGGGCCTGGCCGCGGTGCTGAAGAATCGGGCGGCGCTGGCAGGGAAACGTGTTCTTGTGGTCGTAACCGGGGCTAACATCGACTTTCTGCAACTCGGCAGGATTGCCCAGGGAGATGGCGCACCCGCCGGGCACACGCGTACCCTTCGTGTCGGCATACCAGAGCGGCCGGGGACAATGCTTCAACTGCTCGACAGTTGCTTTCGTGGGTTAAACATCATCGATTTCCAGTATGGAAAGATTCACGCGGCCGACGCATGGCCAGTCTTCACACTCAGTGGCGAGGACGCCAGAACCATAGATGCCTTGCCCGGGCGTCTCGATGCCGCAGGCTTTCCATGGCAGGACGTCGCCGACGCCGTGGACATTAACTTTAGGGCGATTCCGCTACGCGGGGATTTGCTCAAGAACCCGATATTCCTGCGTCTCGATTTTTACGAACGGCAGGGTGCGCTACATGACTTCCTGGACAAGATCGTGCGTGATCGCGCAGACATCTGTTACTTCAATTACAGGCAGTCTGGCGAGCGTATCGGCCGCGCGTTGATTGGTCTGGATTTTGAGACTGACAGCGATCGCCGTCACTTCGTTGAATCCACGCCTACACAAGGAGAAGGTTACCGATCCTGTACGCTGGTGGATGGAGATGTGTGTGAGCGCCTCACCGGATTGCAGCGCTAGGGCAACCTGCTGGAAGTCTGCCGCAGGCGAGATCAGTGCCTCATAGCTTATTCAGATGGCGGGGCGTCGACCTAACGTGATGGGCGCACCTGTTCTTCATCTTCAGCAACTTGTGCGGAGTAGCTTGAGTAAATGAGCCTGAGAGGCTAGTTGGGAGGCGCGTGGGCGAAGATGAATACATCCATATAAAAGGGGCGCGGGAGCACAACCTGCGAAACCTCGACGTGCGGATACCGCGAGGGAAGCTCGTAGTCGTAACCGGAGTAAGCGGATCGGGGAAGTCGTCGCTCGCGTTCGACACCCTATATGCAGAAGGCTACCGGAAGTATATTGACAGCCTCTCAACCCGTGCGCGGCAGGTTCTCGACCAAGTAAAGCGTCCCGATGTTGATTTCATCCATGGGTTGTCGCCAGTGATAGCGATCGAGCAGTTGGCGAGCGCAGCGACGAACCCCCGAAGCACGGTTGGAACCGCGACAGAGGTCGCCGACTATGCGCGGCTGCTGTGGGCGTTGTGTGGGGAGGAATTTTGTCCGCTTGATGGCGCTCCAATTGTCCGGCGAAGTCTGGACGACTGTATCGGTCGGATTTATCAGGAGCCAGAAGGCTCGCGATTGATGATCCTCGCACCGTACATGACTGGAAAGCCGAGCGTGCTACGGGAAGAGATACCCAGGCTACGACAGCGGGGATTTCAGCGCCTGCGGGTAAATGGTGAAATCAAGCTCATCGACGTGCCAAGTCTTCTGCCCAGCGGCAACGCTCCCACTCAGTTGGACATCGTCATAGACCGGGTGGTGGTGGCGCCCGACCAGCGCAGTCGGATCGCAGACTCGCTCGAGCTGGCATTCAGGGAGGGCGGGGATCGCGCGCTTATACTCACCCAAACAGATCGGGATGGGCCGTTTTCCGAATTCAGCCTGAGCCAGAATCTTTCCTGCGCACAATGCGGAATCGTCTATGACCCCATCAGTCCGCGCACCTTCTCCTACAACCATTTGGATGGAGCTTGCCCGGACTGCGGGGGCGTAGGGAGGACAATGCAGTTCTCTGACGAGCTCATCGTTCCTGATCCAAGCAAGACAGTACGGGGTGGCGCCATAAAGCCGTGGCGAATTGGCTCAAAGAGCATGATCATTCGTCACAACGCCCTGCTCAAACAGTTGGCGGAGCAACTGCCGTTTGATCCCAGGAAACCCTGGGTCGAACTGCCTGAGGAGACCCGGCAAACCATTCTCCATGGGTCCGGCGACCGCTTGTTCAAGTTCAAGCTGAAGGCAGGTAATTCAAAACCCGAGGAGATGCCATTTCCCGGTGTGATCCCGGATCTTGAACAATTGCAGCGGGAGTCCAGCAGCGATGGCTTCCGGGCAAGGATGATGGCATATCAGGTAAGCAGCGTATGCCAACGCTGCAAGGGGCGGCGACTCAACGCGCGAGCAATGAATGTGCTGCTTGGCGGCCTGGACTACGCCAGCTTCATGAACATGGATCTGGACGCTGCTCGTGACTGGGTGGAAAAGCTCCCGGAGCGAGCGCCTGTCGTAGAGCGGGTGCAGGATGCATATCAAGGATTGAGGCAGCGGCTGAGCTTCCTGAACGAGGTGGGATTGCACTACCTGACGCTGGACCGCGAGTACGCCACCCTGTCAGGAGGAGAGTCGCAGCGCGTTCGACTAGCCACGCAATTGGGCATGGGTCTCGTAGGAGTGCTCTATATTCTGGATGAGCCCACGATCGGATTGCACCCACACGACACGCGGCGACTGCTGGAAACGCTCTTGCAACTGCGCGACCGCGGCAACGCGGTGGTGGTGGTCGAGCATGACGAGGACATCATCCGGGCCGCAGATTACCTCCTGGAGCTGGGACCGGGCGCAGGCGAGGCAGGAGGGGAACTGATCTTCGAAGGGACCCCTGCGGAAGCAAAACGAAGCTCAAGATCCCGTACCGGTCCGTTCCTGAGCGGGAAGTTGACCGTGGAGCGCAACACGGAGCGTCGCTCTCCCGGGAGGGGATGGGTCACCGTGCGGGGCGCACATGAGCATAATCTGCGCGATATAGATGTGCGCTTTCCGGTAGGGCTGCTCACAGTCGTCACTGGAGTAAGCGGATCGGGTAAGAGCACCCTCGTAAACGAGATCCTTGCAAATGCGGCGGCAATGAAGCTCAACCGCGCGAAGACAATCCCCGGCAGGCATCGCGGGATCGATGGCCTGGACCACTTCTCAACGCTGGTGCGTGTGGACCAGAGTCCAATCGGCCAAAGCCCACGCTCAAACCCGGCAACCTACACGAAGCTCTTTGACCAGTTACGCGCGCTTTACTCCCAGGCGCCCCTGGCCCGCGTGCGGGGATATAGTCCCAGCAGGTTCAGCTTTAATGTGCCCGGAGGTCGCTGCGAACGATGTCAGGGCGAGGGGCAGATACGCATGGACATGCAGTTTCTGGCAGACGTTTATGCGGAATGCCCCAGTTGCCACGGTGCACGCTACAACCGGGAAACACTCGAAGTGCGCTTCAAGGGGATCAACATCGCAGAGGCGCTGGAACTCACCGTGAGCGAAGCTCTCGAGGTTTTTCGTAATCAGCCGAAGCTGGTCGCAAAACTGGAAACCTTGCAGGCTGTTGGGCTGGGTTACGTTAGGCTCGGGCAGGCGGCAAATACGCTCTCAGGCGGAGAGGCGCAGCGCATCAAACTTTCGCTGGAGCTGTCGCGAAGAAACCAGGGCGACGCGCTCTACATCCTCGATGAGCCTACGACGGGACTCCATTGGATCGACATCCAACACTTGGTAGACCTGCTCTTCCGGCTACGTGACGCAGGCAACACCATCATCATCATCGAGCACAATCTCGATGTGATCCGCTTGGCGGACTGGGTGGTGGACTTGGGTCCCGGAGGCGGCAAGGAAGGCGGCGATCTTATCTATAGCGGGCCAGTGGACGGGCTGAAGGCGGTAGAACAGTCACTCACGGCACAATCATTGAGAGGCTGCCCCAAAGCAGCAGGGCCGGCCGGGCGATAGGGAGAGAATTGAGGCTGATCCTGGAGATGTGAACCTTGCAGCAGACGCCAGAGTTCAGCTGCAGACCGATAGGTCCAAGCGTAAATAGCTCCCGGCTTTTGGGCCGGGAGCTATTGGAAGGCGTAGGGGAGTGAGGATGGCGGGTTAGGTTGAAGGGACGGCCAATGCTTCGCCGCCCTTTTTCTTGGTTCCCACCAGTTCGCGACGGGGGTCGCTCGTGGCGGCTTCCTCTGCGGACTTTCGCTCCGAGGAAGTTGTGAAATCCTCATGATAGCTGCGCTCCACGTTAACGCTCCAGAGGTCGTGCTTTGCGCCGTAGAAGTTCTCTACTGCAAGCATTGCCGTAAGCATCGAGTGATCCTGGTTATTGTAGCGGTGCATCCCAGCTCGCCCCACGGTCTGAAGGTTCGCATCGAAGGTGGTGATGTAGTCCTTCAGCACAGCGACATTGCTCTTGTAGGTGCTATCGTAGACGGGGTATGCCTTCTTTTGACGGATTACACATCCATCAATGGCGTCTGCCGCTTTTCCAAGGCCAATTTTTTCGAGTTCCTGTGCGGCCTGTTTGATAAGGTCGCCATCATCCCGCTTCCAGAATTCGTCTGTCTCGTTGCAGAAATATTCCATGCCCAGGGCGGTCATGTTCTCATCTGGCACCATGGCGGGACTCCAGTTCTTGAAGTTCTGGATTCGACCCACAGTGACCTCGGGGCTGTGCACGTAGATCCAGTTGTCCGGGAAGACGTCCTTCTGTTTCAGGATAAGGACGACGATGAGGAAGTCCCTGTAGTGGAGCCCCTTTGCTGCACGAAGCACGCGTTCTGGCGGGAGCGGATCCAACCGTTGAACCAGCAGCGAGATGGGCATGGAGTTAATAACCCTGCCAGTGACAATGCGCTCCTCGCGACCATCGCGATAGCGCACGCATACCGCCTTTACCTTGCCATCTTCGTGCTCGATTGCCGTGACCTCCGCCCCGCGCCGCACTTCCCCACCCTCCGCTTCAATGACCTCGGCGCAGCGATCCCACATCATGCCGGGACCCAAGGTTGGATAGTCGAACTGCCGAATGAGGGACTTCGTGTCGTCCTTCACGCCAATGGCATTGAGAACGGCCCGTTTGAGAGACATCCCCCGAATGCGTTGCGCGGCCCAGTCTGCCCGGATTTCGGAGCACGGTATGCCCCAGACTTTCTCGGTGTATGTCTTAAAGAAAGTTAGATAGAGCTCGCGGCCAAAGCGGTTGATTACCCATTCTTCCAGACTCTTCTCATTCTTGTAGGGCGTCTTTATTTTTGCGCGCAGGTAGCTTGCACAGATCCGGGCGCTGCGAAATGGCCCGAGATTGCCAAGGGCGTTACCCAGCTCCAGCGGATAGCTGTAGAACTTGCCCTGATAGTAGATGCGCGAAAGGCGGTCGCGCTTAATGAAGTCATTCGGCAAGATCTCGCGCCAGAACTTCTCCACCGCAGACACTTTGGTGAAGAAGCGATGACCGCCGATATCGAAGCGATAGCCTTTGTAGGTTTCGGTCCTCGAGATGCCGCCCATCTTGTTGGAGCGCTCGAGAACAAGGGGGCATTCGCCACGTTTGCTAAGCTGCCGGGCTGCGGTCAATCCCGCGGGACCGCCGCCGATGACGACGAATGGAGTATTCTGATAGTTTGCCATGCTTGGGTGGTGAGAGCGTTTTTCCCAGAGCGATTGCAAAACCCGTGCCTGCACAGAGGAAATGGATCATGTATAGCCCAATGCTTGGCAAAGCGAAGAGCCACCCCCGTGTGCGGGCCAGGAAGCCCAGGAATTCATTGTTAAGGAAAGTAAAGATGAACAGCGCCATAACGGCGGCGGCCCACGTTGCAGGATAAATGAAGCCGATGAGCGCAGCTGCTACGAAGGCCCCTGCAGATAGCACGCTTAGGCGATCAGACATACTGGTGTTGAGCACCCCTACGGGTATCCGCTTCTGCAGGATGAGCTCTGACCATGGGACCGCGCGTGAGAAGATGTCCGTTTCGATCATTGTGCGTAGCGTCCAACGCTTGAGGTGCTTGACCTGCAGCGCCGGGCACAGACGGATGCGGTAGCCTTCTGCGTGGAGTCTAAGACCAAGCTCAATGTCCTCGATGCACGGACGCCCGTAGCTATCGTTGAAGCCGCCAACAGCCTCGAACGCCGACTTGCGGATGATGCCACACCCAGACCAGAAGGAGGTCTGGTACGATTCGCCCTCCCGCTGATGGACGTGGTGATGCAGAAGGTTGCGAAAGTCGGAGACTAGCGTCCCTGCCTCCGGCAGATCATCATACGAGCCGAAGCATGCGTCGATTGACTCGTCCCGGAGAATGCATCGAATCTGGTCTGCCAGTGTGGTCGGCGCCAAAACATCAGCATCAATGAACGCAAGGACCGGCATCGTGGCCGCCCTGGCGCCTTCGTTTCGAGCCCCGGCCGGGCCTTGCAGGCGGGTGGAACGCACAGCGCGCCAGCCGAGAGCCTCGGCCCGATCCGCTGATTCAGGATCACCGCCATCGATGACCGCGATCAATTGATCCTCGGAATCGGATGCGCGGGCAACGGCGTTCATGCACCGCTCCTCCGTGGGACCGAGGCGAACCATTGGCATAATAAAGGAAATGCGGCAGGGGGAATTCATTGGACCAATCCTCCATAGCATTCCCCGGTCCCACTGCCTCAAGCTATCGAAAGAAAATGGCTACATTGCAGTATGCACCTTTCGCAACGCCCTTCATTGCTTGAAGCGACCACATGAACGGCTGTCACACCATCAGAGCCTGAGCGCAACCTCAGCCATCAATAACATATTACCAAAACCCCATGCGCCTTCATCCGCCTCAAGGAAATCATAACGCAGGATGATGTCCGCCGAGAATCCAACACGCGGTTCTTGATTGAGTAAGGCAAAAAAAGAAATCCGTATTGCACCTTGCAGTTACAATCCATCGAAGCGTCCTGCACCCAGGGGAATAAAAGAGAGACATGATCCGGAAGTGAAACCGGGTCATTGCAGCGGAACGGTAAACCGGATGACGGCGCCGCCATTGTTGCTAATGCTCAGCCTGCCCCCCATCGCCTGCACAAGCTTACGTGACAAAGTAAGCCCCACGCCTACCCCGCCATGAATGCGCGTGGAGGAGCCATCTCCCTGCATGAAAGCAGAGTTGGCGAGCTTGTGGGCCAGATCTGGAGCGATTCCAGGTCCTTGGTCGGAGACAGTGATGGCCAGCATGGACGGATCGCCGGAATCAATCTCAGCCTCAACGCGCACGACGCCGCTATCACTAAACTTCAGAGCGTTATCAATCAATTTGTCCAAGACATGGCGAATCTTGGCCCGGTCCGCCTCGATCAATGCGGGGAGATTCGCAGCGACTGAAGCCTCCAGCGCCATGGCTTTCCCTGTGGCTACAGACTGGTAAGCGAGCATGGTTTCCTGAAGGAACGTGCGCAGATCAAACTGGACCTTGTTAATGCTCAGGTTGTCCCTGATGAGGTTGTTGTAGGCGAGCACATCTTGAACAAGCGCCAGGAGCCTCGTGGAGCTGTTGCAAACTTCGGTGATGAAGGTGCGTTGCTCCTCATCCAGATCGGTGTCTTCAAGAATGGTTGCGAAGCCCATGATCTGGTTGAGCGGAGTGAGCAGCTCATGGCTGATGTTGGCCATCAGATCGGAGCGGGACTTCAACGCTTGGTAAAGTTCCGAGGCGCTCTCCCGGTTCAAGTGCTCCAGCCCCGTGAGGCGCGCCTCCAGCTTTCTTGCGAGCGCCCACTTCTGACAAAGACAACTCGCCATTTGCAATACCTCCACAGGATCAAATGGCTTCTTTAAAATGATGAGATTCGGGGTCTCGCCAAACTCGCGCACAAAGTCGCTCCAGGAGCGGTCGGAGTAGGCCGTGCAAACCACGATCTCCAGGTTGGGATCACATTTCCAAAGCTCGCGCACGGTCCTTAAGCCATCCCAACCGGGAGGCATGCGCATGTCGACAAAGGCGACGGCATACGGCTCGCCTGCCTCGACAGCTGCAAGGGCTTTGTCTCGTCCCTCTTCCCCCTGAAAGGCTGAATCCATCTGAAAGGCCAGGGAAGGGTCACGCGCCTGCTCGGTCTCGCCAAAAAGAAGAGACGCGCCGATCGCCAGTGCCGAGCGCTGCTGTCGACGGCCACACAGCACCTTCCTGTAGTCCGAGTGAATGTCACGGTTGTCATCGATGACGAGTATGCGCCTATTCTGAATCTCCACGCTCGGGTCTAGAAGGGTAGAATGCTGTGACATGACGAACAATTATGACGCAGCCATCTGCAGTGAATGTGCAGGCTGCTGGGTGAGTGGAAGGGTAAGTGTGAATCTAGCGCCCAAGCCGGGGCCGTCACTGTGCGCGGTAAGAGAGCCGCCCATTTCCGAAGCCGCGATTGCACAGCTGTGCAGGCCGAAGCCGTGACCGTCCTTCTTTGTTGTAAAACCGTAGGTAAAAATGCGCGTAAGATTCTCTGGTGGTATTCCCACGCCATTATCCTCCACACGAAGTTCAATATTCTCACCAGCGTTAAGGAGGCGCAGGGTAACGTAACGGTTGCTCTCTGACTGTTCCTTGACCGACTGCTTTGCGTTGTGCAGCAAGTTTACCAGGATCTGCAGTAACTTATGCCTCTGGACGACGACTTTTGGCGTAGGTTCGTAAAAGCGGACAAGCTTAACGCTATGGCGCGACCAACTGTCGGATTCCATCTTGATGGCGTCCTCCAATAACTCCTCCAAAGAAAGAGATTCCTGGATCGTGATTCCTTTGGCGTGTTGTTGCTGAAGCGACACAATCTCCCGTATGTGTTCGGTGCAGCGTGAAAGATTCTGCAACTCCAGCAGAACATTTCGCCGCTCGTCCTCGAGACTGTCGCGGAGCTCACGAAGGAAGATGGGCACCTGCTTTCCGGCCGGATCCTCCCGGAGAAACTCCGCCAGCCGATGTTCATGCTTCTGCAGCAGCTCCACCAGACGGGCGAGGTAATCAATACCGGAGTTGGACACAGAATCGGTGATCAGTGATGTGGAGACATTGACGCTATTGAGGACGTTACCCACATTGTGCAGGACGCTCGTTGCCACCTCGGCCATGCCAGCCCGTCGCGAAGTCTCGACCAGATCCCGATGAGCCGCCTCGAGCTGAGCCCGCGAAGACTCCAGATTCTCCATCATCTGATTGAAGACCTGAGCCAAGGCGCCGACCTCATCTCCCGAGGATATTGGGACGCGTTGCGAGAAGTCACCCTTTCCCACGGCCTCGGCGCTACGCCTCAACTGTGAGAGCGGCCGCGTTATCTGACCCACAAGAACAAACAAGACGACGGCGCTCGCCAAAATGCCGAACAGTGAAAAGAGCAACAGCGTGCGCTGCGTTTGAAGAAGATTTTCCAAGGCAGCCTCGTAAGAACTAAGAATCACGAAGCCGGCCTCCGGTGCGCCCGGCAACAAACCAGCCGTTGCCAGGTAACGACTGTCTCCAGACGTGATTGTGCTGGAAGCCCAGGCGTCTTGTCTATCAACGCTGAGCAAGCTTCGGTAGGTGGATAGCAAGTGCGACGGATCGAATTCCCGATGTATCGCCGATGCAGCCAGCGCATCTCCCGCAAAGAGAACAATCTCTGTTTGAGTAAGTGCTTGTAACTCCTGCGCGGCGTCCTGCCCTACCTCGCCTTCGAGGACGAGATACCCGGTAATTGCATTGCTTACAGTGACAGGGGCTGCGGATCCAATGTAAAGGCGACCGGAACGGGCAACTACATACGCGCCAGTCTCGCCCTGTTCCTGTCGTTGAAGCAAATCTTCAAGCTGCAGGTCGGGCTGTCTTCCGGGCTCTGTCGCCAAAGCCAGTGGCTGTAGCCGAGGCGTAAAAAACGCTGCTGATTCAAAACTGCTCTCATTAAGGATATCCTGGAGCAGTCGTTGTGTGGTGGCGGCATCGTTCAGTGTTGAAATACTGCGCAGGCGAGGATCTTCAGCCATGCGTTCCACCTGCGACGCGAAGTTGGCTGAGCGCAGCTCAAAGGACTCAAGAAAGACTGCGCTCGCAGTGCGAACAGCCTGTAAGGCGTTCTCGTGGAGCTGCCGCGTGAAGCGCTTGTTGACAACGAACAACGTCGCGCCAACCAGGACGATAATCGTCGCGATCACCGGAAGCAGCAGCTTCGCCTTGAGCGGAAGAGCGCTAAACATGGAGAGCGACGATCTCATGAAATCAGATGTCCTTAGCTAGTACTTTGGCAGGTGGTCGAGGCTGGCGATGATTTCGACGTTTGCTTCTCCGTCTACCGGCACCGTCACCTGTTGCTCCACGGTTGGCATTCGTTCGTGCCAAACTTTCACGGTGTACTCGCCGGGAGGAATTCCCTCTATGCGAAACGAGTTCGTAGCGTCCGTCTTGGCAAAGAATGGATTTGGCAGAACGAGCACTATGCAGTGCATGTCCTTGTGAATGGCGCAGAAAACATCGACCCGCCCCGGCTTATCGAAGATCACCTGCTTGAGCTCACCCTCTTCTCCATGTTCCCCCTTATAGAACCCCAGGTCGAATGGCTTGGGATCCGAGTAGGAAAAAACGTTATGGTAAATGGTGTCGCGGTTCGGCCAGCGGACAGTGGTCCCGGCCATCACGGGTAGTATGTGAGGTTCAAACTGAGCCCCATTCTGTGAGATCACTTCGACGGAGCCCTCCGGCGGATTGATCCCCTCGAACTCCCCCTCAATATTGACAACGAAGTCCCGCATCTGGCTGTAGTCCACCTTCTCGACGAACTTGTACTTGCGGCTGTCGTATTTGCCGCCGCCGGCGGCGCTCCCGGCATCCGCGCCGCGAGGAACAACTTTTCCACTAAGGATCCCTGCGCAAAGGCAAAGCGGTGTGGACAATGTGCAAAGTAACAAAGGGAGCAGTTTTTTCATGCTTAGAAGCCAAAGGCGAATTGTGCTGCAGTTGAGTTCTCGTCGTTTCGAGCCTGCCCTCCGACAAGGCGGCCACCAAGGAAGCTGTGCTCGAGCTTGAGGATCAAATTGTCCGACCAGCGATACCCAATGCCCAGACTGAGCTGCCACATATCCTCGGTAAGCTCTCCGCGAAGCCTCTGGTTGAATGAACCATTGGCGACGATCGGGAAGCCATCGCTGCCAGCTTCGATCGCACTGAAACGGCCTGCGGCGTACCAAGCCCTCGTAAGGCTGTAAACGCCCTCCACGCTATAGAAATAGACGTCCCGACGATTAATCGCCGTAGAGTCGTTGTCACTATACTCAAGAGCGCCGGCAGAGATACGAAACTGCGTCCTCCCCCAGCCTATCGAGAGATCTGCCTGAGCAATGTCCACATTGAAGAGCGATGTAGACGCTGGGTCGCCGATCGTTCTGAAAAAGCCGTTTCCGAACCACATCTCGGAGAGCTCATCTCCTTGGGTTGAGATATCGCCTGTGCGCATGGCGCTGACGCTTGCGTGAACATTGTCCGTGAGCGAATATCCCAGGCGCAGGATGATCGACTTGTCACTGGTATGGTCACGAAGCGTGGGATGGCCGCCGTTCTGCACAGCCAGCACGTAGGTAAATTTGTTGAGACCACCATAGATCTCAATGCCCTCATCGATACCCCAGAAGTCGGCCAGCGAGTGGGAGATGAGGGGATTGGCCAAGGGATCCCGATAGAGATACTCCTCGCCAAATGGCAGGTCGAAGCGCCCGATGCGCAGAGTCATTAGCCCCCTTGGGCCGCCCCAGAGTCGGGATACGTCCTCGAGGTCCACGTAGACTTCTCCAATGTGCATATCCTCGTTGCTTCCCTCGCGCGTGAACAGGAACATCTCGAAGAACCCGTAGATGTCCTCCTGCAGCTTTGCGTCGAGATAGAGGTTGGCGGTGTCGACCCTGAACTCATGATTTGTGAAGCGCCCCTCATGGCCATGGTCGAAGTAAGCCACAGCGCCCTCTCCCGAGAACACAATATTCTCCATCTGAGCGGGACGCAGCCGCAAAACCGGTTGCTGGCTCTCCAACACCTGAGTCTCGATCTGCGCAATCCCTTCGTCCTGAGCATGGTTATGCCGCTCGACTTCGCTAATCTTCTCCTCGAGCTGCTGCATTAGCAAAGCCTGTTGAGCCACCAACTCCTGGAGCGCCGCATTTTGCTCACGAATTGCAGCCAATTCCTCCCTTAGCCGCTCCAGATCTTCTGTCTGGGCGGCTGCAGGAGAAGCAAACGCCGAGAGAATGCAGAGAAAAGCCAATAGCGGGGGATAGGACCTTAAATGTCTGGTTCGTGAGATCATCGGCGCTCTCCGGGGGCACTGCAGTGGGGGCCAATGTCATTAAATGACAATCGCATTATCGGTAATCATCGCTCCCCCTTAATGATTTTATAGTTAGGAGATCCAAGTGCAGTTGCACCGCAGGCAGAAAGACGCGCATCTCTCGTGCGCTCGTCATTGAGCAGTTTTCACCCCCGACAAACTTGAAAAAGACAAGGGTGGTTGTTTGATAGGGTCCTGCCGATGATTCACCCATTGCAAACACGATTTCCATCGTGGCACAGGCATGTGCGGCGGGAGTTGGTGTGGGTTTATGAGGGGGAGCCACCCTCAAGATGGATATCGGCTAATCCAGCCCGGAGCGTCGCATGGCGGATACTTGAAGGTGAAGCAACGGTACGTAGCGAAGACGGTTATCTGGAGGCACATGCCGGGCAATGGGTATGCCCCGGAGACAAGTTTGATCAGTATTTCACCCCGGGCGCCCAGATCATCTCAGTACATTTCTATTGCGAATGGGCGTTTGGACGATCGTTGCTGCCCCAGAACCTGCAGCTGGTCTTTGAGGGCGAGAAGTATCCGAATCTGGAAGCCCAAGCCCGGCGTTTTGTTACAACGTTGCCAGCCAATGAACGGACTGGGCCCACCGCGTTGGCAGGCGCCAACATTGACCTGGGGAGCTATATGAAAATAGAGGGCGCATTCTGTGACTGGCTGCTGGCCTGGCTCGAGGCAGTTACGTCGGAAGGCGTGTCACTGACAGAAGTTCCACAGGTGCGGCCAGAAATCCTCAAAGTAGGCGACTATATACGCAGCTTGATCTCCGATGGGCGCCCTTTCGATGAGATTGAAGCCGCCCAATTTGCTGGCCTTAGCCGCAGCAGCCTGCGCACTGCCTACCAGGATATTGTAGGTATGACGCCCCACGAGCACTACCTGCATTACAAACTGGAGGCAGCTCGCACATCGCTGGAACTAAGAGATATTCCGATCAAGACAATCGCTTACGACCTCGGATTCCAATCGCTCTCGCAATTCTCGAACTGGTTCCGCCGGAGGATGGGAGTCTCGCCGACAGAGTATCGAGCAGACCATTGTCCCTCAGTTAACGCAGAAGGCTCTGCCCTGCGTGCGTGAAAAACACTTACTCGCACATGAAAACCGGAGAACGTTGTATCGCCTCCGTCTAGACGAGAATCTGCATGCCTACGTAGCTTGATATGTTTGTGCAGACGGAGCTTAATCCGTTTTCAGTCACCCCGACAGTTTTCAACCCCAACGACTATCTCCATGCGTTTGCGCCCCTACTCGTTCCTGTTGGCGTCACTACTATCCTGCGCCGTAATAGCTGAAGAGCCCCCCTCTCTTTCCGGCATCTACCCGAGCCTGGCGATGTTTAACCAGGAAGATGAATGTGGAACGGGGGCGGTCGCGCCATGGGCTGGCAGCCTCTGGGTTGTCACCTACGCGCCGCACAAACCGTTGGGGTCGACCGACAAGCTATATCAGATAACCGAAGATCTGGAACAGTTTGTCAGACCCGAGAGCGTTGGCGGAACGCCTGCCAACCGGATGATTCACCGGGAATCGGAGCAGCTCTTTATCGGCTTCTACGCAATCGACAAGAATGGCCATGTGCGGGTGATCCCGCCAGAGAAGATGCCCGGACGTCCAACCGGGACTGCACGGCATCTCACGGATCCTGCGAACAAGGTTTATACGGCCACCATGGAAGAAGGGTTCTATGAGGTGGACGTTCACACGTTGGAGGTGGTCGAGTTATATCCCGACGGCAACTTTATCACTGCGGAGCAAAACATTCTGCCCGGCTATCACGGCAAAGGGTTTTATTCTGGCCAGGGAGTTCTGGTCTATGCCAATAACGGCGAACCGAATCGCAATGCATGGAACGATCCAACCCACGAATCTGGCGTATTGGCGGAGTGGGACGGACAGGACTGGAAAGTCGTGAGGCGCAATCAGTTTACGGAGGTTACCGGCCCCGAAGGCATCTTCGGATCCAGCGCGCCGGAAACCGACCCGATTTGGTCGATAGGCTGGGACTACCGGTCTCTCATCCTGATGATGCGTCAAGACGGTCAATGGCACACTTACCGCCTGCCCAAGAGCAGCCACTCCTATGATGGCGCACATGGCTGGAACACCGAATGGCCCCGCATCCGTGAAATCGGGAAGGATGAGCCAGACCTGCTGATGACCATGCACGGGGCGTTCTGGCGGTTTCCGAAGTCCTTCTCGGTGGGCAAGGCCCGAGGCATTCGTCCCCGTTCAAACTATTTGAAGGTAATCGGGGATTTTGCCCGGTGGGGAGACCGTATCGTCTTTGGGACGGATGATACCGCCCGCAGGGAGTTCCTGAACACCCGAAAGGCCAAGGGAGAAATCGCCGCTCCGCAATCGCAGTCCAACCTTTGGTTTGTAAAACCAAACCTGCTGGACGCGCTGGGTCCCGCAATAGGTCGCGGGGGTGTTTGGGTGCGGGACAATGTCGCCGCCGGCGCAGCCTCGGACCCATTCCTCATCGCCGGGTTTGATCGTGGAGTTCTCCACGTGACGCACTCGGGTGAAAACGCCGCCACCATCCGACTGGAGGTGGACCGCAAGGGCAATGGAAAGTGGGAACCTGCAGGCAAGATCAAAGTGCCAGCTACTGGTTACAAGTGGATCGAGCTACCAGAAAAAACAGAGTGGATGCGTCTGGTCCCGGAAACGGATCTAAAGGACGCGACTGCATGGTTCCATCTTTCCAATGAGGACAGACGCTCCACGCAGAATGACCCGATCCTTAATGGGATCGCCGGAGCAGAGGAGCGATGGACGACAGGGGGCGTTGTGCGGGCCCTTGATGGCGATAAACGCACAATGTCACTCGCAGCCATGCGAGCAGGCCCAGACGAATATCCGGTGGACGTGGGATACTATGAGCTGGATGGAAACCTGAAGCTGAACCGGATCGACGAGGCTAACGCCCTGGAAGCAGCCAAGGAAGCTGCCAAAATACCCGTGAGAGTGCTGGAGCTTGATGAGGCTTCCGTGATCTTCGTGGACCAGTATGACAACCGTTGGCGACTGCCACGCGGTCACGCAGCATTTGACAGGGAGGGAGCGCTTGGGGCTTCTCGCGTCGCGCGGGAAGTGGCCACAGAACGCGATCTGTTTAACGCCCACGGCACGTTCTACGAGCTACCGGCCCGCAACGCTGGAGGGTTTGCAAAGGTGCGTCCTGTAGCCACTCACAACCTGCGCATCCACGATTTCTGTTCCTACCGCGGACTCTTCATCATCAGCGGAATGAGCAGCAAGTTGCCCGGCGACAACCCGCATGTAATCCGCTCCGCAGATGGGCAGGCCGCCGTATGGGCAGGCGCCATCGACGATGTCTGGCGCATGGGCAAGCCGAGAGGAGAAGGCGGCACATGGAAAAACAGTGAGGTCAAAAAGGGCGAGCCCAGCCTCCCCTACCTTATGACCGCATACGACAAGAAAACCCTAACCCTGTCTCACAACCTGGAGACGCCGGCAAACATCACCGTAGAGGTTGACCTCACCGGCGAAGGGACCTGGGTCCCCTATCGCACCTTTGAGGTCAAGCCGGGCCAGGTACTTGTCCATGAGTTTCCAGAAGCCTACTCCGCCTACTGGCTGAGGACGGTCGCGGATCGCGATATGACCGCCACCGCCTGGCTGGTGTATGAGTAGCTTGCCGGATCGTGGGCCGGGGTGAAGTGGACCGGGTGTTGGAAAAGAATGGAATGGCGCCCCCCAAAGCGGGATCAGGCGACGGCGCTTGAGAATGATGGGAGTGAAGAGAATCCGGAATGCGCCGATGCGCCGACTTCTCGGCCAGCTCCTTGAAGATGCGATCCACCACCCCCATTTCACGCCACCTTGAAAGCAGCGGTCAACCGTCTGATGGGCTCCAAAGCGGAGCATCAGCTCCTCTGGCTCCTTCTCAAAGCCATCCAGAAAGAGCGTCCCCTCATCCGCCCTCGGATCCCGTTCGGTGTTCCTCGCGCGAGGGATGGGGTGGACGTTAGTCCTGGGACTGCGACCCAGGCTGGTATAACACGCCTCTCCGAGACTGCTTTCCCATCGTTCCGGTATTCCACTCTCAGGCGCCGTCTATCCCGCTCTGCGTGGCAGAATTCCAGTCCTCTCCCCTCGCCCATTCTCGTCTATCGTCCCCCTCCTTCCATGTAGTGGATCTGTGCGCCGATACGTCTACCGCAGGGCGTTCGGGAGGCCGGCGGCGTATTGGATGCCGCCGAGGATGTGCATGAGAAAATGAGGCTCGAAGAAGCTCTCGCTGGTGTGGCCGAGCGCAGTGTACCAGGCGCGGCCTCCGTCAAACTCATGTTGCCAGCTCATGGGGTGCATCTCACCCATCTTGCCGCCCTGATAGCTTGATTCGTCAACAGCGAGCAGCAACTGGATGCTGGATCTCGGCGCTTTTCGGAAATCATACCACTCATCGAATCTCACCCACGAATGCGGCAGGTGCGCGGTGGATGTTTCATCGTCGTCGAGCAGATATACCCGCGCAGTTTGATGACTGGGGTGGCTCATGAAATAGGCGCCTACGAGTTGTTCATACCACGGCCAGTCATACTCGGTGTCGCTTGCCGCGTGTATGCCGACAAAGCCCTTGCCGCTCTGGATGAAACGCTCAAACGCCGCCTGCTGTTCGTCATTCAGAACGTCTCCCGTGGTGCTCAGAAAGATCACTACTTTGTATTTGGCCAGGTTCTCATCGGTAAAGGCATTGGGGTCTTCGGTTGCGTCGACGCTGAACTTGAACCTTTCGCCGAGCCGCCAGATGGCGGCAATGCCGTCAGGAATGGATGCATGACGGAAAGCAGTCGTCCTGGAGAACACCAGCACATTGAAGGGTTCGTGTTCCGCTGGCCACGTCAGAGGCGTAATCTCGACGTTGCGATAACGGATCTCCGCGCCTTCAACCTGCAACCCGATCCTGCCCTGATCGAGAGGGGCGCACTCATGGGTGAAGAAAGCCTCAGCCGAATTCACCAAAACGCCATTGAGGTAGTGCTCGCTGCTCTGCCCGCGCACGATGAGCTCCACCTTGTTCCAGCCATCCGTCTCAACCATCTCCGATCGCTGCACGCTGCCCGAGACAAACTCGGCAAGCTCACCGTCCTTTTGGAACACATGGCGATCTGTCTGGGCGTCCTTGTCTGCCGCCACACGAATATTCATGTATGGCCGCTCTTTCATCCACAACAGGTGGTAGTCGCCCGTGTCTGTCTCCTGGATCTGGTATTCCATCGAAGAAGGCCAAACGGCGTCCTTGCCATAGACATGGTAAAGAATCCCGCTATCGCGCTTTGCTTCCTTGCGGGGGGCGAACTTCTTGCTTTCCCACCTATAGTCGAGACTCAGCCGGTAGTTACGGTAGCTGTCCCGCGTTGCGATGTAGCCGAACTCCTTCTCCTCGTCGGTATCGGGAATATCCAGAATATGGACCTGACCGCCCGGCAGAACTTTCACCTCCGGTGGCAGGGACGACAGTTCGCCAGAGGAGGGGAACCATACATACCATTCCTGTTCCCAATATTTGGCGAACATGGGAATGGCTGCCTGGCAAAGAGTTGGCAGCACGAGATGGATCGCGAGGAGTGATAGGAGCAAGCGCGGGGTCATAAACGACCGGTAATCCCTAAGATCAGCGGATGCAACCTCCAAGGCTCACCCAGCACGGTCACGCTGTGGCAGCAGCTTGTTGACAAGATAGTCATGAAGATCGGCTGACATCTCCTGTTCTTCTTCCATGGACTGGCGAAGTATGTCCTCTTCATCGGTCAGGCCAAGCTCGTTGGCCAAGGTAACCAAGACCGTATAACCCGCTATCTCATAATGCTCGATGCGCAGACAGTGCGCGATAATGATGGAGTCACGGATCAAGGGAAGGCGCGCCATTTCGATGTGCTGATCACCGCCCTTGATCAGGCCTTTCATGGCCTTGGACTGATCGTTGTTGAAATCCTCTTCGTGCTCGTTGAAGATCCGCTCCAACCGCTCCCTTTGCTTTTTCGTTTCCTCAAGATGGTTGCCCAGACGCGCGCGGAGCGTGTCAGAGACAGCAGACTCCGTAAGCTCCGGGATGGATTCCTCCAGTTGTAGCTCTACGCTGTAAAGGTCGCGCAGCTGGTCAAAGAACAACGCCCTAAAATCGCTAATTTCCATGGCTGCAAGTGTGCACAGCTCGACTGGTAGCGATTCTTTTGCCAGTTCGAACAGATCACTTTACCGAGGCAGCCTTCTTGGGGGTCGGAGGCGCAATCACGGCGTCCGCCCGCTGTAACATTGCAAGGCCAACGTTCCATGCAGCGTTCCAGTTTACCCATCCTTCCACCCAGCGATACTCGCCGTTGGGATTATCCGGGTACATCTCATTGCCGGGGGAAGCGTCAATGCCGCCCCGGCATAGCTCCAGCCGCGCGCACTTGCCGTCGGGGTGGCGTTTTGGCCAACCACGCTCAACCAGCGGGTAGCCTCGCTCCGGTCGGGCCGAGGCGGCTGCCCGCTTGGGATTGCGCCCCCAGAGATTATCAGCATGTGACCACGCGAGTTCACGGAGCCGATTTGCGAGCTTCGCATCATCGATCACAGCAGCCGCCGCGATCGCTGCAGCAGGGAATCCCGCCAGGTTCCCCGGCTCGTTCATCTCGGGGACTGTCCAGCTGCCGTTTGGATCATAACGGCGGAAGTCCCACATATTGTCTGACCGCTTTACGACAACCTCGCCCCATTGGCGGATCTTTTCCTTTAGCCCGTCTGGCGCCTGCGAGGGCACATTGCGAAGGAACCACGCCAGGTTGAGCATCGTCTGAAACTCGCTGCCACGATGCCCCTTGGTCGTCCGCGGATCGTTCCAGTCCAGGTTGTTCATGATGTATCGCGTCTGCCACCGGGCCGCCTCCAGGTGCCGACCAGCAGTGACGGGATCCGCATCGCGCAGCGTCAGGTACATGAAGAGATTCGGCAGGATGGAATGCCCCGGTGCGTGCCTGCCCTTGTAAGGGTGCAGGCCGGGATCGAGCACAAGCTTCCCATCCTTGAGCATAGGCTTGGAGTAAGTCTTGGGATCCCACATGGGGTTGACCTCAAAGCATCCAGAGCTTTCCCAATGTTGTTTCGCGAAGGCGAGACAAGCTTCGTAGAATGACTGTGGTAGCCAGCGATCCAGTTTCAGCCGGTCCCAGTGATAGATAAGGTGGGCAAACTGCTCAACAGTCTGTGAATGAATCTGTTTTGGCAGCGGGTCGTTGGACCAATCCTGGGTGCTCGGCTTCATGAGGTAGAAGCCGAGGCCCCAGTGAACGAGTTTGATGATATCCGGGGCATTATCCCTGGGGGGCTCAAGTTCGCTGAAGTAACGATGCACCGCCTCCATGACCCCGCCGCTTTGCGGGTTCTGGTCATCGTATACGAACTTTGGCGAGAGCACCCGCGCCTTGTCTGAGCGCCAATTGATCTGCCGGGGCGCCCTTTCCCAAAAGGCTGGATCCTGGGCATAGAGCCATAACAAGGATGGGACTTCGTAGGAATAGTAAGTTCCGTCCCGCCATGGGGCTCCGCCGAATGCGCTTGGATGCGTGCCGACGACACTGCGACAGTCGATCATGAAGTTCAACGCGCTCTGCCAGAACTGCTCCTGATACAAATTCTGGCGAATAGCGAACGGAAAGGACGTTTCCGCTTTCGAAGGAATGCGGACAACATAAGAGTCCAATGAATCAGGCGGGCGAAATGTGGAAAAATCACCAATCTGTTTCGCAATTTTCGCTTCGAAGAGAACCTCCGTATCGCCTTCCCGGGTGATCTGGAAAACCGCTCCGTCTTCAACCCCTGGAGCAGTAAAGCGTTTTGGAGCGCTTGTGTTATAGCCGACTTGGCTCAGAGCAATGAGAGGAATTTCCCCTCCTTCATCAACGGCGATCGCGCCGAATGAGTTCAGGGCAACACAGACGGCAACGACAGTCAGGGTAAGTCGTCTCATAGTTAAGCACTTGTTCAATCCATCTGCACGAATGCAGATTCTGTTCTAGTAGACCCGCTTACGCGAGAACTCAAGCCGAGGAGTAAAGCAGCCCTAGGGTACAAGGGAAGAACTGGAGGCAGGGTGAGGCGCCGCAGCGAATCCTCATTCGCCTCCCTCGACCAGTAACTCCAGGGCAGCCAATCCAACGTTCCAAGAGGCATTCCAATTGATCCATCCCTCGGGATGACGGTAGGCCCCGAGCGGATTATCAGGATACATTTCAGTGCCCGGGGATGCATCGAGCCCCCCGCGGCATGTCTCCAGGCGAGCCGTCCGGTCATTGGGAAAATGCTTTGGCCAGCCCCGCTCGACCATTGGGTAACCTTGCTCGGGATAACCGCAGGCTGCGGCGCGCTTTGGGTTACGGCCCCAGAGATTGTCAACATGAGCCACCGCCAGAACCTTAAGCCGCTCAGCAAGGGCAGGATCATCGATCACAGAGGCGACAGACAGGGCGGCCGCAGGAAAGGCCGCCAGGTTGCCCGTCTCGTTCATCGAGGGTATGGTCCAGTGGTCCTGGAGATCATACCGGCGAAAGTCCCACATATTGTTGGACCTGCTTATCGCCACTTTCGCCCAATCATGGATCTTCTTTTGCAATCCAGGAGGCGCGTGCTCCGGAAGGTGACGAAGAAACCAGCCCATACTGAGCATCGTTTGAAACTCGCTTCCGCGATGACCTTTCGTGGTGCGCGGATCGTCCCAATCCAGCTTCTCAATGATAAAGCTGGTCTGCTGCTGCGCTGCCTGGAGGTGCCGTTGGGCAAGTTCGGGGTCGCTGTCTCGCAGGCTCAGGTACATGAAAAGGTTCGGCAGGATGGAGTGCCCCGGTGCGTGGCGGCCCTTGTAAGGGTGCAGGTCGACATGTAGCTGAACCTGGCCATCAAACACCTGGGGGTGAGAGTACGTGCGCGGATGCCACAGGGGATCGATCTCGAAGCATCCGGAGCTTTCCCAATGTTCCCGCACGAAGTCCAGGCATTGGGCATGGAAAGCCGCGGGAAGCCAACGATCCAACGCCAGCTGATCCCAATGATAGACGAGGAAGGCGAACTGCTCCACAACCTGCGAGTGGACCTGGTTGAGCAGATAATCATGGGATGGATCATGGGTTTCTGGCTTCATGAGGTAGAAGCCCAAACCCCAGTGTACCAGCTTGATAATGTCTGGCGCTTCATCGGCAGGAGGCGGGACTTCGAGAAAATACCGCCTCGCGGCCTCCAGCGCGCCCTCACTATGCTTGTTCTTGGGATCATAGTTGAAGGCAGGATCCAGAATGCGCGCCCTCTCCGCATGCCAATCGATCTGCCGTGGAGCGCGCTCCCAGAAACCCTGATCTGCGGCGTATAGCCACAGCAGCGATGGAACTTCGTAGGAATAGTAAACACCGTCGCGCCATGGACTACCGCCGTAGGCGCTTGGATGTGTGCCTACGATGCTTCGGCAGTCGATCATGAAGTCCAGAGCGCTCTGCCAGAAAGCCTCCTGATACAGATTCTGGCTCACCTCGAAAGGGAAGGATACTTCGTTCATCGAGGGAATGCGGACTACATAGGACGTTCCTTCGTCAACCGGAGAAAAGTCACTGAAGTCTCCAACTGCATCCTTGATGGCGCCTTCAAAGAGTATCCGGGAGTCCCCGGCGCGCGTGATCTGAAAGCTTGCGCCATCCGGGGCGCCGGGGGCGGTGAATCGCTTGGGGAAACTGGATTGGTAGCCAACCTGATTTACGGCAATGAGGGGGATCGCCCCCTCTTCGTCCTCGGCAACTGCGCCATGAGCAGTCCATGCGAAAGCCGAAACAAGGAGAGACAAGAAAACAACTTTCATGCTTGGGGTAAGGTTGTGATGAGTCCGTAGGTTTGTGGTCGTAATCCGAAAGGAGTCGCGATTCAAGTGCAAGGCCAAGTTGAAGAGACCGTCACGTTAGGCCAGTGGCCGTCATTATGCTATATTATCAGCTGGTTTGGACTCTGGAACGTCATTCGATCAGCCAGGCCGATCTGCGGAGGGGTCGCTCTCGGTTAACGAGCATTTGCTGCTTAGAAGAACGCTGAGCATTGATACTGTGGGCGTTATCTTCTGGGACAATCATGGCTGCATTCAGGAGGCGAATCAGGCTTTTCTGCGGCTAACGGGCTTTACTGCCGAGGACCTGAAGGGCATGCGGTGGGATCTGCTGACACCGGCGGAGCACCACGCGATTGCAGAGCGCGCGATTGAAGAAGTGTGGAGTACTGGACTGGCGAAACCGCACGAACGGGAATACTTTCGAAAGGACGGCTCGCACTGGTGGGGTCTGTCCACAGCGAGACGCATCAACCCGGAACAGGCTGTGGAGTTCCTGATCGATGTTTCGGCCCGCCGGGAGACCGAAGATATGTTAAGCGTCTGCGAGGAGCGCTTACGGCAGATCGCCTGCGCCGTGCCCGGGTCGGTTTTCACGTTCACAGCTAATGGCAATGTGGATTTCATTGGCTATCAGCACGAAGCGCTCACGGGCGTAGAGGCGTCTCAAGCTGCGGAGGTTCAATGGATTGAACTAATGCACCCTGAGGACCGGGCACGCGTTCAAGCCAGCTGGCTTGAAGCCTGCGCCGCCGAAAAAGAGTGGGTTGTACAATACCGGTTGCGAAGCCAGCGCGGCAACTACGCCTGGGCTTTGCTCCGCGCGCGCCCGGTCCGCGATGCGGATGGAAAGCTTGGGCATTGGGTAGGAGTTGTCACAGACGTGGACGATCTCATTAAGGCGCGCGAAGAAGTGCACAAGATCAATGAATCCCTGGAAGAGCGGATCGCCGAAGTCACCAGCCAGTTAAGAGAACTGTCAGCACGTCTCACCATGGCCGAGCAACTGGAGCGGAGGCGTATTGCCCAGGTGCTCCATGATGACACCCAACAACTTCTTCATGGCGTGCAAATGCAACTGAGCTTTATGCGTGACTGCCTGGATGCAGGAAAGACCGAGCAGGGCCTGAATCAACTGAACGGCGCAGAGCAATGGTTGAAGAAGGCGATTGAGACAACGCGGCGCATAACGGTGGAGATCAGCCCTCCGGTTCTAGAGCGGGAAGGTCTCGTGGACGCTGCACGATGGATACTGCGACAAATGAAAGAGCTCCATGGGCTCGATGTGCGCCTTCTGGCAGCGAAGGAAATTCAGGTGAAGGAACCGCATCTGCGCGTTGTCCTCTTCCAGACAATCAGGGAGCTTCTCTTCAATGTGGTAAAGCATTCCGGGACGCTTGCAGCAGAGCTGGAACTCCATGAAGATGAAGGTAACGTGATCACGGTACAGGTTAGCGATCTGGGAAGGGGCTTCGACATCGAAAAGGCGGAGGCCCGGGCGCGAGACGGCTATAGCTTTGGACTCTTCAACCTGCGCGAGCGTTTGCGACTGTTTGGAGGGCGCCTCCAAATTGAGACTGCTCCCGGCAAAGGCTCCTTGCTTACGGCGCGAATTCCCAACAAGATCATGCAAGCTGGCGAGATTCCATCAGCGGGATGACGCAATGGCAGGGCAGACAGAACAAAACGGCGCAAATATCCGGATTTATATCGTCGAGGATCATGAAGGATTCCGGGACCTGCTTGTGACGTTTGTCGGCTTTCAGAGAGACATTGAATGCTGCGGGACTGCCGCCTCCGGCGAGGAGGCATTGGACAATCTCGAACGGGCGCAGCCGGATGTTGTAGTGTCGGACCTTGTTCTACCCAACATGAGCGGTATTGATCTGGCGAGGGAGATCAGGCGCCGGCTGCCGCAGACGCGCATCCTGATCCTGTCGGGCCACAAGGAACATCATTACGTGCGCTTGGCGCGAAACGTCGGCGCAAACGGCTATATCGTGAAAGGCACACCGAAAGAGTTCCTCGATGCTGTACGGCGCTGCCATCAGGGTGAATTCGTGGTCTCGCCAGACCTTTGACATCCCACCTCCCGGTAAATCCGGAGCTGAAGGAATTTGCTTTTACCCGCTTGCGCGTCGGCTTTCCACAGCACAAGCTTCACGGTGTGACGTTGCTCTTGCTGGTGTCGGTCATTTGGGGCTTCTCGTTTGGAATGTTCAAGGGAAGTCTTGCACAACTCGACCCTAACCTGACGGCTTTTCTGCGAATGGCGCTGGCTTTGCCCGTATTTCTACCCTTCCTTCGGCGAGATGCCGCAAGCAGCCGCGTGTTCTTCCTGGTGGGTCTGCTAGGCGCCGTCCAGTACGGGGTCATGTACAGCGCTCTGAATTTCTCATACCGGTTTCTCTCCGGATGGGAAGTGGCGCTGATGACAATCTTCACCCCGATCTATGTTCTGTTGATCGAGAGCGCCTGGCGACGCAGAGTAGACATCGTCTACTTCAGCATGGGCCTCCTGGCGGTGCTGGGGGCTGGGGTGATTCAGTATCAGAAGCAGAATCTGCAAATCGCCCTTAGTGGCTTTCTGCTGGTTCAGGTCTCGAACGTGGTCTTCGCATTTGGTCAGTGTGCGTTCCGTAGGCTTTGCCCGATGATCAAGGGCAAGCCCGTGCACGTGTATGCGGTTGCCTATGCCGGAGCGCTGGTAGTGACCGGGCTCGCCACCCTTGTCTCGGATGGCTGGAGAGAACTGCCACAGATTACGCTTCGGCAATGGGGGGTACTTGCCTACATGGGAATGCTTGCCAGCGGGCTAAGCTTCTTCTGGTGGAACCTGGGCGCAACCCGGGTAAACGCGGGGACGCTGGCAGTCTTCAACAACCTGAAAATCCCGCTGGCGATCCTCGTGGCGCTTACGATCTTCAACGAGACTGCAGATATGAAACGGCTCGCAGTTGGCGGCGGCATCATGTTGCTCGCGGTCGCCCTGACGGAATGGCGCGGGCGCCGGGCAAGTTACCAAGAGTAACTTACCCGGAAAGCGATCTGTCTGCCATCAGCGGGCGCGCCAGGAAATTCCTGGTAGTCGCTATTGGTCAGATTATCGCCAAGAAGGGCTAGCGCCAGCCCCTCCACCCGCACCGGGCGCCAGGTTATTCCGCCAGCAACAATCAGGGCCTCGTTGTCGCTTGTACGGCGGACGTTCTTTTCCTGGCGCCGCGCCTCCGCATCCACAGTGAGCTCAAGTTGGGGCAGGAAGAACCACTGTAGGGAGAATGTCGCCCGATGCTCAGGGAAATTGAGGGCGTAGAAACTGGCGTCGACGCCGTCGATCTCATAGTCGCTGTTCTTGTGCAGGTAAGCGTATCCAAGGGTAACTCGGGCCTTGCCAGCAGAATAGGCCGCATAGGATTCGAAGCCCCAGGTCTCCAGGTCGACTGCATTAGCCTGGCGCAGCGTCTGGGCAGCCTGACTATCGAACGTCCAGTCCACAAGATTATGATCCTGCCGGAAAAAGGCTGCTGCGTATAACTGCGCGGCGCCCTTCCGCAGGTGAGCACCCGTCTCGTAGGTATTGGCGACCTCGCGCACCAGATCCGGGTTACCTGCGAATGCGCCGGGGCCGGGATTGGAGCCGAGCGCGGTATAACCCGCAACCTGGGTGGTGCGCGCATACGTGATGAAGTATCGCTGGGAGGAATCTTCAGAAGTTTGTCTTTCAAACTCCAGTCCCGCAATTGGGGAAATGTCGTCGTTATCGCGGTTTGAATAATCCACGGACGCCCCAAGCCGGGCCCTCAGTTCACCGTCAGCCACTTGTGTGCGCCACTCGGGCAGCACTGTCGCCTTCGCGTAGCTTCGGCTCATGAAACCAGCATGGGTAAGGTCGGTGGATTCGATCTCGTCACCAATGGCCTCGGCACGCCAATTCACCCCCAGGCTCGCGGACAGATCATGGCGGCCTTCGGCAGCCACGCCGTAAGCCTCCGTTTTATGTTCGTAGGGGCGAAAAAAGCCGGGTCTGTCGCGATCGAGTTCATAATCGTCGTCCAGCTTGCGATAATAAGCGCCAGCGCTCCACCATCCTGCCGAGTAATCCTGCTGATGGTTGATTACAACCAGAAGCGTCTGGTAATCATCAGTCTCCTGCATCGCGGCCGACCCCGTGTACATGCCCGGCCAACCATGAAACTTATCCTGGTAGCCAAGATAAAGGTCGGTCTGCCCTTGCGAGGCGTACTGCAGGCGTAGGCCATGGCGTGTAAACTTGTGATCGCCATTCTCTACAGTGCCGTCCCCCTCGCTGCGAGCAGTCGCTGCCTGAATGCTCAGGTTCTGCGTGATTTGCTCACCGACCAGCAATCGCTGGAAATTCAGGTTATTCGAGCCTACGCCTGCCTCAATGATTCCTCCGGATCGAACCGGCGTCCAATCATATCGGACTGTCGCGACTGTTGAGTTAAAACCTTGTAACGCATTGTCTGGCCCAACAAGCAACGCCGGATAGTCAAGCATTGCCGGATCAATGGGTAGCTCCGCGAAATAGTGTCCCGTTTGCGGGTCAAGGAGATTGACCGCGCCGACACGGAATCCCGTATTCTCGAAAACGCCCCCCCTTACCGTTACATCGCTCTGCGCCTCGGAAAAGCCGCGCGACTGCAGGTCGACGAAAGGCTGGTAACGCAGGGCAGTCGTTACGCCTGTGAACGATGCGGCAGGGTATTCATTGGCCGGTCGTGTCGCCACCACATGCATGGCTGGCAGCTCTACAAACCCTGCAACAGGAGTTTCTTCCTGCGCAGAGGCAGACGCCGCCGACGCTGCAATGACAGCCATCGTCTTCACACGGATACACTTCCAATCGAACAAACTCACGATCCCTGCTCTAAAGACGCCAAACCTTACTTTGGCAATTGTTAATTTTTGAGTCGTCTTAAAATTAACAAGAAAACAAAGAGGAGCGTTTGAAGAGACAAGAAGGTGATTGGGGTTTAGATTCGAATGCCATGAAGGAATGATTTTTCACCCTCAGCTGGCATAAAATGTAACTAGTCCTTCACTGAAAGGAGGTAACAAGCCGAGGAATATCCCGGCGATAGCGCTTCTCCCATAAGAGCGGCCAAAAGAGAGACTTTTTGAAGATTTTAGAGAGTGAAGAATCTTAAAAAAAGTATCTTGCATGGTCGGAGAAAGATCTGCCAAGGTGAAAAACTGGAACAACTCGCGCAGTGCAACAGTGCGGGGGACCCGATGAGCGGCAGCAGGATCCCTGAGCTGGCCGTTGCCTGCAAAGGCCTAACCGAGAAGGGGTAACAATTTCTACAAGGAGCACCATGCGCACTGATCAACCAATGCCCCGCGGCCTGCCCGCGGCACAAGGACTCTACGATCCGCGTCACGAACATGATAACTGCGGGGTCGGCTTTCTCTGTCACCTGAAGGGGAAGAAATCGCACTCGATCATAGCGAATGCATTGGAGATGGTCATCAACATGGACCATCGCGGCGGCTGTGGTTGTGACCCGAACACCGGTGATGGGGCTGGAATCTTCATTCAGCTGCCGCATCAGTTCTTCAAGGCTGTTGCGCCTGAGTGTGGGATCGATCTTCCCGAGGAGGGACAGTATGCGGTGGGTCAAGTATATCTGCCTGCGGACGAGAGTGAGCTGAACAACTGCGTGCGCATCTATGAACGGATCGTGCGTGAAGAAGGTCAGACCGTTCTTGGTTGGCGCGACGTGCCTGTGCGCAGCGATACGCTCGGCGCGGCGTCGAAGGCTTGTGAGCCACGCATGCGGCAGCTTTTCATCGGTCGGTCTCCCGAGATCAAGGACGCCTTGGACTTTGAGCGTAAGCTTTACGTAATCCGCCGGCGCGCCGCCAACGACATCCGCTATATGGGAATTGACGGAGGCGACCAGTTCTACACAGCCACTCTTTCCGCACGCACCTTGGTTTACAAGGGAATGCTTACGACCGAGCAGTTGTCGTACTACTACCCCGACCTGCACCACCCGGACATGACGTCCGCAATGGCGCTGGTGCACAGCCGGTTTTCGACAAACACCTTCCCCAGCTGGCCTCGCGGACAGCCATTCCGCTACATGTGCCACAATGGCGAGATCAACACCATGCGCGGCAACGCCAACTGGATGCATGCCCGGCAACGCCAGATTGGTGAAGGCGCCCTTGGGAAGGATTTCGAGAAGATCCTGCCAATCATCCGGGAAGACGGTTCCGACAGTGCGATGTTCGACAACTGTCTGGAGTTCCTCGTGCTAAGCGGCCGCCCACTACCGCATGCGATCATGATGATGATCCCGGAGCCGTGGGAGCGCCACGAGCACATGTCCGATGCGAAGAAGGCCTTCTATGAATACCATGCCTGCATGATGGAGCCGTGGGACGGGCCGGCCTCGATCGCGTTTTCCGACGGCGTAAGCATCGGTGCAGTGCTGGACCGCAACGGTCTGCGCCCAAGCCGCTACTATGTAACGAGCGACGATCTTGTGATCATGGCCTCCGAGGTAGGCGTTCTGCCGGTCGATCCGTCGACCGTGATTCAGAAGGGTCGCCTGCAGCCGGGTCGCATGTTCCTGGTAGACACCAAGGAAGGTCGGATCGTGCCTGACGAGGAGATCAAGGAGAAGGTAGCCAACGCACAGCCTTACAGGAAGTGGCTGGAAGAGCGTCGCGTGCATTTTGACAGCCTGCCAGAAGCGCAGGAGCTGCAGCACACGCCACAAGAGAAGCTCGTGCCTTCGCAGCGCGCTTTCGGTTATACCTTTGAAGACAAGCGCTTCATCCTGGGCCCGAGCGCAGAGAGCGGCGCCCAGCCTCTGGGCTCGATGGGCAACGATACGCCTCTGGCCGTGTTTTCAAAGAGGCCTCAACTGCTCTATAACTATTTCAAGCAGCTGTTCGCACAGGTAACGAACCCCGCGATCGACCCGATCCGCGAGGAACTGATCACCGCAAGCGTGACGTTCATTGGTTCCAATGGGGACATCATCAACCCCGGACCGGACCACTGCCGGATGATCCGCTTGGAGAGCCCGATTATCGGGAACGAAGACTTGCAGCGCATTCGCGAGGTGAAGCTCGAAGGCTTCAAGGCGATCACGATGCCGATCTTCTATAGACCAGACCTCCGCAAGCCGGGTCTGGCAGAAGCCGTATTGCCCGGCCACGCGGACAAGCCGCGTGCTTTCCGCACGCCCGCCACCGACGTAACGCACGTAACTGGTGAAGGATTGGACGCCGCGTTGGGCGCGCTATTTGACAGCGCCGACCGCGCTATTCGCGAGGGGCACAACCTGATCATCCTATCAGACCGCGGCGTAAACGAACGCAAGGCTCCGATTCCCGCATTGCTGGCGGTGGCTGGACTGCACCACCACCTGATTCGTCAGGGCACGCGCACGAAGGTTTCGATCATCCTCGAGAGCGGCGAGCCACGCGAAGTGATGCATTTCGCGCTGCTTCTCGGATACGGCGCCGACGTGATCAACCCGTATCTGGCGTTGGAATCGATCGAGGCCATGTCGGCTGCCGGCGAGATTACCGTGGATGCTGACGAAGGTTGTTACAACTACCTGAAGGCATCCATCAAGGGCGTGATCAAGACGATGGCCAAGATGGGTATCTCCACGGTGGCTAGCTACCGCGGCGCGCAGATCTTCGAAGCCATTGGCCTGAACCATGAGGTGATCGACAAGTATTTCACCTGGACGGCAAGCCGAGTGGAAGGCATCGGGCTGGATGCGATCTCCCAAGAGGTCAAGATGCGTCACGACCGCGCTTTCAAGGATCGCGAAGTCGAGAGCGACGAACTGGATCCCGGCGGCGTATTCCAATGGCGCGCTGACGGAGAAACGCACCTCTTCAACCCGCAAACCATCCACCTTCTGCAGAAGGCGACCCGTTTGGGCAGCATCGAGGTGTTCCGTGAATACAGCAGGCTCATCGATGACCAGTCCGAGCGTCTCGCAACCATGCGCGGCTTGATGGAGTTCAAGTTCGAGGAGTGCAAGCCCGTGCCGCTCGATGAAGTCGAACCGGTGGAGAGCATCGTAAAGCACTTCAAGACTGGCGCGATGTCCTATGGTTCGATCTCGAAGGAAGCGCACGAGGCTCTTGCCGTTGCAATGAACCGGCTGGGCGCCAAGAGCAACACTGGTGAAGGCGGCGAGGATCCCGAACGCTGGGTCCCTCTGCCCAATGGGGACTCGAAGCGCAGCGCGATCAAGCAGGTCGCCAGCGGTCGCTTTGGCGTGACAAGCCAATACCTGGTCAACAGCGACGAAATCCAGATCAAGATCTCGCAGGGCGCGAAGCCAGGTGAAGGCGGCGAATTGCCGGGTCACAAGGTGTTCCCAGAGATCGCACGGGTGCGGGGCACGACTCCCGGAGTAGGCCTCATCTCCCCACCGCCGCACCACGACATTTATTCGATCGAGGACCTGGCTGAGCTTATCCACGACCTCAAGAACGCCAACCGCAACGCCCGTATCAGCGTGAAGTTGGTGTCTGAAGTGGGCGTGGGCACGATCGCCGCTGGCGTCGCCAAGGCCAAGGCCGACACAATCCTGATTTCCGGCCACGACGGTGGCACGGGCGCCAGTCCGCTGAGCTCAATCTACCATGCAGGATCGCCATGGGAGCTCGGTCTCGCCGAGACTCACCAGACACTCTTGCTGAACGATTTGCGCAGCCGCGTGTATCTGGAGGCAGACGGGCAACTGAAGACCGGTCGCGACGTGGCGATTGCATGCTTACTGGGCGCCGAGGAATTCGGATTCGCGACAGCGCCGCTGGTATCGCTTGGCTGCCTGATGATGCGTGTTTGCCACAAGAACACCTGCCCGGTCGGCGTCGCCACGCAGGATCCGCGCTTGCGTGCGAAGTTCATGGGCGCAGCAGACCATGTGGTGAACTTCATGAAATTCGTCGCTCAGGAGCTACGTGAGATCATGGCCAAGCTAGGCTTCCGCACCATCAATGAAATGGTCGGCCGCTGCGACAAGTTGCGCATGAAGAGCGACATCAAGCACTGGAAGGCGCGCGGACTGGACTACTCGAAGATCCTTTACCGGCCACAAGTTCCACCACATGTGGGCACGTATCGCCAGATCGGGCAGGACCACCAGCTGGAGCGCTCGCTGGATGTCACCCAGTTGCTGCACATCTGCAAGCCGGCGCTGGAGCGCAAGGAGAAGGTGCACGCTGAACTGCCAATCGTGAACGTAAACCGTGTTGTGGGTACGATTACGGGCTCTGAGCTTACGCGCCTACACGGTGCTGCTGGCCTACCCGATGGAACCATTCACTTGAAATTCAAGGGTTCCGCCGGACAAAGCCTTGGCGCCTTCGTCCCCTGCGGCATGACACTGGAGCTGGAAGGCGACGCAAATGACTACGTCGGCAAGGGTTTGTCTGGCGGACGTATCATCGTTTACCCGCCGCGCAATGCGCCTGCGGATTTCATCGCGGAGCACAACATCATCATCGGCAACGTAGCGTTCTATGGCGCAACGAAGGGCGAAGCCTTCATTGCCGGAATGGCCGGCGAGCGCTTCTGTGTGCGTAACTCAGGCGTCCACGCTGTTGTAGAAGGCGTGGGCGACCACGGCTGCGAATACATGACTGGCGGCAGTGTGATCTGCCTGGGCGCAACTGGACGAAACTTTGCTGCGGGCATGAGCGGCGGCATTGCCTATGTGCTCGATCAGCGTGGCGACTTTGAGTCCCACCTCAACAGCGAGATGGTCAACCTTTACCGTCTTATCGAGTGCGAGGATGTGGAGATCGAGGACGTGCGCGATCGAATTGCTCGCCATGTGAAGTACACGAACAGCCGCAAGGGGCAGTGGGTGCTGGATAACTGGGACAACTGCCTTGGCCGCTTCGTTAAGATTCTTCCCACCGACTACGAGCGCGTGCTCGCGGCTATCCGCAAGGCGGAAGACGGCGGCCTGCGCGGTGAAGAAGCGTTGGTGGCTGCGTTCCACGAGAACTCAAAAGTCGGCCACTAGGAACACCGGGGCCAGACATAACCAAGAGATGACAACCTTCAGATTTGACAGTTAATGGGCAAGCCAACCGGATTTCTCGAGTATCAGCGCAAGACGATTCCAGACCGTCCACCGCTGGAGCGCATTAAGGATTGGAAGGAAATTCACGCCGAGCATGACAAGGATGAGCTGCGGCGGCAGGGTGCGCGTTGTATGGATTGTGGCGTACCGTATTGCCATACCGGGATAACGCTCTCGGGTATGGCTACAGGATGCCCGATTAACAACCTGATCCCAGAGTTTAACGATCTGGTTTACAAGGGTCGCTGGCACGACGCTTACCTGCGCCTGCGCAAGACGAACAACTTCCCTGACTTTACCGGGCGGGTATGTCCGGCGCCGTGCGAGGGTTCCTGCGTACTGGGGGTCATCGAGCCTCCTGTTACGATCAAGAACATCGAAGGTTCTATTTCAGACGTCGCCTGGGAGAATGGTTACTACGTCCCGCGTCTGCCTGAAAAGCGTACCGGGAAGAAGGTTGCGGTGGTAGGTTCTGGTCCGGCTGGTCTTGCCTGCGCCGACCAGCTCAACCAGGCCGGCCATGACGTAACCGTCTTCGAACGCGCCGACAGACCCGGAGGCTTGCTGATGTATGGCATCCCCAACATGAAGCTGGACAAGCGGGAGGTTGTGGAGCGCCGTATCAAGCTGATGGAGCAAGAGGGCGTCAAGTTCCTCTGCAACACATTCATTGGCAAGGATGAGAACTGGACCGTAGAGCGCTTGCGCGAGGAGTTTGACGCCATCGCCCTTTGCTGCGGCGCCACAGCGCCAAGAGACCTTCCAATCCCGGGTCGTGAGGCAAAGGGAGTCCACTTCGCGATGGAGTTTCTCACCGCAAATACCAAGACGCTGCTGGACACCGATTTTGACAGCAACAGCCGGAGTCCGATCGACGCCGCAGGCAAGACAGTGATTGTCATCGGGGGCGGCGACACCGGGACGGACTGCGTCGGCACCAGCCTTCGCCATGGTTGCAAGCAGGTTATCCAACTGGAAATTCTTCCAAAGCCACCATTGCAGCGTGCTCCCAGCAACCCTTGGCCTGAGTGGCCCAAGGTCTACAAGATGGACTACGGGCAGGAAGAAGCTGCAGCACTCCAAGGCGAAGATCCGCGCCAGTATCTCGTGATGACGGAGCGCTTCGTTACTGACGACGAGGGCAACCTGCGCGGGCTCGAGATCGTCAACATCTCGTGGGACAAGGATGAGCAAGGCCGTTTCATACCGGTAAAGCAGGAATCCTCACGGCGTGTTATCGAGACAGAGCTGTGCCTGCTGGCCATGGGATTCCTTGGCCCAGAGCAGGACATCGTGCAGAAGCTCGGCCTCGCCACCGATCCTCGATCGAACGTAAAAGCTGACCACGGCAAGTTCACTACAAGCGCGGAAGGCATCTTTGCCGCCGGAGATATGCGCCGTGGACAGAGCCTCGTAGTTTGGGCCATCAACGAAGGCCGCGGCTGCGCCCGGGAAGTCGACCGTTATCTTATGGGCGTAACTCACCTCCCGTAAGAAGCGCGGGGTGATCACCTAAGTTTGCTTCAGCCGCAGGGGTCAGAAAAGGACGACCTCTGCGGCTTTTTTGGATGCGGGGTGCTAGAACTTGCCGTCGCGGCGTTCGAAGCCGGTGGGCTTGCCGTAGGTTTCGCCGCAGGTTGTGAGCCATGCTGCGATCCACTGCATCATCTGATCCAGCGAAGTGGGAGGAGAGCCAAACAGCCGATGAGCCTTTGCGGGGTTGTTTAGCCAGGCGGTTTCCTCCTCCTTGCCAGCGATTGTCACCTTCTTCCCAAGCATCGCGCCAAAGCGTTCCGCCAGATCTCGCACGTGAAGGATCTCCGCTCCGG
>CAYSHY010000020.1:0-53177 GCA_964430955.1 uncultured Puniceicoccaceae bacterium | reverse complement strand
TTTGATCTGAGATAGAGGTGGTTGGTGGATGACGCGCCTTGGGTGGACGAATTATAGACAGGAGTGGCCGAAGTGCCCTGGATGGACGGGGATGATTCTTGACTCACGCGTTGAGGCTGTGATGGATGCATACCATCGAACGTAGGTGTTGTTATGTTCTTCTGCTATCCCTTTAGGTCGAAGTTTTCCATTCACCCGCGCGGGCTTCTGGAACTCTTGCGACCCATGACAGTTATTGCCGCCATGTTACCACTCTTGCTTCCTGCGCTTTCTCATGGCGCCGAGCAAGCGGCCGCGAAGCCAGTGATCGTGTTTGTGCATGGCGCTTGGGCTGGTGGTTGGCAGTTCCAAAAGTTGCAGCCTCTGCTTGAGGAGCGTGGTTATGAAGTGTGGCGCCCGACCCTCACGGGTCTCGGAGAGCGCTCGCATCTCGTCCATCCCAACATCGGCCTGGAGACCCATATTGAGGATATCGTGAACTTCCTCCGATTCGAGAAACTGGACGATATTATCCTGGTCGGGCACAGCTACGGAGGCATGGTGGTCACCGGGGTCGTTGACCGAGTTCCGGATCGCGTCAAACAAGTGATTTATCTGGACGCAATGGTTCCCAAGGATGGAGAGAGCGTAGTTGACATAGTGGGGGCGCCTGCAGAGCAGTGGCTGGAAAGCATCGTCAAGGACGGTTTGATAGTTCCACCCTGGGTCACACCTGAAACGCCATTCCCTCATGATACCCCGCATCCCCTCAAGACCTTCACTGACGCGATCGTGTTGAAGAATCCAGCAGCCCAGGATATTCCCGCCACGTATATCCTCACAGTTGAGAAAGGTCGGGAGGCCAGACAGGACGACTTCTATGCTCAATCTCTGCGCGCCAGGAAGCGCGGTTGGACGGTGCTCCAACTGGAAGCTGATCACAATCCTCAACAAACTGCGCCAGAAGCGACGGTGGAACTGATTACGGGCGAGAAAAAAGAGTGAAGATTGAAGAGGCGCCGGTGCGGTGCTTTCGGGCGCTGGGGCGCCTGTGGGCAAGAATTGCTCGACTTGGGAGCGACGGACGGTTCAAAGCGGCGAGCCCCTCCTTCGCCAAGGCTTCGACGATTTAGAAATCAAGCTTCCCTAGCCTTGTTCGTCGGCGCCGACGTCGGGATGATTGTCGCGTGGTTGGCCTTCAAAATCGATGGAAGGAGCGTCTTCTGCATTGCCCGCGTTGATGGCGGAACTTGTGGGTTTAAGGCGAAAATCGTGACCCTCGTAGTTGACGAAATGTGCGTCGTAGTCGGTTGTAGCGATGTTGTGATCGACCGGTCCAATACCTGGAGCGTTTGAAAAGCTCGAGGCGAGGTTGTTGCGCACGATGTTGCCCGTGGAAGGCTCCTTATTCTTGTGGGCGACGATACGTATCCATGGCGTCCCGTTGCCCACGTTGACCGGATTCCTGACGACCGTGTTATTCACCACCTTGCAGCCTCTGGCGCCCATGAGGGTGATCCCATGCCAGTGTCCAATGGCGACGATGTTGTTCTCGATCGTCCAGTCTTCGTACCAGCCGTCAAACAGACCGATGCCCTGGCACGCTCCCATGAGAGGCCGCTCGCTGGTAGCATCGATAATCGTGTTGCCACGGATCACGACATTCCGATGCCCCTTGAAGCCCTGGATAGCGTCAATATGGTTACCATTGGTGTTATAGACATCCAGAATCCGGTTGTTCTCGAAGACGGAGTTACTCGCATTGGGGCGAAGACCATCGCCGCAATAATTCTGGATGATGCAGTTGCGCACGGTCATATACTCCCCGCCGCTCCCTCCGATATCGATTGCAAAGTTGATGTTCCTGACGGTGGTGTCCTCGATGGTGATGTGGCGGTTTGCGCCGCGAATCCCGATGCCGTTCCACGCCTTGTAGTTCCAGTCATCAGCCGTCCACGCAGAAGAATCATCTATCGAGTAAATCCTGCTGTTGCGGATAACGATATGAGAGGAGTCGCCAATGATGCGAACGAGGAAATTCTCGGCCTTTGGATATACTGGGTGCTCAAGGACCGGGGGTTCTGGCGGCGCCAGTTCATTTGTAACGTCGACGCCCTCCAAGACCCAATGGCTTGCCCCATCGAAGATGATCCGGGAGAGAATCGGCTTCTGCCCTTCTTCGGCCCGGATCGTGACGGCTGACTCATTTTGACCGGAGATAGTTACTGTCCCTTGCCGACCGGACCGCAAGTAGATGACGTCTCCACCGGCGATGTTCTTCCCGCTTTCGAATACGTCCTCAAGCGTGCTCCACGGCTGGCTCGCGCTGCCGGGATTGTCGATATTACCGTTTACCGGATCGACATAATAACTTGCGGCGCTGGCTAGGCCCGGGACTGAGAAGACAGCCAAAGTAAGGCCGACGAGGGAGGAGACAAAACGTGACATGGATAAAAGGTTACTGGGCTATCGTTGTGTTGTGATCGAGGAACCGTCGTTTGGTAAAGTGACTGCGAGCTCGTGGTCTTCCCACAGAACGCGGACTTCCCCACCCTTGTGTAGTGGATCCGCCAAATGGAGGCTCTGGCTGTCCCACATTGCTACTGCGGGACGATTCACCCGAAGAAGCGTAGAGCCATCTTCTGCAGGGAGATCAAAGGCATCATAAAAAGCCGCCATGTACGTGCCGTCCGGGAAGCGCACCACTTGAGCAGATCGCTGGTTACGAAGGATCTGGAATGGCGGGGACTGCACCAGTCTGGTCAGCTTTTCGGGCGTTGCATCGAGAACGATGACATAGCCGCTGGGCTTTGGATGAATGGTGTGCTCCAGAAGAATCGAGAGAACCTGGTGTGACTCAATTTTTGGGGATGCCGTGCGGTAATCGTCGCGCCATGTGCCGGCGTGTGGACCTACCTGGAGGCGAATCTCTGCGGGATTTAGCGGAATGTAGCCAATATTATTGTGAAGCACCCACTCTACCGGCGTCTGGGCCACGGCATTGTCTGCAATGGCGTGAACCTTCCCCTCCATGGAGTAGAGAACTTCACCCTGCACCAGGCATTGCTCAATGGCTGTCGTAATCTGCCCCCAGTTATCCGTGTAGTTCCAGCCGCCCAGGACGCAAAGCATGATGTCATCCTTGAATGCCCAAAGCTTGCGAGTTTCCACGAACTCTGAAGTGCGCGCACGGGCGTAGTCCATCACTGCAAAACCTTGCTGTCCGTCGCTGAGGCCCCCTACGAAGTCCTTCCGAACGGGTACAGTCTCGTATCCGGCAACCGTGATCCCCGGGAGTTGTTTCCAGTTCCAGACGCCGGGCAAGTCGAGATACTCCTTGCCGTTCGAGATGACATAGTGGTCGCCCGTGGAAACATAAGCCCAACCGATAAGATTCTCACCAGAGAGCGTCTCTGTGAGCTCGGTGCGGGTGGAGAGTGTCTTGAGCATGATGCTCGCGGACGGGTGATGGTAAGCTGCATAATCGGCGATATTGAAGTAGCGGAAGCCGGAAGGCATGGGTAGCTCGCCGTTCTGGCGTGCAACGAATGCCTTGAGTCCTTCACGGTTCTCTGTGCTCACCTCGCTCCAGAGCTCCACAAGCAAGCGTACATCGCTGGAACGGAGCCGTCCCGGTCTGGCGATTGCACGATCGAGCCCCACCGGGGAGTTATTCAAACCGCGCGTCATCCACTGCATTCCATTGATGATGTAGCCATCAATTATTCGGCGCTTTTCCAAAGGGACTTCCCATTCAGTGCCCCGAAGCTGCCAGGCGAGCTTGGCGATGACTTCGAGGAAGCTCTTGCCATAGACCCAGGTTTGGACGCGCTCATCGTGCTGGAAATAGCTCCAATCGGTCTGCACGCCTTCATGTGCGCCTATCACGATCTCATCCCAAACAAGCTGGGAGGCGTGCTTCATCAGCTCTGAATCGCCCTTAAAACATCCGTAGAAAAAGCCCAATTCGGCAGCCCATGTGCGATTAGCGCCGGTGCTCTCCTCGCCGATGCGATATTGGCCAAGAATACTGAGCGCCTTGTCCATCGTCTCTGCATCGAGACGGTTGCGAAGGACCACAGCAATATCCCGGGCCAATTGGGGATTGCCAATTTCGTTGTTCCACCAGTTGGGGGACCAATAGCGGTTCTGCACCCAATTATCGATGGCTAGACGCACGGCATCAACAAGCACTGCTTCCTCATCTGCAGACAGCTCCCCGCCTGTTGCCGCCATGGCCATGGAACGAACACGTCCCAGGTGGATGGAAATTTCCCACCCAACGCCTTTCCGGGTGATGTAACTGATGTCAGGCCATGTGCCATCCGAGCCCAAGGTCCTCGCGAATTCTAGAGCCTCCCCGGAATCAATATTCACCTCGTTGCGCAGGATCTGCTCATAGCGTGAGAAGATCGTTTGCTGTATCTCGCTGAGCTGCGCGGACAGCGTAGGTACGCAGATCAAGGCAAGGCAGGAAAAGGCTGCTATCCTGGCGTAGAAACGTTGGATATTCATGAAAGTTTTCAGGTTGGACGCTTTGCTGGCGTAGAGAAACCGCCTTGTAGCAGAAGCGGGATTACGCATTAGGGATGCACTTCAAGGCCATCCCGCCAAAGGACAGGGACTCCGGAAGAAGGAAGAGAAAGGGTAATATCCCGCTTACCCCAAAGAATGGACACCTGGCCCCCCTTATGGGTCGGATCGACAACGCCAATCATGGAGTCGGACCACATTGCCATGACAGGACGGTTCACGCGGATGGGGATCGTAATCTCCGGTGGCGGCGCCAAGTGCGGCTGTACCCAGGGCGGATGCAGGACATACGATTCGTAAAACGCTGCCATGTGCGGCCCATCGAAGAACTCGATGACCTGTGCAGCACGTTGATTTCGTACAATGCGAGCAGGCGGATTTTCAAGTATCTCATCGAGGCGCTCGCGGCTTGCCCCAAGGACGATGATGTAACCCGACGCGGGAAGATCCTGCGAGTGCTCCAGGGAAATGCTGACAACTTGTCTCGTCACTTTCTGGCTGGAACCAGAGGCGCGGATCTGTTGCCAAGACCCTGTCTGATCCCCGACCCTGAGACGTAACTCCGAAGGATTCAGGGGGATGTAGCCTATCCCATTGTGCAACACCCATTCCGCGCCGCTTATCTCGGCTCCATCCGTCTTGGCTGTACGAACGGCGCCACTTGAAGAGTAAACGACATCGCCCTGCGCCTGGCACTGTTCGATCGAAGTGCGGATTCCTTCCCACGGCCCGGCAACGTTCCATCCTCCAAGGAGGCAGTACATCGTGTCGTCATGAAATGCCCACAGCTTGCGGAGCTCGATAAATGCGGATTCCCGGGAGCGGGCGTATTGCATCGCGACGAAGCCGCTCATGCCATCGCCGATGCCGCCAGAGTAGTCCTTCGATAACTGTTCTGAAGTCCCTTCTGGCGTAGTTAGGCCGGGTAGCCGCGACCAATCCCAGACCGGGGGCATGTCATGGTACTCCCTGCCGTTGGATATGACGTAATGGTCGCCGCTTGAGAGATAAGGGCGCCCAAGAAGGTTTTCGCTGTTGATGGACTCTGTAGCTAAGGTGCGGTCGGAAATAGTCTTCAGAAAGATGCTCGCCGCACGGTGATGGTAGGCTGCGAAATCGGAGAGGCGGAAATAGCGAAAGCCCTCAAGAGGCTCAGTCTGCCCCTCCTGCCGGGCGAGGATCGCCTCTATGGCTGGCCGGTTGTTGCTGACGTCGGCCCAGAGGCGCAGATACTCACGGATGTCGGCATCATCCAAGGTTCCCACCCGCGAAATCGCCCTGTCCAGCCCAGCCGGAGAAGCGTGTGGGCCGCGGGAAACCCACTGGGCGCCGTGGATGAGGTAGTTGTCGATAATATCACGCTTCTCAGCTGGGAGCTCCCATGGAGTGTCGCGTAGCTGCCAGGCAAGTTTCGAAACCACTTCCAGATAGGAACGCCCGTAATGCCATGTCTGCAGGCGGGCGTTGTGTTGGTAGAAGCTCCAGTCCTTCTGTATGCCCTCCTCCGCACCCACACGGACTTCGTCCCACACGAGGGAAGCAGCGCGTGTGATGAGTTCCTCATCGCCAGTAAAGCAACCGTAGTGAAACCCAAGTTCCGCGCTCCACGCCAGGTTCGCTCCCACCCCGCTCATATTGAATTGAGCAACGGTCTCCAGGAGTTTGTCCAGAGGGGCACGGTCAATCTTGTGTCTCAAGAGGACCGCGGCATCGCGCATTGCGCGAGGCGCGCCAATCTCGTTATGCCACCAGTTCCGCGATTGCGGCCGTTGCGCATGCCAAAAGTCGATTGCCCGGGCGATGACGTCTTTAATTTGCTGCTCCTGGTCCTTTGACAGCTCATCAGAGTGAAGGACCGCGGCCAGATTCGCCAGGCGACGCACATGGTGAATAGGCGACCAGTCGCTCAAATCCCTCGAATCGTAATCAACGTCCGACCACGAGCCATCGTCCTTCATGGCGCCAGCAATCTTGAGGGCCTCGCCAATCGGGGGCACTCCGCTATTGAGCAGGATGGTCTCGTAGCGCTGGAGGATTTCCTCCCGTGCATCCACGTCAGCGCCTGCAGCGGAGGATAAAGGAACAACGGCACAAAGCAGGAAGCCGCAGAGGATGGAAAGACCTGAAAGACGCCTAAAGGGGTGACTGAGGCTGGGGACGATCATTGGAAAGAACATAACCAAGGCACAACGAAAGATACAAGAAAGAGGGAAGGACAAAGACATGCGGGGCGCTGTTCTGCGCGGCTCCAACGGAGGGAGACCGACGCAGGGAACCCAGCTACGCATTCTTGAATACATGAAGTTTCATCCACTGAGCAGCGAGGCGCGGCCATTCCGACAGATCCGGATCTTCCGACGCCAGGCCCAATCCATGCCTGCCATGTGGATAGACGTGGAGCGAGTAAATGATACCGGCCTCCCCGAGAGCATTTGCAAAGAATAGGCTATTAGAAACCGGCACAACGTCATCATCCGCCGTATGCCAAAGGAACGTTGGCGACGTGTCCGAGCTCACATTCTGCTCCAGGCTGAACCAGCGTCGTGCATCTTCATCCGCATTGGGACCCATGAGATTCTCCAAAGTACCCTCGTGTACGGATCCTTCCGCAGAGGATAATACTGCATAGCACAGGACCATGGCGTCTGGCCGACCGGAGACCGGGTCTGCAGCAATTGCATCAGCCTGTTTCCAGTGTATGCCGGCGCTCCCGCACAAATGCCCGCCTGCGGAAAAACCACAAACTGCGATCTGGTTTGGATTCACTCCAAATCTGTCCGCGTTCTTGCGTACGAAGCGAACCGCATGCGTCAGTTGCAGCAGGGGGCTCAGGGAGTTCTCCGGGCGCACGGTATACATGAGCACGAACGCATGGTAGCCCAATGCATTGAATGCTTCTGCGACTGGACCACCCTCGTGTGGCGCTAAGCCCTGATATCCCCCGCCGGGGCAAACAATAATTGCCGGCCGGGTCTCCCTCGAATCGGTCTGCAATGGGTAATGAAGCAACCGCGGGTTGGGATTGCCTTCCTGGAAGGCGGAGGGCATTCGTGCTTCTGCGGCTTCAACAAATACTGGAACGGTGAATTTGGGGCTGTCCATGTTATTGGTTCTCGTAAGGCAGGGTGACTCTCTGTGGCTTCAGAGTGAAGGCATTCTTGCCGTCGCGGCGTAACACCAGGCTACTGGAACGCATGGCGGACGTAGCGCAGCGCCAGTTCCAGTCATCCGCCTGCCCATTGACAACCACTTCCACGACAGCGTTGTCGGCGTCTTCGGTCGACAAGGAGATTTCGCCCTGCCCGCCCCACGGGAGGTAGAGGCTCGCCACTCTCAGTGTCTTGGCCGAGGCGTCTGCCCGAAGCTGGCTCCACCCGAGAGGCTTGCCCTGATGATCTGCTGTGGATGGACGAATGCCTGTTTTCAGCTGGGCAGTGGCGACAATGACAAACTCGCAGGACGCATCTCCTGATGAAAGGCGGAACCGACGGTCGGTTATTTGCTCGAGCTCCGGTCCCTGCATAAGCCAGTTGAAGGTTACATCTTCGGATGCCCGCAAGTCATCAAGCACGAGAATATACTTCCCTTCGTTCCAAATAACGGTGCGGCGAAAGCGTTCCAGCGGCGCCCCGTGATAAGCGCCCGCGGCCTCGCCTTCCATTACAGCAATTTCATCGCGCTGAGTCCAAGCCGTAACGTATGCCATCTCCCGCATCGACTCGCCCGTGGCTGGTTGAGACCATATATTGCCCTCCCCCTGTCCAGCAACCTGCTGCCCTACTCCATTAATGAGAACTGTATTGTGGTTGGAAGACTGCTTGTGCTTCGAGTAGCGATCCGTTTCCGCCACAAACGCTCCCCCTGTCCAGATAACGAAGGAATTGGCGTCTGGATCATCATGCGCGACGTTGACGTATCGAAGGTTCTCTTCGTCGCGGTACTTGTTGAGCAAGTAGCCGCCAAGAGGCCCACACTTGAACATCATCGCCACATTGTCTCTTTCCCAACCGTCGCGAACGATGACCTGTCCGATATCGTCGAAGAAGACACGGCGTGGTAGATTTGAAGCGCTGCCGCGGTTGCTCTCGCCATGCCAGAACAGATTCATCCAGTGATGGCCAAAGCCGGTTGGATTCTTCTCGCGCATAATCTCCAGCGCAGCGAGCACGTCGTCTTGCTTGAAGTGGTCGGCGAGGTAGAAAAACGCCGCATTATAATCGCCGACTCCATCACCATCACCATAGCTGAAAGCCTCCTCGAAACCGGGCGCCATGTTCTGAACTCGAAACGCCGGCGCTGCCTCGAAAAATGGATTTGCAAGGTAATCAGTCCCCAGACACTTGTCAGCGGCCTGGACTGTGAGCAAGAGATGCGCGATGCCAAAGACGAGGTAGCTAGGCGACTCATGAGATGTGCCATCCTCAGGCAGCCACTCGACGATGAAGTCTAGCTCCGCCCGGATCTTCCGGATAAACTCGTCTTGTCCCGGGCTTCCATCATAGCTGGCGAAAGCGCAAAGAGCCATACCCACGTTGCGATGCCAGCGATGGTTGTTCTGCGGATCCGCGCGCCAGTAGCCGCCACCCGAATTACCTGCAAGGTGGCCGAGTTCATACATCAAGTTGGCATGACGCCACAACTTCTGCTGAAAGACCTCCCTGAACTCGGGATCAAGTTCATTGTAGAGCCAATCAAACGCGATGGCGGCTCCAACCATGATGTTGCCGGCGCTCATGCCGCTGTTCGCCTCATCACCGGTCTCCCACTCGGGCATCGAGTTCAACAGTTCCAGAAAGCCAACTGCCCGCTCCAGCGAGTCCTGATCGCCAGCCATCAGGTAATCCATAGCGAGATTTGGCAATCGCCATAGCCCCTGCCGCTGTCCGTCTGTGGCGTCGGTGAGGAACGCCTTCTCCACCGGAACTTTGCTGATATCCGCGTATTCCGAGATGGCCCTGCTCAACTCGGGGCTCTGATTGTAGATCTTTTTGAGACGTTGAAGGTAGGCGTTGTCCAGCAGCAATCGAGGGCGGGACTCGCACAACAGGCCACCTTGTCCCGCAGCAGACGGATCGCCAGCCATTGCCATGACAGAGGCAGGCTGTATTGCCGAAATCGCAAGGCACGCTGCGACGGCTCGCAGAAAGCTATACAAAGCAGGTGATGAGGCCATCGCCTTAAGGGGTAAAATCGTCATCATATCCTTTGGTCTCAAATGCGTGTGGTTAACAGGGGACAGAACGCACAGAGCTTGCTTGGGGGTGGAATGCATGAGCTAGCAACAGCCCTTTGGGCGCGCAATATCAAAGCCCAACCCCGGGAAAAATCTGTGCGCAATCACGTAGGGAATCAAATGAATGCCTCGACAAAGATATCAATTATTTATACAGAGGATGGAAATCCACCGGCGAGCTAAGCGCCCCCCAACAGCAACGTTTCAATTAGGAAAATTGCTTGAAAGAATCGTTGCGAATTCGCAAAAGCACCGCCAAAAGCAGACCTGACATTCCGTAAATAATGCACGAGATCGAGAGCCCCGAGTCCGCGACTCTAGCGGTAAGTGAAGGCAAGGCCATAAAAGGCCGTTGTTTGGTAGCCTTGAATAACAGCCACATAGATTTGTTTCTAGGTGAGGCGCTAATGCAGGAACTGGAACAGACCGTTGGCGAGGTGCGTCGCCTGAGCTGCGGACCGGCAGATGAGGAGCAACTGCGACAGGTTGTGAACGAGTTCCAGCCAGAAGTGGTCCTTGCCGGCTGGTCAACGCCGCGGATCCCGGACGACCTTACTTATCCGAACGGCCCGGTGCGCTACATCTGCAACGTAACGGGATCCATTCGCCCAAAGGTGAGCTATGAGCAGGTCAGGGATGGCGTGCTGGTAACGAACTGGGGCACGAGCATTAGCCGAACGATTGCCGAGTGCGCATTAATGATGGTGCTCATGTGCCTGCGCCGCACTGCAATGTGGCACGAAGAAATGCACCACAATGGCGGCTGGGCGGAGCCAAGCCATATGCAGGGGCGACAACTGTCGCTTTTTGAACGCAAGGTGGGCTTACACGGATTTGGCAAGATCGCCCGGGAACTTGTGGAGCTGATGCGGCCGTTCAAGGTGGAAGTCTCCACCTATTGTCCGACCGCCTCTGACGATCAACTCGCCGAGTATGGCGTGAAACGGGCCAATAGTCTTGAAGAGCTCTTCTCCTCGAACCACGTGCTGGTGGAGCTGGAAGGGCTCACGGATAAGACCTACCACTCGGTGACAGAGGAGATCCTGCGCCTGATTCCGGACGAGGGCGTTCTCGTTAACGTGGGACGCGGCGCAGTTATTGATGAGGAGGCGCTCGCACGCGTCGCGGCGGAAGGAAAGATTCGCGTTGCGCTGGACGTGTTTGAGAAAGAGCCGCTCCCGCTGGACTCTCCGTTGCGTAAGAATACGAATGTGGTGATCATGCCACACCAGGCAGGCCCGACACCTGATCGCACCCGCGACTCGGGCAAACATGCAGTAAGGAATATCCAGAACTACTTTGCAGGAAGACCCTTGACTGGAGAAGTTACTGAAGAACTCTACCAGTACATGACGTAGTGGCGGCGCCCAAGCGTTCGCCCAAACGGACAGGATGGAAGCTAGGACTTCTGGGCGAGCAGGATCCCGCCGATCGCTGCATACAGAACGCAGGGACGGCCATGCGGGTCGTCAGGCGCAATCTCCTTGTGCAGATAGAGGCTAACGCCTTCCGGGAAAAGTGTCCCGGGGCCTCTGCAGGCGCCATGGACCATGCCTTGTTCATCAACCTGACCGCACGCTGCGTTGATTGCCCGTAAGGTCATCTCCTGCCAGGAGTCGCGGTCAATGTCGCCGTTTGCGAGCGCACGCGCCAGGCCGTAGCCGATCAGGGCTGTACCGGATGTTTCCGGGGCGCTCTCACTTGGTGGAAGATGCAGAAGGACAGGCCAACGCCCATCTGGTAACTGGATGCGCTTCAGCGCCTCAGCCACTGACAGGAGAATATCCACCAGAGCCTCTCTTCGCGGGTGATCCCGAGGCATCCATCGCAGCGTATCGGCCAAACCGCGCAAAAGCCATCCGTGGCCGCGGGACCACGCTCCTTCACAAAGACCATCAGGCGCCTCGCCCCATCCTCTTCCGAGTCGCCACAAGCCGCTCGCTGGATCCGGGAGAACCTTTGCGTACTCCTCAAACTGATACGCAGCGAAGTCGAACCAACGCGGGTCTCCTCCCATGGCTGCCGCTTCGGAAAGGCGAGCAGAATATCCACTCAGAAAGTCAATCAGCAGTGGATGGCGACCATCTCTGGGTAGCCGTGGACTCCAGTGGGTAATGCGCCGCCTGGGGTCGAGCGGCTCCTTCGCAAGCATCTCCGCAGTCTGTCGGACATATACATCGGCGATAACCTTCGGAGCTGTCTGATGAATGCGGGAGAACGCTCCATTATGTGCGGCGAAAGGCTGTAGCACGTAAGGAATCTCGTAGTCCCACGACCAACCCCTCCTGCGCCAGACATCCTCCACAACAAGTCCCCATCCAGCATCGGGCAAGAGCGCGTGCAACTCACACAACGCCTGAAGGGTCATCTCCAGCGGATAATTGCCCACTGTTTCGCCACTGGCGACAAAGCGGTGAGTGATTCGATCAATGATCTCGCGGTAGAGATCGCTGGATGGCGGAACGTTAGGCATTGGGAATAAGAGGGGGAGAAAAGACAACCCGTGGAGCCGGGGGAAAGGCTTGAGCGAGGAAAACTATGCTGTGAGGCAGGGGCAAGTTTGAACCATTTTGGGTGAATCATCAGGTTCCTGAAACCGAAGATCCCGCATCGCGTAACGATGCGGGATCCGGGAGGTGGGAATGTATTCAGCGGCTCCTATGCGCCTGCCGTTGGTCTAGGGGCAGTTGACATCATTGGAGACGGGAACACCCGTCAGGAACCACTCGTTACCGCATCTTTCGTTACCATCTACGCCCCACGATACGTTGGCGCCGGTAAAGGTCCCATACTGGTAATCGGGACCGAACATATTATCGACGATCCGCACATTCTCGGCAGTAGGTCCATAGCTGCCATTCTTGAGATTAATGAGGTATGACGGATTAGCGTTGGGGGAAGAGCCATTCATGATGTTTTCCTGAATCAGGATGTCATCCATCTCGCGCTTGTCGAAATAGGCGCTGATGCAGGAAGACCCACCGTCGGTGGTGTAATTACGCAGGAGTGTGATCCCGGTTCCTTCTGCGAGAAGCGAAGTGCGGTGTGCTCCGCTAGCGCTTCCTGAGGCCAGGTCATGAATCCAGCAATACTCAACAGTGGCGCCGCCGTGGGAGCTTGCACCCGAGGTAAAGCCTGAAATATTGCAGTAACGCAGCTTTGCGCCGCCTTGGACGGAGGTATTAAAGAAGGCGGCGCGGCCCTGTTTAGTCGGGTTGCCGCCGGGACCAATAAAGGTGCAGTATTCCACCACGATTCCACTCAGGGAACTGCCATACGTGGGATCCAGTCGAGACGCGTAGGCCCGACCATCCGGGCTAATGATCCTGCAGCCCCTGACAACCACATTATTGTGGCCGATCTTTACTGTGGAGGTTGTGATTATACCCTCAAAGACCTGCCCGTCGTATTCGCTGACAATCTCGCCTTCTGTGAGATCCTCGACGCTATAGCCGAGGGCTTCATGGCCTGTATTTGCCGCATACCACGCTTCAATTTCGTCAAAGTCACGCGTTGCAACAGCTTCTGCCCAGGAGATGGTGGCAGTGGCTACATTCTCCGCATCGCTCTTAGCAGATTCATTATCAGCTGCGTCATAAGCGCTCACCCTGAATGAGTAGCTGGTGCTTGGCTGAAGTTGAGTCACAGTGATGCTGGTATCGTCTCCGACATCAATGGCGCTGCCTCCGTCGATGTAGAGGTAGTAGCCTTCAACGCCTACATTGTCCGTCGATGCGTCCCAATCCAGGTCGACCGTTGTGCCGGTAATGTTGCTTGCGACGAGATTTGTGGGGACGCTGGGGGCCTGTGTGTCTGCTCCACCCCCTCCGCCAGTAATTTCGACTTCCAGGCTGTCGAGGTTCGGACCAGCGGTAATGGCAACCAGCCGAAGTGTATTGTTTCCTGAACTCAGGGTGACGTTTGCGACAGCAGTCTGCCAGTCGCTCCAGGAAGAGGTTGGAGGGAAGTTGACCACTCCGGCGCTAACCGAGTTTACGAAGAGTTCACACTGGCGCGTGGTGGAGCCTCCACTACCATTGGCATAGCGAAACGTAATTGTCGCCGCGCCGCCTGTGCCGAGAATGTCATCCCACTCGGCCCAAGAGCCCGAACTACCATAGTCCACGTAACCGATGCCTGTGTATCCCGACCAGGTCGTGGAAAGACTGGAGGAGGATGCAGAAGAGAAATCCTCTGCCTCATACAGGGTGATTGCAGGAAGTGCCTCAGCAACGGAAATCCCGTCAATCCAGAAGGCGCCTACCGCCGAAGCTGCAATACGCACAAGGTTTGCGCTGGAGTTATTGTGCGTGAAGTAGAATACTTCCTCGCTCCAGCTGCCGTTGGTGCCGGGCAGGGTCTCGTTGAGCTCGACGTTGTTCCAATTGATATCGGCGACCTCAGCCTTGATGGATTGGCTGCCGCTGGTCTTGTAGGTAACCCGAAGCTCGTAATCCACTCCCAATTGAAGACCTGGATTCTGATGGAGGACCAAGCCCCAGCTCGGTGAGGAGGTAATATCGACCTTCTGGGCATAGCCACTCTGACCATTGTCCTGGGATGGAGTATAAACAGTGCTGCCGGCGGTCATTGTCCAACCTGTAGCCAATCCTCCCGAGTAGCTCTCAAAGTTTCCGTTAGTCAGAAGATTTGCCCCATATTGGGCTGATAGCGATAGCGGCAGTATTGCCGTGAGGAGTAGCCCAAGTAATGGCCACAGAAGGCCGGGGGTAGTTTTCTGGGTCAAAGGAGTAAGCATCTGCTTGAACCTAACTGTTACTGTTGGAGAACCATTGATGATACACTGTGTCGCGTTCCCTTCCGCACAGGATCGGCCAGGCATCGGCTACTGGCTAAGGAAGATTATTATCAAGCCGTAAAGGCGCAATGCCCCCTCCATTGGTAGCGTAACATCAAAACGTCCTAAAATGGCTTTCCATTCCGCCAGAAACGACTATTCTCAAGACCGTGGCTGGAAGACCAACAGGCCATCTGTCACTCTCCCGTGAAGAGCAAGCCCGGCTCACGGAGCTCGCCGAGAGTAAGAACCTTCGCACCGCGACACGCGCCCGGATCATTCTATGTAGGGCAACAGGCCTCTCACAGGAGGAGACTGCCCGGAAACTCTCCTGCAGCAGCAAGCGAGTCTCCCGCTGGACAGTGCGTTTTCGCAAGGACAGGCTTAAAGCTCTTGAAAGAACGTCCAGAGAGACTGAAACCGGACGACTTCCACCACGAGAGGATGCACCTTCATACGAGACGACGCCGGGCCAGGCGACGGTGCGAAGCGTTGCCAGCATCGCGAAAGTGAGCCCAATGACGGTGTCTCGCGTATTCCACAATCATCCGCACGTGCGAGAAGAGACTCGTAATCGCGTTCTGCAGGCTGCCAAGGAGTGTGGCTACACATCGGACCCCGAGCTTACAAAACTGATGCATCATCTGCGTAAGCGCCGCATCCGGCGAATACGTGGCATCATTTGTTCTCTCGAATCCAGATCGTGGGTTCCCGATGGAGGACGTTATTTCAAGACATTATTGGCAGGCGCCAAATCGGGAGCAGAAATGCTCGGGTACGCCTGGGACTCATTTGTGCTCGAGGAAGTACTCGCTAATCCGGCAAACTTTACCCGAGTCTGCTATCACCGGGGAATTGAAGGCATCTTCATCGCGCCAGCGCCACATACCTTGCAGAACTCGCGACTGCCCCCAAACGCGGACTGGGGCCAGTTCTCGATACTTGCGGCAACCTACTCCATTCCCAGCCCCAACTTTCACCGGGTAGTACCTAACCATTTCAAGAACATAACCCTGTTGTGCGAGTCCCTGTTTGAACTCGGCTACCGGAGAATCGGTCTGGCGATACCTGAGAACCTGGACAAGATTCTGTTTCGCCACATTTCAGGAGGATATCACGCGTTCCACCATGACAAGCAGCTAAGTGGGATGCCTGTCCCTTTCCTCTATTCAACATCAAGGGTTGCAGAGAATCTGCAGGGCTGGTTTCGGCGAGAGAAGCCAGATGCAATTATCGCCAGCAGCGGGATGAACGGGCTTAAAATTGCGGAGGAACTGAAGTTAAAGATCCCCGGCCCGGTTGCGATCGCAGCACTTGCACTGCCTGAAGGCCTCACGGCTGGAATCGATGAACTACCGGAACAGATCGGAAGAATTGCTGCTGAGCGACTTGCAAACTTGATGATGATGCGACAGACAGGTCTGCCAAGCTTACCAACGGTCATTATGGTGGATGGCCTGTGGAGGCACGGGGAATCCGCGCCTGCCCGCGTCTGAGGAGCGGAAATGTGGAACTGTGTTTTTGGGCTGGCGGGGGAATTCTCGGTAAGCATGCTCATTGCGCTACCAAGGAAACAATATGAGCGGCGTGCTGATTCGGACGGTGGGTCTCTTGATTTTGTCGAACGTGTTCATGACGTTTGCGTGGTATGGACACCTGAAGCACTTGCAGCATCGGGCGTGGTATGTTGCAGCGCTCGTGGCATGGTGCGTGGCCCTGTTTGAGTATCTGCTGCAAGTACCGGCCAACAGGATCGGCTATGAGGCGCTGACGCTGGCCCAGTTGAAGATCATTCAGGAAGTGATCACGCTGGCGGTATTTATTCCGTTTGCAGTGTTCTACATGAACCAGCCCATCAAACTCGATTATCTTTGGGCGGGATTATGCCTCATGGGCGCAGTCTACTTCATCTTCCGCAGCTGAGGGAGAGGGAGAAGATTTTGGGTCGACGACGCTGCTTCGGGGACGGAGAGCGTTTTTGCTTTGCGGGAAGCTGAAACGCGGATTCGTATGCATGGGTGGTCACGATGGAGCGCAAGAGGCTGATACTTTTGGTGCTGGGTGTTTGGCTGGCGCTCTGCGTATTATGGAGCTGTGCGAGCGGCGCCGTGGAGATGTCGCCGGGAGAAATGTGGCGGGCCATGCTCTCCCGCCTCGGGCTGGCGGAGGCCAAGTCACAACATGAGGCGGTGCTTTGGTCACTGAGGATGCCGCGCGCGGTGCTTGGCGCGCTAGCCGGCGCCGCCCTGGCGATGGCGGGAGCAGCGCTCCAGGGTTTGTTTCGTAACCCCATGGCGGACCCAGCGCTGATCGGTGTTTCTGCCGGAGGGGCGATGGGGGCGGTTCTGGCTACAGTCGCAGGCGTTGTCACAGTGGCGCCCGTCGCGGCTATGGCGGGCGCTATCGGCGTGGTGGCGGCGGTGTACGTCCTTGGCAAGACAGGCGGCAGGGTGCAAGTGCACACAATGCTGCTTGCAGGATTGGCGGTAAATGCACTGGCCGGCGCGGTAGTCGGATTCATGTTGCAGATGCTGCCCTATGAATCCATTCGCGGTGTTGCGTTCTGGTTACTTGGCTCCCTGGGCTCTGCCAGCTGGAAAGCTTGCGGTATGGTTGCGTTGTTGGCGGGGATACCGCTCCTTCTCCTGCCGCAACATAGTCGCGCGCTGAACGCATTGTTGCTGGGAGAGGCTGAGGCCTTTCATCTTGGCTACGATGTGCCACGCGTGCGGCGGAAAATCATTGTCCTTTCTGCCGCAATGGTAGGCGTGACCGTGGCGTATTGCGGAGCGATTGGCTTTGTGGGGCTGATCGTGCCCCATATCGTGCGCATGCTACTGGGGCCCGATCATCGCCTGCTGCTGCCCGGCTCAGCACTCGCCGGAGCATCCCTGATGGTGCTGGCCGACCTGGGAGCACGCACGTTCGATGCACCGGCAGAGATTCCGGTGGGGGTATTGACGGCGATGCTGGGAGCTCCCTTTTTCATCTACCTGATCGTGCGCGAGAAACAGAGGGTGCAGCCATGAGACTAGAAGCCTCGAACGTTACTTTCGCATACGGGAAGAGAATGGTGCTCCAGGATGTGTCGATGAAACTGGAGGCGGGGAAGGTAACAGTGCTGCTGGGGCCGAACGGTTCTGGAAAGAGCACTATGCTGAGAATTTTCTCTGGTGAGCTTCGAGCCGGTAGCGGGACCGTCCTTGTTGACGGGAGAGACGTAAGCGAATGGCCTGCGCACGAACTTGCCCGGCGACGCGCCCTGCTCGCTCAATCGACACAGCTGGACTTCGGCTTTAGCGTATTGGAGGTCGTGGAGCTTGGTCGGGCGCCTCACCTTCATGGCGCAGAACGACCAGAGGATTTGGAAATCGCGATGCAGGCGCTGGATCTGGTGGGCATGGCTGAGATGTCGCAGCGCAACTACCTGAATCTATCTGGAGGAGAACGTCAGCGGGTGCAACTGGCCCGGGCACTGGCGCAAGTTTGGGGCAGGGAAAATACGATTCTACTGCTTGATGAACCAACAGCCGCACTGGACCTTTCCCACCGCTTTGACACGTTGAAGATTGCACGAGATTGGGCGGCCGGCGGATCAGCAGTGTGCGTGGTGCTGCACGATCTATCACTGGCCCTTCGCTACGCGGACATCTGCGCTGTGCTGGATGCGCAGGGACGACTGCAAAGCGGAGAGACAAGTCAAATACTGCAGCCCGACCTGGTGGAGAGCGTCTTCAATGTGCGGGCGCAAATCCTGACCGACCTGGACGGTGTCGAACATCTGGTTACCCAAAGCCGATAAACGAGCGAATTTCTTGAGGTTCAGCAGCTTTCGCGTATCAATAACATCGAACTCCGCCGACGATGAAAAAGATACTCCTGTTCCTGCTCGTGCTCGTTGTGTTGATTGCCGCGATAGGCTACTTCAGCTTCTCGGGCATATTGGGTCGGGCTATAACGAGCGGAGTGGAGAAGTATGCGCCGCAATATACACAGACCGCGGTGACGCTGGAAGGTGTGGAAATCTCTCCTATCAGCGGCAGTGGAAAGATCTCGGGGCTCGTTGTAGGCAATCCTGCCGGTTATCAGACTGAGCGCGCCATCTACATGGGGGACATCGAGTTGGACATGGACCCCACGAGCATCTTTGGCGACTCGATCATCGTGGAGCGGGTATACGTACGCCAGCCAGAGTTCACTTATGAGCGCAAACTGACGACGAGCAACATCGAGCAAATTCTCGCGAACGTGCGGGAAGCCACGGGTGAGCCAGCTCCGGCGGACGAGGAGGGCGAACCGGTGCGACTGATCATTCACGAAGTGATAGTCGAAGATGGTAAGATTCAACTGGCGGCCCTTGGACGAGAACTTTCTCTGGATCTCCCGGCTCTGAATGTGGCCGATATCGGCGTGAACGAAGGCGGTGTGACGCCGAATGAAGCAGCGCTTCAGATTATGAATGTGGTCCTGCAACAGGTGATACAGACGGCAACAACCGCCATTGCGAGCGGAGAACTTAAAATCCCCGGCGTGTCCGACGAGGTCAACGAACAGGTGCAAGGCGCCGGGCAACTGCTGCAGGGCATCCTGCAAGGCAGGCAGGGCGGACAACAAGGGCAACCTCCTTCACAGTCAAAGTAGGCCTTGCCCGTGTTAGTCTACCGTCTATCGGAGCTCCATTGACATAGGGTGCAGATTGCGCCTGCTCTTATGTTCCCCGCAGCAACGCCGGAGACTCCTGCCCAACGCAAAAAAAAGAGGCGGCGAGCCTGGAGCCCGCCGCCTTCGTGGAAGATTGGATTTTTTGCCTAGTCGACGCAAGGGTCGTCGTAAACGTCATCCGGATGGGTGTTGCTATGGTTGGTTACCGGACGGATCAGGTTGCCGGTTGTGAGCCAGCGGTTTCCTGCCCACTTGTTGCCACGGTCGTCGACGCATTGCCCCGCCGGAGCACGCCCAAGCCAGAGGTAAACGGCGCCAGAATATCCAGAGCGCTCGTTGAACTTCACCCCGAACTTGTTGTTGATAACAACGATGTTGGTGGCCTGCTGGGACTGCGTATTCCATTCGCCTCCAGCCATCATCCCGTAGTGACCTTCCTTGCCATTGATTAGGTTCTCCTCAACCAGGACGTTGCTGAGACCGGTTGGAGGCGCCAGCTCGTCGTGCGAGTAGATCCCCAAGGTCTGGCTGCCGCTGTTGGTCTGAAGGTTGTTACGGCGCACATGGTTGTTATTACCCCGTATCGCAGTGCTTACGTGCTTGATTCCGGCAACGCCACTATGCACGTAGTTGTATTCCGACACCGTGTTATGCGTTGTCTGGATCGCCGTGAACGGCAGGCCATAGAGCTCATTGAGACGTATCGTAACGTCTCGAATACTCGCAATGCCCTTGGAAGATTGCGGAGCGGCGGAGCTCAGATTCGTGACTTCACAGTACTCGATAATTGCGTTCGAGCCATTACCGGTAATGCCGTTCTGGGTGTTTGTGAAGTTCATCTCGACGAAGCAGCCACGCAAAGTGACGTTGTCGGCATTGATTACGATTTTTGGAGCGCGCAGAGCGTAGACGACCCAGCGGTCCTTCTCGCGGAATACGTGGTCGCCCTGATTGGACGTCAGCCACGACTCGGTAATGGTGACGGTGGAGTCCAACTTCCACATATCATCAACCGTCAAGCCGAGGGCCTCAAAGCCAGTGTTCTCTTCGAACCATTCGTCGAGGATCTCCTGGTCATTCGAGTCCCATGCCACCTGCCATGACTCGGCGATCTCCGCCATTGGATCGTTGAGGTCGAACGCGTAGAGCCAGGTTCCATTGGCGCTGACCTGCGAGAGGTAGAACCAGGTATTGAGAGTATCGCAATAGACGAATGGAGCGGAAGCAATGTATAGCCAGCCTAGTCCCGTCGACGCCCAATTCTCAATTACCTCATGACCTTCCCACGTACCTGCGCCAGAAGCAGCCCCTGACGTCAGGGAAACACTGAAGATCCATGCGCCTTCTCCGACAGTCACCATGCCCGGATCAATATACAGCCAAGAAGCGGTCTGGGACTGATAGAACCATGGACTCAGGTCGAACCAGATTTCTCCGAGGAAGCTCTTTGTGTCTACTGCACCTTCCGCAGAGGACTTGTAGGATTTCCACCACTCAGCGTCGGGCAGTTGCGCCTCCGTTACCTGTACCGATACGTCAACGGAGCCTACCAGGCCTTCGCTATCGGTGGCCTGCACGGTGATCGTGTAGTTGCCAGCGGGCGTGGACAAGACCGGAGCGATTTTGAGGGTCGCCGTCTTGTCTCCATTATCGACGACGGATACCCAGTTGGGGGAACCTGCCGCAAGGGCGATGTCCACGGTAAAGCTGTCTATGTCTGTAACGAGGAGCTCCACATCTGCACTCTGCCCCTGCTCCAGGTTTACAGGTGAAACGGCCTCGAAAAACGGTTCCTGTTCATCGGCGCCAGCGTTCTTCACAATCAGGTAAACAGGGATCGTGTCCGAATGTTCTCCGTCACTTACAGTAACGGTAAAGACGTAGGTATTGGCGTCGCCCTCCTGCGCGTCGACGCTGATGGTGGCGGTGTCGTCACCCGTCTTGTTGACGCTCACAAAGTCGGGCAGATCGCCTCCGCTGAAGGTCAGGGTGTCTGCTTCATTGAGATCGGTTGCTGTAACCGTGAACTGCAGAGTCTGTCCAATTTCAGTAACCTGAACCATTGTGAGGCGCTCGAGCACCGGCGGGTAATTTCCATTGAAGATCGGCCCCAGACCTACGACGCCAGCGGAGTCCATGTTGCTCCACAAACCACCGGCTGTGGAGTTCCAGAAGACGATCGTGTCGTAATTGCTGCCCCCGTCGTTATCTACAACGCCAATGTCGAAGCCAAACTGGTAGCCCTGCTGGACAGCTCCTGAGGGAGTATTCTTGAACAACGTGCTCCAAGGGAATGCAATCTCCACTAGCCAGCCATCGTCTGAACTTGATTGTTGCCATTCGACCCCCTCCAGGGACCCGGCGCCAGAGACCGCTGCCTGCAGGTTGTTCCACCGGATAACGTACTGGTAGTTGTCGCCAGTGCGGGCATTCCCTGCGGGAATAACATTATCCATATTGAAATAGATCTCGATGCTGTCCCGCATCCAGTCTGCGCTTGCAGACGTGTCGTCAAGGGCTTCGTCGCGAATATTGATTGCGAGATAGAAGTTGCTGTCGTCGTACAGCCCGTGCCAGGTCGCAGTCAGGTCGTCGGCGTCATCTTGCACTGACCCATTGGTTACGTTCGCGATGTACTTTGGAGCGCTTGCAAACCAGGTATCCTCCAGGACACCGTCAATCTGAGGAGGCGTATTTACCTTCACGAGGCTCGTGTCTGCGTCTGCCCAGATCCTGATATCATCGACATAAACGCCTCCCATGGGCAATGACGCCTCATGGTTACGGCCGCCATAGAGCCACACTTGAGTGATGGCGCCCCCGATCGCGTGAGGCGTGACGGTTCTGCCCCCAGCAGAGATGGAGGTCTTCTGTCCATCGGCACTGACGAAGAAGGTCCACTCTGTCCACTGACCAACGCCGCCAGGTCCGGGTTGCCAACCGCTGCCGTCATTTGAGCCACCGGTTCCCGGCGTTAACTCTGCAAAACGGCCGCCTGAGAAAAATGTTGGGCTGAACCAGCTGTTTGCAAACGGAGTGTCGTTGCCCTCCCCATTAATGCCCTGCACAGCGTAGCCCAGGGATGAGTTTATAGCGGTGCGCTCAAGAATGCTGATGCCGATCGACTGGTCATTTCGATGCTCGCCGGTGCTCACGCCCCAACGGGGGCCATAGCTTGCCGTGGGATAGCCTGACACGCTGCGGTCGATCCACTTGCCCATGTCATAAACCATCATGGACACGTAGAGGTCCTTGCCGGACAATTCTTCGGGAATGGCGAATGCGGCCCGGTCGCCGGAGCCCAGGTATATCGATTGCTCGCCGCTATATGCTTGCGCAGTGGAGAGCGTGCCGCCGTCAAACGGATTGGTCTCCTCAAAGTCAATTTCCACTTGAGCCTGCAGGGAGACAGCGATCGCGCATGCCGCGCTGGTTAACAATCCTCTTCGGGAATGGAGGTAATCAAACAACGATAGTTTCATATGTTTTGATTCAAACGAGGGGGGTTAAACAAGACAGAGCGCGGCCAGGGGATTTCACCGGAGTAGCGCTGTTGCCTTGGGATACGCATTATTCTCATTTTCGGATGCGTGTAAAGCAAAGCGAAGGGCATCAATGGCAAAGGCTTGTTAATATAGTTAACCAAACGATGCACTGTTACTGCTTTTTGATCTTTCGGAACTATGGAGCGAGTGCATGCTGACCGAGTGAAGCGAGATGAAGTGCTAATCGTGGCGGCTCTGGAAGATGAGCTGCAACAGTTGCCGCAACGCTATCGTTGCCTGGTAACAGGTATCGGGAAGGTGAACGCAGCAATACGTCTGACGGAGGCGCTTGTCAAAGGGCCCCGTCCCAGTCTGGTGTTGAACCTGGGTTCCGCCGGAAGTCACTGCTTCGCCACGGGCGAACTTGTGGAGGCGACACGGTTTGTGCAGCACGACATGGATGTGCGGGGTCTGGGTTTCGCGATTGGAGAAACGCCTCTGGATCCCCTACCTGCAGTGCTTGAGGTCGAGCCGCGCTTCGGATTGCCGATAGCAGTTTGTGCGAGTGGCGATCGCTTCGTTCAAGAACGGCTTGTGATGGAGTGTGATGTGGTGGACATGGAAGCCTACGCCCTCGCGAAGGTCTGCTACATCATGGATGCTTCCTTCGCATGCGTAAAATATATAACGGACGGCGCAGACCATTCTGCTCACAACGACTGGGCTACAAACGTAAAGCTGGCCGCCAGGAAATTTGAAGAACTCCTGGAGAAATGGATAAGCTAGAGAACCCGAAGCTGAATAGAGCTCACTCCGGGTGATCAAGGCTCCACTATATCGACCTTCCGCCGCATGTCCTCCTCTGCCCGGGCATGGAGCCCCGGGCGGGACTTGCGCAGGAGGTTCCGTATGGTGGAAATCTTGCGAGTGGGCACGGCAATGAAACAAACGGGCTCACCCGGCTTCACGGCAGGCATAGTCGCCACAGCCATCACGATGCCTGCAACCGGACTCTTGAGGACGTTCTGCTGGGAGCCCAGAATAGAATAATTTGTGGCGAGAGGCTGGCCTGCATCGACAATTTCACCCGCAGAGACATGGAACTTCAGTATGCCTCCCACCGAAGCACGCACCCAGACCGTCTCGCGAATTCGAGTCTGATAGGCGGGCTTATGCGGAGGAAAGTCCAACATCTGCAGCGATGAAAGTACGCTCTTGATCCCCCTCACTCCAATGCGAAGCACAGAGGGTTCAATCTTCCAGGGCTCTCCGGCCTCCAAAATGATCGTCGGCACCCCCTTTCTGCAAGCCTCCCGGCGGAGTGAACCTTCCGGCCCCTTGCCATCGACAATAAGCGCGCAACCGAAACTTTTGGCCAGAGCCTTTGCGCCGGGGACGGAGAGGTCTGCCCTTACATTTGGAAAGTTGGATCGCTGAAAAGCCGCCGAGTGGAGGTCTATGCCGTAATCGCAGTGACTGACGATCTCGCGCATGATTATGTCCGCCATTCGACTGCCCAGGCTCCCCTTTGACGAACCGGGAAAAAGGCGGTTCAGGTCCCGCCGGTCCGGCAGGTAACGCTCGTGCGCCTCAAAGCCAAAAACATTGATGACGGGCGCCAGTATGAGCGTGCCGCGCAGCAACTTGAGCGGTTCGCCAAACATGAGGTCGTGAACAATGCCAGTGCCGTTCAGCTCGTCACCATGAATGGTTGCGGAAACGAATACGGCGGGGCCGGGTTCCTCGGCGCGCAGAACCCGCAACGGTATCGTCATGGGGTCGCCCGTATAAGTCTCGGAGACCTTGAGACGCACATCGCGGCACTCGCCACGCTGGATGCGCTCACCACCAATGGTTAGTGTCTTTGGGTCCGGCATGGGCAAGGTTGGCAACAGAAACTGAAGAAAATGAAGCCGCTTGACAGGCGGGCTGACGAGTTGACATTTGTGCTCAATGAAACCTCCACAGCAACGCGATTCCGCATCAGATCAGCTATTGGTAGTTCTTACCGGACGCTAGAGCCGGGCTGCATTAACTTTTGGTGGATTTACCGCTCTTCCGCACGTGGTCGAGCGTCGGAAGGTATTCGCGTACTGCGAACTTGGGCCCGTAGCACAGGAGGATATCGCCTTCGCGTATGATGTCTTCTCCGCTTGGCGCAGGGATGTGTTGCCCATTGCGATTGATGCTCATGACGATGATTCCGCGCTCCTTGAGCCCGCTTTCGGCAAGATGCTTGTTGCGCAGACGGCTGTGTGAGCTCACCCCGAACTCTGCGACGACATAGCCGCGGGCAAAGGAAAGCCGCTCCCGCACATCCAGATCGCCAAAGCGACGGTGCTCGTCGAGGTAATCAATAATTTCGCCGGCAATGTCCACGCCGGTAGTCCCTTCAATGCCTTCCAAGCCAGGGGAAGCGTTAACTTCCATGATCACTGGGCCGTCTTTTCCCTCGAGCATGTCCACACCGCCCACATGCAGTCCAATGATCTGAGCGGCTCGCACTGCAGTGCGCTCATACTCCGGGTCCAGAATGACTTTTTCTGTCGTACCCCCTCGATGAACGTTGCTGCGAAACTCCTGGCCGACAGCTTTCCTGCGCATAGCCGCAACGACACGATCTCCCACGACAAATGCGCGGATGTCGCGCCCACGGCTCTCAGAGACAAAGCGCTGAATCAAAACATTCTGGCGCGTGCTCTGGAGCGTCTCCACGATTGTCTCGGCGATTTTCTCGTTCTCGGCGAGAATTACCCCCACGCCTTGTGCACCCTCGATCAGCTTGATGATCACAGGCGCACCGCCCATTTGCCGAATGGCTGGCAGAACCTCCGATTGCTCGCGGATAAAGGCGCTCGGGGCGATGCCGATGGCGTGTCGGCTAAGCGTCTGCAAGCAACGGAGTTTGTCACGGGCCGCAGAGATGGCTGAAGATGCATTCAGGCAGAAGACCCCCATCTGCTCAAACTGCCTTACGACTGCTGCGCCATAGAAACTGACGGATGCTCCAATGCGTGGAATCACTGCGTCGAACTGTGGCAATGGACGTCCTTTGTAAGTAAGGCGGGGCGCCTTGCTCTCCACATAAATCCCAAATCGCAGCGTATCCAAGACCTTGACGCTATGCCCCCTTTTTCTCGCCGCTTCCCTGAGTCGGCGGGTGCTATAGCAGAGAGGGCTGCGTGAGAGGATAGCCAGGTTCAGCGGATCTGGTGCAGAGCTCATTCGAAGTTGGAAAGCAGAAAGATGCTCGAAAAAGCTCGCTCGGCAAGCTGAGACGGGGCGCACGGATTAAAGACAAAAAGAGAAAAAGGGTTGAAGGGCCAATTTCTGCAAGTGAGGCGCTATTAGGATTGAGGCCGGGTCTCAAGTTTCGCGCAGGGGGTTTGACGGGTGGGGCAAGATGTATATATAGTTGAATTACTTCCTCTTGGAAACTTACTCTAACACGTAGCATTATGGCCTACACACTTCCTGAACTTGGATACTCAAGCAATGCGCTTGAGCCGCATATCGACGCGCGTACCATGGAGATACACCATGGGAAGCACCACGCCGCCTACGTAACGAACGTAAACAAGGCGTTGGAAGGCGCAAACTACGATGCGCCGGCGGATATTAATGAATTGCTGAAGCAGCTGGATCGGGTGCCAGAAAACATCCGTACGGCGGTGCGCAACAATGGCGGCGGCCACTCAAACCACTCGCTTTTCTGGAAGGTGATCGCCCCTGGCGGCGCCAAGCAGCCATCGGGCGATCTTGCAAAGGCGATCGATGATGCTTTTGGCAGCTTCGATGCGTTCAAGGAAAAGTTTGCCAACGCTGGCGCCACGCGTTTTGGCAGTGGCTGGGCTTGGCTGGTTGTGAAGGATGGGAAGCTCGCCGTGGGCTCGACCGCCAACCAGGACAGTCCATATATGCCTGAAAGCATTTCCGGTCTGTCGGGCGTCCCGATTCTGGGTCTGGACGTGTGGGAGCACGCCTACTACCTGAACTACCAGAACCGCCGCCCGGATTATATTTCGGCATTCTGGAACGTAGTGAACTGGGATGAGGTCTCCCGTCGCTACGAGGCAGCTCGCCGGTAAAGGCTTTACGTAAAGCAGATTTAGAACAAGAAACCGCTCTGCGCCTTGGCAGCAGGGCGGTTTTTTTGTAGATGACGTACAAGGGACCGTTGCGGCAAGAGAAACACTAGTAGGATTTTTAGACGATGTTTGAGACTTTGACAGACCGGCTGGGCACAGCGATGCGCAACCTGCGGGGCGTGGGTAAGCTGAGCGAGGAGAACATGGCGGACGCACTGAAGGAAGTGCGCACAGCCCTGCTGGCTGCCGACGTGCATTTCCGCGTCGCGCGCGACTTTATTGAGCGTGTAAAGGCAGAAGCCCAGGGACAGGACGTATTGAAGTCTGTTACGCCGGGGCAGCAGATCGTAAAGATCATCCACGACGAACTGGAGAAACTGCTTGGGGAAGGAACGCCGGAGCTGCTGGACAAGAAACCATTGCGAGTGATGCTGATCGGTTTACAAGGTTCCGGCAAGACAACGACTGCCGCTAAGCTGGGACGCCTGCTGAAGAAACGCGGCTATCGCCCCCAGGTAGTGGCTTGCGACCCTTACCGCCCGGCCGCCATCGATCAGTTGGAGACGATGGCAAAGCGGGAGGATCTCGCATTCTACGCCGAGCGGGATCACAAGGATGTTCCGCGGATTGGGCGGAACGCGGTGGAGCGCGCTAAGCGTGAGGGCTACGATCTGACAATCTTCGACACGGCGGGTCGTTTGCAGATCGACTCAAACCTCGTGGACGAAATCAAGCGGCTCAAGGCTGAGGTGCAACCGCACGAGATCCTGCTTGTGGCAGACGCCGCACTTGGACAGGAGGCTGTGAACGTCGCCAAGACATTCCATGAAGCAGTGGGCGTGACTGGCTTGGTGCTGACAAAGCTGGATGGTGACGCTCGGGGCGGCGCCGCCTTGTCGATGAAGGCGATGACGGGCGTACCTATCAAGTTTGTCGGTATAGGTGAGAAGCCTGAGGACTTTGACACGTTCTACCCGGACCGCATGGCGTCCCGAATCCTGGGCATGGGCGACGTGGTCTCCCTTGTCGAGCGAGCGCAAGAGACGATCGATGAGAAGGAAGCGGAGCGTATGGCTGAGAAAATGCGCCGGGCAGACTTCAATTTTGAAGACTTCCTCGCGCAGATGCGCCAGGTAAAGAAGTTGGGCAGCCTGCAAAGCGTCGTTGGAATGCTACCGGGGATGAGCGGCGTAGAAGTGGGCGATGCCGAGGAGAAGAGGCTCAAGCACACCGAGGCTCTTATTTTGTCGATGACCGTGAAGGAGCGCCAGAACCCGCAGATCTTGAACTCAAGTCGTCGTGCGCGGATCGCCCGGGGAGCAGGATTGGAAATCAGGGAGCTCAACCAGCTGCTTAAGCAGTTCCAGCAAATGCGCAAGATGATGCAGATGATGCGGAGCCGCAAGGGCATGAAAATGATGCGGCAGATGGCAGGCAAGATGGGGGCTGAGGGTGCGAACCTGCCAAAGTTGCCGGGGATGTAAGTGGGCGGCTCACGGCTGATGAAACTTCCACGTTGGTTAAGCGCGCTTACACGAGAGAAACCAGGAATGGTATTCGACTATGTCATCGTCGGGCTGGGAAATCCCGGTCCCGAGTACGCCTCGACGCGTCACAATATTGGTTTCATGGCTGTTGACGCCATGCAGAAAACCGGTGGTGATCCCTGGAAACTGAACAAGAAACTGCAGAGCGAGGTATCACGTATCAATGTTGCTGGAAAAAGCGTGTTGCTGGCAAAACCTCAAACTTACATGAACGAGAGCGGCCGGGCGATGTCCGCGATTGGGAGGTTCTATACCGTGCCCAAGGATCGCTTCATTGTCGTGTACGACGAGTTTCAGATACCGCTGGGAGAGTACAAGATCTCCTTGCAAGGCGGTGATAGCGGGCACAACGGCATCAAGAGCATACTTTCACACATCGGCTCAGGATTTGTGCGCTACCGGTTGGGCATTGGTGAACTGGAACGGCGCTCTCAAGGCCCCTTGAAACAATTCGTGCTCGACAATTTTAGCGTGCAGGAAAAGACACTCCTTGAGCACTTTATGTCAGAAATTGTGGATGGACTCAGGCTAGTCGTTGACAGAGGGCCCATCCTCGCCATGAATCAGCTCAATCAACGCAAACGCAAGAATGGCTCAAACAAAGCGTAAATATAAGGCTACTTTCATTCTCGACACACGCCGCTACGAGGAACCAGTGGAAAACCTGGTAGCGAAGCTGGAGAACGAAGTTAAGGAAATCGGCGGCGAAATCGAGAGCACGAAGAACCTGGGTTCCCAGGAATTTGTGCGCGTGACCAACCGCGAGCATACCAGCGATTTCTATGTGCAGATCGAATTCTCGGGTCCTCCTGAAAGCGAGGCTACCCTGCAAAATCGGCTGCGCCTGGATAAGACCGTTAAGCGAATCCTCGTCGAAAGCCGTTAAGCCATGGCCTCATTCAACAAAGTGATCCTCATGGGGAACCTGACCAGGGACCCCGAGAGCCGGACCACCCCTGGCGGGCTGACGATCTGCAAGATCACCATCGCAGTGAATCGCGTGTTCACGACTCAGGATGGGGAACGGAAAGAGGAGGTTACCTTTGTTGATTGCGATGCTTTTGGCCGGCAGGCCGAAACAATCGCCAAGTACATGGCCAAGGGCCGCGGAATCATGGTGGAAGGTCGCCTCCGGCTGGATCAGTGGGAGGACAAGCAGACAGGCCAGAACCGGTCTCGGCTTGGGGTCGTCATTGAGAACTTCCAGTTCGTCGGTGGTCGCGGCGACGACAGCTCCAGTGGCGGCTCGTCGGGCAGTAACGATTATCAGGATCGATCCCCGCCAGCACGTCCACAACGTGCGGCTCCCCCACCCCCGCAGCACAACGAAAACTTTGAGGACGACGTACCGTTTTAACGGCGCCCGATCTGTTGATATGGAAATTTACCAAACGCCCGGCACTGAGTCCGGGCGTTTTTTCTTGGGACATTGCTACAATGGGTAATCGTGCCCTGAAGGCGACAGGGACCCAAGGATACCGCATCTACCAGTTAAACACGACGCCGAAGAGGGATTCCGGGGTGTCGCGGAGACGGTCGTAGATACGTGGGGCGTCTGCGATGGGAACAATGTCCTTGATAAGAGGCCGGAGGCTGATCGCGCCGGAACGCACCTGACGGGTCACTTCATCCAAGTGGTCCTGGAAAAAGTGGGCAGACTGTAAGAGCATTAGAGCCTTGGACTGTGCGGCATTACTGTCGTAGCTCACGGTATGGCGGCCCGATACCAAGGCGATGCGCCCCTCATAACCAAGCAGACCCCCTTCCCACCCTCTGCCTATGATAAGATCGAGCACGTCTGCGCCAGTGGTCTCGAGGCAGGCATTCCACGGCTTGGCAAAGTTGAGCTGCTCAATGTAATCCGGCTCCCTGCGGTTGATCACTCCGATACCACAATCACGCGCGGCCTGGATCTTATCACGAGCTCCAGCAACGAGAGTTACCTCTGCGCCACAGTTCCTTGCCACCTGTGCGGAAACCTGCCCAATAATCCCGCCTCCAAATACCAGGACCCGCTCGTTCTTCTGAATCCGAAGTCGCAACGTATTCCTGTAAGCAACGCTGGCGACAGCGACAAGGGACATCGCCGTCAAATCATCATCTGGCTCAAGCCTGATGAGCAGACTATCCTCGTGCGCCACAATATACTCCTTATGGCCGAAGGAAGGGCCAACATTGGCGCAGTATACGAGATCATTCAGCCGAAAGGATCTCACTCTCTCGCCGATAGTCTCGACCCGCCCCACAATCTGATAGCCCGGAAAGCGGGGATAGCCGCCGCCATAGTTGCCGCCCATGAGAATGTTGCGCTCGGTGCCGTTTGACAGGCCCGAGCAAAGCGTGCGGATAATAAGTTCTGAAGGCCCGCAGGTTTCCGGCGCCTTTCCATCAGAGAGAATGGCTCTTCCGGGTTCGGGTATACAGATGACTTTCATAGGAGCGGGTCTTAGGGATTGATTCCTTTTCTCGCGATGCCCAATGTAGATTGTTGACAATCTACCCAAGCCCGCAAATCAACTCCGCAGGAAATTTAAGGTTATGACGACAACCCAGGACCTACTGATAATCACTGACGGCGTCCAGTTTCGACTCTTAAACCAGGGAGACCGCACAGAAGTTGGACGGGGCGAGGACGCGGCAGTCTTGATCCAGGAGTCGGTGGACTTTCTGAGCCGGAATGGCGGCGGCGAACTGGAACTGGGCAGGGGCGTATATCCGATCAATCAAACCATCAGGATTGGGAGCAACGTGAGCGTTGTGGGCAAGGGTTCGGGGACCCGTCTCGAAGCCGCTGTCGACCTGGAATCGGTGTTGGCTACGGAGAATAGCCATGGAGTGCGCCTGAGGAGCTTTTGCGTCACAAACGCTGGGAAAGGAAAGGCCGCCGTGGGGCTTCTGGTAAAGCAGGCTGCGGATTTCCAGGCGCAGGACATCGTGTTCAAAGGGATGACGCGCTTTGGCTTACACATGCTCAGCGGCTGCGGGCTCTGTGAAATACGCGGCTGCCGCGCCTACAACTGTGAAGAAGCCGGCTACTGCATGCAGGACCTTTACGAGCAAGGGGCGCTTGGAAGCTTTGTGCCCAACCTCTTGAGTAACTGCGTGGCCGCAGGGGGCGGCGTAGGGTTCTCGGTGCGGCGCGCTGTAGTTCTCAATCTCTTGGGCTGCATCGTCTTCCAGAGCGGCTCACACGGCTTTGAGCTCACCTATGAATCAAACAGTGTCGCTTTGACCGGCTGCCGCACCTTCCAGGTGGGCGGAGACGCTTACACCTGCCACCAGGCAAATGAAATCAATTTAACCGGCAATGTGTTCTGCTGGACGCGCGGTAATGGCATCGTGCTGAGCAAGACGACCTGGGGAACAATAAGCGGCAACGAGATCATCGACAGTGGAGTGCGGACCGCAGACGGCAGCCACCGGCACGGGATCCTGATCACGAACGAAACCCGTGGACTCCAGATTAGCGGCAACGCCATTTTCAATTGGGCCGACCAGTGTCCCATGCATGTTGGCGTCGAAGAAGACGCCAGCTGCTACGGAAACAACATCATCGGCAACAGCATCAACTACTATCGCAAGAGCGGTCTGATCAGCAAGGGACAGGACACGGTGGTGGATCACAATCTTTGCGCCGGTAACTGGTATATGTGGGACCCGAGCAAGCCGTACCCTGACTTCGACCGCGATCGGTTGATGGGATTCATCGAGCGCTATTAGCCAGCGCCGCCAATCTGCCCCCAGTTTAATCGACCGAGGACGCGAGCTGACCGTTAAGGATCATATTCTCGGCTGAGGCTTCACACAGACCGATAAAGGTCTCCTCGTTGATCGTAAGACGGCGGCCTTTAAGCCACGCCAATCGCCAGCGACGCTTCAACTTTCGCCGCCCGAGCGGAAGGGATATCAGCGCGCCGGCTGCGATCTCGTCTGCGGCCACCCACCCGGCGAGAACAGCCACGCCAAGATTTATTTTCGCGAGCTCCTTGATAGCTGCAACGCTTCCGAGCTCCATGACATTGTGCGGGGTATGCCCCAGGCTTTCGAAGTAGTCCATCACGAGCTTGAAGGTTTCTGTCCGTTTGCTGTGCAAGATCAGGTTTTGTGCATCAAGCTCCGCAAGGTTTGCCCTTCGCTCGATTGCCCATGGATGCTGTGGGCTAACCAGGAAACTGAGTTCATCGGTAAAGAGCGGACGCTCGTGGATGTGGCCGGGAGGTTTCACACCAATCCGAAGCGCAAGATCGACCTTGTTCTCCTCCAGGAGACGCACGGCGTCAGGAGAATCTGCCGGCTCAATGGTTATACTGACGCGGGGAAAGCAGCTCTTGAACTCCCTCAGAACCGGTGGCAACAGGTACTGGCATGCAGTGGAACTCGCGGCGACTCGAAGCCTGCCGGTGTCCCAGCTATCGAGCGATTCAAGCTCTACTCGCAACCGCTCCATCTGGTCCAGAATCTCACGTGCGCGCGTATACAGGATCTCCCCGCTCTCTGTAAGCAACAGGCGGCGGCCCAGCCGCTCCACAAGGGGACTCGCAAGCTGCTCCTCAAGATTTCTCACGCTATGGCTGACGGCTGACTGCGAAAGGAAGACCCGTTTGCCAGCGTCGGTGAAGCTACGGGTCTCGGCGAGACTGACAAAGATCTCAAGCTGGCGGGTGTCAAAAAGCTCGCTCATGAGGATATGTGCACAGTGTAGCGTCTGAGAAAGCTGATGGTATGCCCACTGCTCAGAAGGAGAGATTTTGTGCGATGTATTACGTAAGAGGCGGCATAGGCAGCGGAAGAAGGGAGCTAAGAGTCGGATTTATCCCATTAATGGACGCCGCTCCGATAATCATCGCGCAGGAAATGGGCTTTTTTGAGCAGCACCGGTTGCGGGTTCAGCTTAGTCGGGAGCTCGGTTGGGCATCGATCCGGGACAAGATACTGTATCACGAACTGGATGCCGCTCATGCGCTTGGAGCGATGCCTCTGGCCGCAACCGTGGGGATTGGGAGCCCCGCAATCCCATGCCAGGCGCTCATGGTGCTGAATTCGCATGGAAATGCGATTACCGTGGCTCAAAGGCACTGGGAAAACGGAGTAAGGGACGCCGCAGATATCGCAGCCTTTGCACGACAGTGTCGTCGACGCACGCCGCTTACGTTTGGCGTGGTGTTCGCGACATCCAGCCATCACTTCCTGATGCGGCAATGGTTGAGAAGCATAGGCCTCGACCCAAACCGAGATGTTCGGATCGCCATCCTTCCCCCACCGCAGGTATTTCGAAACCTGGCCGCCCGCACAATCGATGGCTATTGTGTGGGAGAACCCTGGAACAGCTCGGCGGTGCAGCAGCGAGTCGGCTTTAGTCCTGAAGTCTCGGCAACCCTGGCGCCCGGACACCCAGAAAAGGTGCTGATGGTCCAACGACTCTTCGCCGAGACGAGGTCAGAAGAATGCCTGAGCCTTGTGGGTGCGGTGATGGAGGCATGCAAGTTCTGCCAAGATGTCAAAAACCGCCGGAAAGTGGCTGAGATCATTTCGCTGCCACAATACCTGAACTGCAGCGTGGACATCTTGATACCGGGACTAGAAGGACCCTTTGATTGTGGGAATGGCAAGAAGCAGGAGGTAGAAAGTTTCTGCCAATTCGCCGGAGATGCGGTCAACCAACCAACCCCGGCGAAAGGAGAGTGGTTTCTTGCAGGCCTTGAAGAGGCAGGACTCATCAAGGCCGACACAGCTCTTTCGATTCGGGAGAATGGAATGCTCGGAAAGATTTACTCTGACGACATGTGTGCATCGGCAGCAGCGGCGCCTGATCAATTCTGAGCAGGCTACTCAGGATGAGCGACTCCGACAGTCGCAGAAGGGCAATCCCACACCGGCAATCCATAGTCTCGCGAAGCCCGCAGGGTAAGAAGCGGGCGCTACTATGAATCCGGCTCATGGAAGGCCGGAATTGTTTTCACTGGCAAATAGTGCCCAAAGCAGCCTCCGAGGCGCAATGGGTGCATGCAGGCGGGGAAACAGCGAAAACATATGGATTACGTAAAACCGAACGAAGTAGTGGGTGCGATGATAGAAGCCGGGGTAAACAAGAGCCGGCTGAGAGTGCAGGATATGTTGATCAGAGGGGTCTTGTCCGGAGCGCTGCTGGGATTCGCCACGAGCCTGGCGATAACTGGCGCCCTCCAAACAGGAACGCCGCTGGTTGGAGCGCTGATCTTCCCGTGCAGCTTTGTGATAATCGTGCTGCTGGGTCTGGAGCTTGTGACAGGCAACTTCGCCCTGCTGCCCATGGGGTTGCGGGAAGGCAAGATCCCCCTGCAGGACATGTTACGAAACTGGAGTTGGGTCTTTACCGGGAATCTGCTTGGAAGTCTTCTCTACGCAGGGCTGCTCTGGGTGGCGCTAACACAAGCAGGCTCCAGCGAAGTGCTCGGACCCGTGGCGGAGAAGATCGTGGCAGTGGCTGAAAGCAAGACAACTGCCTATGAGGCGCTGGGATCGGCAGGTATGGTCACAGTTTTTGTAAGAGCCATCCTGTGCAACTGGATGGTGTGCATGGGGGTTGTAATGGCGATGGTGTCAAAATCCACCCTTGGCAAGATGGTGGGCGCCTGGTTGCCAATCACGATCTTCTTCGCCCAGGGTTTCGAGCACGCCGTCGTAAATATGTTTGTGATTCCGGCGGGAATGCTGCTGGGGGCAGAAGTAAGCACCGCGCAATGGTGGGTCTGGAATCAGATCCCGGTGACCCTTGGCAACATTCTGGGAGGGGCTCTCTTCGTGGGACTCGCGCTGCACGCTACCTACGCTCGCAAAGCAAAAGTGGAGGCGCCGGCGCGGTTAATCGCAGAGCCAGAGGAAGTCCTTGGCGCAACATCCCGGTAATGCAGGTGCTAACCCGTCAATCGAGGAGGAAATGATGAGTATTGCCCTACCCGACCATGCATTTACCGAAGAGCAAAAAGAGTATCTTTCCGGCTTCTTCGAGGGGCTGCGTCAAAGCATAAGCTGTAGCGGCGCAATTACTGCACCAGACATTGCGCCACCACCAGCCGAGGTCATCGAGAAGTGGTTTGGCGTTCCTGTCGACGAGATCACGAAGGAGGAATCCTTCAAGCGCGCCTGCAACCCATGGCAGATGTGGAACAAGATCGTGGAGTACGCCATTCGCAAGAAGTTCCCGGAGGGCGGCGACGTGTTTCGGATGAAGTATCACGGACTATTCTACGTAGCTCCGGCACAGGACGCGTTCATGCTGCGAGTACGGATTCCGGGAAACCTTCTCAGCGCGACCCAACTGCGCGGCTTGGCGGAGATCGCCTCCAAATGGGGCGCCGGGCACGCTGATCTCACGACGCGTGGCAACTTTCAGATTCGCGAGATCAAGCCGGGCGACACGCTTGAGGTGCTTATGCGCCTGCAGGAAATCGGTCTGATCTCGAAGGGCGCAGGCGCCGATAACGTGCGCAACATCACCGCCACGCCAACGAGTGGGCTCGACCCACAGGAAGTTTTTGACGTGCGTCCTTTAGCGAAGGCGTTGCAGCACTACATCCTGAACGAGCCGAACCTCTTTGATCTGCCCCGTAAGTTCAACATCAGCTTCGACAGCGGCGGGTCGGTGAGCACGGTGGCGGACACGAACGATATCGCCTTTATCGCAGTGCAGGTCCAGGAAAGCGATGGGGTCGAGGCAGGGGTATACTTTCGCGTGCAGATTGCGGGCACTACAGGACACGGAGACTTCGCACGGGAAACCGACCTGCTCATCAAGCCAGAGGAAACGGTCGCGGTCGCCGCAGCAATGCTGCGCGTATTCTCAGCTCATGGAAACAGGACTAACCGGAAGAAAGCTCGTCTAAAGTATCTGGTGGATGAGTGGGGCGTAGATCGTTTCCTAGAGGAAACCGAGAAACAAATGGCTTTCCCTCTGCGTCGCACAAAGGGTGCAGTCCCACAGGAGAACCACCCGGTTGTGAGACATGGGCATGTTGGAGTGTTCAGGCAAAAGCAACGCGGGCTGAACTACATCGGCCTCGTGCTTCCGATGGGACGGTTGACAAGCCGCCAGATGGAGAAGCTGGCTTCGATTTCTGAAGGTTTTGGTAACGGAGAGCTGAGAACGACCGTTTGGCAGAACCTCCTTCTGCCCAATGTGCCGGATGCCAAGGTAGAGGCTGCCAAGCGCGCCATCCGGGGCGCCGGCCTGCATTACCAGGCAACCAGTTTCACTGCCGGCCTGATCGCCTGCACAGGCAATACCGGATGCAAATATGCCGCGACCGACACCAAGAAACACGGCTCAAAGATTGGAGAATATCTGAACAAGCGGCTGTCCATAGACGCGCCATTGAACATCCACCTTACGGGCTGCCCCCATTCATGTGCGCAACACCACATCAGCGACATAGGGCTTCTCGGAGCACAGGTGCAGACTACAAACGGAGAAACCGTTGAGGGATATCATGTTTACGTGGGCGGCAGCTCGGATCAGTTCCAGCAAATCGGGCGCGCAGTATATCATGGAGTGCCATTTAGCGAGCTTCCGCCCCTGATAGAGAAGATGGTGAGAGTATATCTGCGCGCACGACGCAGTGGCGAGGGGTTTGCAGCGTTCTGCGCGAGACATGATGTGAAGGAACTACAGGAGCTCTTCGACGCAGAATCCCATCGTGCCGCCTAGTAAACCGAATACGAAAAACATGAGTATCGAAGAACAAATACAGGCGATTCCACACCATAAGCCCGGCGTACCTTTTATACCGGAAAGCGCCCCGTTCTCGCCCAAGCAACGTCAATTTCTGAACGGACTTTTGGCGGGCCTGTTTTCCGCTCGGCTGAACGGGACGACAGGAACCGGAAACACAGCGCTCACGCTCACAATCCTGGTCGGCACCGAGAGCGGCAACTGCATGACCTTGGCGAAGCAGTTGAAAAAGAAGGCAACGTCGGCCGGGTTTTCTCCTATCGTGCTGGATCTCGCGGATTTTGATCCTGAGAGCCTTCAGAGTCTCGGTCATATAGCCGTGCTCACCAGCACGCATGGAGACGGGAATCCCCCGGAGAACGCTCAGTTACTCTACGACTATCTCCACGGCGACAACGCTCCAGACCTGTCTAGCCTCAACTATTCCGTACTGGCGCTAGGTGACAGCAACTACGCAAAGTTCTGCCAATGCGGAAAGGATCTGGACAAGCGGCTGGAGGAGCTTGGAGCAAAGCGATTGTATGAGCGGGTAGACTGCGACGTCGATTTCGAACCACCATTTGAAGCTTGGGCTAATGGATTCCTCGCAACGCTCAAGACAGAGAAGACGAGTGTTGAGGCGATTAGAACTAGCCCAGTCTCCTCTCCCAGGCTCGTTCAGTCCTCCGCAAAGCCAGCACAATCGAAAGGCTACAATCGTAGAAACCCATTCACGACAAAGTTGATCAAGAGCGTGAACCTGAACGGGGAAGGCTCGCAGAAAGAAACACGGCACTGTGAGATATCGTTACAGGGATCGGACCTAAGATATGAACCCGGCGACGCTCTCGGAGTCTTTCCCCGCAACTGCCCTGCGCTGGTCCAGGACATCCTGCAGGCGCTAAACTTTGATGGCGAAGAAGCCGTCGAGACGCCCGGCGGAGAACAAATGCCCCTACGATATGCTTTGGAGCATCGCTACGAGATTCGCAGCCTAAAGGCCAGCCTGCTCCGACGGATTGCCGGAGAAGCAAAGATCAAAGCACTTGAGCTACTATTGTCGGAGGAACGGAGAGAGGACCTCGAGATCTACCTTCATGATCGTGAGCTGATCGACCTTCTGATGGAGTATCCGGGTAGCATCCGCTCGCCTCACTTGTTGATCTCGATTCTGGAGCCATTGCAACCGCGCCTGTATTCCATTGCCTCCGACCAGGAGGCGGCAGGGGGAGATGTGCATCTGACTGTAGGCGTGGTGCGTTACCAAAGCCACGGACGGCAACGAAAGGGAGTCTGCTCTTCGTTTCTGGCCGAGCGGGCAGGAACTGATACGCTTAGGGTTTTTGTTCAGCCCAATCGAAACTTTCGCCTGCCAGCCGATCCAACGACCCCAATCATCATGGTAGGCCCCGGAACTGGCATTGCACCATTCCGTTCGTTTCTTCAAGCGCGCCAGAGACAGGAAAACCGGGGCGCATCCTGGCTCTTCTTTGGCGACCGGAACAGCCAATGCGACTTCCTTTACCGGGATGAACTGGAGGCACTACAAAGCGGAGGAACCCTTACAAAACTAAGCACTGCGTGGTCACGCGACCAGGGAGAAAAGGTTTACGTGCAGAATCGGATGCAGGAAGAGAGTAAGGAGATCTACAAGTGGCTGCAACGCGGCGCCCATTTCTATGTGTGCGGCGACGCCAGCCGCATGGCTCGGGATGTCGAGTCGGCCCTCCTGGATATTATCATAGAGCATGGCGGGAAGAGCGCGGGCGATGCCCGGGCCTACCTTGAAATACTACGCAACCAGAAGCGCTACCAACGCGACGTTTATTAACGCACCATGAATAAGGACACATACCACAAGGGCATCGTTTATCTCGTAGGCGCGGGCCCGGGAGATCCGGAACTGATGACCATCAAGGCCCGCCGTTTAGTGCAAAGCTGCGATGCAATCGTTTACGACGCTTTGGTTGCGCCGGAGATACTCGGCTGGGCGCGTCGCGGGTGCGAGCGAATCTACGTGGGAAAGGAGCCCGGTCGTCACACTCAACCGCAGGAAATAATCCAGGAAATACTGAGCACCCTCGCCGAGGCAGGAAAAACGGTGGTCCGTCTTAAGGGCGGCGATCCGTTCATCTTTGGTCGCGGAGGCGAAGAGGCCGCTCATCTTGTAGAGCGGGGCATACGCTATGAGGTTGTGCCAGCTGTAACGGCTGCCCTCGCAGCCTCAGCTGCGGCAGGAATCCCTTTAACTCACCGGAATCTCAGCCGAGGACTGATCTTCCTTTCGGGCCACGAAGCTGAAGATAGCGATAACCAAATCAATTGGCGGGCATATTCGCGACTCGACGTCACGCTGTGCCTCTACATGGCCATGGGGAGACTAAACTACATCACAAATGAGCTCTGCGCCGGCGGAATGGATAGGGAGATGCCTGCAGCAGTTGTGCAGTGGGCCGGAACGCCTAGGCAGCGGGTGTGTACCGGCCTCGTGGGCAACCTGGCCCAACGGGCCGAGGCCGAGGGAATCGGCAGGCCGGGCATTGTGATTATAGGGCGCGTGGCTGCTCTTCATGACGCGCTAAAAAGCTTCGTAAATTCCGAAATTAGTGATATCCTCGAGACAATACCATCCCACTAAACATATGTCCTACAAAAGCTTCTGCATTCTTTGCCTTGTTGGCGCCCTGATGAGCACGGAAGCTCTGGCGCAGACCCCCGATGGATGGATCCTAGACACGCGAATCCGATTTGAGCATGCCGACCAAGAGGACCTGAAAGCCGCAAATGCGATCACCGGCCGGGTACGTCTCGGATACGAGACGCCGTCTTGGAGGGATTTCACGCTGCTGGGCGAAATAGAGGCCACGGGCGTGGTCGATGACGACGATTTCGATCCTTATCCGGGAGCCGAGGGACCTGCTGGCACAACCTTGATTACAGATCCCGAAAACCTGGAGCTTAACCGGCTCCAGTTGTCCTATAATGGGGATTCCGCGCGCGGTGTAATCGGGCGGCAACGGATTATCCTGAACAACGCCCGCTTTGTGGGTAATGTGGGCTGGCGACAGAACGAACAGACATTCGACGCCATCAAGGTGGAGGGAACGCTTGAAAGGGTAGACGTGGGTTACGCATTCATGGATCGGACGCACCGAATCTTCGGGAGACTTGCAGATGATCCGACGCAGAGGCGGCTTAATCTGGATGCTCACCTGGCATGGGCGTCACGGCAGATCACGAGGTCCTTGAAGCTGAGCGGCTATGCGCTACTGTTGAAAGTAGAGGATCCAGGTTCGCAGGGAATGTCGTCAGACACATATGGGATCCTGGCAAACGGCTCATTGATGGGCAGTGGTGAAAGCCCGGGCCCTCTGAGCTACCATTTGGAGTATGCGAGACAGGTGGAGAACGGAAACAGCCCGGAGGGGGTTACTTTTGGACTCGACTACTGGCACGCAGCCCTGGGCTATGACGTAGGACCGGCAAAGCTGCATGCAGGCTGGGAACATCTCGGCGGCAACGGTCAGCGCGGCCTGTCAACGCCACTGGCTACGCTCCACGCCTTCAATGGCTGGGCAGACCGCTTTCTCACCACTCCCGTCAACGGGCTGGAAGACTATTACCTGGGTATAACGAGCTCAAAGCTCCCGCTGAAGCTCTCCGGCGCCGCCTATTGGCACTATTATGAGGCGGATCTGGGATCAGGCGCCTATGGGCAGGAGTGGGATCTTCAGTTGAGCCGCAGGTTCGCTCACAATGTCACCGTGCTGGGAAAGGTAGCCTACTACAACGGAAGTGGAAATGCTCCTGCGGGACTTCGGGCTGATGTGCTGAAAGTGATTCTACAGCTCGAATGGTCGCTGTAACAGGCGCATTAGCTGACGCACTGATGCTCTAATACTCAGAGCCGGCGTCATCATCCTCCTCTGTGCGATCATCATCTTCGCCCTCCGTGGGAGAAATATCGTCACGGGCGATACAGTCTATGTCCCCAAAGCTCTGGCTTTGGAGGAGCATGAGCTTGCCAGTGCGAGTGAGCTCCAGCATGGCGAGAAAGGTGGCTACCACGAGATTGAACGTGATCTTCTCATCCTGGAGAATCTCGAGAAAGGTAAAAGAGCGTCGGGTCTTGAGAATTTCCAGTATGCGCTCCATTCGATCGCTTACAGTTACAGATTCGTCCTCGATGCTGCCGACAACCATACGTTCGGACAAACGCCTGAGCACTTGGTTGAAGGCAGTCCATATGTCCATCTTATCAATCGGCTTGATGGGGCGCTTTTGCGGTTCCTCGCAGGGCTCCTTGTAGAGGCGGGGAAGGCGATCCTGCTGTTGCTCCATGAGTGATTGCAGCTCCTCAGCTGCTTTCTTGAATCGCTCATACTCCAGCAACTGCTGCACAAGCTCCCAACGCGGGTCGGGTCCATCCTCCTCACTCTCCTCGGGGCGTTGCTGGTCGACTGGTAAGAGCATGCGGCTCTTGATTTGCATGAGCGTCGCGGCCATGACGAAAAAATCGCCGGCCACCTCAAGTCGCAACTTCTCAGCCGCGTATAGAATCTCGAGATACTGGCGCGTTATCTCGCCTATTGGGATATCATAGATATCGATCTCGTTCTTGCGGATCAGGTATAGGAGCAAATCCAGCGGACCTTCAAAGGCAGCCAACTTGATTGGCTGATCCAGCCGGGTGGCGAATGCATCCTGAACCTGTGCCATTTACTCGGGAATTGTGGCGCCAGAAGACGTTAAGGCCAAGAGTGGAGTTTTGATTGCGGGAGAGAGGCCCTGTCTTGGATTCCCCGAAGATATACTGGCAGATCGCAGTTTAAGCAGCATTTTCGCATCCGCTGCGTCTTTTGTCTGGAACTTCTGCGACAGCAGTATTCCATGCCGAACCTTCCACACCAGGGCGCATCAGCTCCATAGTATCGAGCCGGAGAAGATGGCTTGCCATTGGCAGGCGGGGCCGCGTTGGAATTCAAATCCAAAGAAAGAGAAGCTTGTTAAATTGGACCTAATTGTCCTAATTAAAAGACTGTGATGCCAAGAGAAGAAACCATAGCGGAAGCGGATGTGGTGTTAATTGGGGGCGGAATCATGAGCGCTACGCTGGGAGTGCTTCTGCACGAACTTGATCCGAGCCTGAAGATCCAGGTAATCGAGGCGCTGGCGGAAGTGGCGCAGGAGAGCAGCAACCCATGGAACAATGCGGGGACGGGCCATGCGGCACTTTGTGAACTGAATTATACGACCCAAAGGGAGGATGGATCGATCGACCTGAGCAAGGCGCTGAAAATCCATGAGGCGTTTGAGCAGTCGCGCCAATTCTGGTCCTATCTGGTGGAAAGCGGCGCAATCGGTGATCCGCGCGAGTTTATTCGGCGCACGCCTCACATGAGCTTTGTACGCGGTGAAGCCAATCAGGAGTTTCTGAGACGCAGGCATGAAGCCATGCAGCGGCTGCACTTTTTCGAAGGGATGCAGCATAGTGAGGATCCTGCACAGATCGGGAATTGGGCTCCACTTCTTGTAAAGGGACGTGAGAAGAATGAGGCGATCGGCGCCACACGCGCTGAGAGCGGAACCGACGTCAACTTTGGGGCGCTGACACGAAGCATGGTAGCCCATCTTGCAAGCCGCCCAGGTGTAAAGATCGCTACGTGTCACCATGTGCGCGACATGGAGCGGCTGGCGGATGGACGCTGGCAACTGACAGTGCGTAACCTGAAGAAGAGGATTAACAGAACCATCACTGCGCCCTTCATATTCGTAGGCGCTGGCGGGGCTTCATTGCCGTTGTTGCAGCGCTCGGGAATACCTGAAGGGAAAGGCTATGGGGGCTTCCCGGTAAGCGGCCAATTTCTAGTATGCGAGAACCCGGAAATCGTGCTTCAACACAATGCGAAGGTTTATGGACAATCAGCCGTGGGGGCGCCGCCCATGAGCGTGCCGCACCTAGATACCCGCATTATCGACGGGAAACTTTCTCTCCTTTTTGGTCCATTTGCCGGTTTCTCTCCGAAGTTCCTCAAGACCGGATCATACCTCGACCTGCCCGGATCCGTGAAATTCTCGAATCTTGGGCCGATGCTGGCTGTGGGGCGAGACAACACCAATCTGATGACTTACCTGATCAAACAGGTAGCGCAAAGCCACGAAGACCGAGTTCAGGCACTCCGGGAGTTCTTCCCTGATGCCCGGGCCGAAGACTGGCGATTGATAATCGCAGGGCAGAGGGTTCAGATTATCAAGCAGGATCCTGAGCGGGGTGGAGTTCTACAGTTCGGCACGGAGGTTGTAACCGCGTCTGACGGATCAATAGCGGCGCTGTTGGGCGCATCGCCGGGCGCATCGACAGTTGTAAACGTGATGCTGGATGTGCTTGAGAAGTGTTTTGCCGCCAAGATTGGCGGATGGAAGCAAAGACTTATGTCGATGATCCCATCTTATGGGCGGCGCCTCGTAGAGGATCCGCAGCTATATCGTGAGCTCGTAAAACGATCCGACAGTGTGCTACAGCTTTGAGAGACTGACAGTGTATGAGCTTATAGGCACGTGTCTCACCGGCGTCAGTGCAGGCGAATTCTCCAGACAACCCCCGGCTCAATCCCGGGGACCTTGTTCCTAATCAATCTCAGCATAGCCACAAACGGACGCTCCATTGAGGAGAGTGAGGGCGACTACTTGTGGAGTTCCTGTGTGTTGGGCCATGTACAGGCACATTTAGCGGCAGGTTTGGAACGCAGAATCCCCAAAGGGACGGACGAAGCGTTATGCGCTAGCAGATCAATTAATCGCGTGCTGCGGAACTGCTTCTCAACCTGCTCTATTGCCGTGTTAATGCCTGCATGCAACGGGCAAAGCCCTGCCTTGTGTTCCTCCAACCCGAGTGGGCACTCCATGATCTTTTGCAAAGGGTCAACCGCATTGATGATATCGAAGACGTTTAGAGTCACTGCTTCCGGCTCCAAGCGAAATCCTCCTCCAATTCCCCGAGTGCTTCTGACGATACCTGCTCTCGCCAGCTGCTGCAGCACCTTGGACTGGTAGTCGGTGGGGATCCGAGTACCAGCTGCAACCTGGCGGGCCGTCTGCGAACGCTCTGGCGATTGCAGCAGCCACAACACCGTCCGCAGCGCATATTCAGCAGTATCGGAGACCAGCTTCATCCCAAGAAGAATAATGGATCATCCTCCGGGGCAGGAGCAAATCCTTCCTGATGGGATCGATTGCTCCAGGAGGCGAAGCGAAAATGCATCTGGATATTTCAAAGGCGCTTGAAATAAGCATATCGGACTACACCTTAGACAGGTGAAACGGCATTCTCGCAAAGCACCGTCTGAATGGAATGTGGCCTGATATACAGATTCGACTGAGCGCACTGCAGAGTGCCCAGTTAACAATTCAATCACTGAGCCTGCTCGAGGCTCCATTCACGGACAAGCTGCGTCAGGTGATGCTGACACTGAAAGAGCTCGTGCCCGCAGATACGGTCAACGTGGGCACGATTGATTTCGAAACACGACAAGGCAGCTACTACGCGCTGGAAGGCTTCTTGATGCCGCCGGCAAGGCGCGCGCTTTTGCCTGCGTTTGTTGACGAGCACCCCATGTTACGCGCAGCCCAGGAGGGAAGAGCATGTGGACCGCATCGGTTCACGGACTTCTACAGCCGGCGGATGTTCGAAGAAACGGCCCTATACCGCGAGTGCTACAAGGGCTATACGCACAGCATGATGACGTTGAGCGTACCATCGCCCGGCGGACTAAATGTTAGCTTTGCCTTATCGCGCGCCGACAAGGAGTTTAGCGATACCGATCGCGATCTACTGGCCATGCTTCAACCGGTGATCTCCCTGTTCATGGAGAACGCACTCTTGCATGCAGCAATTGAGATCGGCGGAGTCACAGAATCTGCGGGCGTGTTGCTTGGAAGCGGTCCGCATGCGTATTACATGAATGAGCGGGCCGAGAAGATCCTGCGGCGACGTTATCCAGGGTCACCCCCTCACAGATTGCCGGATGAATTGAAGCGAGCCATTTGTAGCGCTGGAGGAAAGGATTTCATCCTTGAACCAAACTCGGCCGCTAGACTCAGGGTGAGAGTGCGAGGCGGTTTCGCGGCATGGACTATGATGCTCAGCGAAGAATCGATCGCCAACCAGAGGAACAGGATGATTCGCCATGGCCTCACCTCCCGCGAGGCCGAGGTGCTGGAATGGGTATCGAAGGGCAAGAGCAACGCGGATATCGGCATCATTTTCGGCATTAGTCCACGCACGGTAGAAAAGCATCTCGAACGGATCTACGCGAAGCTGGGTGTAGATTCGAGACAGGCCGCAGCTTGCGTCTTCCGGAGTGAGGCTTGATCTGGCAACTGCCGGTAGCAGAGAATCACTGCATTCCACTGACTTTACGGTAATGTTGAGGCGGCGCCCATGGAGCGCCGCCTCAATCCCTGCCAGTGATGGTAGGGTAGCATAGCTAGCGACAGAAGTAGGCTACCCCACACCAGATCTTACAAGCGCGTTATTCGAAACCAGCGACATGCCTACGCGCTTGAAGAGAAACGGGAACTAAAGGCGAAACCGCTCCACCAGTGGCCTCCAGACTGGTTGTCGTGTTCGATTCGCGGTCACGCAGACCAGAAATCTCCAGATTTGCTGCAAAGTCTTCCGTAGAATGCGCGGTGTAGTAAGAAAATGCGGCAAGATCGGCCATCCGGGCGGCATACGCCATCGTTGTCAATTGAAGCATGCGGGCTGTTGATCCAGTTGGCATCCGCACTTCCAGACGGACCTGAGCCATGGCGCGACGATGACTTGGACTGACAATCCTTGAGCTCTGGATGAGCGCGTCTGTCTGTTCTACTGCCGGAAAGTCACCCTCGGGAGCGATGAGGAGCCTTTTGGGCTGGAGCAGCCCAAAGTCACCCGCCGAAGACTTACAATGGAGGAAGTAGATGCGGCCCTTGTAGGGCTGGTAATTCCGCTGTGCGGCGAAATCTATGGAAAGGGTATCGAATGAATGCCCAAGCTCTGTCAATTGGTGAGGCAGCGAGGGGGCGCCGGACCCGTAATTCGGCCCTCTGAGCGTATGCGCAAGCTGCACCTCTGAAAGCTTCTCCGGACCAAGCACGTGATCAATGGCTTGCCGCAAAGCAACTTCAAACGGCATTCTATTGATTGTACCGTAGGGGAACTGGCCAGCAAACTCTCGTATCTGCTGCTCGCGAGGTCCCTTCAAATGGAGCCTGTAGCGTGAGACAAAACCCGTGCCGGGATCATGTGCAATGTCTTGATCTAGAGTCCAGTGGTGAGGGATCAGGAACGATGCAATAGGAACCTGCAGTCCATGGTCGAAAATATGCACCAATCGCTTTTCGCCGACTGACGCTTGTGCTGCATAAGTCTTGTCGGCCAGCCCAAATATCGGATCCTGAAGGTGTCTATTGGGACTTTTCACGGGCAAGAGGACCAGAGCCGTGAGAGCCAAGAGGACCATTCCACACCCGACAAATGGATCTGTTACAAACTTCATGCCTTGCCTCCTCTACGCTCAAGCCGCAAGGAAGGCGTCGACGCTGAGACCTGGGATGCTACGAGGAGAATTCCCAACGCCGACGCCATGTGTTCTTTACTGGCCTTGAAGAGAGAAACTGAAATCCAGGTATGGCGGAGCATTGTGATGACCGTGGAAGCCGAAATCGCGGCGATCCGGCTGGTATAGTTAATCACGAACCGCGAGCCCGCGCGATACGTGTTCCTACGTACGTGCTCCCCAAAACAGGCTATGGCTTCAGGATCTAGTGTCCTCGCACTGCCTTTAGCGCTTTCGTCCAAGGAATCAGCTGATCGAGCATCTCCCCCAGAGACTCCTCGTGGCGCGGGTGCGGCTTGAATTCGCTGAAGTTCTCAAAGTCGTGGTAGAGGGAGAGCATGACCTGATTTCGGACATGGGCTATCTGAAGTTCGCTGAGTGCAAGGCGTAGTTGCTCAACAGCGCGTGCGCCTCCGGCACTTCCGTAGCTAACGAAGCCAGCAGCCTTGTTGTTCCATTCTGCGTAGAGGAAATCCAACGCATTCTTCAACGCTGCGGGAATACCGTGATTATACTCAGCCGTAACAAAGATGAAGCCATCAAAAGGAGCAATTCTTGCAGCCCATGCTTTGGTGTGTGGTTTGGAATACTGGCCCATCGAGGGCGGAACGGGCTCATCCAGAAGTGGAAGATTCACCTCCCGGAGATCAACCAAGCTAAAGCTCGCGTCCTGACGCTTGTTAACCTGCTCAAAAACCCATTTCCCAACCTGCTCCCCCACCCGCTCAGGTCGGGTGCTTCCAATAATGACTGCAATTTGAACCATATGAGTTTTCCACGGAGGGTCTCTGCAAGGGCACTCCAAGAAGGTAGCATCAGGACGTCCAACAACAAGATGCAGCCGCAGAATTCAGTCGGACTGCACGGACATCTAAGATCAGCTGTCATTTGCCATGCCTCATTATGGGATTACGTTTTGGCAGATGTCGCATGACAGTAGCGACTTCGAAAACCCGCGGGATGACAAACCATGGAGACTTCAATCAGCGGACTTCATCATGTGACAGCGATCGCCAGCCATCCACAGGAAAATGTCGATTTCTATGCGGGGCTTCTCGGGCTGCGTTTGGTGAAGCGTACGGTGAACTTTGACGATCCCACAGCGTATCATCTATACTACGGCGACGAGCTGGGAAGCCCGGGAAGTATCGTCACCTTCTTCTACTGGCCCGGACAAGCAGGACGCGGCCAGGTGGGCGCCGGACAGCCATCAGCTCTAGCGTTCTCCGCGCCTTCGGGATCAATAGAGTTTTGGGAGGACAGGATCCAGGCGGGCGGGGGAACAACGCAGCGAACTCACATCTTTCATCAGGAAGCACTGGAGTTTGACGATCCAGATGGCATTCCCCTTGTGATCATACCAGAAGCTGTCGATTCGAGAGTCGGATGGCAGGGCAGCGACGTGCCCTCAAACTATGCGTTGCGAGGAGTTCACTCCGTAGAGCTAACCGTCCGCTCTAGTCAGCTGACGGAGACGCTTCTAACAGAGTGCCTCGGCTTCCGTCTGGAAGAACAGATGGGGCAACGAGCCCGTTATGCTGTTGGCCCAGGCGGCGCAGGACGCTTCCTGGACATCGTGGAAGATCCACAAGCTCACCTCGGCGTGAGCGGCGCCGGGACAATCCACCACCTTGCCTGTAGCGTGAGAAGTGACGAGGATCAGCTGAACATGCTTAAACGACTTCAGAGGAGCGGCCTTGCCGCTTCATCTGTGAAAGACCGGAATTACTTCAGATCAATCTACTTTCGTGAGCCAGCCGGAATCCTTCTTGAGATTGCAACCGAAACACCCGGCTTCATGATCGACGAGGTTCCGGAGAATCTTGGAGGAACCCTGCAGTTGCCCAAGGAATTTGAACACTCTCGAGAGGAAATTGAATCGGTGCTTCCGCCGATCGTGGCCCCGGTCTATCACCAACGGAAGAGAAAGACATGAATGAAATCGTACGACGGGGGGCCGAGCTAGGTCAGGCAGCCGCTGTAGTGATCTTGCTCCATGGGAGGGGAAGTAGCGGCCATGACATTGCGAGGCTCGCAGACGCAATACCATCACCGCGTGTCCATTGGATGGCGCCCACGGCCAGAAGCAACACATGGTACCCAAGACGATTTCTCGCGCCTCTTGAAGTAAACCAGCCCTGGCTCGACCATGGGCTCGGGCTAATCGACAATCTGGTAGAGCTAGCGGAAAAGGCAGGATTGACCTCTAATCAGATTGCCTTGGCAGGGTTCTCTCAGGGGGCGTGCCTGGCCTTGGAATATGCTGCTCGCAATCCAAGAATCTACCGTTTCGTTGCTGCCTTGAGCGGCGCCTTAATTGGGCCACTGGACACCCCACGGCGGATCGGAAATTTGAGAGGGACCCCCGTGCTACTTGCTTGTGCAGACGAAGATGCACACATTCCGAAAGAATTCGTAGATCTCAGTGAACAGAAGCTCGTGGAGGCAAACGCAGCAGTTACCCGCCTCCGCTTCCCCGGCAGTGCCCACTCGATCTTTGAGGAAGAGCTCGATTGGATGATCGCGAAACTTGGAAAAACAGAAAAGGCCGCGGGAGACTGAACGTCCGCTTGATCAGCCAGTCCTGGCGCTAAGACGTGGGGGAATTGGCCATTGCTGGCCGTCTGGAGTGGTAATGAGTTGCTTCAGGCGCCCGCCGCGGCTCAGACGCTGCATGAAGAGGAGCGCGTCAAATGGAGCATGGCCCAAGGCATCATTGTCAAAGTAAACATAGACGTCCCTTTGTATTGTTCGTGTGGGCGCCGAGGGATCCACCTTTGGAGGATCTGCTGCATCCCGGCCCTGCGCCCACTCCTTGATTCGGGGCATCCAATAATCTGCCCCACCTTCACCATAGCCACTCGCATAACAATGGGGGGAACCATGTAGGCGAAGGTAGATAAAATCTGCGGTTATATCTTCTGCGTATGGCCACTTGCCGCCTGTGTCCGAAAACACGAGTGCGTGACCGTGCTCGCGCAAGATCGAAATAAAGGCAGGAGTTAGAAAACGTTGGTCGCGCACTTCAAATGCGTGGCGCACGGGACCGTCAGAGGTAGGATCAACAGCGGCCCTGCCAACCACACGATGCTCATGCTTCCGGGCAAGCTCAGCGGCCTCGGCGTGCGTCCGCGGCAGTAGTCCGCAAAAGTGCCGCACAGTAGCCTCATCGAAATCCATATTTGGCGGAAGCTGCCAGAGAAATGGCCCCAAAGATTCACCTAATAACAGGACTCCACTGGCCATGAAGTTCGCCAATGCAGTCTCAGCCTCTCTCAAGCGAAGAATGTGGGTGATAAAGCGCCCTCCCTTGATAGCGAAAATGAAGCCGGGGGAGACACTCTCTAACCAATTCTGGAAGACACTGGGTCTCTTGAGCGAATAGAAGGCGCTATTGACCTCAGCGGTATCAAAGATCGAGGCAACGTATCCCAATTGCTGGGTTCGGGGCAGGACCGTCGGATAAAAATCCCCAGCCCAGCCCTTGTAGTCCCAGCCAGACAAACCCACGTAAGTCCGCGGCATACGGACCGCTAAAGAGCCTGCGGCGTGCCAGCGACGGCTGAAACCGATTCACTTTGGCTTTCTCTGAAAAGCCTCAAGGCTTGAGCACTTGCCCGGCTCAGGGCAGACCCTATTCTGGGCCGGCATGCCTGAGGGTAATGGAGAGGAAACTCGAGCACGGGCGAGAATGATCCGAGATGGAATTGGGGTAGGCGTGGCGACTGGAGCATACGGCGTATCTTTTGGCGCGATTGCTGTATCTGCTGGATTAACGCCCTTGCAGGCCTGCGTGATCTCGTTGCTCATGTTTACAGGCGCGTCGCAGTTTGCTCTTGCCGGGGTGATTGCAAGCGGAGGCGGGATGCTCGCGGCAATACTTACTCCGATGCTCCTCGGCGCGCGTAACGCATTCTACGCCCTTCGTCTATCGACATTGTTTGCGGGCCGGGGCGCAATGAAAGCGTGGGTGGCGCATCTAGTCATTGACGAAAGCGCCGCCATGTCCCTGCGGGGAAGCACACCAGCCTTGGCCCGTATTGGCTTCTGGTCTGGTGGACTTTCTGTATTTCTGCTTTGGAACCTTGGAACGTTTGGCGGCGCGCTAGCCGGCGAGCTCTTCGAAGATCCTAAAGTCCTGGGGCTCGATGTCGCCGCGCCAGCCGCATTTCTGGCACTGATGGCGCCTCAACTACGGCGTCGTGAACCCAAGGTGGTTGCCGCACTTGCCGGGCTCGCCGCCCTCGTTGCCGTGCCTCTAACGCCACCAGGCATTCCAGTTCTCATCGGAGCGGTCGTAGCGATTGGTTTCGGGCTCGGACCTCTACCAAGGGAGGCGCGCTAATGTGGATGACGATCCTCCTGGCTTCCCTTGGATGCTATTTGCTCAAGCTTAGCGGCATGGTTGCACCAAAGAGATCTCTCTCGCACCCACGCATCCAGCACATCATGGCGATCATGCCAGTAGCGCTGCTATCTGCGCTAATCGCAGTACAAACGTTCGCCAAAGGACAAAGCCTCACCATCGATGCCCGACTGGCGGGGCTAGCCGTTGCGGCGGCAGCAATCAGGCTGCGGGCGCCCTTTCTAGTCGTCATTCTCAGCGCATCAATAGCCACCGCGATGTTGAGAATGATAGAAAAAGCTTGATAAAATGCCAAATGACGTAACACTAAAGACAAATGGCCGAAAAAGAAGAGCAACAGCAGCCCGGGGAGATCAACTGGAATGACGAAGAACTCTTCGCTGCGACGGTTGGCGAAGGAGCGGCCGTTTACTCCCCGACCAATGTAAAAACAGTGCGTGACCTCATACGGCAAGGTGTGCCTAAACGGCGCTTCCTTGCCCTCAGCAAGGCGCTGGGCGTACGCCCGGCAGAACTCGCAGAAGTCGTGGCTGTACCCGTAAGGACACTTCAAAGGCGTAGCGTATTCACGCCCACCGAGTCAGACAGGATCGTACAAATAGAAGGCGTGCTTGCTCACGCCATCAATGTCCTTGGCAGCCTGGTCCGGGCGCGGACTTGGATCAACGCGCCTAAACGGGCCCTGGAAGGCAGAACGCCGCTGCAATACTGCGACACGAGCTTTGGCGTCCAGGAAGTGCATCACCTGCTAGGCAGGATCGATCATTCAGTCATTGGGTGATGCGGGCCGTACGCCTTTCCAAGACACGGTATATCGATACCGCCTTTGATGGGATGGGGGCGAAGTACAATGGCGGCCGTTGGAATTCGCTCGGAGTCGCCGTCGTCTATTGCTCGGAGTCTCTATCATTGGCGACACTGGAAGTTCTGGTGCACCTGGAGGATATAGAAACAATCGTCGACCTCTACTCGTCTGTTCCCGTTGAGTTCGACGAATCTCTTGTTGAAATGCTCCCCAATGCCCTACTCCCAGTGGATTGGGATAATCCAATGATATCTCCCAATACCCAAGCATATGGCAATCGTTGGCTGACCGAAAACCGCTCTGCGGTCTTATCCGTTCCCAGTGTGATCATACCGCAAGAGCGTAACTACCTGATTAATCCAGCGCATCCGGACTTCTCAAAAATCCGGATCCACAGGGAGCAAACACAGCGATTCAAGATTGATGAACGCCTTCTAAAGCTTCACTGAGGTGAGGATTCGGTAGCTGATCCTGTGTTTTGGTCGAGCCGTCGGAGGTCGATCAGGTAAATTCGCTCATAATCTCGCAAACCTCCTGCACGGATTCCCACTCGCCTTCTGGAGCGCCGAAGGTTGTAACCACCAACATGTCGGCGTCCTCGTTCCATAGAAATGAGTGAATGACGCGGAAGTTCGTTTCAGGATCAGTTGCGTTTTCCTGAATAACTTCCAAGCAATCGCGAGTGAAGAAACCGGCGCTTTCATTTGAACACTCTTTCAAGATTCGTTTCGCCGATTCTCGAAAGGAGTTCAGGATCTGATCCTTCGCCTCTATAGGGGTGAGATTATAACTACGAAGCTTTACAAAACCTACTAGACGAAACCCTGTCTCATAACTCCCATCTTCGTTTCGCTCGCGTGAGATGATGTACTGAAATCCCGTATTGGTCACTCCACCGCTGAAATGCCAATCTGATGGCGCCATGACGCTACCTCCGGTGGCCTTCAGAGAACGCATTTCGTAACCGGGAGGCACGAAGGGCTTAAACGATTCTCCAGAAGCATGATCTGGAGATACAAGATCCAAGACCCCTTCAGGAAGGAGAAGCTCTGCCCCTTGATTCTTGGCAGCCTCTTTCCAGACCTGTGGAATCTCAGATGGAACTGGTGAAAAGTCTTTGGTTTGAATGAGCGAAAGATGGATTGCGAAGGCTATAGGTCCACCTCGGATTGCGGGCAGGCCTAGCTTCTTCAACTCCTCCTTAAGTCTCGTAGAAGCATCAGGCAGGTAACGCCCATCCACGTCAATCCACAGATCGGCAGTCCGATCCGGCCAGATGGCAACAGCGATCAAGGCCTTGGTAGAGCCCGGAAACGCTTCTTGAAGATCAAGCGCCATTGCTGCGTCGGTGAGCTCCTCCAAAAAGGATCCCATGGTCGCAGGATTCACGCAC
>CAYSHY010000019.1:38863-56764 GCA_964430955.1 uncultured Puniceicoccaceae bacterium | reverse complement strand
TAAGGGGTCCAGCGGGAGTTGACTTCGCCCGAACAGGCTTAACATTCTCGGCTCCCCCACCGAAACAGCGGGAGGTGGAGCAACTTGCTTGATGCGCTCGCGTGAACCGCGAAATGCATTTTCTGAGGCTGTTATTTCCTCTTCGAAAGACGAGAAGATATCCGGTTCTGCAACAAGCTCGGACAGATCAAAACTGGTGGCGGCGATATTCCATGAAGTGGGTAGAAACAGGGGCGAGGAGTCCTGAAGGGCCGCCTGCTGCCTGAGCACTTCGCTTGCTGAAAAGTCGAGACCAGCGAGAGAGATGAATGGTTTGGATTCACGGGGCGCCTGAAGCCCGCCAAGCCTGACACTGAAGAGTGTGAAAGCTCCTAAATGGAAAATGAGGCCCCCCGCCAGGGCAAGTAGCGCAATCCTGGTGGATCTGCGGGACAGTGGCGGGAGTGAGAATCTCATTGGGCAAAGAGCTCGTCTTGCTCGCCTTGTTCCTGCTCTGCCGCCACCTGAACAGCTACAAAGCCACTGGCGCGGGCGGCGTTGGCTACAGCGGCAAGTTGATCAAGATCGGCCTTGCGATCTATCTTGACCAGAAGAACCGGGTTCTCGAGCCGACGCTCGGCAAGATAACTCTCCAACGCAGGCGCCAACCGGTCTACAGGGAGTATATCGCCCCTAAACAGCACGAGCCTTGCACCCTGCTCGGCAGGTACGGGAAGAACAGTGACGACTGCCGCGACAGGAGATGGAGAAAGATTCTGTCCGGGCGCCTGGGGAAGCTCTATCGTTAGCCCAGGCGGCAGCAGGAACTGCGAATGAAAAATGCCGAAAAAGAGGCCGATGAGCATGAGGTCGACAAGAGGAACGAGGTCCATGCCCGGCTCCGGCAGCTTGAGAAACTGCCTAAGGTTCAGCGGCGCAGTTATCGAAGGCGATTTCATACTTCGGAACTGGCTGCAGATTCACTGTTGTCTGACAGATCGGAGCGCATGTCATGTAACATGAACTGCATGATATCGTGCCCAGCATATTCCATGTCATGAACCAGGGCGCGGACCCTCCCTGCCAGGAAATGGTACGCAAGCGTAGCCATAATTGCGATCGCCAGGCCTGTCGCTGTGGTAATAAGCGCGGCGCCAAACCCTGCGGAAAGTGCGCCGATACTTGAGTACGACCCTTGCGCGTCCAGTGCAAAGAACGCCTGAACCATGCCTACAACGGTGCCCAGAAGGCCCATGAGCGGAGCTACGCGGGCAATTGCTGCAAGCGTGCCTACGCGGCGTTCAAGCGTTGGGACTTCCACCAAGGCTGCGCTTTGAATCGCTGCGCGCATCTGGTCCTCGCTCTGCCCCTCCGCCAACAAGGCAGCCTTGACCACTGCTGCGAGCGGTCCTGGAGTCTCCTCGCAGACGGTGAGAGCCTCGATGAGCCTGTCCCGCCTGAGAAGATTCTTTATGCCGGAAAGAAAAGCGTTCGACCGGATCTGGCCTCGATGCAGGTAAAGAGCACGCTCGATAAAGATGACGAAGCCAAAAAGGCTGAGCAGAAGCAGGGGCCACATGAGCAGGCCACCCTGTTTGATCAATGTGAGATCGAAGAATTGCATTACTGGCTAAGCAAAGGTTAACGAGGTTGTATGAGGCGCTGTAGTCTGGACCGTAGTAGCGCTTCACCCGGCAAACCGTTGCGAAGAGCGAGGTTATAAACAACGCGAGCTTGTTCAATGGCGGCCTCACTTTCAAGCAGCTGGCCCAATTCAATAGCCGTGCGAGCAACCCAATAGCGTCCTTTTGCCCCCAGGATGCCGCCCTCGCCAGCATTAGTGAATCGCGTCAAGATAAGCCAGAAGGCTTCGCGGGCGCGTAAACGATCACCGGATCGCTCCAGGTGGTAGGCCCATTTAAAGCCAGCTTCTGCCCTTAAGTCCGCTGGTATGTCGTTACGCTCCACGAGGCGCTCGTACATGGCAATTGCGTCGCTGCGTCGGGCCGGATCCTGCGCAGCCTGAGCCGCCAGGCAGTCAGCACGCGACATCCATGCAAGAGGCTGCTGAGGATGACCGGGATAGCGATTGGCCAGCTCTTCATAAATAAGCTGCGCCGTTGCAAAATCATTCAAGCGCCGAAGAATGTCCCCTTGTCGCAAACGCGCAGCGAACACAAGCGGGTGCTCAGGATACTCGGCAATGAGGCGATCCAAAATGGAAAGAGCTTCCCTGAAAGTGCTTTCGATGCCGCGTTGCTCAGCAGCAACGGCAGCCTCCATCAGGGCGACCGGCGCCTGGACGCTTGAAGGATAGCGATCCGCCAAGGCAATAAACATGCGTTGCGCCTCGACCAGCCGGTCTCCCGCGGCGTAGTGGCGCGCCTGGACAAGGTAGGATTGCTGGGCAGCCTCGCTTTGGGGGTAAAGAGCCCTCAAGGTCTGAAGCGTTTCGAGCCCTTCGTCCGGGTTCTCCAGCAGGAAAAGAGAGCGAGACTTGAGCAAGAGCGTGTGTCCTGCGATGGACTCTCTTTGCGTGAGGCTTAGCTCCGCAGCCGTTGTTTCCTCCAGAGCCTGTAAAATGGCGTCGCATCGCAACGGCGTTTCCTCAGGCTGGCCTACTTCGATGCTAAGTTGAGCCTCCAGCCATTTGAGGCGAAGCAACAGAGAAAGTGGAGGCTCCTCTGCGACACCTGCTTCGAGAAGGCGGGCGAGACGCGCAAAGGCCGCATATATCTCGCCCTGTGCGCGCATGAAGTTGATCACGTTCCACTCAGCCCGCCAGCGGCTTTCCGGGCCGATGAGTCCAGGCTGCGCAGAATCGAGAACCTGAACGGCTTCCTGAAGATCGCCGGCGCGAAGCAGGGAAAGAATCTGCTGATAAAGAACGCGTCCCGGGTCGTTTACCGGCTCCTTAAGCACATCCGCATAGGCCCCTGCAGCGCTATCATAGTCTCCATTGAGAAAGAAGCAGTCTGCCATGAGAACGCCAAGACGCGCTCTTTCCGGAGACTCAGGAATGGCAGCGCGGAGCTGGGCCAGGTAGCTGGCGGCCGTGCGATACTGCGGGGGCTTCTTTCGCCACGCCAGGTGAGCGAGCATGCGTATGGCTGGCAGGCGCAGCGAAGAACCCGGGAAAAGCTCTAGCAGACGGGTGGCGTCTTCACCCGCGCCTTCGTCATTTCCCTCCTGAAGCCGCAACTCGGCTCGAAGGAGGAGAAGTTCATCCGTGAGAGGATGTCGAGGGCCAGCAGCAAGCAGAGAGTCGATCATCTGTCTGAACGCGCGGCGAGCGTCTTCATTCGCCAGTGAGGAGGAAAGGAGAGACAGTGCCTGCTCCTGCAAGCGGCGCGATGCTCCGGGCGCCTGCAGGATTTGTTGCAGCGCAATCCTGCCGCGACCGGATTCAGGTCCCGACATTAGGGCAACCAAGAGAAGAAAATCGTTCCGAATACCGGCATCTGCCGCGGCTGTGAGCAACACCTGCTCTTCCAGGACGCTCAGCGCCTCGTCTGTGCGCCCCAACTGCTGTAGGGCGATGGCCAGCAAGCGAGCCGCTTCAAGTCCCGCGCGCGCGCCTTGAAAGTCCCTCACCTTCTGCCGCAGTTCCACAACAATGGCCTCCTCAGACAAGCCTCTCTGAAGCTGGTTACGCAGCAGAAGAAGCTCGAAATCGGGCTTGAGAATCTCAGGCGCCCTCTGAAGCGCCGCAGAAAAGTGCTGGTTGGACAGCGCCTGGTTACCCGCACGCCGCGCCAGGTCTCCCCGGGCAAAGTCAAGCCATGCAAGTTCAGTGTCGGCGAGTGCTGTGGAATCGATCTGCGTAAGCAGTTCGGTAACGCGGGCGGTATCTCCTACCTGGAGCGCTGCTATTGCAACATAAAGCTTCTCCCAACTCTCCTTCAGCGGCCGGGAAGCAGTGACGGATAGGACCCCCTCATGGTCTCCCAACGCAATCAATGCGGCCAGATAATCTCGCAAAACGGGTCCTTGCAACGGAGCAGACGTTGATCCCTGAACCTGCTCGATGAGACTGCGGGCGATCCGTGGAAACCCTGTGGAGACAGCGTCGCTTGCGGCCGCGAGCATCCAGCGATGATTGGAGAGAGGCGAATCACGATCTGGCTGGGAGAGGGGAACCGCGTCTGAGGAGGCTGAATCTGGTCTCGACTCCGGAGAAGACGCCACTTGCGGCAGATCGACAACAGGCAGGGGTTGTGCAGGAGCGGGTTCTCCGGCTTCTCCCCCTTGAGTCATTGCAGCGGGCTGTTCCTGTGCCGGCAGGAAGGAAGGGGGCAACGCCAATAGCACCACGCCCAGAAAAGGACGCAGACAACTTGAAGTGAGATTTGCGCAGCGGCGAACCATCAGGAACAAGTTAAGCCCTTGCTGGCGAAAGGCAGCGACAAAAAAGAGGGCCGCTGATTTTGGCAGCGGCCCCCTGGAAACTATTGACGCAGCTATTTGCCGGATTGCGCCGCCTGAGATGGCTGTGCTTTGCCTTGGCCCGACCCTGTGGAAGTCGTGGCGTCATGACCACAACAGCAACAGCAGCCTGCCTTCGGCTTGCTGGAGAAGAGGCGCGAGATCGATGCGATGATTTTCTTCATCTGTGAACAGTTCTGGGAGATTAAGCTTCTTCCTCGTCAACCTGAACAACCTTTGAGATCCCGATGAGGTGGTCCCCATCTGCAAGGTTGATCAGGCGAACGCCCATAGTCGTGCGCCCAATGACGCGGACTTGGTTTACCGGAGTCCGAACAGCCTGGCCACTCTTGGTCAGGAGCATTATTTCATCTTCCTCGCCAACGCTGAGCGCGCCGGCGACGCCAGATGTACGGATGGCAATGATCCCGCTGCCACCGCGCCCCTGCAGGCGATATTCACTGAACTCGGTGCGCTTGCCCTGTCCATTCTGTCCCGCAATAAGAAGCGTTTCGCTTGGGTTCACCACCTCGATCGTAACGACGTAGTCGTCCTTACCCTTCAGGGTGATGCCACGCACACCGCGAGTGGCGCGGCCCTGGTCGCGAAGCTGCTCTTCATGGAAGCGGATGGACATGCCCTTGCGAGTAATCATGACCAGCTCATCGCTGCCGCGGGTAAGCTTTACGCCGATCAGGTCGTCACCTTCATCGATATTGATGCCAATGATGCCCCCGCGGCGGAAGTTGCGATAGTCGGCCAGATTGGTCTTCTTCACAACTCCGTTTCGGGTAGCCATGACCAAATGGCTCTCCTCTGTAAACTCCTTGACCGGGATGATGGTGGCAAGACGTTCACCGGGCTGCAGTTCCAGGACATTCGAGATGCTGCGACCCTTTGAAATGCGGGACCCTTCCGGTATCTCGTAAACCTTCTGCACGTACACCCGCCCATTGTTCATGAAGAACATGACGTAGTCGTGCGTACTGGCCGAGAAGAGATGTTCCACAAAATCCTCTTCGTGCGCCCCGGTGCCGATGACACCCTTGCCTCCACGACGCTGCGAGCGGTAGTCCGAGATCGCGGTGCGCTTGATGAAGCCCTTGTGCGTAACCGTGATGATGCAGCCCTCGTTGGCGATGAGGTCCTCCATGCGGAACTCTCCCTCGGCCTCGAGAAGCTGGGTGCGCCGTTCATCAGCGTATTTTGAGCGCATCTCGGTAAGCTCATCCTTGATGACTTCCAGCAAGCGGCGCTCGTTCTCCAGGATCTCCGTAAGCTCGGCGATGAGCTTGAGCAGGTCCAGATACTCGGCCTCGATCTTGTCGCGCTCCAAGCCGGTGAGCTGGTAAAGGCGCATGTCGAGGATTGCGTCTGCCTGGCGCTCGGAAATCGGATAGCGCTCGCGTAAAGTTTGCTTGGCCTCGTCACGATTTGCGGATGCGCGTATAATGCGCACAAAATCGTCAAGATTATCGAGAGCGATCTTGAGACCCTCGAGGATGTGAGCGCGCGCTTCAGCCTTGTCCTTACGGAACTGGGTGCGGCGCATCACCACCTCGCGTCGATGATCGATGTATTGCTCGATCATCTCCTTGATGTTCATTTCGCGCGGGCGCCTGTCGACGAGCGCGAGCATGATGACACCGAACGAAGCCTCCAGCTGAGTGTGCTTGAACAGCTTGTTGATGACGGGGCGTGCGATCTCGCCGCGCTTAAGTTCGATGACAATACGGGTGTTGGCGTCTGACTCATCGCGCAGGTCTGACACCCCTTCGATGACCTTTTGCTGGATCAGCTCAGCGATCTTCGTCACCAGCGTGGAGCGGTTCACATTGTACGGAATCTCCGTAATGATGATCTGCTCTCTGTCGTTCTTGGTGATCTCGGTCTCAACCTTTCCGCGCACCTTCACAATGCCGCGGCCGGTGCGCATGTAGCTGTCGATGCCATCGCGCCCCATGATGACACCGCCTGTGGGGAAGTCGGGCCCCGGAAGCACTGCCATGATCTCATCGACAGTGATATTCGGGTTGTCGATGGTTGCGGTGATCGCGTCGATCAACTCACCCAGATTGTGGGGTGGAATGTTGGTCGTCATGCCCACGGCAATACCCGTGGAGCCATTCATCAGGAGATTCGGCAGAGCGCTGGGCAGGACGCTTGGCTCTGTGGTGCTCTCCTTGTAATTTGGTACGAAATCGACCGTGTTCTCGTCGATATCGCGAAGAAGCTCTGCTGCAAGATGGGTAAGGCGGCACTCAGTATAACGGTAGGCAGCAGGGGGGTCGCCGTCGATAGAGCCGAAATTTCCCTGGGGATCGATGAGCGGGTAGCGCATGACCCAGCCTTGCCCCATGCGAACGAGAGTATCGTAAACGGAGATGTCGCCGTGAGGGTGGTAGTTCTTCAGCACTTCGCCGACGACGCCAGCGCACTTGTCATAGGGGCGGGAGGCAAGAAGGCCTTCCCGCAACATGGCGTAAAGCACGCGACGCTGAACGGGCTTAAGACCATCGCGAGCGTCCGGAAGCGCACGGGAGATGATGACGGACATCGAATAATCGATGTATGCCCGTTCCATGACGGACGTGATGCTCCGCGTACTCAGCTGTTCGTTTTCAGTGTACATTGGCCTGAGAGAAGATTGTGGTGAAGGCGCGGCTAGAGCGCCGCCACATTAGAAAAGGAAGCGCCATGGCTGGAACATGGCCACTGCAGGAAAGGATGATCAAACATCGAGATAGCTGGTGTTGAGAGCATTATCCTCGATGAAGGCCCGTCGCGACGCAACGTCGTCGCCCATGAGCATGGAGAACGTCTGTTCCGCCAGCGCAGCGTCCTCGATGTTTACGCGAAGGAGGCGGCGGCGTTCAGGATCCATTGTGGTCTCGTAGAGCTGCTTGGCGTTCATTTCACCCAGCCCCTTGTATCGCTGAATGGAGAGGCCGCGGCGCCCGTGTTCGCGAATCTGTGGGACGAGCTCGAGAATGCTGTGCAGCTCGATGATGCGCTCGTTCTTCTCCTGCCCCAGGTTCTCGACCAAGCGATAACGAGCCTCCTCAGAGCGGGTCCACTTGTTCACGTCGAGACCGTGTCCCGCTATTTCGTTAACGATCTTGCTGATCTGGGTGGCCTCATAAATTTCGTGAACGCTGATGCGCATGTTCACAAGGTGGCCATCTTTCTCAATCTGGCGATTGACGGCGGCCTCGTGAACCTCGTCGATCTGGTTCTCCTCATAGAAGCGGGCGCGCTCCTCGTCGTCGCGCAGGAACTGGAAGGTCTCGTCGTTGCCGATACGAGTGCGGGCCAGATAGCGCGGCAAGACGTTGTTGGCGTCCTTTTGATCAAGATAGGCGGCAAAATCGCAACCATAGCGCTGCACGCCACGACCAAGGGTTTCGAGCCTCGCAAGCGCTTCTACGATGCGGTCAACGACTTCGCTTGGATATTGATGGTTATCCCTTGCGCGAATGAGGGTCACATCCTCACTGCCAAGCTCAAGCAAAATGCGGTTCAACGCATCGTCATTGTCAACGTACTGCTCCCGGCGCTTACGCTTGATCTTATACAGCGGCGGCTGGGCGATGTAGACATAGCCCTTTTCAATCAAGCCCCGCATGTAACGGTAGAAGAAAGTTAGGTAAAGCGTCTGAATATGGGCTCCGTCAACGTCGGCGTCCGCCATGAGGATGACCTTGTGATAACGGGCCTTTTCAACATCAAACGCGCCTTCGCCGTCGTGATCGCCAATGCCTGTTCCCAGCGCCGATGTAAGCAGCTGGATAGACTTATTGTTAAGAGCCTTGTCGATGCGGGCCTTCTCCACGTTGATCGGCTTACCGAAGAGCGGGAGGATCGCCTGGAAACGACGGTCGCGGCCCTGCTTTGCCGAACCACCTGCGGAGTCGCCCTCCACGATGAAGAGCTCACAAACCGAAGGGTCTTTCTCAGAACAATCGGCAAGCTTGCCGGGAAGACCGCCGCCAGCCATCGCACTCTTGCGGACGGTTTCGCGGGCCTTTCTTGCCGCATCGCGTGCGCGGGCGGCATTGAGACTCTTTTCCACGATCCTGCGAGCTTCGCCGGGATGAACCTCAAAGTGATACTTGAGATGCTCGCCCACGATCTTTTGGACGATGCCGTCGACCTCGCCGTTGGAAAGCTTCGTCTTGGTCTGGCCTTCAAACCGGGGCTCCGGAACCTTAACCGAAATGACAGCAGTGAGACCCTCCCGAACGTCATCTCCGGTAAGCTGCGGGTCCTTGTCCTTAACCAGATTATTCGCTTTGGCGTAGGCGTTGATAACGCGTGTAAGCGCTGTGCGAAAACCTGAGAGGTGCGTGCCGCCCTCGACGTTGTGAATCGAGTTGGCGTACGAGTAAATCAGATCGTTGTAGCTGTCGTTATACTGAAGGGCTACATCGACAATGATCTTGCGGCCCTGGCCGTCATCAGCATCGCCACGGAAGGCGATCGGATTCTCGTGGATGACGGTTTTTGAGCGGTTCAGGAAAATGACATACTCGGCTATCCCCTTCTCGAAGCGGAAGATCTCCGACTTTTCGATGCGCTCGTCATTGAGCTCGATTGAGATGCCCGGATTCAAAAACGCCAACTCGCGAAGACGTTTGGCGAGGATGTCGTACTTGAACTCACGGGTAGTCTGGAAGATCTCGGGGTCAGGGAGGAAGCTGATCTTTGTGCCCGTGCTCTTGGTGGAGCCAATGATCTTCATGGGCGAGGTCGTCTTGCCCTTTTTGAAGCCCATGTGGTGAACCTTGCCATCACGGGAAACCTCTGCCTCGAACCACTCGGAAACAGCATTCACGCACTTTGCGCCAACCCCGTGAAGACCACCGGAAACCTGGTATGCGCCTTTGCCAAACTTTCCCCCGGCGTGCAGGTTCGTGAGCACTAATTCCAGAGCGGGGATCTTCCATTTTTCATGGATATCTACGGGGATGCCACGCCCATCGTCCTCGATCGAGCAGGAGCCATCCAGGTGAATTGAAACCTTGATATGGCGGCAATAACCAGCCAGGGCCTCGTCGATTGAGTTGTCGACAATTTCGAAGACACAGTGATGCAGGCCGCGCTCATTAGTGTCGCCGATATACATGTCGGGGCGTTTGCGAACGCCTTCGAGACCTTCAAGCTTCTCAATTTTGGAAGCATCATAGATCTCGCCCTTATTAATATCGTCAGGCTCGGGAACAGAAATGCTGTCTGCCATAATATCGGAAATGAAAAGACGCCCTTTGAAACGGGCAAAGGGGCGCTCCGTATCGAAAAATTGTGCCAAATCAAGCCCCCATGTTACAAGCCCAAATCACCACTAATGGCACGTTTGCCCAGAGAGATTGGAGGTGAACAGCTGCAGCGATTGTAAGCAATGGACGCCCAAGGCAATAGACAGGCAAGAGGCAGAAACGTTCCCGCGCGCGTGCGTGAGCGCGCGAATGGGTAGAAAATGCAAAAGGCGGCGTGCCGCAAAGATTCGATCATTGACAACAGCGATGGAACCATTCTTTTGCAGCCAGTGTTTACCCATGCGCCGGGCGCCGATGCGCCATGGCGCGAAATGACTAAAATCTTAGACTGCAGGAATTTTCCAGATGGCGCGTTCGAAACTTGAATGGTGTGTCGTCCGGCTGGGCGACGATATGAATTGGTGGGTCGAAGAGATCAGCGATGAGCAACGCTGGGATGTCGACGGGCTGGGCATCCTAGATCCTCGGCAGCTATCGCACATCATGGACCTTGCAGAACCGCTGCGTGAGTATGGGTTCGACCCGGACGTGCTCGACGGAGCGCTGTTCACCTTCCGGATCGATAAGGAGCTGAAGGAGCGCAAGGTGCGTCTCGTTCGCCTGCCGGAATCGATTTACGAAACGGATGAGCCGCTCTTTGCCCTGCCAGATGTTGCAGACGAAGAAAAGGGCGCATACGCCGACCTGCTGGATGCATTGACACGCGCCCGGGTAAAGATGCTGAACGACTTGATTGAGTTCGACCACAGCCTGACTGTGGACGAGCTTGAAGAGGAGATTCGCGAACGGCAGAACCTCGATTACTTCGAAGGGAAAGCCGTACACCCGTTCGTTGAAATGACGGCGATTCTCGAGTACGTGCCGGAAGGCTACGAACTGGATATCGACGAAGAGGAAGTCACCCCACGCGGGGAAGAGGACATCGAGGATATTCCGGACTTCGAGGAAGACGAAGAAGGTCTGGAAGAAGACGAGACCATGCGCTGGGACGACGAAGACGAAGATGAGGAAGATGAAGACGAGGAGCGCGAGGGCGATGAGGACGAGGATGAGGAGGAAGACGAAGCGGACGACGATGACAATGACGACTTCGCGCCTCGATCCCGCCGGCGATAACCAAAAAACTGTATAGCTTTAAGCAGGAGCCTGTCGCGTAACTCGTGGCAGGCTCTTTCTTTTTCGGTCAAGACCGGCAGAATTGGCTAATGTCGCTTGAAGCGGAGGGGGGCAATCGTCATAACCGCGAGGATGGATCGGATAGCCGCTCGTTTTGAACAGGCGCGCCAGGAGGGCCGCGCATGCTTTATCAACTACATTTGTGGGGGAGATCCCGATTACGAGACCTCTTTGGCAGTATGTCTCGAGCTGGTGAAGAATGGCTGCGACCTGCTGGAAATAGGAATGCCGTTCTCGGACCCATTGGCGGATGGACCTACCAACCAACTCGCAGCACAGCGCGCTCTGGATGCGGGGGCCACGCAGGAGCAGATGTTTCAACTGGCGGCGGCAATCCGAAAGGAAACCGAGATCCCGATCATTTTCTACACTTATTACAACCTGGTGAATGCGCGTGGTCTGGAACAGTTCCTGGACCGTTGCGTGGAAGCAGGCGTCGACGGCGTGCTCACGCTGGACCTTCCGCCGGAGTATGCGGAGGAGATGGTGGCTGAAAGCCAGAAGCGAGGACTAAAGAACATCTTTATCATAGCCCCAACAACGCCTCCAGAGCGGATGGAGATCATCGCCAAGAGCGCGACTGGTTTCATCTATTACGTATCCCGGGAAGGGGTGACTGGGGAAAGAGACGAGCTCGCGAGCAATATTGGCGAGGCAGTGTCAGAAATTCGAAAGCACACGGACCTGCCAATTGGCGTGGGCTTCGGCGTATCTACCGCAGAACATGTCCGGCAACTTGGCGCGCTGGCTGACGGGGTTATTGTCGGCAGCACACTCGTGAACTGCATCGCTCGCAATCTTGGCAACAAGGAGGCGATTCTGGCTGCACTCCGTGATAGGATGGCAGAGCTGACAAAAGGGCTAAGACGCTAGCGGCGAATGCCCAGGCTGCGACGCCGTCAGGGGAGACTTACTTAAAGAGGCGGCCTTCCTGCAGACAGTCGGCAAGTTCGCGACAGAGCGGGTCCAGAGTCTTGCGATTTACTTCCTTGTTTTCGACGCGCTTGAGCAGGCGACGGGCGAGAGGTCCGTTCTCGATGATAAAGGATATCTCACGACGCCAGGCCGCCAGATCGCTCACGCATGATTCGAGCAAAGCAGCGAGAATGGCTGAAGCCGTTGGTTTGCGAAGGTTTGCGAGGCCCAGAGCGGCGCGAAGCGGGCGCGACTCGATCACGGCCTGCTCGCCATCGGCGATGGTCGCCAGCATGGCAGCCTCCAGATCCTCCAGGGGCACAGCCTCCTGCAGGCGTAGCGAAGAGATATCTTCATGAACAAGCGCCTTTAGCACAGCGGCTATGAACTGGAGAATGGCCAGGTCTGCCGCCGGACACTCCTGAATGTCGAGGACGCGAATTTCTATTGTGCCACGGGAGAACCTCGCAATGGCGCCACGTGCGTTCGCCCACTCGTCCCGCAGAATGCCCTGAGGATCGTGAGGAGCAAGATCGTCATAGATCCGCTGCAAGATCTGCTGCTCGTACTGTTCGCGCGTTGTCACGAGTTCCGGAACAACTTTACCAGTAACCGAAGGAATACGGGCGCAATTAACGCGGTAGGCCTCCAAACGATTGTCGAGCTTATCCCCCACCCTGCCATCCAGAAAAGGTGAACTGGCCGCCAAGGCGGGAAGAAGCGGTAGCACGAGACGTATCGCTGCGTGAAGACGCCTAAACTCGCTGTCTCCGCTAAAAGGCAGGTTAATATGGGTGCTCTGAAGGTTTGACCAACCGTGCCCCCGGCAATCGAAAATCCGATCGAATGTCTCGTAAATGTCTTTGTTGCCATAGGGCCACAGCCGCGTTTCACGATGGGGGTCCATCCACGGATGCATGGCGGTGGGCAAAAGGCAGCAGCCGTAGTCTGCAAGCATATGGTTGAGGCTGCGCACCTCTTCCTGAAAAAGCGCCTGAAGACCGTCGAGAGAGCGGGCAGGCCCGTCTGTCTTCAACTCAATTACGTGAAGCACGAGTTCGTTGGACAGGCGCAGCTTCCCATGGCGGACCTCATTCTTGCGGGCAGCGCCAACAGCATGGACGATCTTGTCGGCAATCGGCCGGATGTCTAGCGAGGCCGCATCGACGATCATGTATTCGAGCTCTGCGCCGTATCGCTGGAAGAGTTTGAAAACTGGCATGGACGAAGAAATCTTTAGTCAAAAAGGAAGATCGGCGGTCTAGGGCCGAAACAGACGTTGCTGCTCCAGGCGCTTAAGGAAGACGCTCATGACGCGCTGATATAGTTGGTCACGCAGAACGGCGGTTTCCACCCCGTGCTCGATACTTGGATTGTCGTTCACCTCGATCACGTAGACCTGATCGTCTTTCTCCTTAAGGTCGACGCCGTAAAGGCCATTTCCAATAAGTTCCGCCGCCTTCATGGCGACGCGTAAAACCTTTCGGGGCACAAGCTCAACCGGAAGCGTATCCGCATTACCGAGGGATGCGGCGCCTTTCTTGGAATGGTCATAGATCTGCCAGTGTCCACGCGCCATGTAGTACTTGCAGGCGTAGAGTGGCTGCCCGTCTATAATGCCAATGCGCCAGTCAAAGTCGGTCGGCAGGTATTCCTGCGCAATCAACAGGTCAGATTTCTCGAGGAGGTGGGACACGTGCTCAAAAAACTGATCCCGTGTCGAAGCCTTCACCACTCCCTGCGAAAAGGAAGAATCCGGTTGTTTGAGAATACAGGGCAGCCCCAGCTCCTTGAGCACGTCCTCGACATTGTCTTTGTGCAGAATGATCGTCCTGGGAGCCGGGATCTTATGCCGATCCAGGAGCTCTGCCAGAAAGACCTTGTTGGTGCAGCGCATAATCGACTCGGGATCATCGATTGTGACGAGCCCCTCCGACTCGGCGCGTCTCGCGAAACGGTAGGTATAATCATTCACGGCAGTGGTGCTGCGAATGAACAACCCGTCAAATTCGACGATGCGGCCGTAATCCTCACGCGTAAGCCGCTCTGTCGACATATCCATTGCCTCCGCCGCCTTCTCAAAGCCACGAAGAGCCTTTTCGTCCGACGGCGGAGTGTGGTCATGGGGATCCACAAGTAGCGCAAGGTGAAAGCGAGCCGGCTTACGAACGCGCGGCGCATGGCTACGGTCGGCAAAAAACTGCTCGGCAAACTGCACGACAAAAATGCGGTGGTCGTCTGGAACCTCGCTGGTCGCAATGGGTGAAATATTTCGCAAGGACCAGCCGTCCTCACCACGCTGGAACTCTGCACGCAAGAGAGGAGCAGGAAACAAATAAAAAAGCTGCCGGCTCAGTCGGTCATAACGCTTTGCGAGATTTCTCCCGAAGTATATCGAAAGCGTGAAGCTGTCGCTTTGCAGAGGCGCCAGTGATTGCTGGATCAGCTTGTCGATGTCTGCCGACATGGACCTGATCAGGGACATCGTCTTGAGGTCTTGGATCGTAGCTGTGCTGGGAATGGGACGATGACCACGCGCCTCGGCAAGCAGGGATACGTAGTAGCCCACACTCTGGTAGCGGTAGGAGCGACACATGTTCAGCACACGGTAAGCTCGCGGGGTGGCGTAATCCGCCTTTGTGAGATAACGGCGGGCGCCCACCACAGTGACGCCCGGAACATTCAGTGGCCAACGATCTGGATTGTCTACAACAAGGAGATACGGGGTCATGGGTAATGGCTTTGTGCTAATGGATAGCCCCAGACTGCAATGATGCCAAAAAAGCAGACAAAAAGTTTAGAAACCCGGCCAAAGAAAAAGCCCGACCGAAATGGGCCGGGCTGAGAAAAATTCAAGCTGGTCTCTCGATTAACCTTGAGTGGTGGTCGGAGCGCTGACTGTGAGTGCAGGATTCTCATTCGGCACGTCTGGAGTATCCAGACCACCAGGAGCGCCGTCTCCGATCTGAGCGAGAACCAGATCAGGAGAAACGCCTACTTCGAACGCGCCGGCGGTTGCGCCAGCAACCACACCGTTGGAAACTGCTGCCTGAGCGTCTCCACCAAGACTGGCTGCGCCCCTACGAGCGCCACGGTTAGCGGCAGCAACTGCAGCGGCTACATCAGCGCCAGGAGTGTCTGCCGCAGCTAAAACAGCAGCGAGAGCAACGGCCTCGGCCAAGGCTGATGCTTCGGCGGCGGAACCCGCCTGAGACACCAGAGCTTCTGCGATATCATCAATGGAACCCAGACCTTCAGCCTCGATCAAATCCTGGATTGCTGCCGCGAGTGCCTTGACTGCAGACTGGTTGCCAGGATTCTGTGCTACCTGCTGGGCCAATTGCTGAACGTTGCCGGGAATTGAAACCTGAGCAAGGGATGCGAATGGCAGCATGGCGGCCACAAGCAGTGTGAGGGCAAATTTGCGATAGCTTGTCTTCATTATAAGTGAGTTTTTCTCGCGGTCCGAAAACCAAGGTTCAAATAGATATACGTCAGCGTGACTAAAATCTTGAATAGATTAGAAGTGGTGTAAAGTCAAAAGGCTACAATAGCTCAATAAACGTTTGTTAAAAGTCAATTGACCGCTGAGGCCCCAAACGAGAATATCGTCCTATAGAGGATGAGAGAGGCAGAAGCAATTGTAAAGGCAGGGACGCGTGAGCCACTGGTGCTAATCATCGACGATGATGCGGAGATACGGTATTCGCTCCACCGTGTGCTAACCGCGCGCAATTACCGCGCAACCACAGCCTCGAGCGGAAGAGAAGGGATTGAACTGGCCAAGAGCGAGGGGCCGGAGGTCATTTTCCTGGACAACCGGATGGAGGGCCTGAGCGGAATCGAGACGCTACAGCATCTCCGCACCGCAAGTCCGCAGTCGATGGTGATCCTCATGACTGCGTTTGGAACGACGCAGACAGCCATCGAGGCGATGAAGTTTGGCGCCTTCGATTATATCATCAAACCCTTCGACATACAGAAGGTGCTGGGGCTTACGGAAGGGGCCGTGCGGGCTCATCGGGATCTCTCATCACAAAGTCAGTATAGCCCGCTGCTGAACAGCGACGATTACAAGGAAGGGATCGTCGGCGTGTCGGAAGCGATGCAGACGGTCTTCAAGACGATTGGCCAGGTTGCAACAAGTGACTTTACGGTACTGATTACAGGGGAAAGCGGAACCGGTAAGGAGCTTGTGGCGCGGTGCATACATCAGCACAGTCACCTGGCGGAAGCGCCGTTCATGGCAGTGAACTGTGCGGCGATACCGGAAAATTTGATCGAGAGCGAGCTGTTTGGCCACGAACGGGGATCGTTTACCGGCGCTACACAGCAGCGCATTGGAATCTTTGAGCAGTGCGATGGGGGAACGATCTTCCTTGATGAGATTGGAGACATGGCGCTCCCCACGCAGACAAAAATATTGCGGGCGCTGCAGGAGGGCGAGATCCAGCGCGTGGGGGGCAGCGGGACGATCAAGGTGAAGGTGCGGCTTATCGCAGCCACCAACAAGAACCTTGAGGAGATGGTTGAGAAGCGCACGTTCCGGGAGGACCTGTATTACCGGCTAAACGTGATGCGCATCAAACTGCCGCCTCTGCGCGAACGTAAGGAAGACATTCCTCCGTTGGTTGACTTCATGCTCCAGCGCATGACCAAGCTGAGACGCGCACGGGCGATCAAGCAGGTTTCCCCGGAAGCGCTGGACGCACTGCAGCGTTATCGATGGCCGGGCAACGTTCGCGAACTGGAGAATGTGCTGCAGCGCGCCACAGTACTCGCCAAGGGCGAAACGATCCTTGTGAAGGACCTCCCACAGGAGGTGCAGCAAACTTCCTCGGAACCTTTGCCGCCGCAACCAGCGGTTACTGAACCAGCAAAGACCGACGCGCCGCGGCGCCCTGAGTCAACCGATCCAGCGCCGCAACGCGAGGAGCGGGCATCACCGCCACCTGCAAGCCCCATCGGGAATCAGCCAGTGCCTCAGCCCGGGCAGCCCGCAGGAGATGCAATCAGCCTGGAGGAGGCTTATGACATTCTCTACGAGCGCATTCGAAAGGAGACCGGCGACGGAATTCTCGAGACCATTGAGCTTGCGATGGTGCGGCGTGCGCTAAAGGAAGCCGGAGGCAACCAGGTAAAGACGTCAAACATCCTGGGAATGACGCGCGCTACTTTGCGCAAGCGAATCGACGCTCATGGCTTGAAGTATTAAAAGACCGACCGCGGCATACCAGCCCCCGATAACCCTACTCTTCCAAAGGAAAAACCCGCAGGCCTTGCGGCTCTGCGGGTCCCATAGGGTGGGTCTGGGGTAACAAAAATGTTATTGGATTAACATATCTTTAACAGTATCGCGCTCACCTTCCAGCTCTTTTATGCTCTGAAAGATTTTTTCCTTGCTATACTCATTCAGCTCCACGCCCTGAACGATCTCCCACCCGTTGCCGGTGCTGCGAACAGGGAATGATGAGACCAACCCTTCAGGAACCCCATAACTGCCGTCAGAAACAACGGCCACACTGGTCCAATCGCCTTCCGGCGTCGGGAAGTGTAGCGAACGAACCGTGTCGATTGCTGCATTTGCGGCGCTGGCTGCAGACGACTGCCCACGCGCGGCAATGATCGCGGCCCCGCGCTTGCCGACTGTCGGCACAAAGGTATCCTTCAGCCACTGCTCGTCGTTGATAACTTCTGCAGCGCTCTTCCCCCCGATCTCGGCATTGTAGAAGTCTGGATACATGGTCGGCGAGTGATTGCCCCAGATCGCGAGTTTGCGCACTTCGGTGACATCCACGCCAGCCTTCTGAGCCAGCTGCGTCTTCGCCCGGTTTTCATCCAGGCGCGTCATCGCGAACCACCGGTCCTTCGGAACGTCTGGCGCATTGTTGAGCGCAATCAGACAGTTCGTGTTACACGGGTTGCCCACGACAAGCACCCGCACATCGCTGGCGGCATTCTTCTGGATCGCCTTCGCCTGGCCGATAAAGATCTTTCCGTTGTCCTTGAGGAGGTCTGCACGCTCCATACCTGGCCCGCGAGGCTTGCTGCCCACCAAGAGGCACCAGTTTACGTCCTTGAAACCTTCATCCAGATCAGTGGTCGCCACCACGTCCTTCAGTAGTGGGAA
>CAYSHY010000019.1:0-38853 GCA_964430955.1 uncultured Puniceicoccaceae bacterium | reverse complement strand
GCAGTCGTCCAGCTCCATCACGACGCCCTTCAGCGCATTCAAGGCTGGCGGTATCTCAATGAGATTTAACGCAACTGGTTGATCCGGGCCAAACAGCGCCCCGGAAGCAATCCGGAACACCAACGCGTACCCAATGTTACCGGCCGCACCGGTTACTGCCACTCTGATCGGTTTTTTCATCTCTCCCGTAATGTTGTAAGTTTCTGTCTGCCGGCAATAACAACCAATTCATTATCTCTTGGTCAATCAGTTTTGCTTAAAACAGACAGTAATTAAAGTAGAACATCTAATCTAACGCCTTCCCTCGGCGCTCGACAGACACTCCTCGGCGGGAGCGTTCCTCTATGGGGCTACGACTTCCAGTGCAGGCGCTGGCTTACTGAACGGGTGCGAATCGGGTCTCTAGAGCGGAATACGCGTCCAGTATCGCTGCTTCGGTTTCTTCCCAGCCAATGCACGGGTCTGTGATCGACTGCCCGTAGGTCAGATTCTCCTTGGGCTGAGGGAAAGCCTGGCTCCCGGCGACGATGTTGCTTTCCAACATTGCGCCGATGATCGACAAGTCATCCCTTGCCTGAGCAACAACGTTGCGCAGCACGTCGACCATCTTCCCGGGGTCCTTCTCGCAGTTCGCGTGTGAGCAATCGATCATGATCGCTGGCGGCAGTCCATTGGCAGCCAACAGCTCGCGAGACGCAGCCACATGCTCGCTGCTATAGTTCGGACCTTCAGCTCCACCGCGAAGAATAACATGGCAACTTGGGTTGCCTCGCGTCGTCACCGCGCTCGCCAGCCCTTGGAAACTTATCCCCAGGAAAGTCTGTGGCTGACGCGCCGCTTTGATCGCATTGATTGCCGGTCCCAGGTCGCCGGCGGTCGTATTCTTGAAACCCAGTGGCATCGATAGTCCGCTGGCCATCTGCCGGTGGGTCTGCGATTCGGAGGTACGCGCTCCAATCGCAGACCAACAAATCAGGTCTGCAATGTATTGGGGAGTGATCGGGTCAAGCAGCTCCGTGGCGGTCGGCAGACCAAGGTTGACAACGTCGCGCAGGAAGCGTCGCGCAATCTGTAGCCCCCGCGGGATATCAGCAGAGCCGTCCAGCAATGGGTCCATGATCAATCCCTTCCAACCAACGGTGGTGCGGGGTTTCTCAAAATAGACGCGCATCACCAACATCAGCCGGTCCTTCACCTTCTCGGAGAGTGCGGAAAGGCGCCTTGCATACTCCAGCCCGGCATCGACGTCATGGATCGAGCACGGACCCACCACCACCAAAAGCCGGCGGTCGTCCCCGAAGATGATTTCGTGGATGTCCTTACGGGCCTCCGCCACAAACTCTGCCTGACCTGCCGATCTCGCTATTTCACTGCAGAAATATTCCGGCGCGGGCAGCACAGACGTTTTCGTTACGTTGATGTCAGAGACCTGTATCATCACTTTGCGGACTTGCCAAAACTGCAAATCCTGCTGTTCCCATTCTACAGGTTCAAGGGTAAAAGTGCTCCCTTTGCTTTGACCCCGGGGCTTCATCGCCTTTCCTTCGGTCTTACGCCTTCCGATTATGAGTAGTACCGTCAATTTCCTGCGCACTCGTCCAACCGCCTGGATTCGCGTCACGGGCGAGGATAGCGCCCAGTTCCTTCAATCGCAGTTCTCAAACGACTTGTTGGTAAACCCAGACGTAAAGGCGTGCGTCTATGGTCTTTGGCTCGACCGGAAAGGTCGTATCGCTGCAGACAGCTTTGTATTTCGGATAAAGCCCAACGAGTTCATCCTCGGCAGTTATGACAGCCCAGCCGCCGCTATCATCAGCAAGCTGGAAGCCTTCATCATCGCTGACGATGTAGAGCTCGAAGATGAAACAGACTCCATGATGCTACTTTCCCTGTGGGGAGACGGATCTGCACAGGCGATGACAAACTGGGGGTTCAGGATTCCGGCAGCAGGGGCTTATGTCGAACAAGGCGGCATGTTTGTCACTCAAGGGAGACGCAGCGATTCCGGTAGCTTAGACATCTACTTCCCTGAGGATGGCGAGGATTGGATCCTCCAGCGGCTCTCTGAGAAGAACAGCGTGAAGCTTGTAAAGGCTGATGAGGCCGACGCCGAACTGGAGCGGATCCGTTGTGCAATCCCGAGTATTTCCAAAGAAGCCGCTGGTGGGGTAATCCCACAAGAACTCGCGCTGGAAGGAACTGCAGTTTCGTTCAACAAAGGATGCTATCTCGGGCAAGAGGTTATGGCGAGAGTTCGCCAAACAGGCCGTTTCACCCGGCAACTACACAAGCTTCGCCTTGATAGCCAGCCTCCTGCCACTCCTGCCACGCTTACACTCGACGACGCAGAGGTTGGCCAGCTCACATCTGCGGCACGGGATCCAGACGAAGGTTGGATTGGCCTCGCGCTTCTGAAGAAGAACCGTCTCGAAGGCGTTCAGGGGCCTTTTCTTCTCGAAAATAACGCCAACGCCACTCTCGAGTAGATTTCAGTGTTGGGGAAGGAAGCTGCCTTTTCCCTGCACCGAAGCAACCGCAATAGCGGCCGCTCCGACGCGTCTCCACTCAGGTAACCTTACCGGGACCGACCCGACGCAGGCGTGGGTGTTGTCAGCACGGCTGCCCACTCTGCCCCGAAGCGATCCATAATGATTCCGATCAGGCGTTGGCACTCCAGTTCGGCAGCTGATTTGCGCGCCCGTTTCTGCTCGAGCTCGGTGGCAAGCTTGAAGGCTTCGTCTTCGGTGGATACACGCTTGCTGCGCGTATCGTCGAGTTTGCTCTTTAACTCGGCAACGTTTGCGTTGAGACGGGCCAGGTCCCGGGATGCGGCCTCCAGACGCGCCTTCACTTCAGCGAATCGCTCCTCTCGTTCCTTCTGCTCGGCCTCCTCTTTCTCAGCCTGTGCCTTAGCCTTGGCTTCGGCGATCATCCTGGCCTCCGCTTCCAAACGAGCTTCCATCTCCTGTTGCGCCCGGCGGGCCTTTTCTTCCTCCGCTTGCCGGATTGCGGCCTGACGCGCATTCTCTATCGCTTGGTGCTCCTCAAACCGTCCATAGAACGAGCCAAAGGTGATAAGCAGGACAACGGGAGTAACAACGTAAAGCAGGCGGATAATCTTCGATGAATCTTTCATGGCTATTTCTTTCGGGGGGTTGCAGCCTGGGCAGCCAGCGAGGCGGCGCGGGCCGCATCTACCTCTTCAAGGAAAGCCTGTAGTCGTTCCCTGTTGGCAGTGACGCTTGGCATATACTCGTCGAGGAACTTGTGTTCTTCCTTCACAGATTGAAGGCGCATCGTAGCGCGATAAAGCAGGTCTTCCTCATCTCGCAACGACGAAGAGAGGTCGAAAGAAACCTGAGCAACCTGGTCACGCTCGAGCGTCACGCGCTCCAGTTCCTTGTTCAGCGCCTCCCACTCTTCTTTTTCGCGTTGCTCTCGGGCCGTGCGCTCCGCCGCAAGACGGGCCTTTTCTGCTGCAGCTTCCCGAGCTTCACGTGTGACGCGCGCCTGATATTCGGCTCTTTCGCGCGCTTCGGCTGCCTTGGCTTCGGCGATCAGGCGAAGACGTTCCTCCTCCCTTGCGTGGGCATCTTCCCGGTAGCCAGAATAATAGAACGCGAAGGCTATCAGGCAGACAATTGGGACAACCAAATATAGCTTTTTCATCTAAATCGCTCCTTCTCGGCTTTGATCGTTTGCGGCATCCTCCGCCTCGATCAGTTTATGCTCCTTGATTTGCTGGATGTAACGCTGCAGACGTTCGACGCGGCCGGCTGAGTCTGGATACTCCCGGGCATTGAAAAGGGCTTTTTCCGCGATTTCCAGGTCCTCGAGTTCGAGTGCAGCGCTAGCCATGAGAAGCCAAAGGTCGCCGGGGCGATCGACCCCACCCTTGTCCCAAGCGGCCTGGAGGCTCAGAATTGTCTTCTCGTAGTCCTGGGACTGCCAGTAGCGCTCTGCGAGCCTGATATCAATGGCGCTCCAGGCGCCACGCCGGGAGGCGCGCTCGAGGGCATCAGTGGCCTTCTCTGGCTGGAAAAGCAAATCATAGCAGTAAGAAAGCATCTCCCAAAGGCGCTGCTCGTCGGGCAGTGAGCCATCGAGCAGGCCTTTTTCCAGTAACTCGCTGGCTTCCTTGTAGCGCTCCAGATTGTAATAGAGCTCAACGCGAGTGACATTGTTTTCAGGCTTCTGCATAAGGCCTCTCGCCTGTGCGCCTTCCAGTGCGACCAGCGCGGCATGCAATTTACCCCCTGCAAGGTAGGTAGCCATAAGCTGCGTCCACAGCAGTTCCGACTGGGGATCCATCTCGAGCATTCTCTCAAGGTACGCGCAGGCCAACTCATAGTTGTTGACCTCCTGTGCGCACGCAGCCGCGAGCTGGTATAGCTCCTTCCTCGGGTGAACAGAGGTGCGAAGCGCCCGCTCTGCGCTCCCCAGCGCATCATGTCCCCTGCCTACGTGAAGCAGAATCACCGAGTGCATATACAGGATATCTCCTCCCGGAAACGGATTCGCCGCCATAAAGGAATCCAAGAGGCTGACTGCCTTCTCACGGGCGCCCGTCTCCTCATAAAGGTGAGCCAACCCCAGCGTGTAACGCTCTGTGGACTCTCGATCGAGAACTCCAGGGTTGAGGGCCGCTTCCAAGTGGGGAATTGCCTCAGCGTATCGATCCTGACTGGAGTGAACCTGAGCGATCAACAAGTTCGCCAGAGCGGAGTCGATCGTGTCCGGCTCGCATACAGCAAGCAGGTCTGTTGCCTTCATCAACGCCTGATCAAACAGCGCTTCCTGCACGAGCGCGTTGATCTCTGAGATGGCTTTAATGACCTTTACCGACGCAACCGTGCGGTCGCTTTCCTGAGCCGCCAGCGGGAAACAGAAACCTGCCGAGAGCGCCACTGAGAAAAGTAGGATATGTAGAAATTTCATCCTTCGTGAGCTCCTCTAGTTGTTGATGTTGAATTCAAAGGGGAGAAGGATCCTGAACGAAACGGGCTCCCCATTCTTAACTCCAGGTTCGAAACGCCATTTATACGCTGCGTCCAAGGCAGACTGATTGAAGCCCGGGTTGTCTGATTTGACCACTTCCGCGGCCATGACGCGTCCCTGCGGATCGACGTACATCATAACTTCGACGTATCCCGTCACCCCGGCGCGTCGAAACTCGATCGGGTAGTTCGGCCTCGCTCGGTAGCGGGCGGTCGGGTAGCGATCCAGTTCTTCCAACGAGAAGACCACAGCCGCCTTGGCTCCTGCGGCTCCTGCGCGTTGGGCGCCGGTAGGAATACCTACAAGCGTCGAATCCGGCCGGGGAGGACGTGGGGCCTCGGGTCTGACAAACTGCGCAAGGACGTCTACGGTAACAGCGGTTGCCGGTGGTTCGCTGAGTCCGGGCGCCAGCAGCTCTTCTGGCAAAAGGACGTCATTAACCTCTGTCTCCTCGCCTTCGCCAACAACGGATGGCGGAGGCGGCGGGGGAGGCGGCGGAGGCGCATCTTCGACCAACTCCACCTCTGTGACGACCGTCACATCATCTGATTGCTCTTCACTGTGATTCTCGAATCCAAAGAGCAAGCCGAGATGCAGGAGAGCCGAAACGACAATTGCTATCACAAGTTCCTTCTTCATGGCTTGGCTCCTACTCAATGACGACTGGCTGAAGTTTCGTTTTGATGGAGACCTTCTGGATTCCGATCTTACGGGCCGAATCCAGAAGATTCACGGCGAGACCAAAATTGGCTTTCTCCTCGCCGTTTATGAGAATGCGCGGATCTGGGCTCTCACGACGGTATTGCGTCATCCGGGCAATGACCTGCTCCCACGTCATCAGGCGTTTCTCCCAAGTGAAGTTCCCATCCGCCAGTACCGAGACGACAATCGTCTCTGGCTGCTCATCAGAGATCGAAGCCTGGGCGACAGGCAGGTCCATATCGATCCCCTGTAGCCGGGTCATTGAAAGGCTTACCAGAACGAAGGTCGCGAGGAGGAAGAAAATAACGTCGATTAACGGTATGATCTCGATGCGAGCCTTCTTGTTATTGGGCGGCGGGGCAAATTTCATTGTGTTCTCCGTTCTATGATGAGCGCTTTACCTTGGTCTCAATGGAGACCTTCTCGATTCCCGCCTTGCGGATCTCATCCAAGATGGTCACGCACGGGCCGTAGTCAGCGAACGCATCTGCATTGAAAAGGATGCGGGGAGTGGCGCCGGAAAGACGGCATTCTTCCTTGTAGCGAACCAGGTGTCGCAAAAACTGGTCAAATGTGACGGGGTCCTTACCCCAAAACAGGCCACCATTATCAGTGACCGACACCGTTGCCATTTCGGCCAGCTCATGCGGTTGGGAAGTCTCCGACTCCGGGAGGTTCACCCATACGCCCGGCTGGCTGGTCATCGTGAGACTGATGAGGACGAAGGTAGCTAGCAGGAAGAAGATAACGTCGATAAGTGGAATAATTTCCACCCGCGCCGCTTTCTTTGGGGGTGGAGGTTTTAGCTTCATGGCTTGCTATTCTAGATCTGGATCAATGTGCGTGGGCGGGTGACGCGCTGGCAGATGCCAAAGCAGGCTTCTCCGAAGGCTTCAGATCCACAATGCCGCCACGGTTGAGAGCCATCTCCAAAGCCATACCGGCTTCCTCAATTTCACGCCGCGCGTTCTCTACCTTTGAGTTGAGGTAGTTGTATGGCAGCAGTGAGGAAACAGCTATGAAGAGACCGGCGCCTGTCGCAATCAGCGCTTCTGCAATACCACCCGTAACCGCAACGGGAGCACCAAGGTCGCCGCCGATAGCGCCGAAGGTTCCCATCATTCCAGTCACCGTGCCGAGGAGTCCGAGCAATGGAGCAGCGGTAATCGAGGTATCCAGCACCGGCAGGCCACGACTGAATCGGGCCAATTCCTCGCTGGAGGCCTTTCCGAAAGCGTCGCTCATTGAGCCATGCCTGTTTTCCAGGGCGGTCACAATGACACGCGCAACAAAATCCTTGCTCCTCTTGCCGCGGACAATGGCTTCATCTATCTGCCCTGCCTCGACCTGCTGCAGCATTTCCTCTACGCTTTTAGAATCCCGACGGCGGCTTTCGAAAAGTGCAAAAAGAATCCGCTCAACAACGACTGTTACTGCGACGAACGACAGGAAAATGATCGGCCACATAATAGGACCGCCAGCCTCAAAGAGCTCCATTGGAGTCTTGTTCATCAAGAATGAGAATGCGATTAAGTTATTCATTTTTGGGCTATTTGTAACGAATGGTGTTCTCTGCCAGAGGGGCGTTCTCGACACGCCTTGGAATAAGTTCCAGAGAGTCAGAAAAAGGTAATGATGGCTCTGACCGCCCATCGATCATCGGACAGGTCAGGAACTGGCAAGTCTCTGAATGATATGGGAACGCCAGGAACAACGACGTGAATCAGCACTAGCGTATCAGGCCGGGCGGACCAAGGGGTCCCAGGACCCGAATCATCCACTTACGATGCTCGGCGCCATCTACATCCTGGTAGGCGGCGCCAGAAGGTCTTGCGAGCAACGTTGCCCTTTCCAGATCTCCGCCTTGTGTTGGCGGGAAAGCCGCATGGGCGGCTCCGGGTTCTCTAAACTTCCCCAGAACTGCCGCCAGATGATGGATCTCAAAGCTCGCCTGAGGCAAAGCATGATGGCCTGCCGTGGGATCAAGTGTCGGCGAGTCAACTATTGTATCTGGAGAAGCAACTGCACAGAAGGTCGTTTGGCCTCCCAACACCTGAACGATGGTGAATAAGAGGCACCAGAATCCGACCTGAAGGAACTGTTGGACAGTTGTCACAATGACCCTAATCAGGCTTCAGGTGTACAGAAGAAAGCGGCAGATTTCAATAAGTTTTTCTAAACCTGCGCTATCCTTACAGAAGATTTTCTAAACAATCTTGATCTACCAGCCCGCACAGAGGAAGGAGCGTACTGCAAAAATCAGACGGGCCAACAGATCCTGCCGCGGTATTTGGCGAGCAATTGTTGATTGCGTTCGCGGCCGCCGGGGATGTTGACGCTCTGGAGTATGGGGAGATCGACGCTGTCGTTGTGAAGAATACCGATTGTCTCCAGGAGAACGAGTTGGATGAGCATTGCGCCGGAGAAGGTGGATGTAGGGCCAACGCGAAGAGGAGATCCCGGTAGACTGATGGCTGCGTCTCCCGCCTGCCCCAGATTATCCAACACCCAATCGGCAAGTTCGAAGAGGCGCTTGCCACTGGGATGACGGCTCCTTGCGTTTCGAGACATTTCCAGACTCGTAATCGCCACGACTCGCAGTCCTGCCTGCCTGCAGACAGCGGCAACGTCTATCGGACTGGGGTTGATGCCGGAGTTGGAGAAAACAAAGACAATCTCGCCCTCCTGCATCGGGTAATGCCGGCGATGGTGCTCCATGAGCTTCTCGCCGTAGCCCGGGAGGGTTTCAGCCCAGCCATTTGTAGGGTCGACAATCTGGCTGCACTGGACCAGGCCGCCAGCGCGGTTAATCGCCTCACGCGCAAGGATGGCCGAATGGCCGCTACCGAAAAGGTGGCATATCCTGTCGCTTCGCACCGATTCCGCCAGCGTCTGCGCAACTTCTGCGATGATCGCGGCATTAGTGTCTTTCACGCGCTGCAGCAGGGACAGCACCTCATGGAGGTAGGAATCGCCAAGGCTCATAATGCTGGATGAAGGCACAAAACAGGCGGCTCTGAAAGCTGGAATTTGCGAGCTTGAAGGCAGAATGCACGCCCTGTTCTGAAGAAGAACACTCAGAATGATTACATGCGTGAAGGGCGCGAAGGCCATTTGTACACGTGCAAAATGGGGACTCGCGAGCGCCGTTACGCATCGAAGAGGGAAGGTTCAGGCATACCCACTGCTACAAGGACGCATGGGCTAATTGCCCATGGGCTGCGATCGGCTCCGATTGCGCCCGCCCAAGCTTACCAATTGCCATGCTCATTCAAAGAACCTCGACATTCTTTACTATTCTCGCGTTCGCGTTGTGCCATTTAATAGGCGCCCAGAAGGCGACGGCACAGAGCGCCATCGGTTTCAGCGCCTCCGACCTAAATGGATTCTCAGCCAATACGCCGACGAGCCTTCAATATGGCCCGGATGGCAGGCTCTATGTTTCCACTCAGGATGGATACATTTACGCCCTCACCGTTGTGAGAAACGGGAAAGATAACTACGCAGTGTCCGCCAGCGAACGGATAGACCTGATTAGGGAAATCCCGAATCATAACGACGATGGAAGTCCCCACGCGACCAAGACGCGCCAGATTACCGGTATCCTTGTCATGGGGACGGCTGCAACCCCTGTCATCTACGTGACATCCAGCGACTACCGCATTGGTGGTTATGACGGGGCCATCGACACAAATCTCGATACGAACTCAGGCGTCTTGAGCCGGTTGACGCTTACGTCTCCCGGGAACTGGGACAAACTCGACCTCCTGCGCGGTCTTCCCCGTTCCGAGGAGAATCACTCCCCCAACGGGATGGCTTATGATGCACCCAATGACCGACTGCTGTTGGCGGTTGGAGGGACCACAAACGCAGGCGCTCCTTCGAACAATTTCGCGTTTCTCAGCGAGTACGCCCTGGCTGCGGCCATCCTGCAAATCGATCTTGGGATGCTCGAGGCGATGCCGGTAAACGGGAGCGGCAACCAGAAGTATATTTATGACCTTCCGACGCTGGATGACCCCACGCGGCCGAACCGGCCCGATGGGTCTGATGAAGGTGACCCATGGGGAGGCAACGATGGCCTAAATCAGGCAATCCTTCAGACCACCGGCCCGGTACGCATGTATGCTCCCGGTTTCAGAAATCCGTATGACATCGTAATTACAGAGCGGGGGCTAGTGTACACCGTAGACAACGGGGGTAATAGGGGTTGGGGAGGCACTCCTGTGTACGACATTCAGGGAGATCCAAGCTCGGCAACCAACAAGTATGATCCCCTTGAGCCGGGATCAAGCAGCCCGGATGGCGATGGAAATGTCGTTGTAAATCGAGATACGCTCCAACTGATTCACGAAGGCTACTATGGTGGGCACCCAAACCCGATCCGGGCAAACCCCGATGGTGCAGGTCTCTTCACCTATGGAACGACCGGGGTGTGGCGCCACAGCACAGATCCCGGAGATCCTTTCCCCCTGCCCTCAGACTGGCCGCCAGTTGAAGAGGCTAACCCTATAGAAGGGTTGTACCTAAAGCCAATGGATCAGGAAGGGGGTATTGTTAGTTGGGGAAGTTCCACCAACGGACTCACTGAATATACCGCCAGCAACTTCGACGGAGCGATGAAAGGGAACCTGCTTGTTGTAAACTTCAGTGGCCGTCTGGAGCGAGTGGTGCTCAACCAGAGGGGCGACGATCGCACAGACCTCGTGGTCGTGGCCTCAAACTTCGGCCTCATCCCGCTGGATGTAACGGCGCAAGGCGATGGCGATCCCTTCCCGGGAACAATCTGGGTCGCATGTTACCAGGACGGGAAGATAACGGTATTCGAACCTTCAGATTATGACGGCGGCGTCGGGCTGCCCTGCACCGGCGACTTTTATGAAGATCTGGACGAGGACGGAGATGGCTACAGCAATGCACACGAAATCCTCGCAGGCACAGACCCGTGCAATGCCGCCGACAAGCCCTCGGACTTTGATGGGGACTTCATCCCGGACATTGTGGATGAAGACGACGACAATGACGGCATTCCCGACGTTGAAGACCCTTTCCAATGGGATCCTACAAATGGGGCCAACACACACATGCCGTTCACATACGAGCTGCTTAACGGGAGCCCCGGACATGGCTTTGGCGGTGTCGGATTCACGGGTTGGATGATCGATTATGAAACTGATTACGTGGATCTCTATAATGAAGACCAGCTGATCGTCGGCGGGGCTTCCGGCATGTTTACAATCGCCGACATCGACCAGGGGACCGCAGACGGCTCAGCCAACACACAGCGAAACGCCTTCCAGTTCGGATTGAACGTGGATGCGGAGAGCGGCCCGTTCTATGTGAAGGTGCGGTTGGCGGCGACCAATCTATTCCAGCCCGATCCGAAGGATAATCAATCGGCCGGCTTCTATATTGGTAACGGAGACCAGGATAATTTCGTGCGGGTTTCTGCAGTGCCCCGAGGCGGGCAAGGCGGCATTGAAGTTTACTACGAGCTCGATGGCGTTGAAAGGCGCCGGGAAGTAGTTCCCGAGCCACAGGTACTCAGCGCGAGCGAGACCATCGACTTGTACCTGTCTGTAGACCCAGCAGCAGGCCTTGTCGCGCCTTCATACGCTGTCGATGGCGGCACGATCCATGGGCTGCCCCCCTTTATGGTAGGAGGAAAAATACTCGAGGTTTTGCGAGGATCCACAGGACCCGGCTGGTCCAATGCGCTCGCAATCGGAATCATCGCAACTTCGTCGCCCAGTGCGCCGGGAGCCCCTGCAGATCAAACCCAGTTTACTGCAAACTGGGATTCCATTACGGTAGATAGTCATCAACTGTCTCTCGAAGAGCATGTCTGGAGCGAGTTGCAGACCAGCAACAGTCCTGAGGGGCGCACAGAAGGCTCGTTAGTGGCGGTTGGCAATGAACTTATATTGATAGGTGGTCGCGGCACTCCGAGAACAGACTTGCTGGCGCTGGACAGCATGACTTGGCGTCATGGGAGCAGACCACCCATCCAATTACACCACTTCCAGGCAGTTGCCTTTGAAGGACTCGTTTATGTCGTGGGTGCATTTACAGGCAACTACCCGCGAGAAGAAGGGGTGGATCAAATCTATCTTTATGATCCGGTTGAGGATGAGTGGTATAATGGACGCACGATTCCGGAAACACGACGAAGGGGCGCAACCGGCGCAGCCTTGCTTAATGGAAAGATCTACATTGCTGGCGGTAACGTGAATGGCCACGGGCAAGGCTCCGTGACCACCGTGCCCTGGCTGGATGTTTACGATCCGCTCACAAATGAATGGAACGTTTTGCCAGACGCTCCCCGGGCGCGAGACCACGGTGCGCTGGTTGAGAACGGAGGAAAGTTGTACCTTGTTGGCGGGCGCATTGGCGGCGCATCCAACTTCTTTGGCCAAAGTCTGCCGCAAGTGGACGTATTTGACCCCGCCACGAACAGCTGGAGCACCTTACCAGCTGAGGACAATCTGCCAACGCCCCGCAGCGGCATCGGCGCAAGCGCTCTGGGAAATTTGGTTGTTGTGGCCGGGGGAGAATCGGCCCAGCCCGATGCGCACGATGAAGTTGAAGCCTATGACGTCAGCGCCGGGCAATGGTTGACACTTCCACCGCTCAAAGAAGAACGTCATGGCGTCGGCATGACCGCAATCGGCAACGTTCTCTATATCGGGGCTGGCGCCGGCGATCAAGGCGGCGAACCCGTATTGAACTCGGTTGAGCGCTTCTCGGATCCAGCAACGCCCAGCGTACCGCAACAGCCGATCAAGCCTGGAACCCTGATCGTGAACCCATCGACTGTGGACTTCGGCGAGCAGAAAAGCGGGGTCACGGCCCGCAAGACCATTTCAATTGCTAATACGGATGGGAATCAGGGGATCGTGATCCATGATATCACGATCGATGGCAACAACTCGTATCGCCTCGAGCACACTTATCTGATGCCCTTTATCCTTGCTCCGGGTCGCCAGCTGGATGTCGATGTAGTGTATGAGCCGTTGGGTACAGCTACCCACAATGCCAAAATAACGATCTCCTTTGGGGATGGTCGCAGCCGGGAAGCTGCTGTTACTGGTGAGTCAAATGATGAAGGCGACATCAGGCCCGGGTTCCTCACTGCGGATCCGGGGCAACTGAATCTGGGCGCCTCGAAGATCGGAGAATCTAGTTCCAGCCAGATCGTCGTTGTCACCAATACGGGCGAACAAAATCTAAGAATCGATGAAGTGCGGCTCAACGGAGCGGATCCGGACGTCTTCAACCTCAGCGTGACTGGCTTACCTGTGATCCTTGAGTCTGGAGACACTTGGACATTCGGAATCTCGGGCACGCCCGCCGAAGAAGGCGCAAACAACGCCGAAGTGATTATCGAACATACCGGAGAAAACAATCCAACGACGCTAACGGTAACAGTGGTCGGGCTGTTGAACGGCGGCGCTCTCTGGGATGGAGCATATGACGATGGTGAAGGAAGACGGCACTCTTCATGGTTTGACTGGTTCTATGATCCGTTTTTCCCGTGGATATATCACTATGACCACGGATGGCTCTACTGCACCGGTGACGACCAAGCAGGATTTTGGGTGTGGAGCCTGGATTTTGGCTGGGTGTACCTGTCTTACCACATTTATCAATACAACGACCCCGCTCGGCGTTACATGTGGGCGCCTGAATTCGGTCCCAATGGCTACCTCTATTACTGGTATGCCGACGGCGCCTTACGGGGATATGTCGACGGCAATGGATCTCTTCATGTGTTGGAACGATAAGAATCACATGCTTCCTGGGTTGTCCCGCAGCGTCAGTCCGTGTTGACCGGCTGGCTGCCCAGGAAGCCTTCTATCTCCGGCATAAGCTCCTGCGCATCTTCGAGAAGGTAATGGTTTGCCTTCTTAGCCTCGATGACTTGGGCGTGGGGAAATCTGCGCCGCCATTCTGCAAGAAACGTTGTATCGAAGCACCAATCACGTGTTCCCCAAGCCAGCAGCATTGGCTTGTCCGCCAAGGAGAAAAGGGACTGCTCGATGCGAAGCAGCTCCGGGTAACTGGGGTGAGATTCGTGGAGGGGGATATCCTGCACAAAGCGTAGGGTTGCGATGCGGTTTTTCCAGTTGTTGTAGGGAAAGATGAAACCGCGGCGCACCTCTGGCGCGAGAGGACGCTGCTTCGCCATGATTGTCGCTCCACGGGCAAAGGCATTGAATCCTCGAATCGCCAGGGCGCCGAACCCGGGAATTCGGCAAACGTTGATGCGTAATGGAATGTTTTGTGAGCGGAAGGCGGCGGTGTTCATCACCACCATGCGCCCCACCCTACCGGGCGTCTTCGTAGCCACCCCCATTCCGATGGCGCCGCCCCAGTCATGCACTATCAGGTGAAACCGATCAATTGCGAGAGCCTCCAGCAGAGATTCAATATTGGCAACGTGCTGCGCGAGTCTGTAGGGATACTGTTGTGGCTTATCAGAAAGGCCACAGCCGACATGGTCTGGCGCAATACAGCGAAACCTGCCTCGCAGTGTCCTGATGAGGTTGCGGTAGAAAAAGGACCAGGTTGGGTTGCCATGGAGCATGAGCACGACGGGGCCCGCGCCTTCGTCGATGTAATGCATGCGCTGGCCGTCGGGAAGGGTGAGAAATCGCCCTTGGAAAGGATAGTGGCGCTGCAGCCATTCTGGCAGAGGATAAGGTGAAACTTGCATGAGGATTTACCAGCGGAGGCCCAGCATGATCGAACTCAAACCGCTGCCAATGCCGAGCAGCGCAACATCGTCGCCTTTCTGAAGCGTCCCCATCTCCGCCGCATGGGCCAAGGTAAGCGGCAGTGCTGCAGAACCCGTATTGCCCATGAAAGGATAGGTAACAAAGTCCTTGGCGGGATCGATGCCGAGCTGCTCAAGAAGTCGTCGCTGGTGTGCGCGGCCTACTTGGTGGCAGATGACCCGCTGAGGCGTCCCTGAAGACCAACCAAGCACTTCAAGAAAATTTCTCCAGTTCCGGCCCGCAACGTCGAGTCCAGCCTCAAGGAGAGCTTCGGAGTCTGTCAGCATCTCGAGCCCGTCGGCGGCCGAACCGCCCTCGCACAGATCGTTGTGGCTGGTATCGGTCTCGATTGCCCCGCCAAGCAGCCGGGGAGCATCCGGAGCGAGGCTTTCATGGCAGATGATAGCAGCCACCGCCCCTGCGCCGATCGTGAGGTTTGCAAACAGATTCTTAACCGACTTGCGCGTCTGCGCAGGATCGAGGAACTGCTGGATCGTGCGTTCCAGGAGTGGCAATCCGTCTTCACCGCTAACAATCAGGGCAGCCTGAATCTGACCGGCATCGATCATCGCGCCAACTAGCGCCATGGAATTCAGAAAGCCTAAACATGCATTGGAAACATCAAAGATTTGTACACTGCGAGGCAGGTTCAGCTGGCGGTGGACGTATGAGGCCGTTGCAGGCTCGAGGCGGTCACGGCAGACACTGGAATGGATCAGTGCGCCCAGCTTTTCCAAGCTGACGGATGACTGCTCCAGGGCCTTGGCGCCTGCCTGCGCTGCTGCCCAGGAAGGAAGAATAGGCTTCTCCCAAAAGTGTCGTGACTGGATGCCTGTCATCAACTCCAGACGACCTTCTGGAAGGCGAAGTCGTTCGTAGGCTGGCGCCAGACGCATCTCTATGTCGGCAGAGGTAACGCAGACCGGCGGCTGGATCCAGGCAAGGGTCTCTATGCGAACGTGCCTAAATATCATGGCTTTTCAGGACGCATTGCCAGGCGAACGAGTTCCTCGTCGAAGTAGTTCCAGTCCATGCCTGCATTTACCGTAATTCCCTGGCCATTGATTCCGCTGGAGCGTGGGCTCAGCAGGTATGCCGCAACATCGGCAACTTCCTGGGTCTCCAGCGCGCGCTTCCGCGGAGTCATCTTCTCGGCGTAGAGATAGTTCTCCAGATAGCCGGGGATGCCAGCGCTTGACCGCGTCTTGAGGGGACCGGCATTGACGCTGTTGAATCGAACCTCGGTATCTGCGGAGAAAGACTTGGCAAGGAAACGAATCGATCCTTCGAGCGCAGCCTTGATGGGGGACATGTAGCCGTAGGTAGGCGCTGCAACATAGGAAGAAATGCCAATCGTGACAACCGATGCACGGGAAGAAAGGTAAGGTTTGAGAGCGCGCGCAATCTCGACCAGGGAAAAGGCGCTGATCTGCACGGCCTGAAGGAAGTCGTCGCGCCGCGTCTCGTAAAATGGGCGAAACCCGTCTGAATAGTTGGCGAACGCCATTGAGTGCACGAAACCCGATAGCGGGCCAAAACGGCGCCCTACCGTCTCGCCCAGGTCGCGAATCTGGGCCTCATGCTCAACATCGCAAGTTACGCATTCGCGATCGCCGAGTAACTTGCCGAGGCTCTCACGACGGGCTTCATTGCGCACGCTATAAATAACCCTGGCGCCTTCCCGCTCAAGTGTCTGTCCAATCGCCCAGGCCACGCTCTTCTTATTGCCAAGCCCCAGGACCAGGAACGTCTTGTCTTCCAGTTGAAGAAAACTCATCGAATTGCACTCTAAAGAGCAATGCAAGGCGACATAGGCAAGGGGGAAGAGGGAGGAAGCCCCGATTCCCTTGATTCTCGGCTGGTAAGACTTGATGTTGCAGGGGCAGTCATACAACCTCCAAAGGCTGTGTCCCATCGCTCTGCCAATCGCAAGAAACGTAAACTCCGGTTACGGATCATGCTGGTGCTTGGCTCTTTGCTCCTGCTTGCTGCAATGTATGGAATTGCCAAGCTTGGGCCGAGCCGCATTGGCGATTCCTCATCGGCGCAGATTGCCGTTCAGAGTCCTGAACTCATGGAGCTGCGCGAGAAGGCAGAGGAGCTGGAAGCCAAATTTGACGAGCTGCTGGCTAAGAATGACGGCAAGGCAGATGAAGATGCGTTGGCTCTGCTACACCAGACGATCGACGTTTGGAAGCGAGTGGTACAAACCTCTCGGGGCTTCTTCCCGGACCAGCGTGAACTGGATCGGGTGAGTGCGCGCCTAGCCGAGTTTCTGGCGGCGCCGTTGCTGGAGGAAAGTGTCGCAGAGGAGCAATTGGCAGTTGAAAGTCGCCTGGCAGGCGACAACAAGGCAGCGACTGAAGCGGCACAGCGGGCCTTACAGTTGCAGCAAAAGATCAATCAGGAATACCCGTCTGCTTCCCAGGCCAGCGTACCCCGGCTTACGCGACTGGAGCGACTCTACCGGCAGATTCGAGCAGAGCCGATGTCTGCAGAAGTGTCCGTGCATGAGGGACGGGCTCGGGAACTATTGGCAGAGGACAAGCTTGAGGAGGCACTCGCCGAGGCCGAGAAAGCATATTCCTTGCAGAGTCAAATGGTAGCGCTCTACCCGGACTCGCCACTGTCACGCCCTTCGCGACTCCGCGACCTCGAGCAACTGGTTGCGGACATGAACTCGGAGATGCTATCCAGGCGCATCGAGAAGATCGTCAAAGAAGCAGACTCCATCGCAGAGCATAACTCCGCAGAGGCAGCGCGGCTCCTGGACGAAGCAATTGCACTGCAAAACGACATCAATCGCTATTATTCCAGCGCTCGCGCAGCAGGCCCGGACGCAATCACTGCTCTGGAACAGCGACGACAGGACCTTATTGGGAAAGAACGAGCCGTTGCGATCCTTGCGAGGGTCCAGGAACTGGACCAGGCGCTGAGGCAGCGACGCGAACTCGCGGTTCAATCACTCGTCACCAGTCTGCAGCGCGAAATCAACGCCTTTACCCGCATGTATCCCAAGAGCACACTGCTGGGTGACGAGACAGCAGAGAGAATTCGTTACCTGCAGCAGGTTGGCGATCGGCTAGCGGCAATTCAGAACGCGGCATACGGACAATTGCGGCCATTGCCCGGCATATCCGGCGTTTCAATGTTCGATCGCGAAGTCTCGCAATTATTGTATGAGCAGGTGGTTGGCGTAAACCCGAGCACAACCCGCTCCGATTTCCTGCCGGTAGATTCCATCACCTATACAGACGCACAGAACTTTTCCCGCCGGCTGTCATGGATTCTCGCCCTCCCCGTGCGCCTCCCGACAGAAGATGAGTTTCGCTCCGCTCTCGGCGACATTGCGGCGATTGATCTCAACTCAGGCTCGTGGAACAGCTCCAACACGCCAGACAGAACTCCTCAAGCCGTTGGAAGCAGCAAGCAGAACCCAAATGGTTTCTTCGACTTGCTGGGGAACGTAGCGGAGTGGCTTCTGGCTTCGCCCGAAGCTCAGGAGGCTCCGGTAATCGGCGGTTCGGCCCGTGACAATCCGATTCGCCTTGCACAAGTACCGCGTGAAATGCGGAACCTGAACGACCGTCAACGGAACACAGGCTTTCGCGTCATCGTGGAAATCAGCGCCAAATGAGCGAGAACGAATCCAAGCAGGCTCAGCCGCACACTCCAGAGCAACAAGAGCAGATACGAAAGGCTCGGAAATTGATCATCGTTATCACCGTCGTGCTGGCGTTGCTTCCTCTCTTGCTGCTCGCGTTTTCCTACTGGCTCTAGTTCAATGCGTGGGTCTCCATGCGCAAGATCATCCATATCGACATGGACTGCTTCTACGCAGCCATCGAGATCCGCGACAATCCAGCACTCAAGGGTAAGCCGGTTGCCGTAGGCGGGCATGGTCCGCGATCTGTTGTAAGTACAGCGAGCTATGAGGCGCGCAAGTTTGGCGTTCACAGTGCAATGCCGGTCTTTAAAGCGCGCGAGCTTTGCCCATGGATCATAATAGTGCCGCACAGGTTTGAGGTGTATCGGCAGGTCTCCCATCAGATCCGCGATATCTTTCACGAATTCACTCCAATCATTGAGCCGCTATCGCTCGACGAGGCGTTCCTCGACGTCACCAACTGCAAGGAGTACGGCTGGACCATTGCACGGAAGATACGCTCCCGCATTCAGGAGGAAACCAGTCTTACAGCATCAGCAGGGATCGCCCAGAACAAGATGCTGGCAAAGATCGCCAGCGACTGGAAGAAGCCAAACGGGCAGTACGCTGTGCTACCGGATCAGGTGGAAGCATTCATGAGAGAGCTTCCAGTGCGAAAGATCTGGGGTATCGGGCCAAAAACGGCTGAAAAGCTTCACGGCCTCGGCCTCAAAACATGCGGTCAATTGCAGCAGCTCAGCCGCCTCGAACTAGGGCAGCTGTTTGGAAGCTGGGGAGATGAGATGTACGACCTCTGTCGCGGCATCGACAATCGGCCCGTGGTCGTGGAGAGGCAGCGCAAGTCGCTCAGCAACGAAACCACGTTCGACAATGACCTGAGATCAATCGAAGAGGGTCACCAAGCGATACTTGGACTATTTGAGGAACTGAAAAAGGATCTGGCTGCAAAGAAGGATATTAAACGGCCCATTGTGGAGGCGTTTGTAAAGGTGAAGTTTGCCGACTTCAGTCAGACGACTTGTCAACGTCGCTGCAATGAGATCAGCGCAGAGGTGTTCCATGAGTTGCTTGTTGAGGCATGGACTCGCGGACCGAACGCGGTGCGCCTCCTTGGAGCAGGAGTGCGTTTTGCGGACCCTACCCCACCCGGGCGGCCCCGGCAGTTGTTCTTCAAGTTTCCCGAGAACAGCCTGGGACGCCGCAGTGGAAATACGCCGGCATTACAGCAGTGAATCGCGGTTCCATACCGCTTGAATGTCTGACGGCTAGCTGTTTACTTCCCTGGTAACCTGAACCCCTTCAAGATCATGAGTTCTGCGATATCGTATACCTTACACTCAGCCACTCATCTGAAACCCCTGCTTGCGCTCGCCTTGGCAAGCTTGTCCTTGCCATCACTCCTTGACGCAGAAACTACGGACGTGGTGCAGAAAACGTTCGAACTGCGTGAAGGCAGCGCCATACAGATTCGAACAGAGCAGACCGATGTTTCTGTTACAGGCTGGGACCGGCCAAACGTCGAAATTGTGCTAACGCGGAAGATTGAAGCCGGCGGACAGGAGAAAGAGATGGAAATCCTTGCCGGAGAGCTGGTGACGGTTGAACAAGACGGGAACAAGATCGTCGTGGAGCTGGAAGTAAAGGAAAACAGCCGCGCCAAGGCCTCGCGCGATTATGCGCTTGTTGTTCGTACGCCGGCATCCGTTAGCGCAGATATTAAGAACAGCGCCGGCCCAATCTACGTGCGGGGGCTGTCCGGGAGTGTCAAAGTGAAGTCTGCAGCTGGAGAAATCTCACTGCGGGACATCACAGGCTCTATCGATGCAGATGTTTCAGGCTCGGGCATCTCGGCACGCGATACTCAAGGGACGGCTTCACTGCGCGCGTCTGGGAGTGGAATACGCGTGGACAGGCATCAGGGGGTGCTCACACTCCATTCCAGCGGAGGCGGCCTCGCCATAACAGGACTGCAAGGAAGTGTGAGGGCTCGCACCACTGGCGGCCCGATCGAAGCGCAATTCTCCAGTTCGCCGGAGAAGGCGTCTGAGCTACACGCTACGGGGGGCTCAATCGAGCTATCCCTCCCTGCTGATGTCTCAACCACAATCTCGGCGACGGCAACCGGGGGAGATATTGAGACTGACTTCACTCTTGAAGCGCCCACAAAAGGTGGCATTCGAACAACTGTCCGCGGAAAGATAAACGGGGGCGGACCTACCCTCACCCTTCGATCAACAGGCGGTAACATCAATATCAGGAAACAATAGAGACAGCGAGCGATCTCTCCAAAAAAGAAGCGGCCGGTATCTGATCCGGCCGCTTCGAAAGTAGGTCGCTGCTCCCGCAACTACGCCTTCGCCAATGCTTGCTCGATGTCGGCAATGATGTCTTCGGCGTCTTCGATGCCCAGCGAGAGCCGCACAAAGTCTGGCGTGACGCCAGTGGACTTCTGCTCTTCCTCATTAAGCTGGCTGTGAGTCGTGGAAGCCGGGTGAATTGCCAGGCTCTTCGCGTCCCCAATATTGGCAACGTGGCTGAAGAGCTGCAGCGATTCGATAAACCTGCGGCCACTCTCCATCCCACCCTTGACGCCAAATCCAAGGAGCGCTCCGAAACCATTGCGCAGATACTTCTTTGCCAGGTCGTGAGCAGGACTGGATGGAAGCCCCGGATAGTTGACCCACGCCACCTTCTCGTGGCTTTCCAGGTATTGGGCGACCTTCATGGCGTTCTCGCAATGCCGCTGCATGCGCAGGTGAAGCGTCTCAACCCCCTGCAGGTGCAGGAAGGAGTTGAAAGGCGAAGCGCAGCCTCCTGTATCACGCAGCAGTTGGAGACGCATCTTCATGGCAAAGGCAATGTTTGCGCCTCCAGCCGGGGGAAAGGCCTTGAAGGCATCCCAATGAACCAGACCGTGGTAGCTGCCATCTGGCTCCGTAAAGCCCGGGAACCTTCCGCTTCCCCAATCAAAATTACCGCCGTCGACGACGATGCCGCCAATACTGGTTCCGTGGCCTCCGATGAACTTCGTGGTGCTGTGGACAACTACATTGCACCCATACTCGATGGGACGACACAAGACCGGAGAGAGCGCGGTGTTATCCAGGATCAATGGCGTCCCGGCTTCCTTCGCAATCTCCGCCACCTCGCTGATCGGGAAAATGTTGAGGCGGGGGTTGCCCTGAGTTTCCCCAAAGAACGCCTTCGTATTTGGCTTCAGGGCCTTGCGGAAAGCATCCGGATCCTCTCCGTCCACAAAGGTGACCTCAATTCCGAGCTTGGGCAGGGTGTAGTGAAACAGATTGTAGGTCCCCCCGTAAAGCTGGGCCACGCTAACGATATGATCGCCTGCTCCAGCCACGTTCAAAATTGAGCTGGTAACCGCCGCGCTGCCGCTCGCATGCGCGAGAGCCGCAGTTCCGCCTTCAAGTGCGGCGATCCGTTGCTCGAGCACATCTGTCGTCGGATTCATGATCCGCGTATAGATGTTGCCGAGCTCCTTCAGGCCAAAAAGATTCGCCGCATGATCGGTGTCCCTGAATTGATAGCTTGTCGTCTGGTAAATCGGCACCGCCCGAGAACCGGTTGTCGGGTCGGGCTTTTGCCCGGCATGTACCGCCAGCGTTCCTAATCCCTGCTTCCTGCTCATCGTCTCCTTTCTGATGGGTTGCGTTGTTGTTTGTTGGATAAGGTTAATTTGTGGTTCTTAACCCAGAAAAGTCAAGATTACTTAGCTGGTTCATCCTTGCTGATTTATCTCGCTGTGCCAAGGAATTGAAGTAGTGATAAGGCAAACCTAAAACATCCATATGTCAGAAAAACCTTCGTTCATCGAGGCGCTGTTTGACCTCTCGTTCAGTTCGTTCATCACGGCGCGCGTCGTGAAAGTCCTGTATGTATTGGCGATGATCCTGTCTGGCCTGATGGGATTGGGTATCATGATCGCGGGCTTCTCCAATGGCTTCTTTGCGGGGATAGGCGGCATGATTTTCGGGGCGTTGATCTTCCTGATGTATGTTTTGGCTGCCCGTGTCACGCTTGAGCTCGTTATGCTGATCTTCCGGATCCACGAGGACGTGGCGAGTATCGCCCGGCGTAAGGACGGGGCGGACAGGAGCCTTTAGCTGGTCTCCCGGTTTGCGTGTAGGGAAGGCACGCCTTATGCGTGGCTTTCCCAGTATGGCCAAAAACCACGGGAACCAGATAAAAGACGACGAGCAGTACGAGGCATTACGGAGAAAAGGGTATAGCAAGGAAAAGTCTGCGCGTATCGCAAACGCCAACAATGCCGACCGCTCGAAGACCGGCGAAACGGGAGGACACGCTTCAAAATACGAGGAGCGTTCCAAGCAGGAGCTTTATGACAAGGCGAAACAAGTGGGCATTGAAGGGCGGTCCCGAATGAGCAAGGGGCAGCTCATCGATGCACTGCGGAATCATTAGGGGCCTGTCGCAGCGAAAGCTTATCGTTTGCTGCAGCGTGACTGTTACGAGTGGCCGCTAATGACGCCCGGCATCACTGGCGCACCACACAATGGCCTCGACAGAATGGGCCGTGATGCATGCAATCCGGGGCGTGTTCGAGCAACTGACGGTACTAGCCCCGGGCCTTCTTGGAGCATCACTGGCGCAGGCGGTTCGCGAGCGGAGAATGACGCAGCGAATTCACGTATGGGCGCGACGCCCTGAGACCCGCGTGAAGTGCGAACGCGAGTCATGGTGCGATGCGGTTTTCTCCACTCCGGAAGCTGCCTGCGAAGGTTCCGACCTAGTGGTGCTGTGCACACCCGTAGAGACGCTACACCTACTGGCGGAACAAATTGCAGGGGCTCTGTCAGAGGGCGCCATCGTCACTGACGTGGGAAGCACGAAGAGCCTTGTGTGCAGACGTTGTCACGCCGCCATGCCAAAGCACGCTTTCTTTGTAGGAAGTCATCCAATGGCGGGTTCCGAGAAAAGCGGCATGGACCACGCAGAGGCAGATCTCTTTCAGGGACGAAGCTGCTTTGTCACTCCACTGACTGACAGCAATGAGCGCGCTGTTGAGCAAGTGGTGCGATTCTGGACAAGCCTGGGAATGCGGGTCGTGACCATGACGCCCGAAAAGCACGATGAGATCGTGGCCCACATTAGCCACCTGCCACACGTGCTGGCGTCGTTACTCTCAGCGCAACTGCGCAAGCGCCCCAGTGACTGGAAGAGCTATGCCGGCGGCGGGCTTAGAGACACGACACGTGTGGCCGCCGGGAGCCCGCAGCTGTGGAAGGAAATCATAAGCCAGAATCGCGAGGAGATCCTCCGCGCCGTCGAAGAATTCGAGCAGGAGCTGCGCGCATTTCAGTCGGCGTTGGCAAATGAGGACTACGTTGCTGTGCTGGACATGCTGGCGCAGGGCAAAGATTTCCGGGACTCACTGACAGTGTGAGACGGAGACTTACTGTTGCGGAGGTAAACCGCAATCAGCTTCCAACTCGCCACTCGAAGCAGCCTCACTCAAACGCTATGCAGCCAGGCTTAAGGACATTCTCCTGAACAAGCCTCTTCTGAAGTCGGCCGGTGCTGGCGTCTCTCTGGAAAATGGTGATGGAGTTGCTGCGCTCGTTGGCGACGATAACCCATTCTCCATCTGGAGAGATCGCGAAGTGTCGCGGCCAGTCGCCAGCGATGCTTTCGTGGCCAACCAGGTTCAGGGATCCACCGTCTTCGGAAACTTCGTAAATGGCCAATGAGTTGTGCCCGCGGTTCGCCAGATAGAGGTGCTTGCCGTCTGGACTAAAGGCGATCTCTGACGGCGCATTTTGCCCCGAGTAGCCTTCTGGGAGTGTGGAGTATGCAGCAAGCTCCTTGAGCCCGCCATGAGAGTCCCAATCCAGAAGGGAAATGTGTGAGTCGAGCTCACGTGCAAGCGCTGCAACCTTGCCATTTGGGTGGAAGGCGATGTGGCGGGGGCCTCCCCCGGGAGTGCAGCTCCACTCGTTCTGAAGTCTCAATGTGCGTTGTTCACGGTCCAGCTCGTAAACGTGCACCTTATCAGTTCCCAAGTCCGGAACGAGCAGGAAACGCTCGTCTGGAGACAAGCGTACACAGTGCGGGTGAGGCGCCTCCTGGCGCTTTTCATCGAAGCCAGTCCCCTTGTGCTGGATCAGGCCCGCTTGCTCCAATGCTCCATCCGATCCCACCACAAACATGGAAATGCTGCCGCCACTGTAGTTGGCTATGAAGGCCAAGGATCCATCGCGGGTTGCGCTAACGTGGCTGGAGCCGCCCTTGCCTGCAGGCTGGCGACCGATGAACTTGAGTCCCTCTTCCTGGCCTTGAGGACGCGTGTAAAGTCCAATAAACCCCTGTGAGCCGTCGTCGTCTCGCAGAGCTTCCGCGGTAAAGACATAATCATCGCTCAAATGTAGAAAACCCGGTTTGGGCGCTGAAGCCAGTTCCCTTATTTCTATGGCGGAAGTCGCCGGATTAAAAGAAACGTGACTGATGGCGCCGTCTGCATCCAGAGAGCCAATGTAGAAGTAGATCATGCAGCCAATGTTACAGACAGCGCGCGAAAGGCAAGGCAGGTCAATGCTGCCAATAATGTTGCCGTGAGAGCGAAGGGGCATTAGACCCCGCATCTTTATGTCTTTGACAGCTGCTACAATGTTGCTGGGGCTAGTGCTTCTGATCAAGGGAGCATGGTTTCTTTGGGATGGGCCTGCAGCCCGGCACTGGAGCATACGCTCGCTGCGCGACCCTGCTGTGACCGTGATTCTGCTCGGCTTGGCTAGCGCCTGGTTCCTCTACAAGGTTATGCACTTGGGTGAAGCCGACTTCGGGAACTACCGCAACTTGCTCTTTACGTTCTTCCTGGCGGTCGCAGTGGGATCGTGGTTCTTCGTGCGCGACTTCCTGGCGGTCCGTGCGGCGGCAGCGTTGTACTTGTTGATCGCTGGCGTACTACTGGATGCGGCTTTTGGTCTATACGAGATTCCTCAGCGCCTGTTCATGGTCGGTGCGGTGTATGTTGGCATTGTGTTCGCCCTTTATCTTGCTGCAGTTCCTTACCGCGCGAGAGATATGCTGAACTGGTTGTATATCAATAAGCTGAGACCACGGATCCTGGGGGGACTTCTCGCGGGCTACGGTTTGTTGCTCCTCGCGGTTGCAGCGACATACTAGGTCGATGGGAGGTGGTCCTCAGACGAGATCCGCAGGTTTGCGATGGTTGATGAGTATAGATAGATTGTCCCATGCGAGCGGCAAGGATACATCGCACGGGTGCGCCTGAAGTGGTAACTGTTGGGGATGTGGGTCGTCCACGGGCGAGAGGCGACCAGGTGTTAGTACGTGTGGCGGGCGCCAGCCTGAACCACATTGATATTAGCATGCGACGGGGCGAATTGAAGGGCATCTCCAGGTGGGCGATGCCGATGACTTTGGGCTGGGATTTTGCAGGAGAGATAGTGGATTGCGGGCATGCTGCATCCGCCTTTCTACCGGGAGAATGCGTCGTGGGCATGTCTGGTCGCATGGGCGGCGCATGTGCAGAGTTTATTGCTGTTAGCCAGGACAATCTTGCGATCTGGCCCGCGGAAGTGGATCTGGAGACGGCGGCCGGTCTTCCGCTTGCAGGACTGACTGCGCTACAGATGCTACGGGAGAAGGCGCGGGTGCAGAAGAACGATGGAGTTCCGGTTCTGGTAACCGGGGCATCCGGCGGGGTGGGAACATTTGCGGTACAGCTGGCGAAAGTGATGGGGTGCAGGGTAACTGCCATGTGCCGCAAGCAGCACTTTGACCTCATGGGGGAATTAGGCGCCGACGCCGTGGTCGATTACAGCGAGTTCCGGATTGAGGATCTGAATGAAAAATTTGCCGTCATACTCGACTGCGCTGCTACTGCGGATTTTGAGAGCGCAAGAAAGGTGCTCACGAACGACGGCGTTCACGTCTCTACCCGCCCCAAAGGGATAGGGGTGGCAGAAGGCGTTCTTGCCAGATTCCGGGGCGGGCAACGCTACACCTTCCTTATTACGAAGCCTCGCGGGGTCGAGCTGGCGTTCCTCTTGCGACTGATACAGCAGGGAAAACTGCGCACGGTGATCGATCACGTCTTCCCGCTCGGCAATGTAGCGGAGGCGCACAAGCACTTTGAAAAAGAGAGCCTGAGGGGTAAGGTCATCGTGCGCGTCGAGGAAGATTGCGAAACTATCTAGGCGCGGCATGCCCCCATGGTCGATAGACGCGTCACGGCGAGAACTTATACCAGTCCCTGTTTTCCAACGATCCGTGGCGGATACACCAGATCTCCGAGCCCGGGATTGCAGGTTCTTAACTTTAACGTTTTACTTTGGGAATGAAGCGGCTTCTGGTTTTCACTACTCTACTCTTCTCGGCGCTCTGCTTTGCTCACTCGCAAGGCAACGAGCTCGAGAGATCGCGAATCGTCGTAGGAATGCGCACGATTCCCGTGCTGAAGGAGTTTTCGCAACTGTACCCCAACTCCTTTTACCGGCTGGAAAAACAAGCTGGGCGGTACGTTATTGAAGGACGTGGCCTGTTGACGCCTTACTATGAACTTGTGATCAAAATCCCGATCGCCGATCCCCGCAGTTCCAGTGTGCCAAAGCAGATCGGTTCGGCCGAGATCGAACTATTCAAAATCAAGCAGATCACCGGGGAGCGGGGAAAACCTGTTCCTGAATATGTGATACCGTCTACCCGGATCAGCACTCAACAGTGGGTGCGACTTGTTATGGCGAAAGGTGACTTTAGCCAGATCGGAATACAACTGGAAGGCGACATCATGATCCGCAGGCTTGACGAATACCGTGATCGTCTGCGTGAAGAGGCGCATGTCGGCTGGTAATTATCCACCTGGAGAACCTGGAGAGGAAAGCGAACTGCGCGAGCAGGCCTGGATTGGAGACGCTGTGCTTGGTTTGTATGCGCGGGAATGGATTGCGCAAAACAGCTCCAAGGCCGACGACCGCTCCGAACTTTTTCGGAGGATGACGTGCAACCAGTTCTTGTCGGGCTTGGGAGAACCTACTCGCGTGGAGGCAGGAATTGGACGGATCTACCGGGCAGGTGGCCTGAATGCCGCGTTCAAGTATATTGAGGAAAACGTCCTGCCACTATACCTGAAACAGGCCGCCAAGCGTGAGCGAGCGAGCCGCGGGCGGAAGTAGTGACAGTGGCAAGAGGGCCGACACGTGCATTGGCCGCAGGAAGGGAAAAACCAATCCAGATTCGAAATGGAGGAAAGGGGCGTTGCACCATGAATGTATACCGTTACCTAAAGTCAAAGTGTAGACGATGACCAGATTACACTCACCTGATACTTGCCCCGCTTTGACTTGTCACTTGCCCTTGACGCCGTGGCAGGTACGGCGAGACTGCAGGTATGCTGAAGCCCATTTGCAGCCTGATCTTTTTTGCTCTCCTCGCGCCCCTTGCATTGCATGCGCAGGGCGACATTCTACCCCCTATTGAACGCGGCCTGGAAAGCGGGCAGCGAGCGATTGCGGTGGAGTCTTCCGACGCATCTGTGCGGAGCCTCGTTACGCGCGCGTTCGATGCACATGGCGCCTACCGGACAGCAAGCGCAGACAGGGCATCCTTTACATTCAGGATCGACCCTGTTGGGGAGCGTGCAGCAAAGCTCACCATCAGCAGCGGCAACCCACGCCAAGTGCAGTTCACACAGGAAGTGCAGGGACGGAACAAGGTTGACGCCATTTTGCGCGCCGCCGACCTTGCGGTGACCAAGACCAGCGGGTTGCCGGGTATTTTCGCAGGGCAAATCGCCTTTATCAGCGAGAGGACCGGGCACTCCGAGCTCTACGTGGGCAATCTGTTCTTCACGGAGACCCGGCAGCTCACAAACGACAAGGCCAACTGCACGAAGCCGGCCTTGTCTCCAGACGGCCGCACCGTGCTTTACACCAGCTACTACAAGAATGGTTTTCCAGACATCTACCGAATCAACCTGAGTGGAGGGCAACGTGAGCCCTTCCTGAGCTTCAAGGGAGTAAACACAGGAGCGACTTACAGCCCCGACGGCACCCGCGTGGCGGTAATCCTGTCTGGATCCGGAAACGCTGAGCTCTATACGGTTAGCGCCGGAGCGCGTGAGATGAAGCGTCTTACGACAAACAAGAGCCTGGAGGCGAATCCATCCTGGTCACCAGATGGCAGGCGAATCGTACTGACGAGCGACCAACTGGGCAAGCCACAGTTGTTCGAGATCTCTGCGGCCGGCGGCGCCATGAAGCGTTTGCCAACAAACATCAGCGGCTACTGCGCCGAGCCAAGCTGGAACCCGCGGCATGACAACCTGATCGCATTCACAATTGCCCAGGCTGGCGAGTTTGAAGTAGCGCTGTTCGATTCAAAGACCGGCGAAAGCCGCGTTCTCACAAGGGGCGCCGGAGACGCAGTCGAGCCAGTATGGTTGAGAGATGGCCGCCACCTGCTTTATACGGAGCGGACTCCAGACTATCGACGCCTGGTGCTTCTGGACACCGAAACCGGACACCGTTCCTACTTGCATGACCGATCCTGGGGCGATAGTGCAACTGCCGATTACGTCTATCCTTGATTTGTGTCAAAGCGGTGGGCGCCGTAATATGGGAACCTCGGAGACCGTACCGGGGACCGCATAGCAGGCAACCGGAGGAAATATCAAGCAATGGACGAAGTAAGACTTAGCAGAGATGTGCCCGCTACAATTGTTCCGTATGGAGAATCCGTAGTGATTCCTGAAGGGACGATGGTGAACATCACGCACCGGCTGGGCGGTAATTTTACCGTGACCTGGCAGGGTGGCATGGCGATGATCAAAGGCGTGCACGCAGATGCTCTTGGCGAAGAGACGCCCGAGGGCGCAAAGAAGGCCCATGATCACGATGGCCCACCAGAGCAAGATGCCCTTTGGGATGCCCTTAAAACAGTTTACGACCCGGAAATCCCCGTAAACATTGTGGACCTCGGACTGGTTTACTCGCTCGACGTGCAGGAGGAAGACGGGGCTTACAAGGTAAAGATGGATATGACGCTGACTGCGCCGGGATGCGGGATGGGCCCCGTAATCGCGCAGGATGCCAAGCACCGTCTTGAAGGAGTGCCGGGGGTTACAGAGGCGATCGTAGACATCGTTTGGGACCCACCGTGGAACCAGGACATGATCTCCGAAGAAGGGAAAATGGAGCTCGGCCTTTTGTAGCGTTGCCGATTGGCCGCCCTTGACAGCACGTGGCGTAAGCGGAGAAGTTCGAAGTCCCATATCTGAAATCCGAATGGTGGGGCGACGCCGCGAGGCGAATGGACTATTGGAATGCTGGAATTATGGGTAGAACCGAAACCCAACTCCAGATCCCGGCTTGTGAAGCCGTGCCCCAACGGCGCCAGCCTCCAAGAGGCCAATCATCTTATCCTGAATCGCCGGCTCAGGTCTGCGGTCATCTTCCCATTTCAAGCGCCGTAGGCGCGGAATATACCAGCCTGGGCTAAAGCAATGCGAGTAACGCGAGCAGGGCGTCTGCCCAGGACTGTCCGCCCCCTACCCTTTCTCAAGCACTGAAGGCGCGTACCAACAGATCGCTTGGAACGATGCTGCGAGAGAAGCCCAGATCGACTTAGCGAAATAGTGATTTCACACGATTAGAGCGAGCCTCAAGCGCTTCAGGAGTTGCGGCGCTCGCGTAACAAAAAGCGGCCGGAGCATAAGCTCCGGCCGCGAAAGAAAAAGGAAGCTAAGATAGGATCTTAGTCTTCTTGACGGTGTTCGCCGCCTTCACGGCGAGGGCGGCGACGGCGAGGACGATCATCGCCTCCACGTCCGCGACGTTCGCCGCGGTCATGTCGCTCACCACCACGTTCACCGCGATCGTTACGCTCACCACGATCACTGCGCTCGCCACGATCCCCGCGTTGGTTACGTTCGCCACGTTCGCCACGATCTCCGCGGTCTCGGCGATCCCCACGGTCGGTGCGCTCGCCACGATCTTCACGGTCGCCGCGCTGCTTTGCGCGATCGCGCGCTTCGGAGAGCTTATCGGACAGTGAGTCCTTATCATTCTCATCGCGCTCGGCCATTGCTTCCTTGCGGGAAAGACGCACGCGGCCTTTCTCGTCGATACCGACGCACTTAACCCACATCTCGTCGCCAAGAGCAGCTACATCGTCAACATTGTTGACCCGGAAGTCTGCGAGTTCGGAAACATGGACGAGGCCTTCCTTACCGGGCAGGCACTCAACAAAGCAACCAAACTCCTTGATGCCGCGCACAACGCCACGGTAGGTGTGGCCGACTTCGATCTCTGCCGTGAGCATGCGGATTTCCTCGAGAGCGCGCGCCATGGACTCCGCAGTGTTTGCGTAGATATTCACGCGGCCAGAGTTGTCCTCGTTAATGTCGATCTGAGCGCCGGATACGTCTGTGATGCGGCGAATCGTCTTACCACCGGGGCCAATAAGCAGACCGATCTTGTCTGGCTCGATCTGGATCTGCTGGATGCGCGGGGCATTTGGATTCAGCTCTGAACGGGGCTCGCTGAGCTCCTCGGCCATGATGTCGAGGATCTTCATGCGGGCTTCCTGGTTGCGCTTGATCGCCTCAATGGCAATTGCATGTGGGAGGCCCGGGATCTTGAGATCCAATTGGAAGCCAGTGATGCCGTGGCGCGTACCGCAGATCTTGAAATCCATGTCGCCGAAGTGGTCTTCAGCGCCGATGATATCGGTGAGGACAACGTGCTTCTTGATCTTGCCCGTTTTGGTGCGCTCTGTGACCAGACCAACCGAGATGCCTGCAACCATGTCTGTGATCGGCACGCCTGCATCCATGAGGGCCAAGCAACCGCCACAAACGGAGGCCATGGAGGTGGAGCCATTGGACTCCATGATCTCGCTGACCACGCGGATGGCGTATGGGAACTGATCTTCGTCTGGGATAACCGGCAGGAGCGAGCGCTCCGCCAAGGCGCCGTGACCAATCTCGCGACGGCCGGGACCGGAGATACGGCCGGTCTCACCTACGGAGTAGTTCGGGAAGTTGTAGTGCAGGATGAACGACTTCTCACGCGGTCCACCAGTGATGCCGTCCATTTCCTGGACATCTGATGTGGTGCCAAGGGTGACAACGGCAATATTCTGGGTCTCACCGCGCTGGAAGAGCGCCGAGCCGTGGACGCGCGGAATAACGCTGGTTTGGCAGGAGATGTCGCGCAACTTGTCTGCCGGACGACCATCAGCGCGCTTGCCTTCCTTGAGGATGCCGCTGCGGTAGACTTCTTCCTGAAGAACTTCAAAAGCCAACATGATCTGGTTGGGATCGAAGTTTTCTTCTCCCACCTTCTTCTTCAGTGCTTCCGTAGCTTCTTCCTTCAGGGCGTCAACTGCCTGGCCACGCTCGATCTTGCTTTCCTTGAAGACTGCCTCCTTAAGACGCTCTCCAACGAGCTTGCGCACGAACTTGAGGTTGTCCTCTGTAGCCTGGAAGAGTTCGAAGGTCTTCTTTTCCTTGGAGTGCAGCTTCGCCAACTTGCGTTGGGCGGCGCAGATCTTGACGACCTGAGACTGTGCAAACTCCAGGGCTTCGATGAACTTGTCTTCCGGCAGTTGCTCGGCGCTGCCCTCGATCATCATCATCTCTGTTTCGTTACCGACATAGATGAGGTCGAGGTCAGACTCGAACATCTGCATATGGGTTGGGTTGACGACGAATTCGCCGTCAATCAAGCCGACGCGCACAGCGCCAACCGGGCCGTCCCACGGAATGTCAGACACCATGAGAGCGGCGCTCGCACCATTGACCATCAGCAGGTCTGGCTCATTGATGAGGTCAACCGACATGAGCACGCCCTGAACCTGGACTTCATTCATGAAGCCTTTGGGGAAGAGAGGGCGCAACGGGCGGTCGCAGAGGCGAGAGGTTAGAATTTCCTTTTCAGAAGGTCGGCCTTCACGCTTGAAAAAGCCGCCTGGGAAACGCCCAGCGGCGGAGAAACGTTCACGGTAGTCGACCTGGAGAGGGAAGAAGTCCTGACCTTCCCTGACGGTGGGTGCGGCGACAGCGGCCACAAAGACCATGGTGTCGCCGAGACGGATCGTAACGGCTCCGTTCGCCTGCTTGGCGAGTGTGCCTGTTTCGATCGTTATGCCGAGGTCCTCTACCTCGACGGAGTGCTTTTGCTTCAGCATTACTTGCGTTCTTCAATGCGCCGCGGATTCGGCGCGGGTTCTTCTATTGCTTATCCTTGAAAGCCGTACGCAGGCGAAGCGAAGGAAGTTGTTTCTTCCCTCGCAATCGCTCGCACATTTTGCGCCTTTCGGGGTGGACGGTTGATCTGACTTGGGTTTCTGAGCAGTGGAATTACCGGCAGATTATCGGCGCAGGCTGAGGCGCTTTAGAAGCTCGTTGTATTTTTCGAGGTCCGTGCGCTTCAGGTAGTCAAGGAGCTTACGGCGGCGGCTGGTCATCGCAATGAGACCGCGACGCGAGTGGAAATCCTTGCTGTGCGTGCGAAGGTGATTGGTAAGGTGATTGATGCGAGCAGTGAGCAGGGCGATCTGGACCTCGCTGGATCCTGTGTCGCTCTCGTGCTTGCGGTAATCCTGGATGATTGGTTCTTTGTCTAGATAATCAGGCATTTGAATCTTCTTTTTTGCTTCATGACCTGTGACTGAGGGCGAGGTCGCGCCACCGTGGGCGCCTCTCCGCCAGCCGCTACACCCGCCTTGGCCGGTATAGCCGTCTGCAACCCCTGAGGGATCAGGCCGCGGAGTGAACTGGCCGTAGCCAGCGCACTCTCGACGTAAGCGGACAATAAATGACTATTCACGACCGCTTGTAAAACAAAAAGGCTAAGAAAGAACGAACAGGCAATCTGCGGAAGGGACTAGACCGGATGGAGCCCCTGATTGTCTGCTTTGAGTTTAAAGAGCTTTGCCTCCGCGCCATTGTTCCTAAAGACGGACAGCATGTTCTGACCGACTTGAGAGGCAGCATCAGCCGGGGCGATGCACACAACGCTGGAGCCGCTGCCACTGAGCCAGCCGGCCCATGCGCCGCCATCAACTCCCGCAGAGATCGCCTCACGGGTAAATGGGCAAAGGCGCTCGCGGTATGGTTGGTGTAAGTAATCGCTTACAGATCCATGTAGTCGTTCGTATTCGCCGGTTGCAAAGCAGGCTACGACATTCGCGAGGCTGTTTAACGTGTTTACCGCATCGTCAAACGGCAGGTCCCCAGGCAGGGCGCGTCGCTGCACCTCCGTGAGAACCTCATTTGACGGTGAAACGACAACAAAGGCTACTCGTTCTGGTATTGTGAAGCGAAATGAGCCCTGGTAGGCGCCGGTCTCCGGGTGTATCCGGGATACGCAGAAGCCTCCCTGAAAGCAGGCTGCCACGCCGTCTGGCGCCTTATCCAGCGCCGAGCAAAGGGCAATCATCTCGTGCTGAGAGAGCGGCGTGTCGTGTAGCGTGTTCAGCGCAGCAACGACGCCGCAGCGAATAGTCGCACTGCTGGATAGTCCGCGAGCCGATGGAATCTGTCCCCAAAGCGAGAACTCGAACGAAGGGGGTGGAATCTCTGCCGCTGCTGCAAAAGCCGATGCGGCCTCTTCCACCATGGCCATCGTAGAGAACGACAAGGACTCCGGTGCGGAGATCCCCAGTCCACCCGTCAGGCGAACTTCTACAAAATTCGGAAGTGAAAGAGCGATTCCGAGCGTATCAAAGCCTGGGCCACAATTTGACGTGGCGGCGGGCGCCTGGATAGTCACCTTTCTGTCTATTGCAACGGACATTAGCGGTATCGCTGCAGTTCTCTCTCTGCCTCACGGAGAGCTACATCTTTCTTAAGATCCTCGCGCTTATCGTAAAGCTTCTTCCCTCGCGCCAAGCCAATCTCGACCTTTACAAGCGCCTTCTTGAAGTAAATGCGAAGGGGAATAATAGTGCGGCCTCCCCCACTCTGCAGCTCCTGCTTGAGCTTGCGGAACTCCCGCTTGTGCAAGAGCAGCTTTCTGGGACGATAGGGATTGTGATTGGCGAATCCGCCAAAGGAGTATTCCGCGATGTGTGCGTGATAAAGAATTGGTGTGTCCCCATCGACACGCACAAATGCGTCGTTGATCTGCGCCTGTCCCAAGCGGATGGACTTGACCTCCGTGCCGGTCAACACGATGCCGGCTTCATAAGTCTCGTCTATGAAGAAGTCTTTGTGGGCCCGCGCGTTGCGGATCTCCCGAAAGCGTTCTTTTTCCTTCTTGGCCAAGGTCTATCAAAAGCGGCCCCGCAAGAACGACCGCAATAGAGGTCGCCTGCCGAAGGGTTGCCTACTTCTCGGAGTCCGTCTCCGGCTCGTAAAGTTCGTAAGTGATCTTGCCCTCGATGATCTCGCGAAGCGCTGTATCCTCAGGGCTAAGCCGCTCCAGTGACTCCACCAGTGGACGCTGCCCGGCCTTCAGCTGCTTGACCCGGCGCGAGACCACGTTGATCAGGATGTTTGGATCTGGAATTACCTTTTGGGCTGCGTAAATGTAGTCGTCTCTCAAAGGACAGCTCTCCTGTATGGTTCGAGGAAAATCGTTAAGGTTGACTGGTCGCGAGGGAAAAATCAATCAATTTTGTGGCGCCAATGCCATGGCTGCCTGCGTGCCGTCATTAGAGAAGGTCGATGGAATCCAGCAAAGTCCTCGAAGCCGCCTGTGGAGATGCGAGTGGCAACGTGGTCATTTGTTGTGCACGTGCTGGATCTCTCAATGATGTCGAGTGAACCCATTGACGCAATGACTGCAGACAAACACGCTATACTCGCCCCGATCCCAGAAAGCCTGAAGCTAATCCCCATGAGTAACGCCTTGATTATCCGGCGTCGGTGGCGGAGCGCCTCAGTCTATTTCTTGGGCCCTTTTGCACTGATCTGGAATGGCTTCATGGCAAACTGGATGATCATAGCGATCAAAATGGGTGCGTTGGAGATGGCGGCTTTCGGATCCTTGCATGCCGCCATCGGAATTTATCTCGCTTATTTCGCTGTAACCAAATTTGTGAACAAGACCGACATTCGGATAGATTCGCGCGAGCTATCGGTGCGGCACTATCCCCTCTGGTGGCCTGGAGGCATGACTCTGGCAACGAGCGAGATTCAGCAAATATACTGCAGGGAGCGCATATCATACAGGAGAAACGGCGCCTCTGCCAGTTATCAAGTATTCTGCATGGACCGACACCACAATGAACGGAAGCTCTTGTCTGGACTCCCGGAAGCTGAACATGCGCTCTATATCGAGCACGAGATTGAGAGAACGCTGGGACTGGATGACAAAAAAGTCATGGGCGAGATCAGGAAATAGCTGAGCGAGGCCCGAGGCGGAGCTGGACAGCCTATGAAGAGGCCTTGGTACGGGTCTCGGTGGATGGGCGACGTGAGTGGCAACGTGTGGTCGAACGTGTGCTGAGGAGGGTAAGCGTAGCGTGGATAATTGCGTCGACAGATGCGTAGTGGCGTCAGCCTCTGCAATTTTGGCATCAGCGGGAACCCTGACCAGCGAATGAACTAATGGCTGCTGAGGAGTTCTGGGGGACTGGGAATTCGCAGCAGACGCCAAATTTCAGCCGCTGACCTGCGTAACGAGCTATAAATGGCGAAGGCCCGAGTTCTTTCGAACCGGGCCTTCATTGGGTGCAGGGCTGGGATTTGAACCCAGGACCTTCAGGTTATGAGCCTGACGAGCTACCGAGCTGCTCCACCCTGCAACATTTGAAAGTCGAGACAGTGTCTGCTCTTTGTCTGGCTGACAAGCAGAAAGTTCCCGATTTCTCCAAAAAGGGCTCTGAAGCGCCTACTTGCTGACGTTGAGGCCTGGCAGGAGCAATGGCGGGCTTGGCTTCTACAATAAAAAGGGCCGCGGTTGATCAACCGCGGCCCCTGAAGTTTTTCTTGGAGGTTATGCGTCAGCCCCTAGAACTGGGCCGACAGCGCCACTCTCCATGTGCGCGGCTGGTAGTAGACGCGGGTACGTCGGTAGATGGGGGTGTCGAACTCGCCTCTGTACTCTGTAACAACTTCATCGTGATCGTGGTCGAAGATGTTGTCGACATTGAGCTGGAGGCGCCAGCCGATGTCCCACATTTCCCACCCATAACGGGCGAAGGCGTTGAATACGAAGCGCTCCGGACGGTTTGGTGGCAGGTAGTCATTCTCCGCGATCCTATCGCCACCGAAGCGGGTGGCGGTCTCAACCTCACTTTCGTAGCGCATGCCACCGCCGATCATGAGGCCCTGGAGAACACCTTCCCGGAACGTGTAGCGTGTGATGATGCCGGCGGATTCCTGCGGCACGTATGAGAGGTCGATGCCCTTGACGGAGGCGCCATTGTAGGTAGATGCCCGTGTGGGATCCGCGAAGTTTTCGCGGCCGAGCACATAAACCCATACATCATACTCGGTGCCGTAATTGACCATCTCGCCGCTTGGTGAAATCCCAACTGGGTCGACCATGTGAATATTCACCACGCTGCGTTTCTGGTGGGAAAAGTTAAAGACGAGTTGCCAGTTATTAGTTGGAGTAAAGATAATCTGGCCATCCACGCCTTCACCCTCTTCCTCGTAAGTAACATTTGGGCCGGGGGATCCGCTATAGTTGAAGGTGCTTGCACTATTAAGATCACGATCGCCGCCACCGAAGGTATAATTCATGATCCCGAAGCCAAGGTATGGAACCATCTCGCCAGAGTAGACGTTAGTTGGATCCGTTGGCTCGCCGTGAACATCGGCATTTACCATGGCCAGTTCAAAGGCGCGCTTGAGCACGCTGGTTTCAGGATCGGCATTCTTCAGGGCCTTCTCATAATCGACAATCATGTATTGAAACGAACCACTGGCGCCCGCTGGGCGGATCGGTCGAGATCCACTCCTTATGTCCCAGAGTATCTCGCCATTCGCACCGAAATCAGGGATGACCTCCCTGAAATGTGAAAGCTGAGCGGAGTCGCTGCCATAGTTCGGCGATGGATAACCGAGCTGCTCCATGGCCAGTTCAACATAACGGATATCTATGCCATAGTTGAGTGGGAGATAGCGCCCGCCCTGGTAACGAGAAGCTCCGGGATCGCCGGGATTCAGAAGCCCTCCTCGAGGTTCCGATGAAGTGTCACTTACACTATAAGTCACTTCCGGATATGTATTCAGTGGCGAAAAGACGGCTGCACTAGCAGGATCCGAGGTTTCAGCAGGACCGCCATAGTACTGAGCAGGACGGGGGGCATAACGGAAAGTAGTCACAGCATTCGTGCGATCGATCTGCCAATAGGCAATAGACCCCGAGATCTTCTTATCGAATAGCTCAAACTTTAAACCTATTTCCCGGCTCTCCGACTCTTCAGGCTCGATAGGGTTGTAGGCCCCATCGCGACTTCCGACGTTTGGAAAGATACCCTCAGCGTAGGCTACATAAACGGATAGCGGTTCAATAATCTTGAAAGTCAAACCGCCGGACATCGTGTTATAGGTTTGCGATTGAGCAAACAGATGCTCGCGCGTGCCGTTGCCGGTTATATTGCCGCTGACATCTCTCTTTGTGCTGCGCAGAATGTCGATGGAGTTTGCGACATTCGCGTTAAGCGAGTCTGGAAGGGAAGGGTCGTAAACCCATGGCTCATCGCCGTAGCCGATAAAAGATCCGGGAATATGACTGAAGTCGCCGGTACCCATGTAACGGTCGGTGACCTGGTCCCTATCTAGAATAAGGAGTTTTTCGGCCTCGGAACCCTGGTAACTGTCGTGACGAATACCGGTGATCAGCGTAACGCGGTCGTCCCAGAAGCGACCGCGATAGATGGCATAGGCGCCACGGAACCACAGTTTATCATTACGATGACCCGAACGCGCGATATGACTCAAGTTAGGATTATTAATATTTCTACTAGGCTGCAAGGCGCCTAGACGTGAAATGCTAACGTTTCCAGCTACGGGAATATTATCGCCCGGGCGAAGACGTATAGGCTCAAGATCAAAAATGCTATTACGAAAATAAATTGGATCCTGATCCTGTTTGCCCGGATAAACAGCAGTATTTGAAATGGGTCGCGCAACACCGGTATAAAATTGCTCAAAAACACCATTACCGCTTATAAAATTGATTTCGTCCTGAATCAGGTTGCCGCCGACAACGAACGTATGGGTTTCACCCCCAAACCATTCTGTTTGATGCTCGTAAGCAAGGCGGACGCGGAATTGGTTGCTCTCTGAATCTACCGGTTTGGAATACCAGTTATAGTAGCCAAAAATCCGCTGTACAGGCAGACTAGGGTTATTGTAAGCCTCGGAAGCCGTTACGGGTGGCAGGAAGGTATAATTATAAAACCCTCTTGGATCAATTAACGTTTGATCACGGTCGAAAATGAACATTTCGCCGAGGTGGTAGCCGATCCAGTCGTTCTCCACGATCTCCGGATTTACTTCCGGCTCCATGTACCAATCGTGATAGTTGCGGGATCGCGCCGGCGCGGGGCCGGGCGTCAATCTCGCGGAAGTATCGCCGGAATTCCAGAAATGGCCGAGTGTTAAGTTACGCTCTTCGATTTGGACCTCCGAGTGATAGAAGCCCAATTCCATGTTCAAATTGTCCGAGAAGCTGTGATAAAGCTGTGCCAGGAAGTTGCTCTCAGTCTGGTTCTTAAAAGTGTCTGGCCCTGAGATATTGAAACCAC
>CAYSHY010000018.1:0-57218 GCA_964430955.1 uncultured Puniceicoccaceae bacterium | reverse complement strand
ATTCAGGTTTTAGACTATATATTGGGACGGAATCCTCTTGGCGTTTGCTTTGTGACAGGATTCGGGGAGCGGAGCCCCATGCATCCTCACCATCGCGTTTCTCTTGCGGATGGAATTCTCGAGCCAGTGCCGGGCATGCTGGTTGGAGGACCAAACCCGGATAAGCAGGATGGTTGTCCTGGGTACCCAGATCAGGGGCCGGCGATGTCATGGATCGATTCCTGGTGTAGCTATGCCTCGAATGAGGTTACGATCAACTGGAATGCTCCGCTTACATTTGTCGCCGGATCCCTTCAATCGACAGCGGACCCACTACGGGGCCTCTTTGGCGCCGAGCAGTCACTGGGCGCTGGCTTCTGGAGCACTGTGTTTGGCGTAATCTGGCGCAACAATTCAAACGATTGGTTATACCACCTGAACCACGGCTGGCTCTTTGTCGTCAACTCAGGGACTGGGGCATGGCTTTACTCAGGCGAGGCTCTGGGGTGGATTTGGACATCCCCGGTGACATCTCCTGTATTCTACGCTCCTGGTCGCAATGACTGGTTCTATTATCTCACCCGTGTGGACATGCCGCCGGCGTTGTATTGGTACGCCAGTGACGAATGGGAGTCGTGGAATTGACGATCTATCGGGAGTCTTAGTGAGTCGGCTTATCAGGTCAGCAATGACGTCATCAGGACTCGCGTTCTTATATTCTACCAGCTTGCAACGAAAACCCTGACTCGTTACTAATAACCGGGATTACCCCTACTTACATCCCGCGCCTAATTTACGGGCGTGTCACCCCAGTTTCATACCGGCTGATTCAGGTTGGCCGGACTCGCCTCCATGTCCGTTCCTACTCCCCCTAAAGCTCCCTGTGTTCGAGTTGCTTCAATAGGTCTGCTTATGGTCCTTTGCGGCTTTGGACCACGAGCTCGCGACGACATACCCTCTGAGATCAAATTCAATCGGGATGTGCGCCCCATTCTTTCCAACTCCTGCTACAATTGTCATGGTCCGGACAAGTCGAGCCTGAAGGCAGACCTTCGCTTGGATATAGCTGAGTTGGCGCTTGCGCCACGGGAAGGGGTGAGTGGATACCATATTACGCCCATCGTCCCGGGCAGTCCCGAACAGTCTGAGGTGTGGAGGCGCGTCAACGCCGCTGATCCTGATGAAGTCATGCCGCCTGTGGATACGATCCACCAGCTTTCAGAGCGTCAGAAGGCGATCATTTACCGTTGGATTGAGCAGGGGGCCGAATTCGAGGAGCACTGGGCCTACATTCCACCGGTGAAGGTGGATCCGTCAGAGACCAGTGATTCGAAGTGGGTATCCAATCCCATCGATAACTTTATCTTGAAGAAGCTTGATGAACATGGTCTTGAGCCTTCCCCTCGAGCCGATCGTGCCACGCTCATACGCCGACTGAGCTTGGACATCATCGGTCTGCCGCCGACGCCGGGAGAAGTTCAGGCCTTTCTGGATGATCAAGATCCTCACGCTTATGAGCGTTTGGTGGAGAGATTACTGGCTTCACCACATTATGGTGAGCGTATGGCTGTCCCGTGGTTGGATGTGGTGCGCTTTGCAGACTCAGTGGGCTTTCACGGCGACCAGGAGCAGAACATTTTTCCGTATCGGGAGTACGTCATCCAGTCGTTCAATGAGAACAAGTCTTTCGATCAATTCACAATCGAGCAGATTGCCGGCGACTTGCTTCCAAATCCATCTCCAGAGCAGCTGGTGGCGAGCGGGTTCAATCGGCTGAACATGATGACACGCGAGGGAGGAGCCCAGCCAAGGGAGTATCTCGCGAAGTATGCCGCTGATCGGGTTCGAGCGGTTTCCACCGCTTTCATTGGGTCAACTCTCGCGTGCGCCGAGTGTCATGATCACAAATTCGATCCCTTCACGGCCAAGGACTTTTACGCGATGGCTGCATTCTTTGCCGATCTGAAGCAGTGGGGAGTGTATGCAGACTATCCCTATACGCCAAATGCGGATCTGGCTGGATGGAACAACGATCATCCCTTCCCACCGGAGATTGAGGTAAAGAGTGCATACCTTGAACAACGCAAACAGCGCCTTGCGCAGGAGCTGGAGAAACTGATTGAAGGCGCTGCGATTCGTCTTGCGGCCGATCCTTCCCAGGAAGTAATGGCCGAACAGTGGAACCAAAGCCTTCGGGAATTCCTCTCGACTCACCCTGATGGCTGGGAGACTGCGTTGCCCGAGACTGCAAAATCCACCAGAGAAGGATCAGTCCTTCGGGTTATGCAGGATGGCATCATCTCTATCTCGGATCGTCCTGCTTCTCAGGATATGGCAAAGGGCGAAAGGACGAGGCGCCAGAGCGAAACCATCCGGATCGCGGTGGACCCCGTGCTTGACCAGGTTGGAACGTTCAGGATGGAGTTTGTCCCGGACCCATTGAATGATGACCGAATAACCCGGGGATCAAATCCCTGGTTCAACGCATCGGTTCGATGGGAAATACAGAAACCCGATGCCGAAGAGCCAGAACTGGTCGTCGTTCATGTGGCCGAGTCCAGTGCGGAAACACGGAACTACTACAATGGACATCCGGCGTCGCACGAGCCCGTCAAGATCTGGTCGCACCACTCGCTTGAACGTAAAGGCTTTCACATCAATTACTATCCCGAGACGCCTATTATGCTTCGAGACGGAGAGAAACTGATCGCCATCATTGAGTCGCGGGACGTTGGCAGTGTTCGCATTTCTGTTTCCCCTCTGGGTCTTCTTTCCCCGAAGGATAATGCCTCTGACCGTTTCTCGAATTCAATTTTTGCGGAGTACGTGAGGACGGGCGCTACCCTCTCCAAAGAGGAGAATGCCAAGAGGATCAACCTTCAAAAGGAGATCCTGGAATGTCGCGACGGTTACGCCTTCACAATGGTTTCGCAGGCAGTTGAGCCTCGACTCACCCGACTGCTCAATCGCGGCGATTGGAAGGATGAGACCGGGGAGATCGTTGCGCCTGCGCCTCCCGCGTTTCTGGTGGGCAGGCTTCGTTCGCTGGACGATCCGCGATTGACCCGGCTTGACCTGGCGAAATGGATTGTAGCAAGGGACAATCCCCTCACTGCCCGCACCTTTGTCAACCGCTTGTGGAAACAGTTCTTCGGGACCGCGCTTTCGTCTGTTACGGATGATCTTGGTTCCCAAGGCGAGTGGCCAACGCATCCGGAATTGCTGGACTGGCTGGCGGTGGAGTTCATGGATCAAGGGTGGGACGTTAAGGCGATGGTCCGTCTCATCGTGACTTCCTCCACCTACCAGCAGAGTTCCCGCCGCCGCCCGGACCTTGAGGAAATCGATCCGGCGAACCGCCTTCTCGCACGGCAGACCGCGCGGCGCCTGGAAGCGGAGTTTGTCCGTGACAATGCTCTTCGCATCGCCGGACTGCTGAATGAGGATATCGGTGGGCCCAGTGCGAGACCCTATCAGCCTGCGGGTCTTTACGAGCCCTTGAATTTTCCCGCCCGCGAGTATCAGGCGCACGAAGACGAGCGCCAATACAGGCGCGGCCTCTATATGCACTGGCAGCGGACCTTCCTCCACCCAATGCTTGCCAACTTCGATGCGCCAAGCCGTGAGGAGTGCACTGCGGATCGTACGGTGTCTAATACACCGCAACAGGCGATGACATTGCTGAACGATCCTACCTTTGTCGAAGCGGCCCGCGTAATGGCTCAGTTCTCATTAATTGCAGATGAGAACCTGTCGCATCGTGATCGCATCGTGTCCTTGTTTAAGAGGACTCTCGCCCGATCTCCGGATGCGGATGAAATCGATTCGCTACTGGAATACTTTCAAGGCCGTCTGAGTCATTATCTCGACTATCCAGAGGATGCGTCGGCGTTCACCACCATAGGCCTATATCCTACACCTGAGGAGCTGGCGCCCCCAGAGCTCGCCGCATGGACTGCTGTAGCCCGCGTTCTCCTTAACCTCCACGAAACTTTGGTTCGCTACTAATCCCCCCTGCCCATGAGTCACTATGTTTCCCCATCTTTCCTGGAATCTCGAAGGACGGCTTGGTCCCGGCGCACCTTCCTTGGCAAGTCTGCAGCGGCGATTGGGTCGATTGCCTTGGGATCGTTGTTGAATCCATCCCTCTTCTCCGCTCCTTCGTCGCAGGAGCGCTGGCGCGGCATTATCCGGACGCCTCATTTCATTCCGCGTGCAAAGCGTGTAATCCACCTTTGTATGGCCGGTGGCCCTTCTCAGTTCGAAACTTTCGACTACAAGCCGCTGCTCAACAAGCTACACGGAAAGCCATTTCCAGCCTCAATCACCCAGGGGCAGGAACTGGCCCAGCTCCAGGGCTCAGAACTTCTCGGTAGGGGCGCGCGGTTTGGCTTCCGTCGCTGTGGCATGTCTGGCCAGTTGATTTCCAATCTGTTGCCCCACATCCAGACGATCGCTGATGACATCTGCGTGATTCGGTCCATGCACACAAACCAGATCAATCATGATCCCGCGCATGCGTTCATGAATACTGGGTCAATCATTAAGGGACGGCCAAGCATGGGATCTTGGCTTCTGTATGGCCTCGGCGCCGAGTCCCAAGATTTACCGGGATACATCGTGCTGATGTCCAGCGGCGGCGGGCAGGCCCAACCCGTCTCTTCCCGACAGTGGTCTTCCGGTTTCCTCCCAAGTAAGTTCCAGGGAGTCCAGTTCCAGGGCCAGGGAGAGGCCGTGCATTATGTTGGAAATCCGGATGGCGTCTGCCAAAGTGAACAACGTCTGGCCATCGAGGAGATACAGGAGCTCAACCGGATGCGGGAAGCGCAAACCATGGATCCCGAAGTCCAGACCCGTATTGCCCAGTATGAACTCGCCTTCAAGATGCAGACGAGCGTACCGGAGCTTACGGACATGTCCGACGAGCCTCAAAGCATACTCGACCTCTATGGCGTCGAGAAGCCGGGAGATGGCACATTTGCTTCAAACTGCCTGCTTGCGCGACGGCTGGCGGAAAGAGGCGTCCGATTCATTCAACTATACCATCGCGGCTGGGATCACCACAGCAACATCGACCAGGGCATCCAAGTCTCCTGCAAGCTTGTCGATCAAGCCTCAGCTGCCTTGGTCAAGGACTTGAAACAGCGGGGCATGCTTGACGACACGCTAATCATCTGGGGAGGCGAGTTTGGTCGTACGCCGATGGGGCAGGGGACGGGCCGCGATCACCATATCAATGCATTCAGCATCTGGCTCGCCGGGGGCGGCATCAAGCCGGGGATCTCGTGGGGGTCAACCGATGAGTTGGGCTACCATTTCATTGACGATGGTCAGCAGGTGCACGTCCACGACCTTCACGCCACGATGCTGGCCGCGGTTGGCATTGATCATGAGCGCCTGACGTATCGCTACCAGGGGAGAGACTTTCGTATCACGGACGCCCATGGACGGGTGGTAACAGGAATCCTGGCCTGACGCGATGGAGCCCCTTACTCAACTCTGCGGTCGACTGCACCCGCTTATAGTTCATCTTCCGATTGGAATCATTTTCCTGATCGTGTTCCTCGAGGTGACTGCTTTGGTGCGCAAGCGACGCTCCAGTTTTGCCGTCCAGGTGCGTTCAATTCGCCCCGTCTTATTGTTCTTCCTCGCGGTTTCGGCAACAGCTGCTGCGTGTTGTGGGTGGCTGCTCTCACTGGAGGGAGGTTATGATACTGAAACACTGAGCCGTCATCAACTGGCGGGATTCATCGTGGCAGGTCTTTCGATCGCTCTCTTCCTGGCTTCTCGCAGAGCGGCAATCTACGGGTCGGGGCTCGTGCTTGGGCTTGCGGCGGTTGCTGTTGCCGGTCATCTGGGCGGCGTTCTGACCCATGGCAGCGGTTACCTTGGAAAACCACTGGAACGGCTTCTATCAGCCTCCGATCCAGTGCGATCGGTAGCGATGCACCCCGCGGGAGGGGATCTGGAGCCTTCGGCTTTTCATGAGCTTGTCTTTCCCGTTCTTGAGGATCGCTGCTTGTCCTGTCATGGACCCGAGAAGCAAAGGGGCCGCTTACGGCTGGATTCATGGGATTCGATCGCAGCAGGCGGAAAACACGGGCCGGTCGTGCTCTCTGGAGATCCCGCCGGAAGTGAGCTTATTCGTCGCTTGAAGCTTCCAATAGAGCACGATGAACACATGCCGCCAAAGAGTAAACCTCAGCCTTCGGCGCGGGAAATCAAGATCCTGGAATGGTGGATCGCACACGGCGCATCGGTTGAAGCTGCGCTTGCTGATTTACCTCCCATACCGGGAGTTCATGAATCGCAGCTGCTGGTGGCGGATGTTGCTCCTCCCCCTGAGGCTCCCGCGGATCTGCCGGAAAGAGAGGCTGTTGCTCAATTCATTGACAACATCGCGACGCAAACCGGCGCAGTCATCAACTACCTGCACCCGACTGAGCCATGGATCGAGGTTGTTGCGCGGTATCGGGGGAGCACATTCGACAATTCATCTCTGCAGTACCTGCTACCGGTGTCGCGGTTGATCATGAATCTTGATCTTGGAAACACAGCAATAACGGATGCAGGTTTGCGTGCGGTCGCAGGTATGCCAAATCTTCGTTCATTGAAACTCGACGAGACAGGTATAACGGATGCAGGACTTTTTCATCTGAGATCGCTCAACAATCTTAAGACGCTTAACCTTGTCGCGACGAATATTAGTGACGAAGGCCTACTGGCGCTTCATTCCCTGCGGAACCTTCGTTCGGTCCATATTTGGCGAACAAATACGTCAGCCGAGGCCGTTTCTGACCTCGAAGCTGCGTTGACTGATCAAAGCCTTGTGGATCAGCTGCGAGCACAGCTTGCGGCGCTACAGGACCGGATTCGAACCGAGACTCCGGTCATTGAGGTTGGCGGCTTCGGAGCTCCAGACGTACAACCTGAAGTGTTGAAGGAAGAGTAGGACGTAATACCTAAATATGTTCCTCCGGCAAGATCACCTTGCCGTCTGGCATGCGCACGCCAGTTGTTCCGCCTTCACTTAACTCCAGATCGAGAGGCTTGTTCGTCTTCCATGCTCCGCGCGTAAAGTCAGGGATGTCGACGGGCGCAGACCGTTTGGCGACGGACTGTTTGCTCAGTGGAATGAAAACGCTCCAAAGCGCAGCGTCATATACATCCTGGTCGAGCGGCAATCCGTTTCTCAGGCAATCGATCAGCCGCCAGTCCATCAAGAAGTCCATGCCCCCATGGCCCCCAATCTTCCTGGCCATGGCGCCAACGCGGCGGACGATATTCGGGGTGAATTGTTCTTCCAGCCGCTTCATCTCTTCGTCGGGTAGCCATTGATGCCCCAGTGCGATTCGGGCCGGTAGTGGCCACTTTTGAGCGATTCCTTTCGTGCCGCTTAGCAGGTGGATGCGCGAATAGGGCCGTGGCGAGGAAACGTCATGCTGGACTGAAATTGTGCGTCCTCGACGTGTCCGAACATTGGTCACGTTCATGTTTCCTCGAAAGGACATGCCTTCAAACGGACGGTAAAACTCATCGCTCGCGGCGAGTTCCCGCAGGTGTGGTCCCATGGAAAAGTCATCGGAGGACATCGAAGTAAGATAGTCCAACTGATCGCCCCGGTTGATATTCATCGCCTGGCAAACCGGCCCCAGCCCATGGGTGGGGTAGAGACTGCCGCTCTCTTCGTTCTCCTTGAGCCGCCACATGTCGGCGTACCCGTCCTTGCGAAAGTTGAGGTCCACAAGGTCGTGGATGTATGCGCCCTCGCCGTGGACCAGTTCGCCAAAAAATCCCTGCCTCGCCATATTCAGGGTCAGCAGCTCGAAAAAGTCGTAGCAGCAGTTCTCCAGCATCATGCAGTGCCGTTTCTTGCTTTCCGACGTTTCGACGAGCTCCCACGCTTCATCGACTGTCAATGCTGCAGGCACCTCAACTGCAGCATGTTTCCCCTGGCGCATCGCTTCTACAGCCATTGACGTATGGAGCGCCCAGGGAGTGCAGATATACACCAGGTCAACATGCGGATCTTCACAGAGTCGCTTCCATGCGTCGTCGGAGCCACTGTAACCCCTTGCCTTCTGGAAGCCCCACTCCGCAAGCAGCGCCTGTTGTGCTTCCACCCGCTCCGGAAGTTTATCGCACAGGGCAATGATCTCCACACCTTCGATCAGCGACATCCGCCGCACTGCGCCGGGCCCGCGCATGCCTAGGCCTATGAACCCTACGCGTACCTTTTTCATCGCAGGAGCCCGATAACCACACATGTTGAACTTGGCCGGCGACCCTTTTCGTTGCTCCTTTGAGTTTTCTGTTTGTCCTTGTATCGCAAGCGTAGGCAATGCGCCTGCAATAAGTCCACTTCCCAAGGCCGATCTGACGAAAGTGCGTCGGGTAATTTTCATAGTATCAACATAACCCCAGTAGAGGGCGCATGACCAACCCGGGTAGATGATCCACGTTGCAATTGCTCATTGAACTCGAACTGCCAACCTTGTGGCTATGCTTGACCCTTGCCGGATACTGGAAACATACCTTCATGCCCATATCCCGTTGACCAAAGCGATGCAGGTTAGCGTGGTGACTGTAGGCGAGAGTTCTGTAACGCTCGCAGCACCCCTCCAGCCGAACATCAACCATAGGGAAACCGTATTTGGAGGCAGTGCATCCGCACTGTGCATTCTGTCAGCGTGGTCACTAATTCATGTAAAGCTCGGAGAGCAGGACATCTCCGCAAGGATTGTCATCCAGAAGAACACCATGGACTATCTGCTCCCTGCCGCTGCTGATTTTGAAGCCACTTGCTCGCTCACCGATTCTGAACCATGGCAACGCCTCAAACAGGGGCTCTTGCGCAAGGGCGCCGCTCGGATTCATCTGCAAAGCCTCCTTTCGAGCGAAGGCAAAACCTGCGGCAAGTTTGAAGGAGCCTTTGTCGCAATCAAGTAGAACTACCTGGTGCAGTAGATGAACGGTTGCCGCACCAGCACCTTGACCGGGGCCCTTCCTTCCCGGATTCCCGGTTCGTAACGCCGTTGTTTCACCTGTTTCCACGACAGTTTTACTAGCTGCTGCCTTAGTCGCTGTTAATTGTCTCTCTCGATAATCACAATCTTCTCGTCTGAGGTTCCGCGTGTCCGCGGCGATTTTGACTGAGCAGTGTTGACCTTTGGTAGTGGTGCAGCTCAGTTCCTGAATGGCGAATCTTGCGAAAGGTCGCTACTACCGTGGCTCGGTGCAGTTCCAGACAGAGCTGCCACCGCGCTGGATTGCTCACTGTCATTGCCAGACTTGAAGTGAGGCCCACGGGTCTGCCTTCGTCACTTGGGTAGGCTTCCTTCAGGAAAAACTTCAGATTACGGCAGTCAAGAGCTTGCTTCGAGGTTATCTAGCGGAGACCGGCGCGCCACCCGCTCCTTTTGCTCCAACTGCGGCTCGACACTCTTCTACGAGCACCCTGCTCGTTTTGCAGGTGAGATTCACGTGATCTTGGCGAATCCAAGATGGTCCCTGCCTCCCGGTTCATTTGAACACGTGAATCTGGACGAGCAGGTAGGGTGGTCAACAATGACGCTTGCGAGAGCTTTACTGAAGCAGGAATGGGAAAGCCTGGCGAACACGGACTTTCACCGGTTTTCCATCCTTTTGTCCTGGCTCAAATTGCCACTGTTTCACCGCCTCCAGCGCGACAGCGTCAAATATCGGGTTGGTAGTCTGATAGATGATAGGGTTATGAACTTTGCCTTTCTCATCTATGATGTACTCCACAACCACGGTGCCGGTGACGCCCTGAGCCCGCGCACGCAAAGGGTAATGTGGCTGAACCGATTTGATCAGCTTGGGAATGACAGATAGGTCCTCCAAGTTGTAAATCGGCTCGACAGTCCCTGAATTCCACGATGCTGGTTGCTCTTCGTTACGTGCAACTGGAGGTTGTGTAGATGGGGCAGATGACTGACAGCCGGACACAAAAAGAGTGAGCAAGAACAAAAGGAGCAAGTGAAAGGACGTCATTCCTTTAGACAATCTTGCAGTTGCCATAGGGGCAACCGATTTCGAATCCATAGGCGAGAGCGGCGCAGGGATATTGCTCACCCTTCGGTCAGCGGTTCAAACAGCCGCATTAGCGCTTCATCAGCTACCGGTTTTACGATATAGTCGGACACCGCTGAAATCGCTTGGGCGCGTCGAGAGTCCTCGGGATTTACGGATGACGTTGCCACAAAGATCGTGATCGTTTTTCCAATCCGAGGCCGTATTTGCACGAACTCCTCGAGGAAATCCCACCCATCCATCACTGGCATGTTCAGGTCCAGCAGGATAATGTCCGGAAGATCGTTGGTCTCATCGGCGTGTTCCTTGATAAACTCAATTGCCTGCTCTCCATCGGAGAACATGAGGATCCGCCGACACAGTCTACGTTTCGCCAGCTTGATCTTGGTAATCTGCTGGAAGACCCGGTCATCGTCGATGATCGCAACGATGTCACCCCGCAATGGAGTTAGAACTTCTTCGGCAGGCATATTGTAAAGGTGGTTCCGATTTCGGGGTTCACTGCGACGGTTATGCGGCCATCCATTGCTTCCACCTGAGCCTTCGCCAGGAACAGGCCGTTGCCCCGGCCGTCCGGGGTGCGCTGGAACGAGTTGTGAAATCCGTAAAGGCGATCGCCACGTCGGCTTTCATCGATGCCATCGTCACTGATCAAAAGGCGATGCTCTGTATGGTCTTCTTCCGTACGCAGGTCTATGTTGAGTCTGTGCCCGGGCGTATTGTACGCCACTGCATTCAGTATAAGGTGACGAATGACGCTTAGCAAATAAGGGCGGTGAACATAAAACCTCGGGCACCGACCAAAGTTCGCGGATACCTCCACCCGATTTTGCAGTAACACCGGCAGGATCGACTGATACGCCTCATCGAAAACGGACCGCACTGAAGTCACCGTTTTTACAAGATCCGGTTGTCGTTTGATGTTAATGACCTCGTTTAGCGTATCCAGCGTCTCCAACAGTTGGCGTGACAGTGAAGCAAGGTTTCCAAGGACGAATTCCCCATTTTCAGCAGTAGGATCATCTTCCCAAAGTTCCACCAGCGACACCATGCTTGTGACCGGGCTTCGCAAGTCGTGGGAGGTAATGAACGCGAAGTTTGAGATCTCTTCGTTACGCTTGTTTAGCTGGCGTACTGCTGTTCGTAGCGTTCCCTCAAGATGCTTGCGATCAGAGATGTCCTGGTGTTGAGCTTCTATCGCAAGCGCTTGGCCTGTTGCGTCGAAGCGTGCGTTCGCTCGGACATATACCCAAACAGCCGACCGATCCTTGCGAAGATAACGAAGTTCCTCGCAGCAGGGGATCTTGCCTCGCGTAGCCAGCATTCTGCGCAACGATCCTTCGAGGCGCGGCAAATCTTCCGGATGAGCCAACTCATGCCAATGGGCGATACGCTCGTGAGGGAGATAGCCTAGAACTGAACGCAGATTCCGGTCCACAAACAACGTGCGCTCGGCCACATTCCAACGCCACCATCCCCCCAGTGGGCTTGCAGTGAGATTGTGTGTTGTCCTGTAGTTCTCTTCGCTTGCCCACACGCCATTGGAGCCGTTCTGTTCCGGTAACGACATTCTGTGTGGGGCAATTGGGTGATTTGCGTTCACGTTCTGATCAAGCTGGTTCTTGTTCTCCTCAGGATATCGACCTCGTTTTACAATTCTTGAACATTTATCCTTCCTTGAGTCGCCCTGAGGATTCACTGCGTAAAGAACGGCGCCAGATCGAATTTTCGAAGAGATCATTGATCTTATTTCGGCGATAATAGCGAAACGGTGGCTTGCATCTCTTTCGTCGCAGTGGAAGAAACCTTCTTGCGATGGAGAATGTGATCATTTTGGGGACTGGTTGTGCAGGACTAACCGCGGCGATCTACGCAGCGCGCGCCAATCTTTCGCCTCTGGTGCTGGAAGGTAGCCAACCGGGCGGGCAGCTCACTACAACGAGCGATGTCGAGAATTTTCCGGGGTTTCCAGAAGGAATCAACGGATATGAGCTGATGCACAACATGCGCATGCAGGCGGAGCGATTCGGAGCCCGCTTTGAACATGCCCTCATCGAGAATGTTGACTTCTCCGGCGAGACCAAGGTCCTGGAATCCGCATCAAAGCGCTTCGAGGCGAAGGTGGTCATCATTGCCACCGGCGCTTCACCGCGGACGCTTGGGGTGCCCGGAGAGCGCGAAATGTGGGGAGGCAAGGGCGTTACCACCTGCGCTACATGCGATGGGGCGTTCTACCGCAACATGGATGTCGTTGTCATTGGCGGCGGCGATAGCGCATGTGAGGAAGCTCTGTTCCTGACGCGGTTTGCTTCCAAGGTCACATTAATCCACCGTCGCGATGCCCTGCGCGCTTCACAAATCATGGCGGAACGCACCCTGGCCCATCCAAAAATAGAAGTTGTATGGAACACCAGGGTGGAGGAAATGCTGGCAGACGAGTCCGGGCAGGCGCGTGCAGTTAAGGTCTACAACATGGTGACCAACGAGGCAGGAGAGATTCCTTGCAAAGGCATCTTTATCGCCATCGGCCACGTGCCGAACACCGCTCCCTTTGGCAACTTTATCGAGAAGGATGACAATGGATACTTTGTGCCTGCGCCGGGGAGCTCCGTGCGTACGCGCGTTCCAGGCGTGTATGTAGCTGGCGACTGCGCGGACCATGTTTACCGCCAGGCGATTACAGCCGCCGGTATGGGTTGCCAGGCGGCCATCGAGGCAGAACGATGGTTGGCTGAGCACTCCAGCTAGACCTTGAACATGAAAAATCAGCGTTTGCCGGAGTCGCGACCTGAGAAGCGACTGCGTCGTGACCTGCGTCTCGGTATGTGGGACGCCTTTCTCTCCACGCCGCTGGTGATGTTGGCGCTTCCCGCCAATGTCATCATGGCTTCGCTTTTTACCCAGTATTTTGGCCTCAGCAAGAGCACCTATGGGCTTCTTGTGTCAATGCCATCGTGGTTTAACTGCTTGCAGATCGTCCTCTTGCCGCTGCTCAAGCTCTCTCCCCGACGGGCTACCCTCGTCTTCGCCTGGGGGCAGCTTGTTGTATGGTCGATTATGGCGATTGGCCTGCCTTTCGTTCCGCACGATCCGGGAGTAGCTGGAAAGGTTTTTCTATTGTTCACAGTTGGCAGCGCGGCTTGCGGCGCCTTGGCTGCAGTGGCCTGGATTGCATGGGTACGGGATTTCGTGCCGGGTCGGGTCAGGGGCGTTCACCTTGGTAAGCGAAACCGCCTGGCTGGCGTCGCCACGCTCACTTTCCTGCTTTTTGCTGGCCTCATTTCCGCCCGGTTTCCAAATCGCATAGAAACCTATGTTATTCTCATCGGCGTCGCCATTATTTTCCGAATGATCGGATTGGCCTGCCTGAGCGCAACCTCGTCCGCTACTGGCGGTATGCAGTCTGTTAGGTGGTTGCACGGCATTTCCGGAATCCTCCATAACAAGCCTTTCCTCCTCTTCCTTACATTCAGTGTTTGGGTGGTGTTTTGGTTGAACGCCGTGAACCCATTCATTCCCGTATTCATGTATGAAGAGCTGGGCCTCGAGATCTCTGGCGCAACGACCTTGCTCGTTATGAACAGTGCGATGGGGGCGCTTTCCATGCCGCTTTGGGGGCGACTCATGGACAGACACGGATGTGCCCCTATCATTACCTTGAGCCTGTTTTGGTGGATGGGAGTGGATTACCTTTGGGTGCTTGTTACCCCTTCTCAGAGTTGGATGCTCTACCTCATGTGGATCTCTGGCGGGATGTCTGCGCCGGGCTTTTTGTTGGGAACATTCAACATGATCCTGAAGCTTACCCCGCGGGAACACACATCTGGCGCGGCCAGCGTAAATCTTTCTGTGACCGCGTTCGCAGCTGCGGTGGCGCCAATTGTGAGTGGTCTCATCGTCTCGCAGGCAGAAGCCAGCAGCGCCAATGTAGGATTTCTCTACCGAGTGGGGTTCTTTTTAAAGCCCACGCTCGTCCTTCTTGGAATTTTTATCCTGCGTAAGGTGAAAGAGCCCGAGACATTAGGCGAATCGACTGTTTCTGGCGCCATGCGTACAGCTCGTCAGGCGATGATCGGTGGTGGACTGGCCTTCCTGGCGAACTTCAACTTTGTGCGTCGTCAGAGAAATCTCCCTCCAAAGCGTTAAAACGATAGGGTCCCGTACTGGGTATCCTGCAGAAAGTGTTATGGTATGGGGTATGCGTTGCTGCGGCCCAAAATCAAACGCAGCAGTCATGTTCTATCACGATAAGAGATTACAGTATACAGTTCGAGTAGAGAATCCTGATCCGATCTTTGCCAAGATGCTTCAACAGGCAATTGGAGGCGTTGAGGGTGAGATTCGGGTTTGCCTCCAGTACCTGTTCCAGGCATGGAACAGTCGCGGACCGGCCAAGTATCGCGACATGTTACTTGATACCGGGACGGAAGAAATCGCTCACATCGAAATGCTGGCGACCGCCGTTGCCATGAATCTTGAAGGAGCGCCTGTAGAGAAGCAGGAGGAGGCGGCTAAGAATCCACTGGTGGCGGCGGTGCTAGGCGGGATAAACCCACGCCATGTTCTTTCCGCTGGCTTGGGCGCCCTGCCTGCAGACGCCAATGGAGTGCCCTTCGATTGTTCCCACGTTTACGCATCGGGCAATATTGCCGCCGATATGTACTCCAATGTTACCGCTGAGGCTACCGGTAGGGCCTTGGCGTGTCGTCTGTATAACATGACAGATGACCAGGGAATGAAGGACATGCTTTCATTTCTCATCGCACGCGATTCGATGCACCAGAACCAATGGCTCGCTGTGTTGGAGGAGTTGGGAGGGGCAGACGCATTGCCGATCCCTGATGACTTTCCACGAGAGAAGGAGCCAGCGGAGTTCTCATACACGTTTATTGGAACCAACAGGGATCCAGATGCGCCAATTCCGCAAGGTCGGTGGACAAAAGGGACGTCTATCGACGGGAAGGGAGAATTTCGAGCAGCTGTAGGAGAGCCTTACGGGCAGGTCCCTGAGCTGGCGCCTGCCAAACAGGGTTCCGGCGCTCAGCGTTCACAGGAAGGTTGAGGATTCATGGATTGGTAACGAAAAGCCGCTTCTGGAGCGGCTTTTTTCTTTATAGGCGTGCGGCTGGATCATGGGGTAACTTTTCGATCGCCCATGGGCAGTCTATGGGTGAATATTACATCGTCGCCGCTTCTTGCGGCCCGCCCTTTCTGCAAACGCTTAATGGATAAGGAAACATTCAGTAAGACCGAGCCACGCCTTCGCTGGTTCTATGTCCTCTATTGCTGCATGTTCCTCTATCTCCTGTCGGGGCTTATATGGGTGCAGCTGATCGAGCATCAGGAGTATGCTGATCAATTGGAGCAGCAGAATTACCGGCGTATCCTCATCCCCGGCCCGCGTGGCGATATCTACGATAGGGAAGGGCGCCTCTTGGTTGGCAATCGCCCGCTTTTCAGTGCGGTCGTCTACTTGAATGAGCTCCGAAAGGAGTTTAGGGCAGAGTATTTCGCCTTGGTTCGTCAATACCGCGATCAGGGGGCGGACGTGGATCGGGGAGAAGTGGCAATCGAAGCCAGGAGGCGTGTTGTTCAGCGCTACATGGACATCGTCAACGAGATCATCGGGAAGGAGGAAGTCGTTGAGTCCAAGGATATAGAGCGGCACTTCTCGCAGCAGTTGCTCTTGCCACTACCGCTGCAAACGGATCTCACGCCGCAGGATTATGCACGCCTAATTGAACAGCTCCCGATAGACAGTCCCATCCAGATTATTGCTGAAAGCGCTCGACATTATCCTTTTGGCCGGGCCGCTGCGCACACTCTTGGCTTCGTTGTATCTACAGATGAAGCGATCGATGGGGATGCCTTGCCGGGAGACGACCTTCGCACCTTCAAGTTCAAGGGTAAGGTGGGACGCACGGGGATTGAGCGTGCTTTCGACGATTTGCTGCAGGGAGAAGCCGGGGGAGAAATTTGGGTCGTGGATCCTAGCGGATTTCAACACGAGCGGATCAATCACCGGCAGCCAGTAAAGGGGAGGGATCTTTACCTCAGCCTCGATCTGGATCTGCAATTGGCCGCAGAAGAAGCCATGGGGTTGAAGACAGGGGCAGTCGTCGCCATGGACGTCCACACCGGTGAGGTGCTCGTGATGGCGAGTGAGCCAGCCTTTGATCTTAACGACCTCACTCCGTATCTTTCCTTTGAAGTCGATGCAGACATTCGCGAACGCGGGGCCTGGATCAACCGAGCAATACAGGGGCTCTATCCGCCTGGTTCCACGTTTAAGTTGATTACGGCTATAGCGGGGGAGATGGAGGGAATGATCAATGGCGAAACCGTCATCCATTGTCCGGGCTATTTTTCCGTAGGCCGTCGTAACTTCCCGTGTCATAATCGCGCTGGCCATGGGGATCAAAACCTGGAGGAAGCGATTGCAAACAGCTGCAACGTTTACTTTTACCAGACCGGAATATGGCTGGGCATCGAGAAACTGGCGGCCGTTTCAAGGATGCTACACCTTGACAAGCCAACAGGAGTGGAATTGCCAGGAGAGACGTCGCGGATGGTTGTTCCGGATCCGGAATACAAGCGACGCCGTTTTAACGACAATTGGTATCCTGGCGATACCGCCAATACGTCGATTGGTCAGGGGTTCCTTCTCACGACGCCATTGCAAATGTGCGCCTTCACGGCGTCACTGGCTCGAGGAGAGGCCACTACGCAGCCGACATTGCTTCGTCGCGATCCAGACTACAGCGCAGCAAGCACGCCGCTTCCGCTAACGCAGTCCCAGCTACAGAGGATTCGTGACGGGATGCGCCTCGCGGCGACTCAGGGAACAGCGCGGCTCGCCCAGGTCGGCGGCTTTAACGTCGCCGGCAAGACCGGCACGGCCCAAGTGCCCATCGATGGCCGCATGTCCACCTTGGCTTGGTTTGTGGGGTATGCGCCGCAGGAGAACCCGCAGATCGCGGTGTGTGTAATGATCGAGGGCACGGATCCAAACGATCTTTATCATGGGGGCTCTACCGCAGCTCCAATAGCACGGCAGGTGTTCAAGGCTTATGCGGAAAAGCATCTGCCGCAACAGACTCACGTATCCGGGCGGCAAACAGCGGCTCATTAATCGTCGACCTTGGCGACATCGACGTCATCCTTGCTATAGTTCCTGCACGTGCGCCGATTTACTCAGCTGTTCCTCGAACTGGACCGCTCCAACCGCACTTCAGACAAGGTGGCGGCAATGGAGCGTTACTTCGTCAGCGCACCACCGGCCGATGCAGCTTGGGGCTTCTGGTTCCTGATGGGCAACAGGCTACTTACAGTAACGCGATCAAGTGTTTTAGTGGAGTGGGTCGCGGCTTTGACAAACCAGCCCATGTGGTTGGTAAAGGAATGTCATGAAGTCGTTGGCGACCTTGCCGAGACGTTGTCACTGCTGTTGGACTGTTCTGGCGAGGGAACCGATGCGCCGCTTCATCAGTTAATTGAGCAGGAGGTGATTCCGTTGCAGGATTGGGACGATTCCGTGAGGTTCCAGCTGATCCGAAAGCTTTGGACGCAGTTTGACCGCGACCAATGCTTTGTCTTCAACAAGATCATAGCTGGCGCATTCCGGGTGGGAGTTTCGCGAACCCTTGTAATTCGAGCTTTGGCAAATGCAGCGGGTATCGAGCCTGCCATCATGGCGCACAGGGTGATGGGTCCTTGGAATCCTGCGACAAATGCTTTCCAGTGCTTTCTTTCACCTGCAGATGCGGCACGGGAACCTTCTCAACCGTATCCGTTTTATCTTGCATCGCCTATTGAGGGAGAACCAGCAGAAATGGGTCCGCTCGAAAGCTGGCAGGTTGAGTGGAAGTGGGATGGTATCCGCTGCCAGTTAATTAAACGACAAAGCCAGGTGCTGTTGTGGTCACGGGGAGAGGATTTGGTTACCGAAACTTTCCCGGAGCTTGCGCAAGCCGCAGCGCGTTTACCTGACGGGACGGTGCTGGATGGGGAAATTCTTGCGTGGGAGGATGATCATCCCCTTCCATTCACGGTTTTGCAACGTCGTCTCGGGCGCAGGAAGGTCTCTGTCGATATCATGCGCCAGGCGCCGGTGGCGTTCCTGGCCTACGATTGCATGGAATCTGATGGAGAGGACATCCGGGACCATCCACTTACCGATAGGAGGAAGAAACTTGAGCAACTTGTTAGAGGGCTTAACTCCGACTGCATTCTGCTTTCTAGTGTAATTACTGCTCGTAGCTGGGAGGAACTGTCGCAAGGCTGGTTGACCGCCAGAGATCGCGGAGTGGAGGGCTTTATGCTCAAGCGTCGAAGCAGCCCATACAAGGCGGGGCGCGTAAAGGGCGATTGGTGGAAATGGAAAGTAGATCCCCTTACAGTTGATGCGGTGATGATCTATGCTCAGAGCGGTCACGGCCGCCGTGCGAACCTTTTTACCGATTATACTTTTGCAGTTTGGGACGATGATGCCCTGGTGCCAATTGCCAAGGCTTACAGCGGCCTGACAGATCAGGAGATTAACAAGATCGACTACTGGGTGAAGCGTAACAGCCTCGCCAAGCACGGGCCGGTAAGAGTTGTTAAGCCTGAGATTGTAATGGAGTTGGCCTTCGAGGGCATTCAGGAGAGTACCCGCCATCGCTCAGGTATCGCACTCCGTTTTCCGAGAATCAGCCGCTGGCGAAGCGACAAGACTGCACAAGAGGCCAACACGCTGCAGGATTTGCGAGCAATGCTTAGCCGTTACGGAGCCCCCCGCGGAAAGTCTGGCTAAAGGTTATCTTGGGGGGCCTGATTGATCCAAAGTTCAATTGGTTGATAGGGGCCGCTCCAGTTTGCCCCCATCAAGTCAGGAATATCGTCACCATTGATGTCGCCGACCTGAACAAGGTGGGATCCCGTTTCAGATATGACCTGCTTCCGCCATTCTGTGCCGTTGATGCGGTTGTAGTAGATGGCGACCTCGTCTGGGTCCCGGCCTTGGTGCATTTCTGCTGTCACGATGTCGGTAAAGCCGTCGCCATTCATATCAGCGAGCTGCACTGAGTGATACACGGTTTCCACCGGCAGATCGACGATATGCTCTGTCCATTTGCCTTCCAATGTCGGCGGCGTGCGAAACCATGAAATGCGAAACTCGCCTCCGCGCAGTTCTGCCGGTGTGAGTACAATATCGGGTCGCATGTCTCCGTCGATGTCGCCCACAGCAACGCAGGCACTGTGATGCCAGGTAGCGAAGGGGCGTTCAGTCCAGTTAGCTGCCTCCAATGGGTTCTGGTTGAGGTTCTCGAAGACAACTCCGTCGAGCACGATGTCCATATCCCCATCAAGATCGAGATCTGCAACAGCCAGACCTTCACCGTGTGTGCACCGCAGCATTAGATTCTTCCAACCGTTTACATCTTGCACCCAGATATGCAGCTCGTTGCCGCGTGGGTTGGAGAATGCTGATTGATCTCGCGTAACGACATCGAGATCCCCATCGCCATCCAGGTCAGCCAGCTCCACGTCATGCGTAGGATGATCCGCGATCAGATGCTGTTCCCAGGATCCGCTATTCGGATTCCTGGATGGCAATGGATTCTCATACCAAACTATGCCGCCCATCACAATGTCGGAGTCGCCATCTCCATCCATATCTCCTGCTTCTCCATCCACGGTCCGATAGCCGCCGTCCGCAATCAGATACTTCGTCCAGTCGGGGTTTCTGTAATAGACAAGCGGACCCTTTCTGCCCCCAATCACAATGTCGAGCGCCCCATCACCATCGATGTCTGCAATGATCTTCGCCCATGGATCAGAGGGGCCCTCGGCATCAACAATGATGTGCTCAAACGGAGGATCCCCATGGCTGCTGATAGAGAGTGCAACCACGCTTGCAGGTATCATCAATGAAGTCGGAATTCGAGAGAACATGGGTAGGTGAAACAGGACGGGTTAACGGTAACTCAACCCAATGATATGTTTGTGGCTACATTTGTCGATTTCGTGTCTTCGACAGGCTGTTGGTTAGGTTCCTTGCGCTTGTGAATGCAGATGGAGTTTCCATCGGGATCCCGGATCAACATCATTCGGCATGACGGGAAGTCATGAGGCCCGCTGAAGATTTCCACTCCGTTTTCTTTGAGGTGAGTTACAGAAGCGTCAAAGTCTTCGACTTCCAGTGCAACCCCCGGCCCGTCATTACTGGGCTTCCACTCGTCCGTACCGCTGCAAGCGATTGCGAGGCAATGGGGCCCGATCTCGTACTCATACCAGCCTGTGTTCGAGCCCTCTTCTCTCCATACGGTCGCCGGCTTTAGGCCCAGGACTCCTTCGTAAAATTTTCGTGCGCGTTCGAGATCTCGAACAGGGTAACCAACAAATGCGAATTCGAGAATTTTCATAGAAAGCAAACGTGAACGCATGTGCATGATTTTCAATCACGATGTGCGTTTTTTATCTCACTAGCGATGGATTCTCGACTTTCCCGTCTTCTGAAGCCTTGCTCGGGGCTATCTGATAAGGAGAGATTTGGATGTCTTCAGAAGCTAAACATGGCTATCGTTCATCGCAGTGGCTGTTGGGGCTGCTAATTGGCTCAGCGATCGTCGTCGCTATGTTCAGGAGCGGACTGTTTTATCACATTTGGAGCATTTACCCCGAGCAGCGAAGCGCTGATGCGAGCTCCACCTCCGATATCAACTGGGTAACGTTTCGTATCGACTGCCTGCACGAAGAATCCCGGATAGCCGACTTTTATTCACTGCTTCACGTGGGAGAGACGAATGTCGATGAGGTGCTTTCGATGCTTGAACGCTGCGAGAATGGGATGAAGTCTCATCGCCTTGATCCCTCTTATGAAGGTGTCCTTGCGCTGGTCTCCCCGAAGCGCAAGGAGCTTCCAACCCTCGTGTTCAGCGATGGGGTCTTGTCGGAAATCGTCCAGAAATGATTCGCTGCTAACCGGCCTGACGTGATCCTCTGAGGGGCCTCTGAGTCAGGTCTCTTCCTATACGAGATAAGCAAGGGATTGGTCTTTCTCGTGCATCGCTTGGTGTAGATCTGCCCAATGCGATTCATACCCCTGTTTCAACTTGGTGCGCTGATCGTTCTAGCCTGTAAAACATCGTTTGCTGTTGAGGTTTCGATCAATACTGATCTTACACACCAGACCATCTCTGGATTTGGCGCCTCGATCACCGGCAACAGCGAGGTTCGGGTTCCTTTATACCAGAGTGACGCTTTTCGGGACTTCGTAGCCTACGAGCTCGGCCTGAGCGTTCTTCGCATGCAGATCGATCCAGCGGTGTCGACAGAGGAAATTGCGAATTACGAAGAAATTTCTTATTCCGACTTTAATGCTGGAAAGGATTCAGGAGCGTCGATCACCATTGATTTTGCACGGGCGCTTATCGATCGAGATCCTTCTGTGCGGGTAATCGGATCTGCTTGGAGTCCGCCCGGTTGGATGAAGGAGAATGGCAGGACTCACGGCACTCGCAGCGGGTTTATCCTCGATCGTAACAGGGGATACGATGACGATAATCGGCTCAGAGATGATCGCTATGATCATTACGCAAAGTTTCTGGTGGAGTATACCAAGATGCTCGAAGCCAGAGGGACTCCGCTCTATGGGATCAGTCCGCAAAACGAACTGATGTTCACGCAATACTTCGACTCGGCGATGTACACCGGTGAGGAGTATGCGCGAATAGTCCGCAAGCTGGGTCAGCGTTTCGAGGCAGAGGGATTACAACGACCACTTATATTTGGCCCGGAGGACATGACGCAGGCAGTCTACAATCCGGGAGGCTCGGGAGTGGATGGAACCCGGCACAACCCATATGTGGATAATCTCATGGCGCCTGGAACTGCTGAGTACTTTGATGTCTGGGCGACCCATGGATATACAGATGGAGTGAATTCTGGCGGAAGCCAGGATCCGGGACGGTATTGGGAAAGGATCAAGCAGTTTGGTCGACCATACTGGATCACCGAGGGCGGCACTGGAGGCCACGAATGGCCTACGCCAATAACATCAGGTATTGCTGCTTACCTTCACTACGCATTGGTGAATGCAAACGTTGAGCTATTTACAGCCTGGCAGGTTCAGGACCCTGTTCCATCGACGCATTCCGTCATGGCTTGGGACACGCCGACCAAAAAGACTTACGCAGCAATGCATTATTGGCGATTCGTCAGGCCAGGTTTCAAACGCGTTGATGCTAATTTTGTCGGCTTCAGTGGTTCCTTGCGTGTTAGCGCGTACAAGGATCCGAGCGGCGAGCGACTCGTAGTTGTAGCAATCAATCCGTCCAGCTCTCCTCAATCGCTCGATATTTCCATAACTGGCGCAGTTGAGGTGGACAGTTTTCAGGCATTTCAGACTACGGCATCCAGCAATCTCAAATACTTGGGACCGGTTAATGTGAATGAAGGTAAAGTCTCTGTTCAGCTTCCTGGCTATAGTATTACGACGTTGGCCGAGTTGCAGCCCTTGCAATCAATTACCTTGGATCGTGATTCGCTCCAGTTGGAGCGAGGACTTCGTGAGAAATTGACGCCGCTTCTATCACCGGCAGACGCCACCAATCGTCGGTTGACTTGGACGTCGAGCGATCCGGATATCGCCGTCGTCGATGGAGGCGGTTGGATCACAGGCATAAGCGAGGGCCACGCAACAATCACTGCTGTCGCTGACGACGGGGGCCATGAAGCTTCGGCTGTAGTTCAGGTGCTGCCTCGCACTAGTTGGGAATGGGTAGAATGGGAAGTTGCCAATGAATTTTCTGATACTGGAACCTTCCTTGGCTGGCTATATATCCCCTATCAGAGTGATTGGGTTTACAGCTATGCCATTGACGCGTGGCTTTACCTTCCGGAACGGAATGTAATGGGGCAGTATGCGTGGCTGTATTTTATTGATTCAGAGGCGCCGATGCCTACCGAGACAGTAGGTGCGACCAGTCTTTTAGAAGTCTCTGCTGTGAAGTCGGCGGCCCAGCATACGAATGTCGCTGTGGGAAAATCCATAACATACTCCGCAGCTTCTGATGGCAGTCCCGGAGAAGGATTAATCGATGGCGATACCTCCACATCAGAAGCCAGTCGGTGGAGTGTCGAAGTTTATCCACAGTGGGCCCTGATTGATCTGCAGGGGATGTATGAGATTTCACAGTTCCGGTTATACCCATTGGAGAACCGTGGGTACGCCTACAAGATCGAAACCAGCCAGGACGGTGAAACATACCAGCTTACAGTAGACAAACAATCCAACCGCCAGGGTGGGCAGGTCCTGAGTGATAATGTCGATGTCATAGCACGCTATGTGCTCCTCACAATCACAGGTAGTGGAGGTTACGGTGGCGGTTGGATCAGTATCGGAGAATTCCAGATTATTGGGGCAGAAGCTGTTGTCCCGGTGGGAGGCGTTCAACTCTCTCACTCCACTATCTCGCGGGGCGTTGGCCAAACCTGGCGCCTCTCCGCGACAGTCATTCCTGAATTTGCGAGCAATAAGGAAGTTTCGTGGAGTAGCAGTGACGAAAGCGTCGCCGTTGTGGACTCCGATGGACGTTTAGCGGCCATAGGGGAGGGAACGACCACGGTTACAGTGACGACGGAGGATGGCGGTTTTACAGCGTCTGCAGAAGTTGTTGTTGGCAATGAAAGACGCTGGTCGAGGTGGCTGCTGGATGAAGGCGACTTTGTCGATACAGGATCGTTCGCTGGCGCCCTCTACGTGGATCCGCAGTCTGGCTGGGTCTATTCGTACCCTCTGTCGGCCTGGATTTATTTACCGGAGGAACAGATTTACCACGGCGGGTCTTGGGGTCTCCTTGTTCGCTAGACTTGGATAGGGTTAACGAGAAAAGGGGGCCGGATAGGCCCCCTTTATCTGGGTATGAAGGAGTGTGAGCTTGGTGCTTTGGCTTATGCCAAAAGTTAGTCGGTCGTTGCCAGGCTTCCGGCGCGGATACTCAAGGAATCCAGATCAGACTGTGCAACATCCAAACGGAGATCCTCTTGCTGATCATCAAGTGTCAGCTCGGAAAGCGGAACTTCAAGTATTGAGTCGCCATCCTGAGCGTCGATGTAAACATGCACCTCGGCTTGGTTGCCTTGCTGCGAGCTGCTGGGGAAGCTGTCAGAGCTCGATTGTTGCTGCTCTTGTTTGTCCAGGGAGGTGAGAGCAATTGATCTTACCTCGCCAATTTCCTGGCCGTCACGATCTACAACCGTCTTCCCTACAAGCTCGTCCGCCATCAATTTATTGCGCAGCTCCCGTTCTTCCACCTTCTTTATGCTGGTAGATGTAAGCTGCATCCTGCTTTCATCTGGTTCGCTGCGCCATTCAGAAGATGCTTCACTTTCTTCGCTCATGGCAAAGGAATCGTCGGTATCGCGGTCGCTGCGAAAGCCCGGTTCAGAGTCTTCTGTTATGTAGCGGTCCGCGCCCATGTGTGTTTCTTCAAGATGATCGGAACTCGCTGTGGTGGAAGCATGCTTGTCTTTCATTCCCGCATCACTCTTGTCGCCGCCCGCATATATGCTCAGGGGAAGACTTACGCCGGCTACGATCGCTGCGATTTTTAAATTTCTGCTCTTCATGATTAATTCGATGAGTTGAGGTTTCGCCTCAGCCGCATCCCCGGAGGGTGGGCCCAAGCTCGATTTCGCTGTCTAAACAGCAATTCAATTCGCATAGGGCATGCCAATGTGGTTCAAAATAACGGTGAATAGCTGAGGTTCCAGAGATCGTTGAATCACAGTAGCGTGCGGACGATGATCCATGAGATGATACCCACAACTGCCAATCCAGCAGCGGTGATGATTCCATCATTTGCAATCAGGCCCAGGCCGAACAATGTCAGCGCCAGTCCTGCCAAGTTCGCGGAGAACGGAACAAACTCCATCAATGGCAGGGCGGCGCCAATCAAGAAGCAGGCAACGCCGACCACTCTCAGGGCAGTCCCTGTGGTGAGGAATGCCAACCTTCGGGCTAGAAGCTTGTCTATCCATTTCGCCGGCTTCCTGAACAAGTGAGTTGCTTTCCTCGCCTTCTGAATGGAAAGTGGCCAATCGAGGATTTTGCGCGGCAGCCAGAAATGCTGCCGACCTGCGATTTGCTGTACCGCCGCAATTAAAACGATTAAGCCCATGATCGTAGGCACTCCCGGGATATCGCCAATGATGGGGGCTATAATGATCATCCCTGCCAAGAGTATCGTTGGGCCGAACGTCCTGGCGCCTAGGGCGCTAATGATTATCCCAAGCGTAACCCTCCGTCCGGGCTCGCCTTCACAAGCACCGTCGATGCGATCCAGCGTCTCGCTAAGATTGCTGGCAGGCGATTTCCGATTGCTTGTCAATCTCGTATGGCGGTTTGCCCTGCCACGCTTGGAGCCTATTGCGTACCCGTTTTTCGAGCGCCCTAAAGCGCAATAAGGCGCCGGTACAAACGTACCGACGCCTTTGTTAAAAGATCGCCTAAATTCGGTCCTACGCCGATTTCTGTATGCGAAGCAAGAGGTCGCGAGTGGCCCGGATCCCATCATCCTCACTCAGGCGGCGACCCTCATACTCAATTCCCACATAGCCGCTATATCCGGCTTTGAGGACAATGCCCATGAGCTTGTGATAATCGATGGTCTTCTCGTTGCCATTCTCATCAAAGTCATACGATTTGGCGCTTACCGCCTTTGCGTACGGCATCAGTTCGCGGGTGCCCTTGTAGCGATCGTATTCTTCGACGCAAATGCGATTTCCGTCTGCATCTTCTCCGCGTTTGATGCAGAAGTTTCCGAAATCTGGGAGTGTTCCGCAGTTGTCCAGGTTTACGTTTCGAATGACGTTGGCGAGCCATCCAGCATCGGATGAGTAACCACCATGGTTCTCTACGATAACATTGATTCCGGCAGACTTTGCATACTCGGAAAGCTGGTGTAGCGATTCAGTAACTGCCTTTCCAACCGCTTCGCGCGAACCTTCACCGCCTGCGTTCACCCGGATGGAGTGACAGCCGAGATACTCAGCCGCATCCACCCATTTAAGATGGCGTTCAACAGCTTCAAGCCGCTTGGCGGAGTCGCTGTCACCCATCTGACCCTCTCCATCCACCATGATCAAGAGGCTCTTAACGCCGTTATCGGCCGCGCGCTTTTTCATTTCGCGCAAGTAACCCAACTCCTTCGCCTTGTCTTTAAAGAACTGGTTTACGTATTCCACTCCAGAGATGTCGAAGTCCTCACGCGCCTTTCGAGCAAAATCCAGATTGTCGAGCTTGCCCTCTCGCAGCGAGCGGTGAAGCGACCACTGGGCTAGGGAAATCTTGAACGGCGTCTTTTTTGCAGAGGCCGCATGAGCTGCAGTCCCCAGAACTGAGAAAGCGCTAATGCCAGCGAGGCCAGCCGTCGCTGTTTTGAGGAAATCGCGTCGGGTAGAGTTGGGGTGATTCATAATTCTGTCTGCTTATCTGGAACCTCCAGTGCGTTGGGTCAAACCTGAACGTTAGTCGCTTTCTTTTCAAGAGCCGGGAATGTCATTCTCTGGATTTTCACGTTTGTGAGAAATTTATCTTTCCGCAATCGTTGCATTAGGATAGATAATGAAAGTGAAGCCGAACATAAGAAAAACTGATTAGTTGTGCTTCTACCCCCTATCAAAGGAAATCCAATGTCCCTCCTCCGATTCATCCTTCCCTCAGTTGCCCGGGCGTTGCTGCTGGGCCTTCTCACTCTGTTCTTGGGTGGGCTTCATGCGGTGGCCCTCGTTACTGAAACAGATACAACCTTCACTGCGGAGCATGGCAGATTCTATGTCGAACTGAGCAAGACCGGCGGCAAAGTCCTGCGGATGGGCTACAGGGCGGATACTTCAGCCCCTTGGACTCACTACCACGTGTCGATCTCAGGTCTGGCCGGAGATGCGAGCGCTTCCACCAACTCCATCATTCCGTCCATCCACTGGGTGGAACTGGAGGAACATCTCATAGTTCGCTATGCAATACGGCAGAGTGGTTTGTACTGGAACTTCTGGTTCCATTTTGATCCGTCGGCGGATCACCTGTACGCCTATCGTTTTATATACGGAGAAAACAAACCGCTGGTCCTTACCGGGGCTGGAGTTCAGTTCGTTGCTCCCGGTTTCACGGCAACGACTGGCAAGGAGAACTATACAGTTGATACTGTGACATACACGGGCGGATACCTTGATCTGCAAAAGGAAGGTACGGGCGGCTTGCGGGTGCTGATCTCGGATATGGACCAGCAGTCCTGGCAGACACAGGGAGAGTCTCACGTCCTGTGGTACCGGAGAGCTTCAACAAACTTTGGAACCAAGATCGATTACAAACGATTTGTCATTGTGCCTTACGCACTGGGGAGTTCCTTGCAAGAATACGACCGTTTCATGCGGCAATATCCGTTCGATCACTCGCTCACAAACGTTGAACTGGTTTCTACATGGGTGGTGCGCACAAAGAACCGGAAGGGCGAAGTCCGTGATTGGTTTAACGCCTCGAATCATGAGAATGGATTCACCCCCGGCACTGGCTCAAGCTATGTGGATAAGTCCGGTTTCTGGAGAGACGACTGGACGACGGGCGGCATCATGCGGCAGCTGCGAGACAGCTACTGGATTACGGGCAATCCCTATTACTTCATGCGCATGGTGGATATCACTGACTATCAGATGGACCGCGACAATGTTCGTCTGAAGTCACAGTGGGGTGCGCGGAACACTTGGCAGGAGAACTATCTCATGGGCCGTTTGGAAGTCCTGATGGACATCTACGAGATGACGGGATGGGAGTTCTACAAGGTCGCTGCCTTCAACTCTCTTGATTGGTTTGAAGAAGAAGAGAACTGGCGGGCCGACGGAGCTTATCTTCCAGAAGATCACAACTACATCGACATGTCCTACAACTTCGAAGGCATGTATCGTACGAGCGAGGCGACGAACTGGAAGTGGAAGTCAAACATAGACGGTTGGTACGCCTACATTGAAAAGGCCATTTGGGATCCTGCAAAGACGCTTTACAAGCACCGGCTGGGCAAGGACGAGCCTTGGAGCCGCGGCCATGGGTGGTGGATGGAAACCTTTTCCAACATCATCGTTTACTACGGCGGCTCAAACAAGCAGGTGCTGATTGACCGCTACAAGGCTATCAGTGAGCGCCTCTATGCGTTGCAGGACGGAATCTGGCACAGGACCATTGACGATCCGAAGACGTTCCTGGATGCCTCGGGCGGCACAATGATTGCGGCAGGCTTCGCCAATTCATTCATGAAAGGCGACTTGGACGAACGAGCTCTGAAGTCTGCCATGGATGCCATCGCCTATGTGCACAAGAACCTTCTCATGAGCGATGGCACGATCATAGGAACGGACCGGGGGAACGCTCACCCGGATCCGTTTCCCTACACGCAGGAAGGTTATGTGAAGTTCGCGCACGTACTGGGAATCTCGGAGGTTCTGTCGGTATCCGAGCGCGATCACCTGTACACCACCTTCGATGAAGGCGTCTTCATTGTGGATGAGAATGGAGGCGAGTTGACCGACGTCTCTGGCGCGAAAGTCGTCCTGGACGGTGCAATGATCATTGCTGAGCACAAGGTGGTGGATCCTTCACTCAAAACCTTGCGATTGATGGGCGTTGGACAGCGCTCCATCACTCTTAAGGGGGCAGGTGCTCCCGGAGCGGTCTACTCTGTCCGTAACGTCAACTCCGCCAAAGGAGTCGACCAGCGCTTCAAGGTAACTGCGACCACCAGTGGAGATATTGTGCTCGCGATTAATCTGAGTGGTGATCACCTGCTGACCTTGTCTGGCGAGGTGGCTGAATCGTGGGCTGATTGGGGCGATAACGACGTAGACGGCTGGGTCGATACCGGATCCTATCTGGGCTATATTTTCCTCTACGACACAAGCTGGATCTTCCCGATTGACCTCGGAAATTGGATCTTCTTCCCTGAGGCAAATGTTGGGGAAGAAGGCGGCTGGTCTTTCATGCCACGTCATTAACCGCCTTTAGACGTTTGGTTGCTGAAGCCCCGGTTGGCATTTCCTCCGGGGCTTCTTCAGTTACACGACAAACGCCCAAAGCAGATCCCGGCTCTTCCGGTCCATCTGTTGTAGGTTTTCGATAACGTAGATGTCACCTGAAAGATCGCGGATAACTACGCGGCCATCACTTTGCTGTTCTGGCCAGTCCTCCAGCTTCGTGGTGAAGACGCGTGGGCCTGATTGGGTGCGCACGTTCCAGATCCGTATTTCGAAGTCTTTTTCAATCTCCTCTATTCCGACTATTCTGAACGTGAACTGGGCCTCGTCGAGCGCCGCTTTAACAGCGCTTCGACTATCTTCGTCGAGGTCTTCCAAATGTCGAACCAACGCAAGCTCTGACTTTTCATCGTTCCGAAACGAGAGATATTCCCGTGGCCGACGCCAGGGAAAGCAGGGACGCATCTCCACATATACCCATTCGTTCCCGTCTTGAAGGCAAAGGCGGCCTGAATCATCTCGGCGTATCCTTGGCGTCTGTTCTTTCATCGTTCCCTTCCAAACTATACAGCCCACATCTCATGAAGTTCGCGCTGTATGTTGTGTAGTTTGTAGTAAAGTCCCTCCGGGTTTCTCAGCAGTTCCTGGTGTGTTCCTGTCTCCACGAGTTTGCCGTCCTCCATAACAAAGAGGCGGTTCGCCCTGCTAAGGGTGCTTAGTCTGTGCGCGATGGCTATGACCGTTCGTCCCTGCACAAGCCGATCAATTGCTTCCTGAATTTTCCGCTCCGTTTCGGTGTCGACCGATGAAGTTGCCTCATCGAGGATTAGCACTCGCGGGTTGTGCAGGACTGCGCGGGCAATGGAGATTCGCTGTCTTTCACCTCCGCTCAGGTTGTGGCCGCGTTCCCCAACCAGGGTATCATATCCGTGGCTTAGCTTGCAGATAAAGTCATGCGCATTTGCTGCGCGGGCTGCTTCAATGACTTCGTCTTCCGTCGCTTCGTGCTTCCCGTAGCGGATGTTGTCCATCACGCTGCCATGAAACAAATATGGATCCTGCAAAACCATCCCTATCTGACTGCGAAAATCTCCAATCTCCAGGGTGGTAATGTCATGGCCGTCCACAAGGATCTTCCCCGAGGTTATGTCATAGAAGCGGGCGATCAGGTTTACGACTGTGGTCTTGCCAGCCCCGGATGGACCAACCAGGCCAATCATCTCTCCGGGTTCCACTTCGAAGCTGATACCCTTCAGGATCTGCCGTACCGGATCATAGCCAAACGTAACATCCTGGAAGACAACGTGCCCTTTCAAGGGACGTAGTCTAACCGGATTCTGGCTTTCCTTGATCTCAGGCTCTGTGTCGAGCACTTCGAAGACTCTCTGTGCGGAGCTTAAAGAGCGATTGATGATGCGGGTCAGGAAGCCAAACATTTCCAAAGGGTAGGCATACATGTTCATGTAGAACAGGAACGCCACGAAGGTGCCCAGAGTCATGGGCTGCCACCCCGGAAACTGTAGCATACGAGGCACCGCCACTGCCCATACCACAACGATCAGAAAGTTGACCCCAAAGAAGACGAGGGGCCAAATGCCTGTCCAAATACGGTGTGCCCGCATTGCCTCATCAACCACGGCCTCATTTCGCTTTCGAAACCGATCCCGCTCGTAGTCGCTCTGGTTGAAGGCCTGAACTATCCGAATACCGGGCACTGTATCTGAAACAGTCGAGGTCATGCTGCTCCACTTTTGCCAGATCCTTAGAAAGACCCGGTGCATGCGTCGGCCCATCCAGTAGAGCACAAGGAAGAGCAGTGGGGTGGGCAGCACCAGGATCAGGCCAAGCTGCCAGTCCATCCAGATAAGCCGCACTGAAAGACCGATCAGTAACACTACGGCAAATATCAGATCCGCAGCGCCAAATGCTATAAAATCCCAGACCCTGTCCGTATCGCTGCCGACGCGTGAGATAATGCTACCTGTTTGATGTCTTGAGAAATAGCTGATCGATAACTTGTGCAGGTGGTCGTACAATTGCCGCCGCAGGTCACCGGCTACTCTTTCACCCATAATGCTAAGAAATCGCAGTCGGATGAACATGAAGAGCTCGCGAAGAATAAAGATAACCAGCAGCGTCCCCATCAGCACCAAGCCAACCTTCCACGCTTCATCTCGGCTCACCTGACCGTCCTCAAACGGGCGAATTGAGTTATCGATAATGCGCTGGGTCAGGGTAGGGGGCGCCAGCATGAGAACCGTCATCATGACGTTGGCGAGGGTGCCTGCCAAAAAGCTCCATTTGTAACGGGCCACAAGACCGGCCAAGCGGCGAACTACAGAAAAGCGCCCGCTGGTCAGACTTCCTTGCGCATTCCGCATGGGTAGTGCAACGGCGTCTGCATATGTAGTATCTGCATTGCCTCCAGGGCGGATATCATTCCCCTCCGTGGCCTGCTTGAGCACAAAGGCGATGCCGCCGATCGCATTTTGCTGACGGTAGGAGTAACGTACCATTCCCAGCGCTGGCTCATCTAGTTCGCCGAGGATAACGAGTGTTGTGGCGCTCAAGCTGGGCCGCTCCTCCACCTTTCGAATCCTTGATCGCTCGATATGATCGATGCGCCCATCCGGCCTTACGACCGCGACTTTGCTCGGCCCCAGTGCGATCCATCCGTTAGTTGTCTTCCCACTCGCATCGAGGTCCGCCAGTCCGTACAGCTGGACAGGCTCTCCGCCCCATTCCTTTTCGATCTTCGCACGAAGTTCAAGGGGCAGGTACTCGGGTTGTCCGGTGTAGCGGCGTATGATTTCTCTGTCCGATTGTAAGCCTCTGGACGACATAACTAGACGAGCAACCGTGTGCTCACTTTTACAGTTTCACAATTCGTTCTTTAATTCGCTTCAGGCTGGACCGCCTGGTTTGGGTTCTCCGAACGCCGGTGGAGGGGGTACTTTCAATAAAGTGGAAGACGCCGATACTGTAACGAACATGCCGTTCTTCAATCTGCAATTTTCCTCTCAGGAGCGTACATGGCTAATTGTTCTAGCCCTATCTGTGCTCAGTGTGGGCGGCGGCCTGAATGTATTTTTCTCTCTCTCCGGAGTCTCTTTCTAAGTTTGGCGCCCTGTTGGCTTCTGGACTTCCGTGGTTGAAATGCGATTGAACGAAAAACAGATTCCAGTTGACCCACCGCCTCCTGATCCGAGGCAGCCAGTCCCTGGACCGGTAACCCCCTACAGAACGGAACCATATCCCATCCCTGCTCCTCCGCAAACCGAGCCAGATCCAGATCTCGACCAGCCTCCGCGGAGGAAACCTGATGAACCTTAGGTCAGGATAGTCACTTTATCACACCCGGCGCCGGGAAGTTCTTGCTCTTCTCGTCGAGCACAAGCACCCAATCCAACATCTCCCCCGGCGTTGGGGTCTGAAACTCCTGTTCGCCCTCATTTGAGTATTCTCCAACAAGGGTGGCTTCTCCATTTCTTGGGTTGTACCACCAGGCCTTGATCGGGCCGTTGATGACATCCAACCGAACGGAGAACGCCCTTCCAACCGGCGTATACACCGCTGCCCAGGATCCCTCAGAATCCCGCGTCGCCACCATTCGGTGCATGCCTGCTCCCGGAACTGCGCTTGGATACTCGTGTGAGACGATAATAGAATCATCGGGTATGCGTGTAAGGAAGGGCCGGCTTTCCATAAGCCATCTTCCATACTGCATCTGGCCTGCGCCGGGCTGCTGTAGGGCCCGCTTCCAGTCCATCAGCGGTCTGTTCACGCCGGGCGAGCCATCCGTGTGCATCTGCCAGACTGAGTGATGCCCATACGTATGGCCAAATGCGCCCGAAAAGAGATCCCAATAGAGCGGCCGCCTGACATCTGCCGCAATGGTGTGGCCCAACTCATCTGGACGAAACGAAATGGGATGATCCTCATAGACAGGTTCGCCATCGATCACCGGTTTGGTTGGTAAGCGATCATAATCCTTTCTGATGTCGGCATACCGCGGCTCAAAAACGACCTCGTGCCCGTTCTGCTGCATATTGAAGTCTAGCCAGGGGGCGTCGTGAAAATATCTTGAGGATGACTGTCCTCCCATAGGGTGGAACGTCATGAGCCTTTTGCCCTTGTCACCCTCTCGAATTCCTTCGGCCATTGATTCCACGATGGCGCGGTGCTCATCGGTCTCGATTGGCCGGTCTCCGCCGACTACCCAGATTATGGATCGGTCCTGATAGCGTTCTCCAATCCATTTTCCGAAGATCCGGGCATTCTCCGGGGTGAAGATGACCTTCGAGTTCGTTGCCCATTTGGGATTCCATTTGTCGCCCCAAGTAGGAAGAAGGGCGATCACCAGTCCCAGCGATTCCGCCTTTTCGATGACCCAATCCACATGGTCCCAATAGTCGTTGTCCGGCCCCTCCTTCACGTCAGGGCGAGTGGGATCTTCGTCGATCAGGGGAAAATGTCCGTAGGGATTCGGAACCCCCAGTCCAACAAGTTCTGCCAGGGCAACCGCCTGTATGACGGTGAATCCTTTTTTTGCCCGGTCTTCCAGGTAATAGGATGCGTCTTCTCGATCCAGACGGTGAAATAGCTCCCATGCTGTATCGCCCAGGTAGAAAAACGGCTCTCCATTTTCCTTTATCAGGTACCTGCCGTTGTCGCTAATCCGGAGATTGATCGAGGCTGCATTCGCCATTGACGCTGCGTAAACCAGTGCGCACGCCAATGCAATACCCAGGGCTCGGGGATGATATAATTTTTTTGGAGTGCGTCTTTTGGACTGCGAATGCTTGATCTTTGTGCCTCTCATGCGTCAAATCGGATAAGTGAAGCTGCGCTAACCCCAGCAACTTTTTCAATGTTTCCCGTTAATTCAAATTCCGCCCCTGAGATCTTAACCACCACCGTTGGTTCCTATTCCCAGATACCATGGTTATTGAACGCCCCCTCGCAGCAGGCTGTTATCGATGCTACAGCGGTAGTAATCAATACTCAAAAACTCGCTGGCATTGATTTGCCGACAGACGGGGAACTATACCGTTTTGATCCGAACCACCCTGAAACGAATGGGATGATCGAGTACTTTGTCTGGCGCATTGGAGGTATAAACTCCAGTGTCTGGCGAGCACACGCGGCTGAGTTTCGCGCTCAGGAGAGTATGGGTTTTCGGCTGAAACCAGCTGGCGTTGTCTTAGAGGAACTCAGTGAGGGAACCCTCGATCTTCCGGCTGCATATCGTCAGTCAGCTTCAGTGGCTGGTGGGGCGTTGAAGTTTACGCTTACCAGCCCTTTTATGCTGGCAAGGACACTCTTGGACAAGCACTACGGCTCCTTCGAGAAGCTCACTCTTGCCATTGCTGATGTTCTTGCAGCACAAGTTGCTGAGATTCCTGCGGCGTGCATCCAGGTGGATGAGGCAAACATTCCCGGCGCGCCCCAGTTTTCCGAACTTGCGGCGGAGGGAATTAACCGAATCCTGGACAAGGTCAAAGGGGAGAAGGCCGTCCACTTCTGCTTTGGCAATTACGGCGGTCAGACGATACAGAAGGGTACTTGGAATCAGTTGACGGAGTTCCTCAATAGCCTCCGCACGAACCATCTTGTTCTTGAGTTGGCACACCGCCCGGAAAGCGATCTTGATGCTCTCGCTGGGATTCGGCCAGAGATCGATCTGGGAATCGGTGTCGTTGACATCAAGGTCAATCACATCGAAACACCAGACGAGATCGCAGCGCGCATCGAGAAGGCCGTATCCAAAGCCGGTGCCGGACGAGTACGCTGGGTGCATCCTGACTGCGGATTCTGGATGTTGAACCGTTCTGTGGCTGACAGAAAGATCAGGGCTCTGGTTGAAGGACGTAACCGCTTCCTTGGAATTTCCAGCTAGTCGTAGCTCAGCGTCAAGTTGCTGGATAGCAGCTTCGCGGCGAACAGTTCATCTCGCTCCTCCATATAATGCGCAACATCATCTTACTCCCCATCCTCTGGCTTCCTGTATTTCTCGTTCCATGGAGCAACGTTGCCGCTCAAGGCGATCGTTCTGAGTTATTGCGAATACTTCCTGCCGAGATTCCTCAACATCCTCGCTTGCTAGCCAATGACGGGGATTGGTCACGGGTGCGCAGGAATGTTGATAGCGATGATGTTTCGCGCAAGATACTCGCAGCGTTGCGAGCAAATGCAGAAGCAGTTCTGGAGGCCAAACCTGTGGAGCGTATTGTGACAGGCCGCAGGCTTCTGTCGGTCTCGCGAACCGCTCTCCACCGCATAATGCTTCTTTCCTCGCTCTATAAGATTACAGGGGAGGATCGCTATGCCTCGCGGGCAAAGGAGGAGCTGCTAGCCGCAGCGGCATTCTCCGATTGGAATCCCACCCATTTTCTGGATACCGCAGAGATGGCTTACGCGATCGCTGTGGGATATGACTGGCTATATGACTATCTTGACGACGAGACGCTTCAGACCCTTGAAGATGCCCTTCTTGAGAAGGCCATTAATCCCTCCTTCACAGACGATTACGATTACTGGGTAAGTTTTCCGAACAATTGGAGTCAGGTGTGCCATGCGGGTATTTCAGCGGCGGCCATCGTCTTGGCAGACAAACATCCGGAGTTGACAGAGCGAGTCTTGCGTCGCGCTATTGAGAATATTCCCGCTGCGGGCGCTGCCTATGCGCCTGATGGAGCCTTTACCGAAGGGCCGATGTACTGGAGCTATGCGACTCAGTTCCATTCCTTGTTCGTCCAATCATTGGAGACCTTCTGTGGGAATGATTTTGGAACGGGCTCGCTTCCAGGAATGGAAAAGACAGGCGCCTATATCCAGGATGTAACAACTCCGAGCGGAGACTACTTCAGCTATGGAGATACCCGTATGACGAGGCCATTTCACATTCCCATGTTCTGGCTTGCTGCCCGTTTTGAGAGGCCAGGGTGGTTGGAATACGATTTGGCGCACTTGGACCGATACTTAAATGACTACGTGGAAAACTCCACAGAACGCCTGATGCCAATGACCTTGATATGGCGTCGGCCGGAGTTGAAGGTTGATCGAAGTGAGCAGTCGGAACGTGGATTCGTGACTTATGATGGGGAAACGCCTATTGCGGTTTTTCGGGCAGGTAGCGGTTCTCGCGCACTCTATGGCGGCATCAAGGCGGGTTCGCCTGGCGTTTCGCACGGCCAGATGGATGTCGGTTCCTTCCTGATTGAGGCGGACGGCGTGCGTTGGGCTCTTGATTTGGGTTTACAGGAGTATCACTCCATTGAGCGTCTGGGACTGAATCTCTGGGATAGCGCCCAGGAATCAGACCGCTGGAAGATTTTCCGTTTGGGACCTGAAAGCCATAACATCCCCCGATTCAACCAGTCCCCGCAGTTGGTCCAGGCTAGCTCAGAGATCTTCAAGCGCTCCGCTGAGGGAGATGCGAACCCATTCGCGGTAATGGACCTAAGTTTTATTTACCGAATGCAGGTGGCCTCTGCCCTGCGGGGAATGAAGCTCTTGGATAATAAGGCGATTCTTATACAGGACGAATGGACCGCAAGGGATGGTCAGCCGGTGGAATATGCCTGGCAGATGCTTACGCGCGCTGAGCAAATCGAGGTGCTCCGAGATAGAGTGATCCTAAAGCAGGGTGGGGAGCGGTTGACCCTTTTTGTGCTGAATGAAGCCCAGTTCCAAATCCGGATCGAGGACACCGACAATCTCATCCATTCTTATGATGAGCCAAACAGGGGCGTTACGCGGATCAGCATCATTACCCCGAAAGCCCAGTCCGGCGCATTGAGGGTCATCTTCCTGCCAGCCAGCGCCGGTTCATTCAGCCCCCCGGCTTTCCTCTCTGTTCAGGATTGGTAATCGGCCTTTCTTATACCGCAGAAGCTGTGGGATGAGAAGAGTTTTCCGCTTGTCCCTGTTGGGCGCAATAAATCAGCATTTGTGAAGTAATGAAGTATCTTATCTTCGTCATGCTGTGGGGGATTGCTGTTCTGTACGCGGCGGCTGGAAATTCTCCGGAGTTTATACCGGTAGAGCAGTTCTTCTCCAATCGGAAGCCTCTTGAAGCGACTATTTCCCCGAGCGGGCGGTATCTGGTCGGACAAACGATTCATGAGGGCGTCAACCGCAATTACTTGGTGACCTTTTCAATGGATCTCGAGACGCGAAAAGTGATCATCCTCGATTCCGGCATGCGAACCATAGTCTACAGCTACCGTTGGGTGGGCGATGATCGCTTGTTGATTTCGTTCTTTTTGGGCAAGGGGCTTATGTTCACCGACGCTGATGGTTCGAATCAGCTGCAAGTTACGGGCAAGGACAATGTACTGATACATGCTGATCTCCTGGATTTGCTTCCAGATGATCCGGATCACGTCCTCATGCAGAACGTTTTCCATGGAAAGTTTCTCTGGGACCGTATCACGAAATTTGTGAATGACGGCAAACCGGTTACAGGCGTGTACAAGGTCAACATCCACACGGGAGAACATGAGCAGATAGTCGTCGATGAGGTAAATGCGATAACGTACATAACGGATCGTCAGGGTGAAGTGCGAATTGCTATCGGAAACCCCGAGGTCGAGTTTGACGATCATGGCCTGGTAAAAACCGTTCATCCGATTCATGACCGGGACGAGGTCGCGCCTCTTTTGTATAAAGCCGCCTTTCTGCGAGAGGACGAACAATGGCGTCTCTTGGATGTGCCTGTCGTCAATGATCCGCTTGGAAGGGAGTTCGCATTCCAAAGCCCTTTCTTCGAGTCAGACGATACGGTGGTCTACCTCTCCAACGTAGATCGTGAGCGTAAGGTTTTGTTACGGCTTCGCCTGAAAAGTGGCGAAGAGGAGCTTGCTTTTGAGCATCCTGAGGTTGATCTCGATGAGATCGTCGCGTCGCCCTTAACCGGTGCGCCAATAGGTGTGAGATATACCCACGACAAATCATACGTTCACTACTTTCAGAAGGGCTTCCGCCACCTGCTGGAACAGGTGCAGGAACTTTACCCCGATCGCTCAGCTGAATTCACTTCCTGGAGCAAGGATTTGAAGCGGTTTATCGTCCGAACCTCTGCCGGGCACGTGCCGGGAGAGTACTTCCTGTTGGATCTCAACCGCGGCGATTTGGAAGAAGTTCATACGGATTACCTGAAGCTGAAGGGTCAGAAATTAACGCCCGTAAAACAGATTTCCTTCAGTGCTCGCGATGGCGCCCGTATCTTCGGCTATCTCACTCGACCGGATCATCTTGAGGAAAGGGCCGGTCCCATGATATTGCTTGTTCATGGAGGGCCATTTCTCCGCGATACGCCGGAATTTGATCCGATGGTTCAGTTCTTTGCTGATCGTGGTTACGCCGTGCTTCAGGTAAACTATCGAGGATCCACCGGTTATGGACGGGCCTTCATGCTTGAGGGCAAGCAGCAACAAGGTCTCCGAATGCAAGACGACCTTGAAGACGCTGTCCGCTGGGCCATTGAGCAGGAGATTGCGGAGCCAGGCAGGATCGCCATCGCAGGTGGAAGCTATGGAGGCTATGCCGCTGCGTTGGGTCTTGTTGAATCCCCTGAGCTATTCGCTGCGGGGATCGTTATTAATGGCGTGTTGGATCCAGTGCGACAGATCGAGACGTTGGCGCGTCAAGGGTTTCGTTGGCAATCACGTTTCCATCGCGAGTGGTGGGGAGATCTCGAGAATGAAGAGGACCTGGCTAGGTTGAAACGCCTATCGCCTCTGCGCCGCGTACAGGAAATCGAGGCGCCGGTGTTTGTTTACTACGGTCATCGTGACGATCGGGTATATCCTGATCAATCAATGGACTATCTTCGATTGCTGCGCCGGAACAGGGTTCCTCATGCCAAATATTCATACGATTTCGGAGGGCATGGGCTTGCCGATGAAGATAGCCGTATCGAACTTTTCAGGCGTATTGAGCGGTTCCTTCGTAAGTACATGCCCAGCGACTTGATGGAGTAGAACGCAACCAGGATTCTACTGGTTCAGCGGCTCACCATGAGTAAAAGTGAGGTAGGGAGCCGAATGGTCTGCCGTAAGAGGACGATCTTCCTCCAGAAGTTCCGTCGCCAGCGGGTTTGGGAAGTGTCTGTTGAGAATCTCAAAGTAGCTGAAATATCGGGGCGCTACCAAACGCGCGGGGTCGCCCTTCCAATAGTGAAAGCTTTCTGGGTCAACGACCCATGGTACCAGCTTATCGAAAGCGAGCTTCAGCGTGCGTCCGCTGGGTGACGCGTAATCGTAGAGGTCATGCCCTTTGTTCTTAAGGATCTCTGCCGCAATGGTCTGGGGCATCAGCGTAAAGTGCGAATACCAAATTCCATGCCGACCCTCGCTGCGATTCACCTCGTGCGGTAGGTGGCCATCTTTAGCAATCTGACTTTCGATAAAGTGCTTCCATCGTTCTGCGCACTCCTCGAGAAGTGCTTCATCATCAAGGTATGCAGCGATGGCGGATGCGAGGACGAGTCCCCAGTTCCCCCAGTTGTTCTTTGCCTCCATTGTGTTCATGGGCAGCGCCTTTTCGCGAAGGAAGCTTTCAAACGCCTCCTGACGGCCTTTGGGCCAAAGGTTGTCTTCGTCCCGAAGAAGGTCAGCTGCAAAAATGAAGGCTGGAAAATGATAGCTGAAGGAGAGAGTCGAGTCGTCCTTTGTGCTCATTGAGTCGATGCCACTGACCCACCCATCAATCAGTCGAATCGCAGCGTCCGCATACTTCCTTTCAGCGGTCATCTCGTACATCAGGGCCAGGCCGTAGGCTATATTGGCGTCGTCCCGAAGTCCATTCTTGGCGCGATTGTGACCCTCTGCATCCGTGTAATAGCCCGGCACATACCACTCGCTCTGCACTGTTGGCTGGCGATTCAGATTTGCATCCGACAGATCCTTTAGCTGCAGATACGCACTCCACTGTGGCTCCATCTGTTGTTCAACACGCTCACGTATCTGCGCAATCCGGGTGGGGGTGACAAATACGCCGCTGGATTCAGCATGCGGGGGCCTTGCCATGGCAAGACCGGAAATGGTTGTTGCGAGGAGTAGTGCGGTACTGGTGATGAAGGTTCGGGTAAACATTCTCTACTTACAGTGGAGGACTCAGAAGCCACTTCAAACTATTCTGCCGTGATTACACCGGAAACCTGACGGTCCAGTTTCATCTGTCGTTGCGAAAAACGCCAACACACTCCTAATCATGATGACCATGTACTACTCCCTTGGCCTGGACTATGGCACAAACTCTGTAAGGGCCCTGATTGTCCGTACGAGCGATGGTCTCGAAACGGGTTCGGCCGTCTTTAACTACCCGAGCGGCGATCAGGGAGTGATCTTGGATCCGCGGGATCATAATGTCGCCCGTCAGCATCCCGACGATTACCTCATTGGCTGCGAAACAGTCATAAAGGCAGCTATCGGGAACGCACAAAAAAACGATACCGCATTCAGCGCAGACCGGATCATTGGACTCGCAGTTGATACGACGGGTTCGAGTGTCTTACCTCTTACAAACGAAAATCGCGCTTTGGCGTCGCTCCCTGAATGGCGCAAGAATATCAACGCACAATGCTGGTTGTGGAAGGATCATACCTCCCATCGTGAAGCATCCCGAATCACGGAGTTAGCCCGTCAACACCGTCCGCATTTCGTGGGCAAGTGTGGCAACACCTATTCTTCGGAGTGGTGGTGGTCCAAGATCTGGCATTGTTTGAATGTCGCCCCTGATGTCTTCGCTGCTGCTGCGTCATGGGCAGAAATCGCTGATTGGATCCCGTCGGTTCTTGCCGGCGTTAATCATCCCACACAGATAATGCGAGGCGTATGCGCTGCGGGGCATAAGGCGCTCTACTCGGATGATTGGGGCGGTCTGCCAGATAAGGAGTTTCTTTCCATGCTCGACCCTAAGCTCGCTGAGCTGCGTGATCGCTTGTACGACCGTGCTTTCGATGCTTCCTGCAAGGCTGGAGAACTGTGCACGGAATGGGCGGACCGTCTGGGTCTCAAGGCTGGGATCCCAATTGGTATCGGTGCCCTGGACGTTCACTACGGGGCAATAGGGGCCGGGGTCGAAGAGGGAGTGCTCGTGAAGGTTATCGGCACCTCTACATGTGATTGCGGCGTGGCCAGAATCGATCGCGAGTTGGAGGATATTCCCGGCATCTGCGGCATTGTCCCGGGTTCGATTCTTCCAGGTTACTATGGCCTGGAGGCAGGACAAAGCGCCGTTGGAGACATTTTCAGATGGTGGGTGGAAGACGTTTGTATGGGTGATGGCAGCCTGCACGCAGATCTGACTCGCGAGGCGATGGAGCTTTCGCCAGGTGAAACGGGTCTTCTGGCGTTGGATTGGAACAACGGAAACCGCACGATACTTGTTGACCAGCGTCTTACGGGTTTGCTGCTCGGACAGACCCTCCATACGACGCGTGCTGAGATTTATCGGGCCTTGATCGAAGCAACGGCGTTTGGAGCGCGCGCCATTGTAGAACGATTCCGCGAGTTTGGCGTGGAGACTCGCCGTATTATCTGTGCTGGCGGTATCGCCGAAAAGAATCCGTTGCTTATGCAGATTTATGCGGATGTGCTGGGCTTCCCTCTGGAAGTGTCTGGCTCCTCCCAGGCATGCGCCCTCGGTTCGGCGATTGTGGCTGCAGTGGCTGCAGGCAAGGATAACGGCGGGTTTGACGATTTTTCCTCTGCCCAGTCGAGTATGTGTCCCCAGGCGGCGCGAATCTACGAGCCTATCGAAAGCAATGTTGAGGTTTACGATCGGCTTTATGTGCTTTACCGCCGTCTGCACGATGCATTTGGCGGAGTAACAGCGTCCATTGACTTGGGCCGCGTGATGAAAGACCTATTGGAGATCAAGGACTCAGTAAGGGGGCGATAGTGATGCTTGAGACAAAGAAATACTCCATCTGGTTCGTCGTTGGCAGCCAACACCTTTACGGTCCCGGGCCGCTAAGGCAGGTTCACGAGAACGCACGGCACATTGTCGATTCCATCAACGCGAGCGGGAGGCTCTCGCTTGATGTAGAGCTAAAGTCCGTGATGACGACTGCCGAGGAAATCTCGTTGCTGTTGTCCCAAGCCAGCAATGAAACAGCCTGTGCAGGACTGATCTTTTGGATGCATACTTTCTCGCCCGCCAAGATGTGGATCAACGGGCTTAAGCATCTCACCAAACCCTTCCTGCACCTTCACACTCAGTTCAACCGGGATTTGCCGTGGAGTTCCATTGACATGGACTTCATGAATCTGAATCAGGCCGCGCATGGGGATAGGGAGTTTGGCTATATCTGTACGCGCCTGGGGCTCAGCCGAAAGGTCGTCGCAGGGCATTGGGCGGATGATGAGACGCTTCATAGGATCGATGCCTGGATGCGCGCTGCCCGGGCATGGGCGAACTGGCAGGGCGCGAGATTCTGTCGCATAGGAGACAACATGAGGAATGTTGCGGTGACAGAGGGCGATAAGGTTGCCGCCGAAGAGGCGCTTGGATTCAGCGTCAATGGCTTTGGGATCGGTGATCTGGTGGATCGGATCCGCGCAGTAACTGATGCAGAGGTTGATGCGCTTTGTGAAACCTATCAGGAGCTATACGATGTCCAGGAAGACCTTATTGAACGCGGACCCCGTCATGAAAGCCTTCGTAACGAGGGTCGGATCGAGATTGGCTTAAGGGCCTTCTTGCAGGAAGGGGGCTTTCAGGGATTTACCGATACCTTTGAGGATCTGCATGGACTTCCTCAGCTTCCGGGGTTGGCGGTTCAAAGGCTCATGGCCGAAGGCTATGGTTTTGGAGGGGAGGGAGATTGGAAAACGGCTGCTCTGCTGAGGGCGATGAAGGTTATGGCTGAGGGACTTCCGGGAGGCGTCTCCTTCATGGAAGATTATACCTACCACTTGCCCGGTAAATCCGAGCTCGTTCTGGGAGCGCACATGCTTGAGATCTGTCCTTCCATTGCTGCCGGGAAGCCACGCTTGGAAATTCATCCCCTGGGAATTGGAGGGAAAGCAGATCCAGTTCGGCTGGTTTTCGATGCCCGGCCAGGTCCTGCCGTGAATGCATCACTGATTGATCTCGGCGACCGGTTCCGCTTGGTTGTGAACGAGGTAGACGTGATCGAACCCATACATCCATTGCCAAACCTGCCTGTCGCCCGCGCGCTTTGGAGATGTCGCCCTGATTTCAAGACGGCCTCTGCCGCCTGGATCTATTGCGGTGGCGCCCATCATACTGGCTTCAGCCATGCCATCACAGCCGAGATGCTGGAGGATTTTGCCGCTATGGCCGGCATCGAATTCGCGCTCATCAACGCCGACAGCCGGCTGGCGGACTTCAGATAGGTACTAGATGATATGAACTTTGAAACAATCCGTGAAGCCTGCTGCTGGGCGAATCAGCAACTACCGAAACTCGGGATAGTGGATCTCACCTTTGGCAATGTAAGTGTCTGCGATCGGGAGCAGGGCGTTTTTGCCATTAAGCCCAGCGGCGTTCCATATGCTGATCTCCAGCCACGTGATATTGTGATCATCAGCATTGATGGAAAGAGTGACATTAAGCCGGTGGACGGTAGCTTACGTCCTTCCTCTGACACGCCAACGCATCGCCGTCTGTATCAGGCGTTCGGTTCTGCTGGCGCCGTCGTGCACACTCATTCCCGCTACGCAACTTCCTTTGCTCAGGCAGGTCGCCCAATCCCCTGCCTGGGGACGACGCATGCTGACTACTTTGGGGACGAAGTTCCAATCACCCGGGCAATGAAACGATCCGAAGTGGAAAACGACTATGAGTGGGAGACCGGTAATGTAATCGTGGACCGTTTTCAGAAGCTTGATCCAGCGACTGTCACCGCAGTCCTTGTTCGCTCACACGCCCCTTTCGTCTGGGGGGCCACCGCCGAGAAAGCAGTCGAGACCGCCTTCGCCCTGGAGATTATAGCCGAGATGGCCTATCGCTCGATCTTGCTCAATCGTGAGATTCCGGCGATACCTCCCCACCTCCACGAAAAGCACTTCAGCCGAAAGCACGGCACGAACGCCTATTACGGCCAAGTGTGATTTGCATCTGCTCTCCGCGCAGGCCAACGAGCTCCTTTCATACCCCGGCGGCATGCGCATCAGGAGACTAAACATCGACACGGCGCAGTCTTCTCCCTATGGCCCTCTCCCGCATGGCCAGAAAGGGTTCGAAGAGAAAGAAAAAGAAGACCGGCAAACTACGTTGGTGGACGCTGTTGTTGGCTGTCGTTGCTATCGCAGGCATTGGAGCGTGGCTTTCCAGTCAGACGGAAGAAGAGCGATCTGACTCCATTGTTTGGCTAGAGGATTTGGTTCGGTGGGCGCAGGGTGGATTCAAGGGGCCGCTTCCACAACGCCCGCTCCGGATCGCGTATGAATACTATCTGGATGAGCACGTCTTTGCCGGACGACCTGAACCTTCGGATGGGTTGCGACTGCTTCCGCGTATTGGTTATCTTGTTGCTTATGATGAGACGCGCCGCAACCCGGCATGGGTGGCGTACCGTCTGGGACCCCGGGCAAACTTCCCCGCGGGAGATCGTCCCGATCGTTTCATCACTGATCAGCAAACTCGCGCCCGCGTGAGCCATAACGAATACTCCGGTTCTGGATACGACCGGGGCCACATGGCGCCAAACTATGCCATTGCAACACGTTACGGTAGGAAGGCTCAGATCGAGACTTTCCTTATGTCCAACGTCGTGCCTCAGGATCCAGACCTGAACCAGGGACCGTGGCGTGAGATCGAACACTGGATCGCCAATGACTACGCCTCTCGATTTGATACAATCTATGTGATCACGGGACCCATCTACGATGATCAGATCGAGACCCTTGATAGCGGCGTTGAGATTCCAGATGCGTTTTTCAAGATTGCTGTTGGCTTGAAGAAGGGCAAGGTGGACGCCGTTGCCTTCATCGCCGAGCAGGATGTGGAGCGTGGCGAGCGCTTCGACAAGCTACTAACCACGATCGACGATATTGAGTCGAAGTCCGGTTTCGATTTCTTCAGTCTCCTGCCTGACGATCAGGAAGAGGAGTTGGAGTCCAAACGCCGTCACCAGTTGCGCTGATGATGCCTTCCTCCAGATGCTGTCTATGAGCTGGCCGCTATACCTGACATTTGTTGCGGGTTGTATCGCCTTGGTCATGTCCCCGGGGCCGGATCTAATTTTCGTGCTTAGCCGTGGTTTGACCTTCGGCCCCCGGGGTGGCGTTATTGCGGCCAGTTCAATCCTGCTGGGGCTCCTGACGCACACCTCGATAACGCTTCTTGGGCTGGCGGCCATTCTCACAGCTTCTCCAATGGCCTTCCAGGCGCTCAAGTGGCTGGGCGTGGCCTACCTGCTGTTTCTCTCGTATCAGATAATACGATCGGAGGGCGCGTTGCCGCCAGCATCGGGTGGGGGAGTGCGAGGCAGGGAATCAGTGAATGAGCGAGTTCCGGTGAAGAGAATCATCCGTCAGGGCTACCTTATCAACATACTCAATCCCGGCGCGCTGCTTACGTTCACCGCTTACATCCCTCAGTTTGTCCCTGCGGATACCGACCATCATTTGCGAGTGCTGCTCTTGCTTGCAGTCACGCTCGTCTTAATCGCATTTCTGTGGTTCTGCCTGGCAGGAACATTCGCAGGGGCCTTCAACCGCTTTATTCAAGAGTCGCCGCGTATCGAGCGACTGATGCGAATTTGTTTTGGTAGTTTGCTCCTGATTCTGGCCCTGGGATTGGCTTTCAAAATACATTGATGTAATCTGGGTGGACAAATCCCCTCCACTCCTTCACACCAGAGGGTTTTCCGATGGCTGACCAAGTACGTGAACTTTCCATCGGCGATATCGCCGCTCGCAGCGCCGCATTCGAGGATGACGTGCGCGGAGACAAAATGACCATCAATGTGGGCCCAAGCCACCCCGCCACACACGGGGTCTTGCGGTTGAAGGTCGAGCTCGACGGCGAAATAATCACACGTTGCGAGCCGGTTATTGGCTATCTGCACCGTGGTGACGAGAAGATCGCTGAGAACATGACCTATAACCAGTTCATCCCGTTTACGGATAGATTGGATTATATTGGTCCCATCCACAACAATGTAACTTTTGCACTGGCTGTGGAAAAGCTGGCAAATCTCGAGGTGCCTCCCCGCTGCGAGGCGATACGAGTCATCTGCTGCGAGCTTGCAAGGTTGCAATCCCACCTGCTTGGGGTGGGCGTATTCGCGATGGACTGCGGCGCTCTGACTGTATTCATGTACACCTTCACAGAGCGCGAAAAGCTGTACTCGCTCATGGAGGAGCTCTGTGGCGCCCGCTTTACCACAAGCTACACCCGGATCGGCGGCCTCATGAGAGATATTCCGGAGGGCTGGCTTGGGCACGTGCTCAAGGTTTGCGACGACATCGAGGCCACCTTGGACGAGGTCGACAAGCTACTTTCCCGCAATCGAATCTTCTACGACCGCCTCGTCAATGTTGGGGTGATTACCAAGGAAGACGTGATCGCCTATGGGATTACGGGGCCGAATGCACGCGCTTCTGGAATTCCTGCGGACCTGCGGAAGGATAAGCCATACAGCGGCTACGAGAACTACGATTTTGACGTTCCTGTTTGCGCGACGGGCGATAGTTACGATCGCTGGCTGATCCGTCTGGAGGAGATGCGTCAATCCATTCGGATCATTCGTCAGGCCGTGGACAAGATGCCTGAAGGGCTCTGGTACAACGACGAGGCCAAGAAAATCTTCAAACCAAGCAAGGATAAGGTCCTTACCAGCATGGAGGAACTGATCCAGAACTTCATGCTCGTAACGGAAGGGCCGCAGATGCCTGCTGGTGAGATCTACTTCGAGGCAGAGAATCCAAAAGGCTGGCTGGGCTTCTTCATCCACAGTAAGGGTGGGGGCGTGCCTTACCGTATGAAGATCCGCAGTCCAAGTTTCTGTAATTTATCGATCCTTCCAAAGATTGTGCCGGGGCACATGGTGCCGGATATTCCGGTGATCCTCGGTAGTCTCGACTTCGTGATGGGCGAGTGCGACCGCTAGCTCTGGTCTGAGGGGCTTCCAGGATGATCTACTTTCAGCAAGGTTCACCCGATGCAGTCCTCACTGAGGACGACCTGCGGGCCGGCGTCGCCAAGGCGCTTGAGTCCTTTTCCGATCGCAGGAAGGTTATCGCCGTACCGCCAGACGTTACTCGCAGTGCTTCACGCGCCGGAGTGTTAACGCGTCTGGCCTATGAAGAGCTAGGCGATCGTTTCCAGGCAGTGCTCCCGGCCCTTGGCACGCACGTCCCAATGTCCGATGAGGAAATCGGGCACATGTACGCTGGTGTGCCCAAATCGCTCTTCAAGGTGCACAACTGGCGTGAAGATGTCATTACGCTGGGAGAAACCCCTTCTTCTTTCGTCAGAGAGGTTTCCGAAGGGAAGCTGGATTGGTCATGGCCAGCGCAGGTTAACCGACGACTTGTTGAGGACGGCTACGACCTCATCCTGTCTGTCGGTCAGGTTGTCCCCCACGAGGTTGTGGGCATGGCCAACCACAACAAGAACATCTTCGTAGGTACTGGTGGACCAGAGGGCATAAACAAGAGCCACTTTCTTGGCGCTGTTTACGGTATGGAGCGGATCATGGGTCGCGCAGAGTCTCCTGTGCGGGCTCTCTATGATTATGCGTCGGACCACTTCAGTGATCAGCTCCCTACGATTCTGTACTTGCTTACAGTCGTTGGCCGCCAGGAGGACGGTTCGCTCTGTGTAAGAGGACTCTTTATTGGCGACGACAAAGCATGTTTCCTTGAAGCTGCTGCGCTTTCCCAGAAGGTGAATCTGCAACTGCTCGACAAGCCCTTGCAGAGGGTGGTCGTTTATCTTGACCCGCACGAATTTCGCACTACCTGGTTGGGCAACAAGAGCGTTTATCGCACCCGCATGGCGATCGCTGACGACGGCGACCTCATTGTGCTTGCTCCGGGCCTCAGGGAGTTTGGCGAAGATAAGGAGATTGACCGCCTCATCCGTAAGTACGGTTATAAGGGAACGCCAGCCACGCTTGACGCCACCAATCGCAATCCAGAGCTTCAGCAGAACCTGAGCGCCGCTGCGCATCTTATCCACGGCTCCTCTGAGGGACGGTTTCGCATCACCTACTGCCCGGGCGCGCTCACCCGGGAGGAAGTGGAATCCGTTGGCTTTCAATACGGCGACCTTCAGAAGTTCAGCAGCAGGTACGACCCGGCCCGACTGAAGGACGGCTGGAACAATGTGGACGGAGAAGACATTTTCTATATCTCAAACCCGGCCCTCGGTTTGTGGGCTGCAAAAGAGAAATTCAACAAGTCGTGATGCGTTGCAGGAAGGGCTCTCGCTTGACCTACCGCCCCCCAACTTGTTCTTATCACCTGCCGTCCGCGCGACGGCGCCTTAGTCATGAATCTTAAGCAGGAAACGTTGCAAGAAATCGAAAGGGTGATACCGCTCTATCCGCAGAAGCGGAGCGCGATGCTGCCCATTCTGCATGCAGTACAGCGCGATCAGGGTTATATTTCCCAGGAAGCCATGGAGTGGGTGGCCGAGAAGCTGGATGTTACTCCGATCAACGTTTACGAGGTCGTCACTTTCTATCCGTACTTCCGCCAGCACCCTATTGGACGTCGCCACATCAGGGTTTGTCGCACGCTTTCCTGTGCCCTGTGCGGTAGCTACAAGATTGCAGATGTCCTCAAGGAGGAGTTTGGATGCGAACTCAACCAGATCTCTCCTGATGGCTCTGCCACGATTGAGTTCGTTGAGTGCCTTGCCTCTTGCCACACCGGTCCGGTCCTGATGGTCGATGATGATCTTCACGAGAACGTCAACGAAGAAAAGGCCCGCGATATCGCGCGCAAGATCAAGAGCGAGTCAGCCCAGGTTTAACTACCCGTGGGTCCTATGGTTTCAGTAAAGCTTGTTTAAGCAGTTCACCCCCTTTATTCCAAGTCATGCACCCACGGGAGCGCCGAATCATCCTGAAGTTCGCAGACGAGCCGGATTACACCACCGACATCGACTGTTATATCCGTCACGGCGGTTATGAGCAGTTGAAAAAGGCAATCCAAATGCAGCCAGACGACATCCGCATGGAGGTCGAGAAAAGCGGCGTGCGTGGACGCGGCGGGGCCGGATTTCCCGCTGGCATGAAGTGGAAGTTTCTGGATCGAAAGAGCGGCAAACCAATTTACCTGATCTGTAACGCTGACGAATCGGAGCCAGGAACCTTCAAGGATCGCCAAATCATCCACAAGGATCCCCACCAGCTGATCGAGGGCATGATGATCAGCGCATACTCGATCAACGCCGCCCTGGCCTTCATCTATATTCGCGAGGAGATGCCTTACGGCGCCAAGATTTTGCAAAAGGCGATCGAGGAAGCTCGGGAAAAGAATTTTGTAGGCAATAACATCCTGGGTAGCGGTTTCTCCTGCGATATCATTGTTCACCGCGGCGCCAGCGCCTATATCTGTGGAGAAGAAACCGGCCTTATCGAGTCCCTTGAAGGCAAGCGTGCGTATCCGCGTATCAAGCCACCATTCTTCCCAGCCGCGCTTGGCCTCTATATGTGTCCCACAATCGTCAACAACGTGGAGACCCTCTGCAATGTGAAGCATATTGTGGACATGGGGGGCGAGGCCTATGCACGTATCGGCACCCCAGGGAATACCGGCACGCGCATTTGGTGCCTTAGCGGTCATGTTCAAAAGCCAGGATACTACGAGATCGAGTGCGGCAAGGCCACCTACGGCGATCTGATCAACGATTTTGGCGGTGGCCTGCTTCCAGGCAGGAAACTACAGGCGCTTATCCCGGGTGGAAGCAGCTCCAAAGTACTTCGGGCTGGTGAACGTTTCCAAGGCAAGCTAAAGAATGGCGATGCGTTTGATTGGGGCATTGAAGACATACCGCTGGACTTCGATAGCCCCATGGCGGTTGGAAGCATGAGCGGTTCCGGCGCCGTGATTGTGGTGGACGACTCAGTGGACATCGTCGAAGTTCTCGCCAACATCAATGCCTTCTACGCCCACGAATCTTGTGGGCAGTGCACGCCTTGTCGCGAAGGAAGCCTCTGGATGAAGAAAATTACGACCCGTATGGTAAACGGAGGCGCTCGCGTGGAAGACCCGGATCTCCTTGCCGATATCGGGGACCAGATTGCCGGGCGAACTATCTGCGCTCACGGGGAGGCCTGCGCATGGCCAACCCAAAGCTTCGTTGCGAAATTCCGTGATGAGTTCCTCGCTCGTTCGCGCTCGAATGGAGAGCCACGTAAGGCAGGCGCTATTCGCCTCATTTGATTTTCCTTCAATCCAAGATTTCACCTCGTCGTAAACTCTCAACCTAACGTGAGTCCTGAATCCACAAATGGCCTTGATTTAGCAGCTTCAGCACGCTCGCTGCTCGCCGCTCGGCAATCATAGGTTTTGTTTGCTTAACGTTCAGACTCCCTCTTTTGTTCCGCCAAGGACATGGCAGATAACGCCGATAATTTGATTCCAGTTTTTGTAGACGGCATCGAGGTCAGGGTGCCCCCGGGCACAAACATGATCGAGGCCGCCCGCATGGTGCAGAAGGAGATCCCGCACTATTGCTATCATCCTCACCTCAGCGTGCCCGGTAACTGCCGCATGTGCTTGGTGGAGATGGGCATGCCTGGCAAGGATCGGACGACTGGAGAGACCATCCTGGATGCCGATGGCAAGCCCAAGATCATGTGGATGCCCAAGCCGACGATCGCCTGTGCGACGAAGGCCTCTCCCGGCCTGCATATCCGGACAAACTCCCAGCTGGTGCGCGATTGCCAGAAGGGAGTTATGGAGTTCCTCCTGATCAATCACCCGCTGGACTGTCCTATCTGTGACCAGGCCGGGGAATGTCGCTTGCAGGAGTTTGCGACCGATTATGGGCGTGGTTACAGCCGCTTTGTCGAGCGCAAGAATGTAAAGCCCAAGCGCACCCGCCTCGGGCCACGCGTCATTCTCGACGACGAACGCTGCATCCTCTGCTCCCGTTGCATTCGCTTTAGCCGCGAGATCGCCAAGGATGATGTGCTGGGCTTTACCGAACGTGGCAGCTACAGCACCCTTACTTGCTTCCCGGGGCGGCAGCTTGAGAACAATTACTCGCTCAACACGGTAGATATTTGCCCCGTCGGCGCCCTTACTTCAACCGACTTCCGGTTCAAGATGCGGGTATGGTTTCTCAAGGAGACGCCGTCCATCTGCACTGAGTCCAGCGTAGGTGTAAACACGATGGTTTGGTCCCGCGAGGGTAAGATCTATCGAATCACCCCACGTCGCAATGATGAGGTGAACGATTCCTGGATGAGTGACTCAGGCCGTGCTCTCTACAAGGAAGTGGAGTCGGACAATCGGTTGACAGTGTATAGCGTCGAAGGTCGTCCTGTTTCTTCGGAGGAGGCGCTTCAGGAGGCCGCAAAGCTCATCGGAGAGGCAAAGGGACTGGCGGTTGTTGGAAGCGGCCGCGCGAGTGTGGAGGAGCAATGGCTTCTACGCAAAATCTTCGACGCCGCTCAGGCGACTGAGAAACAGCGCTACCTGCCAAAGCGAGTTGGAGAGAGCGATGGATTGCTCATTTCCGCGGACCGCAATCCGAATGTCCGCGGAGCCTTGATGACCGGTCTCATCGACAACTTTGACAACTGTGAGTTTGACCGGCTCAAGTCCGCGATCGAAAGCGGCGCAGTCGATACGATTATTGCCCAAAACGAGTGCCTCGTTGCAGTCGGGATTGGCCGGGAGCTGCTCGGCAAGGTGAAGGTTATCTATCTGGGGACACACCATTGTGAGGCGAGCCAGTATGCTAAGGTGGAGCTGCCGGTGCTCACGACCTTCGAAAAGGATGGTACCTTCATAAATCAGCAGTTCCGTCTTCAAAAGTTTAGCCAGGCGGTGCCGGGCCCCGAGGGCGTGTTGAGCGATATCGCACTGCTGGCGCGTCTCCTTGAGGCCGTCGGTGGAGGTAAGTTGGAAGATCGCACACCTTCGGGTGTGTGGGCTCGGATGAATAGGGAAGTTCCGCAGTTTGCCGGGATTGACTTCAACCGCATTCCTGCGACGGGACAGTTGTTGGATGGCGCGGCCTTCGTGGGCTTGCCGTTTGTTGAAGGGAAAACTCTTCATTATGATCCACAGGAGTCGACAGCAGTAAGCAGTTCGCAGGCTTAAAGGGGGACCAAGATGGACTGGATCGAATTTGGCATGGTGTTCTTGAAAGCCGTAGTCGTCATCATTGTGGTGATGACGTTTGCGGGCTATTCTGTTGTTGCTGAGCGAAAGGTCGCCAGCTGGGTTCAAGGTCGGGTAGGCCCCAACCGCACAACCCTCCCGATCATTGCGGCAATACCGATTCTAGGACGAGTTCTTACCCGCCTTGGTCTTATTCAGTTGCCTGCAGACGGAGCCAAGTTCCTGGTCAAGGAAGAGCCGGTTCCCGGGCACGTTAACAAGTTTTATTACGTACTTGCGCCGATTCTCTCATTTGTCCCGGCGATTACCGTTATCTCCGTCATTCCCTATGGGCAAATAATCCCGGAGGCCGGCGCGACCCCACTGCCACTGGCGCTTACCACGCTGGACATCGGAATGTTGTTCATCCTGGCAGTTTCTTCCCTTGGCGTTTACGGGCTTATCCTTGCAGGTTGGTCCGCAAACTCCAAATACCCGTTCCTGGGCGGCGTCCGCGCAAGCGCGCAGATGATTTCCTATGAATTGGCCATGGGCCTTTCGATCCTGCCTGTATTCCTTTGGACCGGTGGCACGCTAAGCCTCTATGATGTCGTTCAGACTCAGGGGAACGCATACTTTCCTCAGTGGACGATCATCTTTCAGCCCCTCTCCGCACTGATTTTCCTGGTGGCGCTTTTCGCCGAAACCAATCGTCTTCCATTTGACATGCCAGAGTCAGAGACCGACTTGGTTGCCGGGTTCAATACGGAGTATGGCGCATTCAAGTTCGGTCTTTTCTTTATTGGTGAATATGCCCACATGTTTGTAGGCTCGGCAGTCTTCTCCATCTTGTTCCTCGGCGGGTGGAGTATCCCTTTCTGGCCACTGGAGAATTATCCGGAGGGTTACGCTGGCGCAGTTCTCTCCGTAATCGTGCTCCTGGCGAAGACTCTCTTCATGGTTTTCTTCTTCATGTGGGTGCGCTGGACGCTTCCGCGCTTCCGCTATGACCAAGTCATGAATCTCGGTTGGAAGATGTTGTTGCCGTTGGCTATCGCAAACTTGGTCGCCTACGCCATCATTATCGCAATCGTTGAATCCATTTGAACTGTGGTTTTGTAAAATGCCGCAGGCTGAACTAAACTTTCCCAACTCGTAATGGCCATCAAGAATATTGAACGTAAGCCGCTTAGCCTTGCGGAGCGCACCTACTTGCCGCAGATCGCATCAGGCTTGAAGATTACGCTGCGTAATATGTTCAAGCCGCCGGTTACGCTAGAGTATCCTGAGCAACGTCCAGTAATTCCTCGTGGCTACCGCGGCATGCCAACGCTGGTAAAAGATCCGAACGGCCGCGAAAAATGTGTGTCGTGCCAGCTGTGCGAGTTTGTCTGTCCGCCGAAGGCCATCCGGATTACGCCGGGAGAAATTCCCGCTGATGAAGAAACCGCGCACGTTGAGAAGGCGCCTCAGGAGTTCGAGCTGAACATGCTACGCTGCATTTATTGCGGCCTGTGTGAGGAGGTTTGCCCGGAAGAAGCTATTTTTCTCCAGGACATATATTCACTAAACGCAGAATCACGGGACGAGCTGGTATTCAAGAAGGACAAGCTCTACGAGTTCGGCGGAACGCTGCCTGACAATCACTTCAAGTGGGATAAAAAGCGGCAGGCTGAGATGGAGGGCAATTCGCACCTACATTAGCCTTCCACCGAAAAATCGGGCTTTACTCGACATACCTTTTCCTCTCGTCTCTATCCTTTCATGCAGGAAGCGCTGTTCTATTTGTTTGCCGCCCTGACGGTGGCGCCAGCCCTGATACTGGTACTTTCCCGCAATGTGGTGAATGCGGCGATGCTGATGATCGTCTCATTTGTGGGTACGGCCGCCATGTACGGGCTGCTGCAGGCTTACTTCTTGGCCGTCCTTCAGGTGCTCGTTTACGCCGGCGCCGTAGTCGTGCTGTTCTTGTTCATCATCATGCTGCTTGATGCGTCCCACATCAGGACCCTTAAACCAAGCAAGTTACGGATGGCGGCAGCGACAATCGGATTTCTTATACTGGTGCTCGGCGTTGCTACCATTTTCAACGCCCAAGGGTTTTTTGGAGAACCATCGCTGCAGGTTGAGGTAGCTCCAGCTTCTGTAGCCCGCAACTTTGGCGTAGAGCTCTTCACTCGCTTTATGCTGCCGTTCCAGCTTGCAGGCTTCCTGCTGTTGGCCGCAATGCTCGGCGTTATTTATATCTCCAAAAAGAAAGTCGAAACAGCAGAGCCCGGAGCCCATCGGGTTGCGCCGGCTCAACCTTCAGTTGTAAAGGAACGCTAAGATGGGTGCGTCACTGGAAGCCTACTTGATTGTTGCCGGCCTGTTGTTCGCGATCGGCTTTTTTGGCCTGCTATTGCGCAGAAACGCTTTGGTTATGTTTATGTGTCTGGAGCTCATGCTCAATGCATGTAACCTGGCCCTCGTTGCCTTTTCGCGTTTTCACGCCACCGAGCGAAACCCGCTCCTGGACGGTAACGTGTTTGTTTTCTTTGTCATTACTGTCGCCGCTGCAGAGGTCGCGGTCGGTCTCGCTATCATTGTGACGCTGTTCCGTAAACGGGGCACAGTCATGGTGAACGAACTCTCTGTCTTGAAGAATTAGCCATGGGCGCAGGAAACACTCTTTCCATCATTCTGTTCTCGCCACTGGTCGCCGCGGCGCTGATTGCTCTGTTTGGCCGCCGCAGAGGCGTGCTTGCAGCAACCATATCAGTGGCCTCGGCAGCTACCCAAATGGTCCTGGCTCTGGCGTTCCTGTTCAAGTGGAGCGGAGAGCCATTTACAGCCTCTGTCGAGTGGTTGAGTCTTGGCGACTTCAGCATCCAGATGGGCTATTACTTGAGCCCGTTGGCTGCCCTACTCTTGTTCGTCGTAGTCTTTGTCGGCTTTTGGATTCACGTCTTTGCCATTGGCTATTCAGATCATGATGAATCGCGTGGCCGGTTCTTTGGCGGCCTGAGCATCTTCATGTTCTCGATGACAGGCATCGTGCTGGCCGACAACTTGTTCATGATGTTCGTATTCTGGGAGCTTGTCGGTTTCAGCTCCTATATGCTCATCGGCCACTATCTGACTACCGAGGCTGCGAATGCTTCCAAGAAGGCATTCATTGTGAACAGGGTGGGGGACTTTGGCTTCCTCATTGGGATTATCTGGTGTTACTGGCACTACGGAACGGCGAATCTCGAAGCGTTGCAAGACACAGCGCCCGCGCTCCTGGCTGCTGGTGCTTCTACTTGGATCGCTCTACTGTTGCTTTGCGGCGCCATTGGCAAGAGCGCCCAGATGCCCCTCCATGTCTGGCTTCCAGACGCCATGGCTGGCCCGACTCCCGTTTCTGCACTCATCCACGCAGCTACGATGGTGGCCGCTGGTGTTTTTCTGTTAGGAAGAATCTGGTTCCTGTTCACGCCTGAGGCTCTGGACGTTGTTCTTTGGATCGGCCTGATCACCGCCCTTTTTGCGGCTTTTACAGCATTCGGGCAAAACGACATCAAGCGGATCCTTGCCTACTCCACGCTTTCACAGCTTGGGTTCATGGTGGCTGCATTCGCACTGGGAACTCGCTACGGGACTGTTGGCGCACTCTACGGTGTAGGAGCGGCGCACTTCCACCTGCTTACGCACGCTTTCTTTAAAGCATTGATGTTCCTTGGCGCCGGTTCCGTCATCCATGCGACACATCATGAGCAGGACATTTATCGTATGGGCGGCTTGTTGAAGCGTATGCCGATCACTGCGATCACTTTCCTGATCGGCGTGTTAGCCATTGCAGGCGTTCCCTTGCTTTCCGGTTTTTACTCCAAGGACGCCATCCTGCTGCTTGCGTGGCAGAATAGCCCGTTGGCTTTCTATCTCTTGGCGGGCGCCTCGCTGCTTACCGCCATGTATATGGGACGCCTCTTCTTTGTCGTTTTCATCGGAGAACCACGTTCCGAACAGGTCCGAGACGCACGTGAGAGTCGTTGGGATATGGTGCTGCCCCTGATTGTTTTGGCGCTCGGCTCAATTGTTGCAGGAAATGTTTCTATCTTTCCGCATGCCATTGGTGAGTTCCTTCACAGTGCCGTGCTCCATCCTGAAGGCGGCGAGAAGACATTCATGTTCGTTTTATCCAGCGCCTTGGCTGGTGGGGGACTGCTTCTTGCGTTCATTATCTATTACAGACCGAAGGAGTCCCGCGACACATTGGAGCGAAAGGTTCCTGCGCTCTTTGGACTGGCGAGCTCCAAGCTGTGGTTCGATGAGATTTACAGCTTCTACGTGCGCGCCATACAGCAGCGCTTTGCTGAGATACTAGCCTTTCTCGAGCAGATCCTGATTCAGGGTCTGGCCGTTCGTGGGGCTGGTGGCATTGCGAGCATGTTTGGCAGCCTTACACGCGCCACTCACACCGGTAACGTTCAAACCTACGCATTCTGGTTCCTCGCCGGGGTCGTGCTGTTCTGGCTCTTTGCCATGGAGGTCTTTTAGCAATGGAGGCGGCTCATTCCATCTTCAGCCCTAGTTTTGGCGCCCTTCTTTTCTGGACGGTTGCCATTCCGTTTATTGCTTCGGTACTTCTCCTGATTACAGGAGGAGCAGCTCGCTCACTAAGTCGGGCGATCGCAGTGGGCGGATTTGCCGCGCCAACCGTCCTCGCACTGGTTCTCGCATGGAATTTCAGCGCTGCGGAAGCCTTCGAAGGATTCCGCTTCTATACGGACAGTCCACTTGGACTTTCACAGTTGGGAATCAGCCTGAAACTCGGTCTTAACGGCATTTCGATGCCTCTGTTTGTGATGACTGCCTTGGTCGGTCTTGCAGCCGGCCTCTATGCGATCTTCGGCGATTATGAGCGTAAGAACATCTACCTGTTCCTACTGA
>CAYSHY010000017.1:0-58480 GCA_964430955.1 uncultured Puniceicoccaceae bacterium | reverse complement strand
CGCGCCAAGGTAAAGATTCAGACTGAGACCAAGAGCGGCGCCATCAGGGAGAAAACCTTCTGGGTGAAGCAGGGCGACGATCTTTCTGCCAAGCCGAACGCTCGGGACGTTTATCAAAACGGCTACATTGTAAGGGACATCAGCTGTGAGCCTGGGAATGAGCATGTCACGTTCAACAACGGCAACGAGTTATTCCTCAACGAGGAGCAAGGCGGGATGCGCGACGAGGTGATGCGCACTCAGGTGCGGGAGACGGTTGAGGAGCACTTCAAGAAGGAGCGCGTTGTCCGCGGGAAGGGCCTAAAAGTCCTGACATTGTTTTTCATCGATCGAGTCGCCAACTACCGCGACTATGACGACCAGGGCAACCCACTCAAGGGCAAGATAGCGCAATGGTTTGAGGAAGCATTCTTGGAACTAAACCAGAAGCCGCAATATAAGGACTTGATCCCGTTTTCAGTCGACCAGGTGCACGACGGTTATTTCTCGTCTGACAACAAGGGAAAGCTTAAGGACACCCGCGGCGACACGAAGGCCGATGACAGCACCTACGAGCTGATCATGAAAAACAAAGAGCGGCTGCTGTCGCTTGAGGAACCACTACGCTTCATCTTCTCCCACTCTGCCCTTCGCGAAGGCTGGGACAACCCGAACGTATTCCAGATTTGCACGCTCAACGAGACCAACAGCCAGGTTAAAAAGCGGCAGGAAATAGGTCGCGGCTTGCGGTTGCCTGTCAATCAGGACGGTGAGCGGGTCCACGATGAAACAATCAACCGCCTGACGGTGATCGCGAACGAGAGCTATGATCAATTCGCCCGGGCCCTTCAGACCGAACTGGAGGAGGACTTCGGCATCAAGTTTGGGCATATTCCACAGAACGCGTTCGCCAAAATACTTTGGATCAAGGACGGTAAGCAAGAACAGGTGGGGCAGGCGGAGTCACAGAAGATCTGGCGAGACGCCGTCTTCAACGGCTACATCGACAAGAAGGGAAAGCTGCAACCCAAGTTCGCGCCAAAGGAGCCTTCGTTCGAAATGAAGGTTTCCAGTGAGCACGAGGACATACGTCACGAGATCGTCGACGCCATGCAGCGCTTCGAGTTCAAGGGCAGGATCGTCAACAAATCAAACCGACGGTCACTGAAGCTGAACAAGCAGGTGTTCATGGATCCAGCCTTCGCGGAGCTTTGGGGTCGAATAAATCAGCAGACGACCTACTCCGTAGAATATTCCACGCCTGAATTGATCAAACAGGCCGCGAAGATGATAGCGGACATGCCTGCAATCGAGGAGGTGCGCATCATCTCGGGCAAAACGGAAGTGACGATCGCTGAAGGAGGCGTGGATGGGAAGATCCTGACAACTGATCGCACCACCTATATAAAGCATCAGGGGCGGCTGCCCGATATCCTGGCATACCTGCAGAAAGAAACGGAACTCACGCGCAAGACGCTATTTGAGATACTTGCGGAGTCGGGCCGCTTGGAGGATTTCCCAAAGAATCCTCAGCGCTTCATGATGGAGTGCGCGAAGCTGATCAACGTCACCCTAAACAAGCTGGTGCTCGATGGAATTAAGTACGAGCGCATTGGAGGGAGCATCTACGAGATGCGGCTTTTCGAGGAAGAAGAAGTGGTGCGATACCTGGAGAATCTGGTCGAGACCCAGAAGTCGGTGTATGACTGCGTAGAGTTTGATTCAGAGGTTGAGCGGAAGTTCGCGGAGGATCTGAACAGCATCGACGAGATCAAGCTGTTCGTAAAACTCCCCGCCCGCTTTCAAATCAAGACCCCGATTGGCCCCTACAACCCCGACTGGGCGATCGTGAAGCACGGAGACGAGACTGTTTACATGATCCGCGAAACAAAGGGCACCAAGGATCTCCTAAAGCTCCGCCCAGACGAGGCCTACAAGATTAGGTGCGGCAAGGCGCATTTCGAAGCGTTGGAAAGTGGGGTAAGCTTCGAGGTGGTCACAACGGCCAGGGAAATCTAAAGCGTCACGATGATAGTCATTCCCCATGAGCTCACACCGAGATCTCCCCAGACCCGCTTTTACCGGTAACCCTGCAGGTATGCTTTCAGCACCAATGGAAAGCCGCGGTATGGCGGAGCGTTACTAGTTTAGGACCCTTGAGTCACTCTTGTCCTTTGATGCTCCTGTATCCTACCGGCCGTTTCTGCTGGCTGGGCGTGGGCCTGGTGGATTTTTTTGGCGGCTTGGGCGATGCGTTCGCGAAGGGCCGGGGGGTGGATAACGGTGGCGTGGCCGAGCCAGAGGAGTATCCAGCTTTCGATGTCTTCGAACATGGCCACTGTGGTGGTAAGCTCGACGCCGCCGTCTGGAAGAGGGCTTGTGGTGAAGGCGCTGGGCCAGCGACGCTCTTTTAGCATGCGGGCGCCTGCAGGGTCGAAGTGGATGACGACCTTGTGAGGGTTGTCGCCACCGCCGAAGGGACCGAGGCTGTTTGCAAGGTAGGCGTCGATGGAAAAGTCCTGGGGGAGCTGAAAGCGAGGTCCCAGCTCTGGAACGCTCCGGAAGCGTGGGAGACTGAAGATGCGCAGCTCGGTTCGATCAAGGTCATGACCGATGAGATACCACTGGTGCTCAATGCAGGCGAGATGGTAGGGCTGGAGTCGCCGAAGGCGGACCTCGTCTGCCCCGAAGTTTTGATACTTGAAGGTGAGTTCCTTGCGCCAGAGGAGGCCTTGGGCAGCGGCCTTGAAGACTTCGGGATCAATTGCGCCCACGCCCGCCGGGCGAAAGGTGATTGGGAGCTGGTCTGGCTGGTGCCCCATGACCTTGAGCTGCGCGGCGACCTGGGCGCTGATCTTCTGAAGAGCTCTATCAAGCGCCGGGGCATAGGTATTGCCCTTGTAGGGGATCAGCGCCTGCCGGGCAACGAGCACGGCCACAACTTCCTCCGCTGTGAGGAGGGAAGAGGGGAAGTCTGGCATTTCGCCGTCGATGGTATAGGCGCCTTGGACGCGATCGAAAACGATGGGGAAGCCGTCTGCGCGCATCGACGCAAGGTCGCGCTGAATAGTCTTGGGAGTTACTTCAAGATCTCGGGCAGCGGAAACAGTGGTGAATGGAACCTGTTTGAGAAGACGTTCGTAGAGGTAGAAGTAGCGGGTGAATGCAGGACGGGCAGCTTTGCGCATGAGGAGAACGGTAAGAGAAACTGAACGCTGAGGCGGCGAAGTGGAGAACGAACCGCGGTGTCATAGTCGGGCTCGCAGATCGGGACCAGGCAACGGCGCTTGAAAAGGTTCGATGGAGTGTGGGTAGCTCGGAATCGTGTAGTGTTGTATCACCTTTGGCAAATGAAAATGCGCCGCATATAGCGACGCATTTTCGGCATTGCTTTTACAGGACACCTATGAACGGTCGGCAGCACTGTCGCTTGATTTCCGCCGCCGACGTTTATTGAAAGACGGCGCCGGGGCCTCGAGCGACCAGTGCTCGGTGTCGCTCATGCGGCGATAGTAGCGACTGCTATAGCGACGCAGTTTGCGCTCACGCACAGCATCCAGATCGTCAATATCTGTTACTTTGTTGAGAGTGCTCTCCAAGAGGGACCGTGCGTCTGCGACATCGACATTTTCTGGCAGGTTGTCGAGTCGGCCTAGCTCGTCAGAGATGCGTTTGCGCGCTTCCTCTACCCTACCCTTATCGTTGTCGGACATGGCGTCCTCGACTGTCTTGCCTGCGCGTTGGATGCTGGCCCAGGTAATGACCTCGCTATTGAAGCGAACGTCTGCGGGATTCTGCACTGGCAACACCCGCACGGTCTGCTTCTGCTTGCAGGAGGCTAGCCCCTCCTTGCTGATGGCGTCCCACTGGAAGGCAAGCGAAAGAAGCTCCTCGCCTTCGAGCGAGGCCACGGGCTTACCCTTGATCGCGGGCATTGGCGGAACGTCCAGCGCGAACATCAGCGTGCGGGTCTCGCCGCTGACGAGATCGCCGATGTTGACCTCGAGGGATTCGCCATCTGGAAGGGGCATCCACGGGTAGTCTGACAGCTGCAGGATGGCGTCGCAAAACATGAGGCGCCGCATTGTAACGCGGAGATTCTGTACAACGATCTGTTGCAGGGCCTCGAGCTCCGCCTTGAAAATGCCGGGCAGCGAATCGGGATTGGTGGCGTCGTAGAAGGCGCCGTTGGTAGCTGTGGCGATGCAACTGAGAAAGTCCTCGTCGTAGTAATCGCCAAAGCCCAGGCAACTCGTGCGAATGCCGTGACGCTGCAACCCGGATGCGACGATGCTCTTTACCTGGCCGTGGCCAATAAGCCCGTGGTTAAGCTCACCGTCGCTAAGCAACAGGATGCGGCGCGGCATGTTTGCCGGCGCCTTGAGGAGCGCGTCCTGGCCGAGGCACCAGCCGGCCGTGAGGTTTGTGGCGCCGCCGCAGTCGACCCTCTCAAGGATGGCGTCGATCTCTTCAACAGAGTCGACCGTTTGAAGCGGGTAGATCGTCTGCGCCTGGGAATCGAAGACTGTGATGGCAAGCATGTCATCCGGGCGAAGATTGCGCACAACGCCCGCGACGGCTCGCTTGGCCCCCGCCAGTGGCGCCCCGGACATGCTACCGCTGCGGTCGATGACAAGCGACAGAGCGATGGGCTTGGCGCGTTGGGACTCAAGCTGCGGGGCGACAAACCGCAGCGCCAGGTGAACCAGTTGTTGCCGGTTTTCCAGAATGGACTCGTAGTCAAGTAGCGCACCGATGTTCATAGACATCCAGTATAATGGGGAACAGGGACATCTATGGTCCGGGGCGTCGACTACGCTGCGGAAAGCGGGCTGGGGGCCAATGGGAATGAAAATAGAAAAACGGAGTTCCGAGATTTCCGCAGTGCCCGGGGGGAAGACTTAGTTGAGCGAGACTTAGGAACCTGAATCTGTCGGGGAAGCTTCGTTCGCCTGATCCTCGTCCTCCTCCAGATCCAGAATCCGGCTTGAGTGCAGCATCCGCGTCAGGCTCGACAGGGAGAGGCCGCCCCACACAGCGGCATTGAAGACCGCAAACTTGGGCCAGTCTGAGACGAACCCAAAAATCATCCAGATCACAAACACCACAACAAAAGCCAGCCCGAACTTCTTGTCCGTGCGCAGTTTCTGTTCGATATAGTTCCGCGTCTCCTGCTTCATTTCTAGAAGGGCGAGTATTGCTCGTTTTCAACCCCGCAGTAAATACACTTACGCGTCTTGGTGTTGATCTTTCTTCCGCAGCCAAGGCAGGTAAGCACCGCTGGCTTTAACTTCCCGTCACGCACGCCGTCCCGCATATCCAGCTCATCCATCCGTTGCAGCAGATCTTCGTCATCCAGGCCCAATCGGTCTTTCATGAGGCTCCACATAGCCTCCATCGCAAGACCCAGTTGCTCGACCTTCTCGGTTGACGTCCCCGCAGCGCGTTTGCTCTGCCGCGACTCGAGTTCGACATTCTGCAAGTCCTTCCGCACCTGCTGAAGTTGCCACTGCTGTAATATGCTCCACATGCCGCGTAGTTTGGAATCTACAGTCACCTACGCGGGTAGCGCCACATATTTTTCCCCCGGGGCTGCTGGTTGGAGAGAGTTTAAGTTTATTAAAACGCCGTTTCAGGGCTAATAGAGGAGAATGCTCTGGAGACTTGGGCTTTCGACCCAAGCTGGTATGATGCGCCTCTTCGAGACTAGGACCCTCGGCGCTCGTTTTCGAGGTTCGAGATCCAATGCTCCAGGTCTTTCACGTCTCGCCTTTCCTTCGAACTACCTATCAGGCTTTGGCTTTTTCACTCCCGCCCACGGCCCTCCATCCGCGCGCAGCGCCACCCACGGCGCGCCGGCCGCGCGGCGCCTCTTCGAGGTTACACCACACCCGCCCACACGAACCATCCGTAGGCTGCGACCAGCAATCCTCCTGCGATTCGCGGCAGCCGCCCGATTGTGGCGATGAAAACAAAGTGAAGTGCGAGCGCGCCTGCCAGAATCAGCACTGCCTGGTCAAACACCTCTGGCACGCCGCTCGTCTGGAAGATGCAGTAAACCCCAATGCATAGGGGAATGCAGATGTGCCCATCTCCGATCTGCGAGCTGGCGAGGATGTCTGCCCGGCCCCGCCAGGCAAAGTAAAACGCCATCAAAGCGTTGGGCAGGACCATCAACCAGCCGGTAATCCACCCGATGTGTTCGCTGCGCAAAAAGCCGCTGTCAGCCTCCATCAGCGCGGTCACAATCCAATCTGTAGAGTAATAAAGCACCAGGCCGCCGAGCACAATCAGACCGAGGTCGAGAAACAGCAGCGGGCTCATTCGTTGCCCAGTGGCGACGTTCTGCTTCAGCACCTCATACACATGGAAGATCTGCCAGAACAGAAAGACACCCACTAGCACCAGCCCATCCTCGAGCGTCAGCTTACCGTCGCGCCCGAGCGCCCACATGATTCCTGCAAAGAAGCCGCCGGCCAACAACGTCAGCAGCAGTGAGATGCGGTTCAACTGTCCCTCCCGCGCCTCACGCTTCTTCATCCGCCTGCCATTTGGGAGGATCGCCATGCCAAATACAGCGGCAGGTAACCCCAACAGCAACGTCAGATTCGTCACGTTGTTTACCAGACAGTTGACAACCACCTCCTCGCCCGGACCTCCCCGGCTGGCCATCAAGAACGCAAAGATCAGGTTACCGATTCCCGAGGCGTAAGGCATCACCAACGTCCCGAGCACCGTGCCTTCAACGCCACGGGCAGACATGCAGTTCAACCGCCAAATGATCACCAGAGAGCCTGCCAGGAACAGCGCCACAAACAGCAGCGCCGCCCAGCTTCCAGCCCATTCCGCCAGTTGATCCACCATGCCAGCCATCAACAGCAGACAATCCACTGGAACTAAAAAACCAAGCCTCAAGCCCCAAGCTTCTCAGGCTATGCATCTCAGGCACAGTTGCACACCGCGCTCCAATCCTCGGAAAGAGATCGCCGGGACTTCCGCCCCTTGTCGCTTGGCGTGAAGTCAAATCAGCTCGTCGCGCAGCAGGACTAATTGGTAGACTGGAAGGGATCTGCGAGGAACTTCTCACTCAGCGAAACAAAGGGAGTCTGGGCCTTCAGCCAGAGTGAGTCAGCGGTGACTTCCTTCATGGATTTGGTCGTATTGTTGCAGAGTAGGAATGTGCCTGCGCCAAGGTAAACAAACGCGTCGAAGCTGCTGCCATCCGCCTCGCGGGAGAAGGCGAACTCGCCGGGAGCGTCGCCTGCCTTCGAGAGCTCCTCGCGTAGGTGCACAAGGTCGTCCTGGAGACTGGCTTGGAACTTAACCGCGCGGGGCCCGCTGTAATAGAGCACTTCAACGGCGGGTTCGAGTCGAACAACAGCCCACTCATCGAAAACGGCGCGACCATAGGCCTTTGCCATGGCGTTGAGAGCGGTCGCAATCGCAGTCTTCGCGTGTTCAAGGTTCATGGACAGGAATTGAAGGCGGGAAAGGCAAAGGAGCCAACGAAAAAGGAAGACAGAATGAGGGGCGGGAGAGGCGCTTTGGGTGGACTGCGGACCGGGGACAGGGTGAAGAAAACCCGGGATCTTCCAGCGGAAATCTGCATGGCGGCATTTGAGGCCAAGTCGGAATCAAAAAGCTCAAACCTGGAACGGGCGTGGGGGCTTGTAAATATGCGGAGAAAAGGGGGATCGATAAGTAAATGCCGCTTGACGTTGGGGTCAAAATGGGAGAATATGGGGAAAAGTGGGGGAAGTGTTCGCCTACATGTGTGGCAGTGGAAGCGAGAGCTATCAGTTATGTAAACCACTTCCGGCATTCTCTGGATGCGCGGAACCGGGTAACTGTGCCCTCGACCTGGCGGGTAGAAGGAGACGACCAGAACTACTACCTTGCATGGCCTCACGTGGAGGGGTGCATCGCGGTATTCCCCCCGGAGATGCAGCAGGAGCTTCACGAAAAGCTGAAGTCGATCCCACAACACGACCTGGAGGGCCAGGCGATGCTGAGGGAGTTGTTTGGGATGGCCTCGTATATGGGGTGCGACAAGCAAGGGCGCATCCTGCTGCCACAGAACTTATTGGAATTTGCAGGGATCACGAAGGACGTGGTGATGGTGGGTTTGGGCCGGAATTTCCAGATCTGGAGCCCGGATCGCTGGCAGCCGCCACCGTCGTTCAACCTGCTCGAAGCAATGAAGAAACTAGGAATCTAACCACAAAACAGCCCCCGAGAATGAACCGGTTGTACCAGAACGGAATCATCAGCAGCGGAGAACCCCGACACTTCAATGAGTGGGACTTTCCGAGCGTGCCGCGCCTCGAGCACCGCCTGAGCTTTGCGGAGCAGCGGCCTGCGCGAAGACGCGTGCTGGTGAGCCGAGGACGCCAAGGAGGGCTGTTGACACAAATTTTCAATGTTTTGCGTAGCCGATAGCGACAGACTGAGATGCAAGCCGCACCGCATGCACGCTCGCCGTTCCCCCGGCAAAAGCACAAGCCCGGACCGCGACACCCGGGCGCATGCGGTGCGGCCACCAGTCGCTGGAAGCGCGCAAGGAATTTCCCTTCCGCGATGAGCGGCCATGCGCCAGTATTACTCGAGGAAACGATAAGCCTGCTGCAACAGCATCAAGGCGGGGGCGCCCCTACTCGAATACTGGACTGCACATTTGGCGGAGGCGGGCACGCCCGGGAGATACTCCAAGTCTTCGGCGACGCAGAGATCGTGGCGCTGGACAGGGATCCTGAAGCAGCACAACGCGCCGAAGCACTCTCTGCCCAATATCCCGGGCGAGTTCATTTCGAGAGCGCCAACTTTGCGGACGTCGGCGACCTGGACCTCGAAGGCGGGTTCGATGGAGCGCTATTTGACCTCGGCGTCTCATCGTTTCACCTGGACACCCCGGAGCGCGGCTTCTCGTTTAGGCACGAGGGGCCTCTCGACATGCGCATGAACCCGAACGAGGGACTGAGTGCAGCGGAGTTTCTTGAGACCGCGAGCCGGGATGAGCTTGTGCAGGCCGTGCGCAACTACGGCGAGGAACCCCGCTGGAAGCAGGTCGTGCAGGCAATCGAGAAGGCGCGGGGCAGCGGCAGGCTGAAAACAACCCGCGGCTTGGCAGACCTCATTGCCGAAGCCATACCGCCCAACCCTCGAAGCAAGAGCAAGATACACCCGGCAACACTTACGTTTCAGGGAGTGCGGATCGCTGTGAACCGCGAACTGGAAGCGATCGAGAAGGGTTTGCCGGCGGCGTTCGATCTGTTGAGACCCGGCGGGGTGCTGGCTGTCATCAGTTTTCACTCTCTGGAGGACCGGATCGTAAAGCGCTTCTTCCGCCGTTTGGCGGGAATGCCGGAGAACCGGTTCGACAGCCGCCCGCAGCAGATGCGGGTGGTGAAGGCAACTTTACTAACCAAGCGTCCCATCGAGGCCTGCGAGGCAGAAGTGCGGGAGAACCCCCGCGCGCGCTCTGCAAAACTGCGGGCCGTGATGCGGAACAAATAGCTCCAGCCATGAAGACCAGGCACATGTACCAAAGCTCCAATCCTTTCACCTTCCGAGTGTCGATCTTGCTGATCGCAATCCTGCTCACGGCGGCTGCGGGCGGGCTGGGCTTGCTCTGGCTCCGACAGGAAATCTCCCAGAGCGCGAGCCTGATGCGCCGCAGCGAACAACAGCTGGCGGAAACAGGCCGGAGGCTGCAGTATGTAAATGTAAAGATTGCAGAGGCCACCACACCGGAAAGCCTTAAGCAGCGCGCCCAAGACATGCGCCTTGGCCTGGTGGCGCCGAGCAATCTGCAGCTCGTCCGTCTTGAGGCGCCCCGTCCAGGTCTTGGCGGGCAGGAGAGCGCTGTAGCACAAGGTGAGCAGGAGCCAATGTTCGTTACCTTTGAGCTGGCGCTGATTCGTGGACCCTCTGGAAGCCGGTGAGTAGATGACGCCCGCATTTATAGCCCGTTGGCGCTTCGGCCTCGTCTTTCTGGCGATTGCTCTGGGCTACTGCGGAATCATTGCGCGGCTATACTCGCTGCACATCGTCGAAGGGGAGAAGCTGGCGCAAATCGCAGCGGCTACCCGGCAACGGCTTGAGGTAATCAAAGCCCGCCGAGGCAATATTCTAGACCGCAGAGGAAGCTTGCTCGCAGCGACCCGGCCCGTCATCGAACTGGGAATTGACCCAGTTGCGTTTAGGGCTGAGGACGCGGACAAACTGCCGCAACTCGCGGCCCTCATCGGCGCACCGCTTGAGGAAGTGCAAAAGCGGGCGCTGGCGAATGCCGGCGACGAGGCGCCCCATGTGCGGTGGCGGAAACTGGCCGACGCCATTGATGACAGCACTTATGACAAGGTATTGAAGCTGGGAATCCGCGGCGTTTACGGTAACCGCAAATACGAGCGCTACTACCCTTCCGGCAAGCTGGCTTCGCACGTACTGGGCTTCGTTAATAAGGAAGGGGACGCAGTCATCGGCGTGGAACGGCTGATGGATTATTACCTACGGGGACAGGATGGATGGCGCGAAACCGAGCGCGACGGCCTTCGACAGGAGCTAGCACAGTTTGAGCGTCGCGAGGTGCCCCGGAAGGACGGCTACAATGTCCAGCTAACCATCGACCTCGTAATTCAGGACATTGTTGAGGCCGAGGTAGAACGCATAGCAGAGACCTACAATCCCGAGGGCGTGGTGATCCTGGTCTCGAACCCCTACACCGGGGAGATCCTTGCGATGGCCAACTGGCCAACCTTCGATCCGAACGAGTTCTGGAAGGCGCCGATGGACCACCTGCGCAATCGCGCGGCAACAGACATCTTTGAACCCGGCTCAACCTTCAAGATCGTGCCCGTGGGCGCGGCGTTGAACGAGCATATCGCAGGGCCGTTCACGATGATTGATTGTGGGCAAGACCGGGTGGAATATCGTGGGCGCACCGTGCGCCTGCCCAGCGACCACAAGCCGCTCGGCGAGATCCCGCTCGTAGAAGTCGTGGGCAAGTCGAGCAATCGCGGCGCGGCCCAGATCGGCATCATGCTGGGCGAAGAACGACTCTATAAGTACGCGGAGCTGTTTGGCTTTGGCGAAGACACCGGATTTGAAGGCGCAGGAGAGGTTGATGGTATTCTGCACCCGATAAACAAGTGGGACGGACTGACGATCAGCCGCCTGCCGATGGGGCACGCCATCAGCGCAACTGCCCTGCAAGTGCACTACGCGATGAGCGCAGTCGCCAACGGAGGCGTGCTCATGCGCCCACAGATTATCAAGCGGGTGCTCGATCCCGAAGGCGACGAGGCGCTGAGCTACTCGGAACGCCCCAAGCGGCGAGTACTGAGCCCAGAGGCCGCGACGATACTTACACAGATGCTGGCCAAGGTGCCGACTAAAGGAGGCACAGCCCCTCAAGCCGAGATCAAGGGCTACCAGGTTGCCGGGAAAACCGGGACTACCCAGAAAATCATCAATGGCCGCTACTCGAACCGGCAACACGTGGCGACATTCAGCGGGTTCTTCCCCGCGAGTCGGCCAGAGCTGGCCATCACGGTGGTGGTGGATAATGGGCGCCCGCCCTCTGGGGGCCTGAACTATGGCGGCATAACCGCCGCACCCGCCTTCAAGAACATTGCAGAAAAGCTTATCCAGTACCTTGCGCTGGAACCACCGCAAAACCCCGCACCCGGCAGCCTGCTCGCGGAACATCCGACCTCGAAATGATTTCCCCTAGTTCATTCACAAATGCACCCGTTTCAGGAGCGCCCCGGAAGACCCAATGGGAAACCGGACGGATGTTACTGAACAGTCTTTTTCGATCGCCGCGCATGAACCTCGACCTCCAAACGCTCTTCAAGAATGTAGACGCGATCTATACGCCCGGCACCCGCAGCGTCAGGATAAGCGCGATCTGCACCGACAGTCGTCGCGTGGCGCCCGGAGCGTTGTTTTTCGCCATGCCGGGACATCGCACAGACGGCAGCTACTATGTGGAGGAAGCGATAGACCGTGGCGCGGCCGCCATCGTCTCGCAGGGGCCTGCAGGCCGCCTGCCCGGCCATGTCGCCCACATGCAAGTGCAGGATGTGCGAAAGGCGCTGGCGGAAGTCTCGCAAAGTTTTTTTGGCCATCCGGAGAGGGCGCTGGATCTGATCGGCGTCTCGGGCACCAATGGAAAGACGACGGTAACCACACTCTGCAAGCACCTGCTCGAGAAGCCGGATTCTCCCGTGGGTTTGGTTGGCACCGTTTCCTACGAGCTCGGGCAACGCTCGCTGCCCGCGGCGCGCACTACGCCAGAATCCTCCGAGCTGTGCCATCTCTTTGACCAGATGCGACGGGCGGGCTGTCAAAGCGCCGCCATGGAGGTGAGTTCGCACGGCATCGACCAGCACCGTGTGTGGAAGATTCCGTTCAAGGTGGCTGCGTTCCTGAATCTAACCCAGGACCACATTGATTACCACGGTACAATGGATGCCTATTTCGAAGTGAAGGTGCGCCTCTTTACTGGCGAAACCGGGCACAAACCCAACACGGCTGTTATCAATCTCGACGATCCCTACGGACGGCGACTGCTCGAGATGCTGCCCTCTGCAGTAAATGGGGTGAGCTTTGGGACCGACGCCTCTGCAGACTTCCGCGCCGTGGACGTGGAGCTTACCGATACTGGCGCAAGCTTTACGCTGATACACCCAGAGGGACAGTGCCGCGTGGAATCTCCCCTGCTGGGAGACTACAATGTGAGCAATGCGCTGGCGGCCCTGGCAATTGTCCAGGCGATGGGCACGAAGGTAGAGGATGCAGTGGCCCGCCTCCGCGCGTTCAAAGGCGTGCCGGGACGCATGGAGCGAATCGATTGCGGACAGGATTTCAACGTGCTTGTGGACTATGCGCACACACCAGACGCGCTGAAGAATGCGCTGGCGATGCTCAAGCCGATTACGCGCGGACGGGTGCTCGTTGTGTTTGGCTGCGGCGGGAACCGGGACCGGCTGAAACGCCCCCTGATGACGCGCGCGGTGCAGATGTACGCCTCTGAAGCCTGGGCAACGGCAGACAATCCCCGGGGGGAAAGCCTTGAGGCGATCTTTGACGATATGCGCACAGGAATCACCGACGCCGACAAGATTCACTTCGTACAGGATCGACGGCAGGCGATTCACCTTGCGATATCGGCGGCTCGGGCTGGCGACGCAGTCCTCATTGCGGGCAAGGGGCACGAGTCATACCAAGAGTTTGCAGACACGGTGGCTCCATTTGACGACCGCCAGGTGGCACGAGAACTACTAAGACTACGGAGCGGCGAACTGAACTGATGGCAAAGGCTAGCCCAGAACTACTACGGGAATGGGCCTCAGGCCGCTGGAGCGGCGGAGAGCCACCCGCTGTGGACGGGTTCTGCATCGATAGCCGTCAAGTGCGCCGTGGCGACATGTTCGTGGCCATACGCACTGGCAAGCGCGACGGGCATGACTTCGTGGAAGCAGCACGACAATGCGGGGCTGCCTGCGCGATGGTGGAAAACGAGCTCCCCATAGCGATTCCGCAACTGGTGGTTGACGACACAGTCGCGGCTCTGCAGCGGATGGGCGCGGGAAACCGGCAACGCTTTACCGGGAGGCTCGTCGCGATTACCGGCAGCTGCGGAAAGACCTCCACCAAGGACCTGCTGAGCCTGTTGCTTGAAGCTGGCGGACAGTCCGTCCTGCGCACCGAAGGCAACTTGAACAACTACCTGGGGCTGCCGCTCACACTCCTTCGCATTGACCCCGACGAGCATGACTTCGCCGTCGTAGAGACGGGAATCAACCAGCGCGGGGAAATGCGCTTGCTCGCCCAGATGGCGACACCCGACGTGGCAATCGTTACCAATATCGCAGCAGCACACCTGGAAGGACTCGGTTCGCTTGAAGGCGTGGCCGAGGAAAAGGCGATCCTGACGACCGAAATTGCACCGGGAGGCGCCATCTTCATGCCGGCTTCATGTTTACATTTTGAAGCGCTCCAAGCCCGGCTGCCTCAGACACAAGTCGTTCGTGATCTTGAGGCGCGCGCTGACGGAGTGATGGAGGTTGGTTGTCCTCTCATAAACTACAAATTGCAGCGGGATGATGACGCGTGGCAAATGCACATCCACGCGGCGGGCTGGAACGACACCGTAAAGCTACCGCCTCTATCACGAGGCATGTGCAGCAATGCAGCCCTTGCGATCGTCGTGGCGCGTCACCTTGGGGTGAGCAGTTCACAAATTTTCACCCAGCTCCGGAAATGGTCGCCGGCGGCATTTCGCGGCGAAGTACGCCACCTTCATGGAGTTGCCTTCTACATCGACTGTTATAACGCCAATCCAGTCTCGGTCCAAGATGCAGTTTCTGCTTTCCGTGATCGCTTTCCAAACCGTCGTAAGCTTTACCTCTTGGGTTGCATGAACGAATTGGGACCCGAGAGTGAAACTCTGCACTACAAGCTTGGGCTGGAGCTGCGGTTGCGCGAGCAAGAAGGCGCTTGCGTTATCGGCGCGCAGGCCGAATCGCTGGCGCGCGGACTCCGTGAAGGCGGCGACAGCGCGGCCCGGGTCTGCGTGGCAAAAGACATGAATTCCATGCGGGAGCGACTGGATCAATTCGTGGCCGATGGCGGTGAAGCTGTGTTGCTGAAGGGCAGTCGCAGCTACCGGCTGGAGCAGTTGATACCGGGACATTCGGAGGCGCGCAGGGAGGCGCAGTCCGGATGCTAACATATCTTGAGAACTGGGAGGAAATTTTTGGTCCGCTGCGACTGTTTCGTTACCTGTCGGTGCGAAGCGTGGCGGCTGCGGCAACCGCGTTGTTAATGGCGTTCCTGCTGGGTCCTTGGCTCATAGAAAAGCTGCGTTATCTGAAGGCAGCGCAGGCATTCCGCGAGGCCTCAGAAGTGGGCAAGCTCGCGGAGTTGCATGCAAAGAAAACCGGGACGCCGACCATGGGCGGCCTGATGATCTATATCTCGGTGACAGTGAGCACGCTGCTTTGGGCCCGGCCCAACGTGTATGTGCTAACAGCCCTGTTTGTATATACCGGGCTGACAGTTGTGGGCTTTCTGGACGACTACCTGAAGATTCGGCAGCGTAAAAGCGGCGGATTGAAGGGCCGTTACAAGCTCATTGGGCAGGCGCTCATAACGGCTGTATCCTTGTGGCTCTTACTGGAAGCCAGTTCCTTTCTCTCCCCCGACCAATCAACCGGTGAATCAATCGCCGCGTTTGCAAGGGAGATCTGGGCCCCGTTCTACAGCAAGGCTCCGATAATAGCCGAGGCGTCGCTCTGGGTGCTTGCGCCATTCCTCTTCCTCGTGCTGGCGGGTTCGAGCAATGCAATCAACTTGACAGACGGCATGGACGGGCTCGCGATCGGGTGCACTGTCACCGTGGCGCTTACTTTCGGCATCATGGCCTACGCAAGCGGTCACGCGATCGTTGCCGATTACCTGCTGATCAACTACCAACCGGGCGCGGGGGAACTGACCGTGATTTGCGCGGCGCTGACAGCTGGAGGGCTGGGATTCCTATGGTTTAACGCGCACCCTGCACAGGTCTTCATGGGCGACACCGGATCACTGGCTCTGGGTGGCTTAATCGGAATTATCGCATTCATGATTCAGCAACCCTTCACGCTTGTCATTGTTGGCGGAATCTTCGTGATGGAAGCTGTCTCCGTGATCCTGCAAGTAGGATCATTCAAGACGCGCGGGCAGCGAATCTTCAGGATGGCGCCAATCCACCACCATTTTGAGGTCAAGGGCTGGGCAGAAACACAGGTGGTGATCCGATTTTGGATACTGTCGTTGATTTTTGCGATGGCCGGGCTGGCCACTTTGAAACTGCGATGAGCACAGTTGCGATACCACATTCTCTCACCGGGCTACTGGATAAACCAGTTGCGGTGCTGGGCGCTGGCGTCAGCGGAAGAGCTGTGGAAGCATTGCTCGCGTGCTGTGGATGCGGTTCGGTGCTCTACGACGAGGGAGGAAAAGGGAATCATCTTGAATTTGGCGAGACGGATGCGAGGGCGCATCGCCTGGCTGTTTTCAGCCCTGGTTTTGCGCCTGACCACCCATGGCTGAAAGCAGCCCAGGTTGCAGGCTGCCGTGTAATGGGAGAACTGGAGTTTGCCTCACGGTTCTGGAAGGGAAAATTGCTGGCCATTACGGGCACCAATGGGAAGACGACCTTAACAGAGTTTCTGACGGAGGCGCTTAACATTCACGGCAGGCAGGCGATAGCCGCGGGCAACGTGGGACTGCCTCTCTCCACCGTGGCTGCAGCCGACCACGATGCTGAAACAATCGCCGTTTGTGAGATCAGTTCGTTCCAGGCCGAAAGTCTCGAGAACTTTCGCGCGGACGGGGTGATTTGGATCAGTTTCAGCGAGACGCACATGGATCGTCACGGCGACATGCGCAACTACTTTGGAGCAAAGTGGAAGCTGGTGGAACGCCTCCGCGCACCAAAGCTTTTCGTATCCACGCAAGTGGCGGTGGCCGCAGCCCAGTTTGACAATCAACTGCCAGAGTGGACGGTCGTATCGCCAAAGCCGCCGCTCGTAGACATGCCCGAAACGAGCGCGTTCTGGCCAAAGCGGCAGTGGCAAAACCTTGTCCTTGCGCTGGCATGGTGGCGATCGGAAGGTCTACCGGAGGAAGCCGCGCTGGAAGTGGCAGCCCGATTCCCGGGCAGGAAACACCGTATGGAGCGGCTCGAAGAGATCGATAGGGTCACTTTCTGGGATGACTCAAAGGCGACAAATTTTGAAGCCTGCGCTGGCGCTCTCGAAAATTTTTCCGAGCCTGTGATTTGGATTGGCGGAGGACGTGACCGCGGCGGAGACGTATCGCAACTCGCGGAGGTCCTTGCGGGGCGGGCGCGGCAAGTCTTTACGATCGGCGAAACAGGCCGAGCAATCATAGAAGAAACAGCCCGTCGTTCTATTGCTGGCCGTCACTGCGCCTCGTTGGAGGAAGCGGTGCAGGCGGCACACGCCGTGGCGCTACCTGGAGAGCAGGTGCTCTTCAGTCCAGGCTTTTCAAGCCACGATATGTTCCGGGACTACAATCAACGCGGCGATGTATATAAACGAGCCGTTTTGGATTTGAAGGCCCGAATCTGCAGAATCTAGTATCCCCACAACAAATTCTCGAGAACACGCCCATGAAACTAACAGGTATTTTCGGACTGGTCCTTGCGGTGCATGTGGTCGGCGTTAGCGCTCTCTTGCTGCAACCCGGCTGCCAAACATCGCGAAAGGACACCACGCCAACCCGCCCAACGTCGCAACTCGACCCGGCGCCCCGGCCACAGACAGGCAGAGTAGAGGATTCGTTCAACGCTGGTCTCGGCTCCGGGCAGCGTCAGGCGCCGACCCGCCCAAGCTCGACCGTTACCTCAAGCAGTCCTGGCAGCGGATTAGGAGCGGGCGAGGTGCTGGAGCCGCTTGGCGGACCGGTCGACGATTTGCTCGAGCCGATGGGAAGCACGAGCTCCTACACTGTGCAGCGCGGCGACACGCTGAGCGGTATCGCACGCAAGCAGGGGGTAAGCCTGAACGCGCTCCTGGAGGCCAATGGATTGACCCGCAATGCCACAATCTTTGCCGGACAAACCCTTGTGGTGCCCGGCGGTTCTGCCGCGGCAAGCAGCCCACAGCCAACAGCGGCCACAGTCTCCGGCCAAACCTACACAGTTCAGCGCGGCGACGCACTTGCGCGCATTGCCCGGAAGTTCAACGTGAGCGTGAACGACATCAAGGCAGCCAACAATTTGTCCTCGGACGTAATCCGGGTGGGTCAGGAGCTGGTGATCCCGACGGCGGGCTCTGTCAACAGCATCAACGCTCCCCTACCCTCCAGTCCGCCTCCAAGCAGCGGCTCCACCTATACAGTGCAGCCGGGAGATTCGCCAGCCGCCATTGCGCGCCGCTTTGGCGTAACTACCCAAGCGTTGATGGCCGCGAACAATATTAGCGATCCACGGAAGCTCAGGGTTGGTCAAGAGCTCGTCCTCCCAAGCGGCGCTCGTAGCAGCGGCGGCAGCACAGGCTCGCGCAGCACAGCTGCGAACAGCGGCGGCGAAAAGGCTCAGGCTGTTTCTCAAGTGGAGAGCCGCACCCGGCAATCGACCCCCACGCCTGCTCCAAGCGCGCAACCTGCGCAGACGCCCGCACCGATTCGGATTACTCCACCTGCTACGCCGGCCCAAACTCCGGAAAGCAACTCGGACGTGATCGATCTGGAGCAGCTCGAACAATTGGGCGGCGACGAGAGCGCACCCGTCATTCCTTTGGACTAATTCGACTTAGCTGACAATGGAGGCATCAGGCACACAGTGGTGGCGTCCCGGCTTGCGCCTGGCGCCCGGTATGGTGGTAGCGCTTGCTGCCGCCGGCTTGCTGTTGCTTGGCCTACTGGTGCTGTATAGCGCCGGGATGGGCGAGAATGCCGGCGCCTCCATTTACATGCGCAAGCAGGCGGTATGGGCATGCGCCGGATTGGCGGCAGCTTGCACCGGCTGGCTAATCAGCCTGGATTTTCTTCGCAAGTTCTGGTGGTTGGCCGCCGCGGCTTCTCTTGCTCTGCTGGTGGCGGTGTTGATTCCCGGGATTGGCGAAAAGATCAACGGGGCGCGTCGCTGGATCGACCTGGGGCCCATGAACATGCAGGTGTCGGACTTCGCAAAGATTGGTTTGATCCTTGTAATGGCCGACTACTTGGGCCGCAATCAGAGGCGCATGAAGGAGTTCTGGAGCGGCTATATCGCTCCGCTGGCGATCGTGGGAACGGCGTTTGCGCTGGTGCTCGCACAACCTGACTATGGGACAGCGCTCCTGATGGGCGTGACTGGCGGCGTGATGGTCTTCCTGGCAGGAGCGCGAATGCTCTACCTGATCCCGACTGCGATTGCCGGAGTAGGATTGTTTAGTGTGGCTGTGTATTTGAACCCTGTGCGCCTGCAGCGCGTTTTGTCCTTTCTCGATATCGAGGCCAACAAGGCAGACGGCGCCTACCAATTGTGGCAGGGAATTCTTGCCTTCGGGGCCGGCGGGGTGTCGGGCGTGGGGCTCGGCAATGGTCGGCAACAAATGGCCTTTTTGCCAGAGGCGCATACGGACTTTATCTTCGCCATCATCGGCGAGGAACTGGGATTCGTATGGACGAGCATCGTGGTGCTGCTGTTCCTGCTTATCCTCGTTGCCACCATGATGCGGCTGCGACAGGCGCCAAACCTGTATCAGTTCCTGCTCGTGTCTGGCGCGTTGTTGTTAGTCTCATTGCAGGCCCTCATCAACTTTGGCGTTGTTACGGGCTGTCTGCCCACCAAGGGCATGAGCCTGCCGCTTATCAGCTACGGCGGGTCAAACCTCGTGGCGACCTGCTTCCTTATTGGAGTGATCCTGAACGCGTTCCGAAGCTGGGGCAAGACACCCCGGCTACAACCACGGGAGGACTTCTAGGTGCGGCAGCGATTCGTCATCGCATGTGGAGGAACCGGGGGGCACCTAGCTCCCGGAATCGCTGTGGCCGAGGAACTGCAGGAGCGGGGGCACAAGTGCACACTGGTGCTTAGCCGCAAGGCGATTGACCAGAGACTCTCCTCCAAATATCCGCACCTTAACTTTGTCAGTGCACCGGGTAGGCCAGCCACCGGGGGGCCAGTTCAGATGGGACTCTTCCTGGCCAGCCAGCTAGGCGCATTGCGCTTCGGTGCAACTCTAATGCGACAAGAACAGCCTCGCGCTGTGCTGGCGTTTGGCGGATTCACATCCGCAGGCGTCGTGCTTGCCGCACGGCTGACCGGAACACCGGTGGCGCTGCATGAGGCAAACCGAAAGCCGGGACGGGCAGTGCGGGTCTTGCGTCGTTTGGCGTCACGAATTTATCTGCCTGACAATGTAACTCTCCCCGGCGTCCCAATGAGCCGGATTCGCTACCACGGCTTCCCCGTGCGCAAGGAAATGCGGCGAATCAACCGGGACGACGCGCGAGCCGCCCTGGGATTTGGCAAGCGGCAGAAGCTGCTTGTGGTGCTTGGTGGAAGCCAAGGGGCGCAATCATTGAACGAATGGACCCGCAAGCATGCGAAGGAGCTTTGCGAGAGCGGAGTAAATATCTTATGCGTTACGGGTCCGGGTAAGGGAAACGACGAAACGCTTGTATTCAACGATGCACAGGGCAGGGAGACCAAGGCCCGGTTCATTTCGTTTTGCGACCAGATGCCTGAGCTGCTCTCGGCTGCAGACCTTGCTGTGGCGCGCGCAGGTGCAGGAACGATTGCAGAGTTTACCGAGATGGGACTGCCATCGATCCTCATCCCCTACCCTCACGCCGCAGACAACCACCAATTCGCCAATGCGGAGATGCTGGAGCTGCAGGGAGGCTGCGTGATGGTGGAGCAATCGCACCTGGACAGCCTGCTCGACGAAGTAAGGGATGTTCTGTTTAGCGACTGGTTGCTGAACCGCCTTAGCTACAACCTGAGGGCCTTGCGCAAGAGCGACAGCGCGGTGCGTATTGCCGATGATCTTGAGAACCTACCGCTGAAACCTAGACGGCTCTTTGCGCCAGAGCGGGCCTTTACCCGGGAGGCAACGCAGGCATGACGAACGAACCGATCATTGCGATGGCTGGCGCCTGTGGAATGGGAATGGCGCCCCTGGCTCTTTACCTTCGGCAACTGGGACGAAGGGTGCAAGGGCACGACGATCATCCTTCTCCGCGGGTGAGCCGCCTCTTGCGGGAGAATGGCGTGGAGCTTCTGGAGCAACCGATTCTGCCTGAGACGACAGAGACGCTTGTGCGATCCAGCGCTGTGCGCGACGACCACCCCATGGTGCATGAGGCGCGCAAACGGGGGATCGAGGTGTTGCGACGCGGGGAGATGCTCGCTCGGTTGTGCGGTTCGCGAAAGCTGATCGCGATTGCGGGCAGTCACGGCAAAACCACCACTAGCGGGATGCTTGCATGGGCCTCGCGAGTGATGGGTCTGCGCTGGGGATATGTGGTGGGGGGTCTGTTCAACGACGCTCATGTTCCGCCAAGCCAGATGGGAGAGAGCGAGTGGCTGGTGGCTGAGGTGGATGAAAGCGATGGCACGATCGAAACATTCAACCCAGCCGTGACGGTTGTGCCCAACCTGGACTGGGACCACAGCGACCAGTATGGCAGCATGGCAGACCTGGAAGCGACCTTTGCCCGCCTGTTTGCAAGGACGAGCGACTGTATCTTTATCCCTGCCGGGAATGAACTCCTGGACCGATTGACGACAGGGGCAAAGGCTCAGGTGGTGCGATTTGGCGCCGGAGGCGATTACGAGGGGAGGTCTGTTGGCCAACACGGCCCGAGACAACGGCTGACGCTTAACTGCTCTTTCCCACGTAGCGAGGGCGACGTGCGCGCCATCGGAGAGTTCAACGCCATGAACGCTGTAGCGGCCCTGGCTGTGAGCACCCACGTTGGGGGCAAGTTTGATCCAGACGCGCTGAGTGGGTTCCCGGGGATAAGACGGCGACAGAGTCTTCTTTTTCGTAACGAGGAGCTATTGGTTTACCAGGACTACGCGCACCACCCATCCGAGATCGAGCCGCTACTTGGCGCACTGCGGCAAGCCCATCCGGGGCATGAGCTGGTGACGGTTTTTCAGCCACATCGCTATAGTCGCACCCGGCAGTTCAAGAAAGCATTCGCCCGGGTACTATCCCAATCTGACCGGGTTTACCTGCTGGATGTGTATGCGGCTTCGGAAGCGCCGCTTGCTGGTGGTTACGCCAGCGACCTTCTTTTGGAATTTGCTCAAGATTTCCCCGTTGAGAAGCTGGAGGACCGCCCGGCGCTATGGGAGCGAATCGGAAGAGCGGCGAACGCAGTGATCGCCTTCGTCGGCGCGGGCGATATTGAAGACTGGGCAGACGAGTACGCCGTCAAACTTTCCACCAAGACAATGATTCTGCAGGCAAACAAGGAGCAAGTAGAGCGGTTCCTGGAGCGGATCCGTAGTATTGGCCTGAAAGAGGAGACGCGATTGAGGGAGAACGTGCCGCTGTCTTCGATGACTACCCTCAAGGTGGGAGGACCAGCGCGCCTGTTGGCTGAGCCAGAGGATCTCGACGATTTGCTGCAAATGCTCAAGAGCGCCCACGCGGAGAGGCTGGACGTCTTCTTTCTTGGTCGCGGCTCAAACCTGCTGGTGGCTGACGAGGGTTTCAATGGCCTGGTTATCCGTCTGAACGGTCAGAAATGGCGCGAATGTGAATTGCTGGACGAAGGTCGACTAAAGGTTGGCGCCGGGCTGCGTCTAAAGCAACTTTGCGCCCGCGCGGCAAGTCTTGGCCTTGCCGGCTTCGAGTTCCTGGAGGGCATACCCGGAACCGTTGGCGGTGCGCTGAGAATGAACGCGGGCGCGATGGGCGGCTGGATGTTTGACGTCGTAGAAAGCGTGCAGCTGGTCACGCCCCAGGGCGAAGTACTGGAGATGCCGCGGAAGGATTTTCACGCGAGCTACCGCGAGTGCCGCGAACTACTAGACACTCTGGCTATTGGCGCCGTTGTGAAGGCGCCGGCCCAGGCAGAGACAGATGAGATACGCCTGAAGATGGACACCTATGCCGACCATCGCAAGGGCAGTCAGCCACGCGAACCGAGCGCAGGATGCATATTCAAAAATCCCGATGGCGACCATGCAGGGCGGCTTGTGGATGTGTGCGGCCTAAAGGGGACCCGGATCGGCGATGCGGAAATCTCGGCGACGCACGGCAACTTTATCATTAACCGTGGCGATGCGACCGCCGCAGACGTGTTGGCGCTAATACGACACGCACGGGAAGTCGTGCTGGAAAAAACCGGCAAGTTGCTACAGCCTGAGGTGCTGCTGATTGGCAAGAAATGGGAGGATGTCCTATGAGCGAGCGTGTCGTCTTACTGTGTGGATCCTGCTCGGCAGAGCGTGAAGTATCATTAAACTCCGCCGCAGCCGTAAAAGGCGCCTTGGAGCAGCTGGGAATCGAGCACATCCAGGTGCGTCTGGACAGCGACCAGGCGCCGGACTGGCTGGAGGCGCAGCGAGATGTTGTGTTGCCGGTGTTGCATGGCGGCTTTGGCGAGAATGGCGAGCTGCAGAAGCAGCTGGAAGAACGGGGCATCCACTTTGCCGGTTGCGACAGCACGGCAAGCCAGCTTTGCATGCTCAAGCCCAAGGCCAAGGAGGTGGTAAGTCATGCAGGCGTGCCGACTGCGGAAGGAATCACGCTTGAAGATGGTTCGACGCCTGAGGCCTCTTGGATAATAGATCGCCTTGGAGAGAGCCTGGTGATCAAACCCGCAAACGAGGGCAGCAGCGTAGGTCTGTATTTTGTGCAAGGCCGGAAAGAACTGCAGGCCTGGCTGGAAAAGCCGCGCACTGGCGAATGGCTGATCGAGAAGCGGCTTCGTGGGCGTGAGCTTACGGTGGGACTGCTGGATGGCCGACCGCTTGGGGTGGTGGAAATTGCTCCAAAGGGAGGCGTCTATGATTACGCTGCCAAGTACACCAGCGGGGCAACGGAGTATCTATACCCGGCGAAGCTAGACCCCGAGACGACAGCACGGGTGCGCGGTTACGCCATTAGCGCATTCCTTGCCTGCGGCTGCCGCGATTTTGCACGTGCAGATTTCATTCTGGAGCAAAATGGCGAGGCTTACTTTCTCGAGCTCAATACCTTGCCGGGCATGACGCAGACCAGCCTGCTACCCAAAAGCGCTTCCTGCGTGGGACTGGACTTCGTGGAGCTGGTGCGTGCAATGGTGACGCCTGCCCTGAAACGGGCGGAAAACCGGAGGGTGTGCGTGTAATGAAGCAGGCGGGGGGCACAGACAACGCATTGAAGCGTAACTGGCGCGACATCCAGCAATCTGGAGCGAGGCGGGCCACGACGCGGCATGCGCGAATGCGCCGCCTGGTGAACATTGGCCGCTGGATGCTCGTCGCTGTGTTGGGCGCAGTATTGGTGGGAGCAGCGGTGTACGGCGTGAAAGCCGCCACAGAGGGAACGGGCGGCGCAGAGGTGCAGCGGGTGCTGGCCAAGGTGACCTTCCGCACTGATGGAGTGCTCAATGACGCATGGCTGCGACAGGCTTGCGAGCTTAAGCTGGGCACGCCCATGGATGAGTTGAACATCCATAGCCTGAAACTGCAGTTGGAAAGCTTTGGACAGGTGCGCGAGGCACGGCTCACGCGAAAGCTGCCAGACGAATTGGTCGTTGAGGTGCGCGAACGCACCCCCGTGCTGCGGGCGCGTGTGGGCCTGGCGGATGGTCGCACCAAGCTGGTATTGATTGCACGGGACGGCGTCGTATTCGACGGCTACAATTATCCATCTGAAACAATCCGCGCACTACCCTTCCTTGCAGGCGTGCGCTTCCGCCGCGACGGAGACGGAATAGCTCCGATCGAAGGAATGGATGTTGTCGCGGACCTGCTGGAAACGGCGCGCCGCGAACAGCCCTATATCTACAGCGGCTGGACGATCCTGTCGCTGGAACGTTTCCATGGGGACGCCACCCGCCCCGGTTCGGTGATCAAGGTAAATAGCCGCCACGTAGGCGAGATCGTGTTCGCGCCCGGACAGTTCAAGGAGCAAATCGACCGCCTGGCGAAGGTTATCCGCCATACCCTTTCCACCCGCCCACGTGAGATCAACCGTATCGACCTGTCACTGCCGGAGCAGGCCGTGGTGCAGTATCAGGGTGCGAAGAACCCCAACCTTTTTTGAGCAAGAAAGTCGCAGCCTATGAGCCAGAGCAAGGTAATCGGAGCCGTAGAGATTGGCGCCAGCACAGTGAGAGTGCTGGTGGGAGAGGTGCAGGGAGCAAAGAGTCTGAACATCATCGGAGTGGCGCAGGCCACGTCCAACGGCATACGCAAGGGCGAAATCGAGAACCTTAGGGCTGTAAGCGACTGCACCCACGCTGCGCTGATTGCCGCAGAGAACAATGCTGAAACCCGAATCGACGATGTATATCTGGCGATCTCTGGAGCGCATCTTGAGGGCTTTCGCGATCGTGGCGTAGTCAGCGTGAGTTCCCCGGATGGTCTGGTGACGCGCCAAGACATGCAGCGAGCGCAGGAGGCCGCGAAGAGCCGATTACTACAGCCGGGGCGGATCTACATCCATCACGTGCTGAGCGGGTTCCTGCTGGATGGGCGCCCTGTGGCTGATCCGGTAGGCATGAAGGGAGAACAACTGGAGGCCAACTACTGGCACGTGCACGCTGACGAGCGCCAGGTAACGGACTTCCTGCATGTGATCAACGGTTTTGGCCTGAGCGTGGAAGACATGATCGTCTCTGGCATTGGCTCGGCGAACATGGTGACCACCGACAGTGAGAAAAAGAATGGCGTGCTGGTGGTGGACATAGGCTCTGGCACCACGGATTACGCACTTTATCGCAATGGGCGGATTACCCGCACTGGGGTGATCCCCGTTGGCGGAGACCATCTGACCAATGACCTTGCAGTGGGCCTGCGTATAAACGCCAAGCATGCCGAGAACATCAAGGTGCGCTTTGGTAAGGCGATCGTAGACAAGGTGGACAAAGGCGACCACGTGATGCTAATTGGGGATCTTAGCATCGGTGATCGCCCAATTCCACGTCTGGCGATCTACAAGATCCTGCAGGCGCGCGTCGAGGAGCTGTTGATGATCCTCAAGAACAAGCTTGGGAGCGAGATCTCGCCCCAGAACCTGCCCGGTGGCGTTGTGTTGACAGGCGGCACTTCAAAGCTTGCCTGCCTGTGCGAAGAGGCGCGCAATGTCCTGGGGGTGGAAGCGCGCCTTGGCGAAAATCCCGGATGGGTGCGCGACGAGAACCTTCGTGGACCCGAGTTCAGCACCGTACTGGGACTGCTCTACTACGGGCTTACGGCGCAGCGCGGGGATGACAAACCACGACAGAAGCCGAGACGGATCCTTAGCAAGCTGACAACCATCTTTGCCAAGTAAGGAAAGGCCACCCCATGGACGACCCACAGGAAAACAAGCTTCCACAACAAAGCGGAGGCATCCGCATCAAGATCATTGGCGTCGGCAATGCGGGAATCAACGCAGTGGACCGGCTTAAGCTGAACAATCTCGGCCAGGTTGACCTCGCAGTGGTGGATACAGATTCCGAAAAGCTTGGCAACTCGCCGGTCCATGAGCGGGTCATGATAGGTCGCAGCGTTACGCGCGGGATGAGCAGCGGCGGCGAGGCTGAGGTGGGTCGGCAAGCAGCGGAGTCGGATCGGGCCCAACTGGAGAAGCTTGTTGACGGAGTTGACCTCGTTTTTCTGCTTTGCGGCCCATCCGGAGGGACCGGCGGTGGCGCTACGCCGCTGATCGCTGAGCTTGCGGCGCAACAGGGTGCAATAGTTATTACATTCGCCACGCAGCCATTCACCGTAGAGGGTGCACGGCGCCAAAAGCAGGCGGATGAGGCCTTGACGCTCCTTCGCGAGCACTGCCACGCAGTAATTGCCCTTCCTAATGACGTACTGCTGCAGCAGGTCGACGAGAACGCCACCGTGATGGAGGCATTCGAGGTGGCGAACGAGTGGGTCAACCGCGGCGTGCGGGCGATCTGGTCGATGATTTTCGACGAGGGTCTGATCAATGTGGACTTCGCTACGCTTCGCAGCGCCTTTCGTTTCCGTGGCGGCAAGACACTGTTCGGAACAGGGCGCGGCGAGGGCGAGGACTATGTAAACAAGGCGCTCGCAGACCTAGAGGTTTGCCCGCTGCTTCACCTGCCTGAGCTGCGCTATACGCGCAAGGTAGACGCCTTGATCGTGCACATCAATGCGGGTCCCGAGCTCTCGCTGACGCAGATCAACCAGATCATGCAAACGGTGTCGGAGAAGTTCGGCAGCCGCGACAACAACGTGATCGGCGCAGTGATCGACGAGAATGTTCATAATTCTCTGACAATAACGGTCATAGGCGCAACAGATCTCGGTGTGGGCACGGCCAGCAGATCGAGTCTGCGACAGACAGTCCGCAAGCTCCCAGACGTCAGCTCACTGGCCGCCGCGCCAAAGCCAGAGGCAGCCGTGGTAGACAATGGCGACCCATTGAAGCGGATGGAGAGCAAGAACTCCCGCCAGGCACCGGCAAAGCTGCAAGAAGAATTCGCCTTTCCAACCGTTGAGGAATCGCGCGGCTTCTTCGAAAAATCTGCGCCAAACAATTTTGAGGGCGGGGAGGATCTGGATGTGCCCACATTCCTGCGCCGCGGCATCAAGATTACGTTGTAGAAGGCGCAAGGCGCTGGACCGGCGCCCCCCCCCCGATCGGGATCAGCAATTGTTACGTCAGTCGCACTCCAACCGCGCGCGAGCCTGAAATGACTTGGCGGGTGAAACGTCCACCTGTCACGCACCTGCTATCACTTGGGACTCCATGACCTGACACTTCACTACAGCGTTTGATTTTATAATCATTGTAATAACTATAAAATGAGCTTGCCTTCGCGACATTTGGGCGGATAGTAATGACGCTGATTCATAAGCTATCCTTTAGGTTTAACCCAAAATCGCTGTACACATGAAGAAGCTTGCCCTTGGCGCGGCGTTGTTAGCCGCTCCCCTCCTGAATGCAGACATCATTGTGGCTTTTGATGAAAGTCTTGATGTCTTCGACCAACAGACATCGTCGCCAACGGAGACTTTTGGATTGGTCTCCGGCGAGGCCAACCCGTTTGGGACGGGTAACGCAATCCGCGTAACGGACCTGGACGGTGCTGGAACAAATGGAGTGAAGCTCGTGGCGCACAATATCACCACTCCTGTAGCTGGCCCAGTGCAGGTGCGTTTCCAGCTTTATGGATTGGACTTCGGCGGCGGAGCAAACAGTGATTCCTTCAAGATTCGCCTTGGCAACTCGGAGAAGTCGATTTCCACACAGTCGAATGCTGCGGTGTCGCTAGAGCCGCGGATGGATGGCGACTTGGTGGTCAAGTCCGGTAGCGGCGATTACAAGGGAGGAGCTGGCTTCCTGGATTTGAACACGGCGTACACGATCGACATCCTCGCGAACTTTGACCCTGCGTCGTCCACCACCTACACTTTTGGCGACCAGACAGACAGGGCGTTGAATGCGCAGAACTATGATGTCTACGTCAACGGAGTGCTCCTGAACACTTCAGGTTCCGAGGCCTTCCAAGGCGCCAACTTTACATCTGAAACTGGATTTTCGGCAATTGGGTTCATGACTGACTCCAATCGTATTGGGGGCGATTGGATAATAGACAACGTGTATATCGGCTATGGGGCGGACTTCGCCACACAGCTGGTTCCGGAACCGTCGACATATGCGGCGATGCTGGGGCTGGGTGTATTGGGATATGCGTTCCACCGTCGCCGCCGCGCGGCAGCGACAGGACTTGCAGCTAGCGAATAGCAAACCGCCCCTCGGATAGAGGTTGCAGAGAGGCGCCAGCGGGGGATGCTGGCGCCTCTCTATTATCTGGATATAAAACCGAAGGATCCGCCAGACTCAGCAAAAGGATTACTTGCCCAATGCTGGGAACAGCCCCTTTAGTCGCTCAATGGCCTCCCCTACTGACTTACCTGCACGGGAAGCAGAGTCGCCTTGGAACAGCATCCCTTCTGCGCTCATGCGCATCAGCTCACCTGCATCGAATGTGCCGGCGCTATAGGCTAGAGCAGCACCGAGTTCCTGCATCTGCTCTGGCGTCAGACCTGAGACGGCCGGAAGCAAGATTTGTGAGGCATCGGTCACATTTTCCAGGCGGACATCTACATTCAACGGTACAGTCTTTACACGTGGTTGAGCCCCGGAGTAGTCCGCCACCCGCAACTGATCAATCTTCAGGCGGAACTGCTCGATTCTGAATGGCCTGTCCGAGACGCCCTCCATTTGCTGCCGCCGCAAAACCTCTTCGGCACGCTGTACCAATAAGGCCGCATTGCTCTCGCGTTCCTCATTCGTCACATACGATAGCGAACCGATGTCGATCACGACCACGTCAAAGACGAGTTCTTTCCCATCGCGCCAGGTCCCCCCGTCGATATCAAGAATCAGGTTGTTCACCACCACGAACTCCGATTCCGGCCACTCTTCAGGATTCTTCAACACGAGGTCAGACGCCCGTATCCTGCCATGGCGCAGGTTGACGTCAAATTGCGACGCATCCAAACCAAAGCCGAGCTCTTCAATATGCTGCTTTGCGGCCTTGGGCACGAGCCACTCTGTTGTCCAAAGCGCCCCAAGCATCAGAATCACCCCAAGCATGATGATCGTCCCAATCCCCAGCATCGTCTTGATCAAACAACCCATTCGCTCAAAAGCTAACCCCACGCCCCGCCCAACGAAAAGCTAAATTCGAACCGCGGCCTGCAGGAGACGTCGCAAGACCGCGCTCGCTGAACATCGAGGCCATTGGGGTAAATGCTGGAGCTCTAATTGCTCCAGAGTTAGCCGGCGTTGAAATATCCCGTCGGCCTGGGGACAGGGATGGCTGAAAAAGTAGTGCAACAAAACGCGTGGACAGCCCACTAATCAAAACTCATTGTAGGCCGATTTTCTAAGATTTCCCGGGAATGATAAAGGTAGGAATGATATCGTTGGGGTGCGCCAAGAACTTGATCGATAGCGAGATCATGGCGGGACACCTGCGCAAGGCGGGCATGGGGCTGGTTGATGCGCCGGAGACGGCGGACGTGCTGGTGATCAATACGTGTTCGTTCATCGATGCCGCAAAGCGCGAGAGTATCGAGGCAATCCAGGATGCAGCGATGCAGCGGGAGGAGCGCGCAGCAAGGCAGAAGTTGATTGTTGCAGGGTGTCTATCGCAGCGCTTCTCAAAGGAGCTTCCCGGCCTGATGCCGGAGGTGGACGCCTTTATCGGGCTGGACCAGATCACTCAGATTGTGGATGTGATCAACGGCCTGGACATAGCGACCGAACAGCAGAATTTTGTGACTGCGCGGCCTGATTACATTCCCGACTACGACACGCCGCGTTTTCGTCTGACGCCCAAGCACAGCGCCTACATCAAGATCGCCGAAGGGTGTAACCATCCCTGTTCGTTCTGTATCATTCCCAAGATTCGTGGTCGGCACCGCAGCCGAACGCAGGAGAGCGTGGTTCGCGAGGCGCGCCAGCTGGTCGCCGAGGGTTGCAAGGAGATCAATCTGATTTCGCAGGATACGACCTACTTTGGCATGGATCGCTGGCAGGGACAACGCCCCAATCCCCGGAGCCCTGTGGATTCCCAGCGCGGCGAGAGCTTGTCGACGCTTCTGCGCGAGCTGAACCAGATCGAGGGAGACTTCTGGATCCGATTGCTTTACACGCACCCAGCCCACTGGAGCACGGAGCTCATGGACACCATCGCCGAGTGCGACAAGGTGGTGAAGTATGTGGACATGCCGCTGCAGCATATCTCGGACAACATGCTCCAACTGATGCGGCGTGAGACGGACAGCGCTTACATTCGCAATCTAATCAGGGAGATGCGCGCCCGTATTCCGGGGCTGGCAATCCGCACAACGTTTATCGTTGGGTTCCCTGGGGAGACTGAGGCGGATTTCCAGGAGCTGCTGCAGTTCATGGAAGAAGCGAAGTTCGAGCGCGCAGGCGTCTTCGAATACTCCCGCGAGGAAGGCACCCGCGCCTACAAGATGACGGAGGGCCGTGTGCACCACCGTACGCGGCGTAAACGCTGGAATATGGCCACCGCGCGCCTGCACGAAATTGCCGAGCAACGCAACGAGGCGCTACTTGGGAAGGAGCTGAAGGTGCTTGTTGAGACGCCTGGAACAGCCCGCACAGCTTGGGACGCCCCTGAGATCGATGGCAGCGTGGAAGTGTCCAAGGATCTGCCCGTTGGTGAGTTTGCAACTGTGACGATTGAAGACTGGATCGGCTACCAACTTTACGCGGCTCGCTAGAAACACGTGCTGCATTGCGTTGGCTATTTGCCGGCAAGGGTGCATATTTTATAGCTGTGAACTCGTTTCGATGCCCAAAGTGCGGCCGCCCTGTTTTGTCTGAGGATTTGGCGCCGCCGAGCTGCCCGCATTGCGGATCGGCCCTCCCGGATCTGCGTGGCGAAGACCTGGCGCAGCGCAAGCAACCACGACGGCCAATCATGCTGACGTTGGCGATGGCAATGGGCTACGGGACTGTCGTCGTAATGTTCTTGAGTTTGTTGTCGGCACTCAATCCGTCGCAGGTAAGCCACCTTAGTTTTAGGGGCGTGCCGTTTAATCACGCAGCCTTCGTGGCATTCCAGTTTGTGGTGATCCTGCCGCCAATGGTTTTCCTGATCCTTGCGAGCGAAGCGCTACGGCGGCATCTTTATGAAAGCCGAAGGCTGCTGTTTATGTCGGTCTTTGCCTATTTCGGCAGCACCTGTCTTATGACGTTTGTACGCGACGAACAAATCATTGCTGAAGCGGAAAGACTTGTTGGACCGCATGCCGAGATGTTTGTCCGTAACCTGTCCATGATGTCCATGGCGCTAGTCTTCTTCGCACTGCTCCTGGCGTACTGGTACCTTTTCAAGAAGGAAACAACCGTGGCGTATTACGAAGCCCTGCAGCGACGGGGCAACCTTGCGGAAGCTCGGAAGGGGTAACGACACCTGCCTTGGCAGGAGGAGGCACCCTTTGCTGCAGCACGGTACGGCAACGAGCCGATGGGAAAGCTCGCCCCCATCCGTGACGTAAAAGGCAACCAAACGCCTTAATGATGCTACGCCAAGCCGTGTACGGCCCGCGGCTTCAAGGTTCATCCCGCCTCGAACGCGGAATCCTTCTATGGGCAAATATTGCCTACCGGTTAAGGACGTGACGCGCGGAGCATCCAGAGCTCCTTCTCGAGCCACGTGATAGCCTGGACTGCAAGGTCTTCTGTCCCGCGGTCGCTGGCCTCAGACGCCAAGTCGGCGATACGGTTGAAGTGAGAGTGGATATGCTCGAAGTCCTTTAAGACACCGTCGATGACCTGCGCCGGCTGAAAGCTTTCGGCATCTGTCTCCTTGATGTGGGCCTTCTCCAGATACGCTTTAATTGAACCAGTTGGGCTGCCTCCAATCTGGAGCATGCGCTCGGCAACATCATCATAAAGCTCCGACACGTGTTCGTAATAACGCTCGGTCGTTTCGTGAATGACCTTGAAATTGATCCCTTTCACGCGCCAATGCCAGTTGTGCAGCTTGACGTAAAGCACTGCCAGATCGGCAAGTGCGACATCGAGCTCCTCCAGAATCTTGTTAGCAGCCATAGCCACAAAGTTAGAGGAATATTCCTCTGATCGCAAGTGGGCTGCGAAGTATGTAGGGGAACTACTACAGGGTTATAACCCTCGCTCATGACCTAGGCGTTATTTGCCTAGCAGGCAGTCCGTCTTCTATCTCCGAAGATCCTGGTTTGATCCTAAGAGCAGGATTCAAGTCGCTTAAACTGGGCAACATTTGCCCACTACGCCCGATTTACGAGCCTGCTAAGCCAAAGACTTTAGAAACTAGGCATCATTTGCCCACCTCAAAGCTTCATATTATGTTCTCAACTTCTATAAGCAATTGAAACGCAATCATTTATCAAACTTGGCACAGCGGTGGCTTATTTGTTCGGCGTCTGAAAAACCGCGTATTGAACACTAGAAACAACAGGAACCGACCAATGGCAATTGCTTCTGCTGAACCTGCACTCTCACACGGCTACTCCGCCAGCTACGACTGCGGAGGAGAATCTGGGCTAATCGAGCAGTATCTCCCTCTGGTAAAGAAGGTGGTGTCGAGTGTAGCGCGCAATCTGCCCTCCCAGGTTGAAGTGGATGACCTACACAGCGTAGGCACGATGGGTCTGATCGCCGCTGTGCGTCGCTACGACGTAACCCAGGAAAAGACCTTTGAAGCGTATGCGATGCTGAGGATTCGCGGGGCCGTGTTGGACGAACTGCGCCGCCTGGACTACCTGCCTCGCACCGCACGGGCCACCGCCCGGCAATTGCAGGGAGCTGTGCACGAGCTTGAGCAGCGCTTCGGGCGCGAACCAACTGAAGAAGAGGTTTGCGACGAGCTGGGTGTCAAGATGAGTGACCTCAAGCGGATGCGCCGCCAGTCCCGCCCGGTAAGCTTTATGTCGCTCGACTGCACCCGGCAGAGCGAAGAGTCGGACGTGGACCTTCATGACGCAATTCCTGACGAGTCGCAAGCGCTGGGATCAGAAGAGGCCCAGCAGAACGAATTGATCGAGATGCTCAAGACCAAGCTGATGATGCTGCAAGACCGGCAACGCCGCGTGCTGGCAATGATTTACAAAGAAGAAATGCGTCTTTCGGAGATAGCTGAAGTGTTTGGGGTGACCGAGGCGCGTATCTGCCAGATCCGCAATCAAGCGATCGCGAACCTGCGCAGGCACATGCAGACGGTGATCCAGGAATAGGGGTACCAGAATAGTGTTGTTTGGAAAGGGCGCTCTCCGGGATAACCGGAGAGCGTTCTTTTCGTTTGGGGAGACCGACGTGCAAGCGCCGGAATTGGGTGATGGATCCTAAATCCGAAGCCCACAACCCGAAACTGGAACCCCGAACAGGGCGGCGCTTCCAGGCAGGACCGAGCTTGTGGGCCGCGTCCCCCTTTGCCCCCACTGGGTTTGGACTTTGCAAACTTGAGTGAAGGGCCTTATCGAGATGCGACAGATGCAGAAGACTCTATGTAATGTGGCGCGATTTCTGCCGAATCAGGCAGAAGCGGATCCGCTGGGGATAGCGGTGAAGGCGCCGCTTGGCAGGACGGGGGATCGAATACGCTACCAGCAGCTTACGTTTCGGGGGCTGGAGAATGACTCGAATTCCTGCGCCCATCTTCTGTGTGAACGAGGCATTGAAAGAGGGATGCGGGTGTTGCTGATGGTCCGTCCGGGGCTGGATCTGATCCGCTGTGTGTTTGCTCTGTTCAAGATTGGGGCGGTTCCGGTGGTGATCGATCCCGGAATGGGGCTTAAGTCCTTTCTTGCTTGTGTGAGGCGCACACAGCCCGAGGCAATTGTGGGGATCCCGCTGGCAGTTGGGATCAGTCGGATTTTCAAAGATAGCTTCCGGACAACCCGATTACGTGTCGCGGTAGGCGATCGTCGATTCAGGCGAGAAATGCGCCGACACCACGATCACTACTTCGAAGTAGCGGAAACTCGTGCGGATGAGCTGGCAGCAATCCTCTTCACGAGCGGCTCGACAGGAGCGCCAAAGGGGGTGCGATATGAGCATGGTATGTTCGAGGCGCAGGTGCGGCTCTTGAAGCAACATTACGGTATCGAGGCTGGTGAGGTGGACCTGCCGATGTTACCGGTGTTTGCCCTGTTTAACCCTGCGCTGGGCATGACAACAGTGACTCCGCAGATGAACCCCAGTCGCCCGGCAAAGGCGAACCCATGGAATATAGTGCAGGCCATCCAGCAGAACGAGGTTACCAACAGCTTCGGCTCGCCCGTGTTGTGGACCAGAATCGCCGATTACTGCGAGCGACGGAAAACGACTCTACCCTCTTTGCGGCGTATCCTGATGGCTGGCGCTTCGGCGCCCCCGGCACTAATTGCCCGCTACCGCGTCATCGCTCCAAATGCGATTGTGCACACGCCCTACGGCGCCACGGAGTGCCTCCCGCTGAGTTCCGCATCTGGTGAACTGATCCTGGGGGGGACCGCCGCTTTGTCCGCCGCCGGCAAGGGAACATGCGTTGGGATACCGATGGACGAAATCGATATCCGATGTATTCGGATCACCGACGACGCCATCGATCGCCTGGAGGACTCCCTTCAGGTTCCCACTGGATCCATCGGGGAAATTGTGGCGTGCGGACCAGTGGTCACAAAGGAGTACGACCAATTGCCTGAGGCAACTGCGGCAGCTAAGATGAAAGGGCCAGACGGTACAATTTGGCACCGTATGGGCGACTTGGGATACTTTGACAGCGAGGGACGTCTCTGGTTCTGCGGACGCAAGGCAGAACGGGTGGAATGCGGCGGGCGCCTCTATCTCACAGACTGCTGCGAGGCGATTTTCAACGCCCACCCGGATGTCTTTCGCACGGCACTGATTGGGCTGCAGATCGCCGGAGAAAAAAGGCCCGCGCTCGTCGTCGAACCGAAGCCCGGGAAGTATCCCCGAACCCCGAAACAGCGTCGCGACCTGATCGAGGAGCTAAAGGTGCTGGGCGACCAACACCTACACACACGCGATATCGAACATTTCTATTTTGAGCGGCGTTTTCCAGTCGATGTGCGACACAACGCCAAGATTCACCGCTTGTCGCTAGGCAGGAAATACCAGGAGAAGTTGAAGTGAAAGTCTTGGTGACAGGCGGTGGAGGCTTCCTTGGCGGAGCGATTGTGCGACAGTTGCTGGCGGAGGGACAAACTGTGCGCAGCTTCGGGCGGAAGGCGCAGCCGGAGCTTGAGAAGCTTGGTGTGGAGGTTGTTCAGGGAGACCTTGCAAACGCAGCCGCGGTCTCGGCGGCAGCTAAGGGCTGCGATGCGATAATCCATACGGCGGCCAAGGCAGGCGTATGGGGGCCGCGCGAAGAGTATTTCATGGCGAATGTCCTGGGCGCCCGTAATGTCGTTGGCGCCTGCCGCGCCCATGGGATTCGTCTGCTTGTGTATACGAGCACTCCCAGTGTTGTCTTCAATGGCGAAAGCTTCGAGGGCGCAGATGAGTCACTGCCGTATGGGACTCGTTTTCTCTGTCACTATGCCGAAACGAAGGCCCAGGCGGAACGCGAGACATTACAAGCGCATGACCCCGACAAGCTGCGGATTTGCGCCTTGAGGCCACACCTGATTTGGGGAGTGGGAGATCCGCATCTGCTGCCTCGGGTTCTAGAGCGAGCGCGTGCAGGTCGTCTTGCGAACATTGGCGATGGGACCAACCGGGTAGATATTACGCATGTAGAAAACGCTGCCGCAGCCCACCTGCAGGCCCTTCGGGCGCTGGCCGACGGTCCCGCAGGGGGCAAGGCATACTTCCTGTCTCAGGGAGAACCGGTGGAGCTGTGGCCGTGGATCAACGATTTCTTGCAGCGCATGGACGTCGCCCCTCTGCGCAGGCAATTGAGCCTGAAGACAGCGTATCGGATCGGCGCCGTGGCGGAGAAGGCATGGTTGGCGCTTCGCCTGCGGGGTGAGCCGCCGATGACCCGCTTTGTAGCAGTAGAATTAGCCAAGAGCCATTGGTTCGACATCTCCGCCGCGAGGCGTGACCTGGGCTACCGTCCATTGGTGACCACCGAGGCGGGACTGGAAGCTTATGTTGAACATTTGCGCAAGACCGACCAACGATAGCCAAAGCAATGGATCTCGATCCCAGCAATCCCCCGCCCCACCTTTTCATCTACCGCACGCGGAGTCATTTTGACGACTTGGACGCGCAATGGATTCTGCATCATTCCCGGCAGATACGCTATGTGGAGCGCGCGCAGCAGGCATTGTTTGATCAGGTGATGGAGACGGACAGCTTCGATCCGTGGAAGTATCCGGATCTGAACATCGTCGTTCGTAAGCTGGATGTGGACTACCTGCTGCCGCTCAAGGGAGTGCGTCCTTTCATCATCACGCTCCGGGTAACGCGTCTACGTGCAGCAGGAATGACCACGGCCTTCGAGTTTCGCTCTGCAGACGGGAAGGCTCTCTACACCAGAGGCTACCGTGAAGTCTGCAAACTAAGCATGGAGACCATGCAGCCCGAACTCTGGACGGATGAGTTCAGGCGAAGGTACGAGCAGTGGGCGAGGTGAAGGAGATCCGAACCCGAAAGGGAGGGCGCACACTGAGCAGAGTGTCACCTCATCTGCCACTCGATACGTGCCGATTGGCATTGGCGCACGCCACACCTATCGACTGAGAATATCACGGGCGCGATCGAGGAGTTTCTTTTCTTCGGGCGTTAAGGATCCGAAGCCTTTCGAATTTATCTTATCGAGAATGCGGTCGACCTCGTTCTTGAGCTCGTTGCGATTGGTGATGTTAACGCGAAAGCGCTGACCCTTTGCCTTCTTTGGTTTCTGCGGAGATATCGTGCGCACGCTCGACCCGCCAAAGCTGCCGCCGTAGAGCAATTCGCGACGCACCACGAAGCGGTGAAAGAGCCATGCCGCTCCCATTCCACCCAGATGGGCAGAAGATGATACAACCGTTGTGCCCTGAAGCTCAGCCATCAGGAAAACTGTTTCAAAGATGACCAGCCCAATGAGCAGGTAGCGCGGACGGACCGTAACGGGGAAGACAAAGAAAAGGAGAAACGTGATCGGCTCGTCCGGGCGAAGCAGGCAAAATAGCGTGAGCAATGCCATGACGATCGCCGACGCGCCTACGAGATTAGCGCCCGGCTGCCAGAAGTGGAACACAAGGTACAGCAAGGCTCCGCCAAGCGCCCCATACAGACATGCCTGAAGCATGCGGCGCTCGCCAATGTCTTGCTGTACACTCCGACCAATCATGTATCCGATCAGCGCATTCAGCAGCAGGTGCAACGGCCCTCCATGCAGGAAGGCGTAGGAGATCACCGTCCACAGGAAGCCCCGCTGCAGATTAAACATTCCGAGGGCAAGGAATTCGCCAACGTAATCATAGCCGATCGCCAGTTGCAGGATGATCTGCGCGATGTAGATGACAATCATGCTGCCGAACAACAGCATGAGGCTATTGAGCCGCGGCCGGTCGTTGTAGCGCATGTAGGTTCGGTCCATTAGCGCCATGATGATTGGAGAAATTTCATTATGATCGTGGAAAAAGCTGGGCGAAGAGAAGGCCTTGTGTCTGCGCCTGCGTCCAGCACAAGCCTGCCGGGGAAGGACGTTTCAGGGCGATCCTGTCGCGTATAAGCTAATGTGCAACCCAACGAGGAGTCTTTCAAGCTTGCTTGGCAGTCCCCGTGGGCTTCAGACTGTCCGCTTCCAATCTCCCAAGCAACCGAGATCGGAACCGAAACATATTTACTGGGACAAGCTAGAAATGGCAGACAAGGCAGATAAATGGCCCGAAAATGCGCCGGGCAAGTTTTACGTGGACGAACAGTGCATCGACTGTGACCTCTGCCGTGAGACCGCGCCGGACTTTTTCAAACGAAACGATGACGGGGGATATTCCTTCGTCTATAATCAGCCGACCACGCAGGATGAGATCGACCAGTGCATGGAAGCGCTGGAAGGATGCCCAGTGGAGGCCATTGGCGACGACGGAGACGAGGAATAACCAAACGAGGGAACGCAAGGCCGCGCCTGGCAGACGCTTAGCGAAAAGGCCGGGCGCCCGTTGACTTTTCAGTTACGAACAGGACACTAAGGATATGAAGATAACGGCATACCTCAAACCGCATTGCGGATGGAGTAATGGAGTTCGCGCGGTATTCAGGAAGTATAACCTGGATTACGAGGACAGGGATATCATCAATGATCCGTCTCAGTATGCGGAGATGGTTCAGAAATCTGGCCAGACGCTTTCGCCATGCGTAGAGATCGACGGCGTTATGCTTGCAGACGTCTCGGGTGAGGAAGTGGAGAACTACCTTCTCTCGAACGAGCTGGTGCAGCCGAATGACAACGCAGTAGACGCACCGATAGACCGGGCATGCTCTGATGAAGAGCACGAGCGCATGCGGCAGGGGCAGACAATACGCTTCTTCTAGGAAATACTGCGAGAACCCTTTTTACGGGCCGCAGGCGATCAAAGCGATCGCGTGCGGCCTTTGTTTTTGGGCAAGTCAACCGCTGTAGGCCTGCTCCAGTCAAGGCGTTGAAACAAAGCAGATCTTGCAAAAACCGATTACGTAACGCTTTTTGCTTCATGCGCATGAGCTTGCACGGAAAACTCACCCTTTCGATCCTGTCACTGTTCCTTGCTGCACCATTCCTGCGAGCGCAGGAGGGGATTATCGACGCCGACGTCGATATTCCTTACAAGCGATTTGTCCTAGATAATGGATTGCGGCTGATCGTGAGTGAGGACAACCGTGCGCCGATTGTCGCCGTAAACGTCTGGTATCACGTTGGCTCAAAGAACGAAAAGGAGGGCAAGACGGGCTTCGCTCATCTGTTCGAACACTTGATGTTCAACGGCAGCGAGAACTTTAACGACGACTACTTCAAGGCCATCAACGCAGTCGGCGCGACCGACGCCAACGGCACAACCAACAAAGACCGCACAAACTATTTCCAGAACGTGCCCGTGCACGCGCTCGATCAGGTCCTGTGGCTGGAATCTGACCGTATGGGACACCTGCTGGGGGCGATTGATCAAGCAAGGCTGGATGAGCAGCGGGGCGTGGTGCAGAACGAGAAGCGCCAAGGCGAAAATTCGCCGTACGGGCGTGAATGGGAGCTGTTGTCAGAGGCCATGTGGCCCAAGGGACATCCCTACTCCTGGACGACGATAGGATCCATGGAGGATCTGGATGCAGCGACCCTCGATGACGTGCACGAATGGTTTGAGACCTACTACGGGGCGGCCAACGCCGTGGTCGCCGTGGTCGGCGATGTGAAGGCCGAGGAGGTTCTGGAGAAGGTGAAGCACTATTTTGGCGACATAGAACCTGGCCCGCCCTTGACCCGGCCAGAGGTCAACGTCGCCCGGCGCACAAACGACTCTCGCTCAAGCTATATGGACCGTGTGCCTGAAGCTCGTATCGTGCAGGTGTGGAACACGCCGCAGGTTGGATCCGCAGAGGAGCCGCTGCTGGATATCGCTTCACTTATCCTCGCCGAAGGGAAAAACTCCCGGCTCTACAAGCTTGTTTATGAAGACCAGGTAGCCACGACTGTGGGGGGCTTTCACTATACCCAGGAGCTCGCAGGCATGTTCTACCTTAGAGCGAACGTGCGGCCCGGCGAGTCTGTCCAATCCGTTGAGGACCGCATGAACGCTCTTGTGCGCGAGTTCGTGGAAAACGGACCTACAGACGAGGAGGTCGAAAGGGCCAAGGCTGAGATCATTGGCGGATTCCTTAAGGGCATCGAGCGCATTGGCGGCTTTGGCGGGAAGTCCGACATCCTTGCGTCCAGCGAAGTCTTCTATGGCTCGCCAGACGGTTACAAAGAATACTTTGAGTGGCTTCGCGCAGCGACCGCAGAAGATGTAGCGAATGCGGCCCGCGAATGGATTTCCTCTGGCAAGCATACGCTGGTCGCCTACCCGTTCCCCGATTACTCCGTGGCCACAGAGGGCGCTGACAGGAGCAAGTTGCCCGATCTGGGCGAAGCCCCGGAGGTAGCTTTCCCCGAGCTGGAGTCCTACACGCTTGAGAATGGCCTTGAGATTATCCTCGCGCGGCGCGAAGGCTCGCCCGTTGTCGTCGCGGACCTGATTGTGGACGCTGGCTTTGCCGCCGATCCCGCAGGCAAGTCGGGCCTGACGTACCTTACAACAAATTTGATGGACGAAGGCGCGGGAGAGCTCTCCCCGCTGGAGCTGGAAGCTGCGCTTACCATGCTGGGCGCAGAGCTGATGGCCAGCTCCGATGTGGACGCCTCTTATGTGCGACTGGAAACCCTCGAGGACACCTTTGCAGAGAGCATGACGCTCCTGGCCACGGTTGTGCAGGCGCCGGCGTTTGCGGAGAAGGAATTTGACCGTCTGAAGCGGGAGCAGATCGAGCAGATTAGCCGCACAAAGGCAAACCCGATGTCTCTCCCTGGCAGGCTTGCGCCGTTGATCCTTTATGGAGAAGGCCACCCCTACCATGCTCCCCGCAACGGCATAGGCATGGAGGAAACTGTCAACAAGCTGACGCTGGATGATGTGAAGGGCTACTACCGCGATTGGTTCCGCCCAAACAACGCCAAGCTCATTGTAGTCGGCAACGTATCCATGGAGCAGGTAAGGCAGCTGGTCTCCAAGGAGCTGTCAGACTGGGAAAGTGGCCAGACCCCCAATAAGAATGTGCAGCCATCCCGAGGCGCAAGCGCTGGCGCGATTTACCTGGTGGATCGTCCCGGGGCCCAGCAATCTGTCGTGGCGAGCGGTTATCTGGTGAAGCCCTATGGAGAAATTTCGGAAGTGGCGGCAGACATCATGAACCGCGTCCTGGGCGGGAATTTTGTCTCGCGCATCAATATGAACCTGCGCGAGGACAAGCACTGGAGCTACGGCGCGCGGTCGGTCATCCTGGACGCGAAGGGCGAGCGTATGTATATCAGCTACGCCCCCGTGCAGAGCGACAAGACGGCTGAGGCTGTGCTGGAGATCGCCCGGGAGTTCAAAGACTTCGTTGGCGAGCGGCAAGTCAGTGAGGACGAGTTTACGCATGTGCTGGGCGACGCAGTGCTGCAGCTTGCCGGGCAATGGGAGACAAACCGCGCAGTCGCCAGTTCGCTGCGCGACCTTGTGAAGTTCGACCTGCCCCGCGACTACTACCAGACGCTTAGCTCACGCATCCAGGACTTGGAACTTGGGGATGTCCATAACATTGCCAAACAGCTGGTGCGTCCCGACGACCTGGTCTGGCTCGTCGTGGGAGACGCCCGCCTTGTCCGCCCTGGCCTCGAAGAGCTGGGTATCGACGAAGTCATCCTTATCGATGGCGACGGTAAACGCATAGAGTAGCCAGTTGCTCGCACGGCTGGGAATCTCCCCAAGTCATAGGCGCCTGCCCTTACGCCTGTGCCGCGGCATATACGCACGTATATCCTGCGCAAGTAGCGGAGATTGGAGATACTGACCTCCCCTCATCCAACCGACACGCCGCAGATCCCGATGCAATTCAGATTTGCAAGCGGGTGCCCCTGCCGGACGCACACACATAAAAGGCCCCGGGAGTTCCGGGGCCTTTTGAGGAAGATTATGTGAGCGCTGGCCTACTGTTGCTTGCGACGCCTCAGGATGACTGCGCCGAGGGCCAGGAGGCCAGCCACCGAGGCGTAGGTTGACGGCTCGGGAACGATGGTGAGGGTGAGCGGCGTGCTACTGAACGAATAGCCCGCTGCAGTCTCGTAGGCGGACACATTGATGCTGGTGACGCCTGGATTGTTGAGAACCGTAAAGCTTACGGTGACGAGGTTTACCGGGAGATCCTGGTCTGGGTTTGGAAAGTCTCCCAGGAAGGACGCCCAGCTGCTCTGTAACGCCATATCTGTGCTTGCATCCCCGTCACTTGCGCCGAGGTCAGTTTCCAATGCGGCGAAGTCCGGAGTGACGACCTGGGCTGCGCCGAATGTACTGAAGTCGGAGTAGCCGTTGTAAGCCAAAAAGCTGGAATCGAAGTGTGTGTAGATCCCAAGTCCAGAGAGGCTTTGGTTGTCGTCGTCTACGTCATAAACCAGGTTTACGGAAATCGTGTCTCCCGGCGTCAGGACCGTAAGTCCTGCCATAGGGTCGACGATTTGAACGGCCGCCTGTGCAGAGGCGCACGCGGCGATGAGTGCAGAGACAGTAACAATCTTCTTCATCGTTCGGTTTGGCGTTTGAGCGTTAGGCCCTAGCGGCTATTAAACCAGTCTTTGGCCGTGAAGTCAAAAAACCAACGCATTCCGTGATCGATGGGCGCACCTGGCAAGTTGTAGAGCCACGCGCCAAGCGTAGGGGAATAGACGTATGGGTAGGACTGCAGATGCATCCACAACCAGCCAAGTTCGTAGTCCCAGATCCAGAGGCCCGCTTCAGCAGTGCCTGCCGCAACCGAGAACCAGCCCAGGCCATTATGCCAGGCCAAGGGGTGGTCGCCAACATAGACGTAACCCATCTCACCGCCAACAAAGACGTAACCGCTTTGATCCGCACCCTTGCCAAAGGCCTCGGCAATCGTTGGCTGCCCAGGGGCCGGCGCCACTCCATTAATGTCGATCGACAGGCCGGCGGCGTCCAGAGTGTATCCGGGAGAGGTTTCTGCAGCTGAGAGCCTCACAGTGGCGTTACCGCCAGCGACAGCCTTAAACCGAAGGGTCATCAGGTCTTCAAGCGCAGCAGAACCCGGCCACGCAAGGTTGAAGCTTGCCCAGCCGACCAGAAGGTAGGCATCGGTTGAAGGGTCGTTGTCAAAGTCCTCGATGTCTGCAGCTGGCACTGTGGAATACACAATGTCGGTGTTGGTTTCGTTGACGAAGACGGGCTCCACATACTTTAGCCGTGAGCTATCGTAGTGAACGCGCAGGAGAAGACCGTTGAGATTGGAAGCCCCATTGCTTGCAGCGTAAGACCAGGAGAGATCCAGAGTGTCACCCGTCCCGGCTTTCGAGGGAGCATCCACCGGGCTGACGACTTGCTCTGCCGACTCGGCGTCCATGGCAAAGGTTGCAGTGGAGCGGAATGTCTGGGCACGGGCAGGCATCGGCGCAGCGCCAGGCTTTAGACTATCGATGTAGGCTGCGATCTGCGTCGAGGATCGCGTGCTGCCTGCCCCAGTCGCGCCATCTGCAAAGTTAGGCATACGGAACAGGTAGCGGAAGAACAGCAAGCCGTCTGACAATGCGGCCACTTGGCCGTTTCCATCCAAGTCGAAGTAAGGCAGCTTGTTGGCTTCGATGTAGCTTGCGATCTGCTCGGCATTCCGGCTTGCGCCTGATCCTATTGCGCCATTAGCAAAATCTGGCATGCGGAACAGGTAGCGGAACATGAGCAAGCCGTCTGAGAGACCGGCTACTTCGCCGTTGCCATCAATGTCGCTGGAGACCGTTGGAACCGAGATGGTGACCGGCGTGGACTCAAAGCCGTATGCGCCAGCCGTTGAGATTGGGCTGAAGCGGACAACCGTTGATGATCCAGGGGCGAAGGCGCCGGAAGCCTTGAAGACGATCTTGCCGAGCATGAGGGGCAAGGGCTGCCCGGGCCAATTCGCGCCATTTGTAAGGTTAGCATAGTGAACCTGCACAAACGCGTCGGTGGAGGAATCTTTGTCCAAGTCGTTCACATCAGCCAGCGCAGACTCGCTGAGGCTGAATATCTGCGCGCCAAAAGGATCCGTGTCCTCAAAACCAATAAAAGAAACGACAGCCGAATTATAGTGTATGTTAAAGCCGATGCCGGTGAGTGTATTGTTGTCGTTGCTGACATCGTAGTAGAATGGAACGCTGACGGAGGATCCACGCAGCACCTTGGCATCACCCGCATAGATTACCTGCTTGTTGTTCGTCGACACGCCGATGCCGGACACCTTGAACGAGAATTCGCTCTGGTCCTCGTCGCCGTTGAAGATCGTTATGATCGAGGTGCGGGTTCCGGTATACTCAGGGGCGAATGTAACAAAGAAATCAACATAGGACTCACCATTGATTCCCACGTCGGGCATGCCCTCGATGGTGAACTCGGTGTTGGTAGAGTGCGCATAGTTGATCGGCAGCGGGAAGCCGCCATTGTTGTGGATGCGGAAAGTGTGGGTAATAGCGCCAGTGGCAACATCCGCGCTGCCAAAGCTCGTGCCTTTGGCGCCACTTGGCGACATGTCGCCGGCGGAAATGCTTACCCCATTATACGAAATGGCGATCTCGGCTGGATTAAAGTTTGGCAAACCCGGAAGAGGCTCATCCGGCTCTGGATGCTCGTTTGGCGGCGGCGGGGGCGGCGGCATCGGCGCAACGCCCGTTCCAGCCACGGCAAAGGTATAGAGGAGTTCTGAGGATGCGCCCTTCAATCCGATAACGGCGCTCACGAAACCCGCCTGGGTTGGAGCAAATGCAATCGTGAAGTCGTCATAGGCTCCGGGGGCGATACTCTGCGCCAGACCACTGACACTAAACACCGGTGACGAAGAAACCGCATCACCAAGGTGGAGCGTTGAGGTTCCCTTGTTGAAGATGCGAAACTGGCGCTCAACCGGGCCGACCGTGTAGAGCATCGAGCCAAAGTCTGTCCCATCGAAACGCGATGGCGTCTGGTCTGCATTCGCAATGACGCGACCTTCATAGACCACTTCCAGATCCGCCGCCTGCGTTTCACCCGGCAACAACGCTCCGGCCGTTAATGTGGCAATGGGCACAAACAGCGTGTGCATCATGCACCGAAGGAGCCTCGCGCCGCAGCGGCGCACAGCAGAGACACTGTTCGTGACAAAATTGTGTGCCTCGCAGGTCCGTGAAATTTCGGACAAGGCAAGGCCATCGCTCCTCCTGTTGTAGGGAGCCTTTGCAGTGAAAAGCAAGGACATGGCAACGGTCTATCTTATGGGAAATGATACGCTCTTTCTTGAGAGACAATCCGCATCTGACTGCATATCCTTAACAGGATGTGCGTTGAGAGATAATCAGATGCGGTAATGCGTCTTCATTTCTAATATATGATGGCTTACCGGATGACCTATTAGGTCTGTTGATAAGCCATTAAAGCATTCACGATAAGATTGCTTATAATGATATGTGATACGGGCTCGGCTGCGGTCATGTTTCATACCGCGCCGGATGACATTACTACTTTTAGAAAGGGCGGCGATGGATTGGCGTTCGACAGCGCTGCCCGACGTCAGCTCACGGCGATGCTGATAAACCCGGGATTGGCGACCGGTTTGAGCCGCTGCCCCACCCCAACCCATCATCGCAAACGTGGATGAAGCTGTTGAAGTGGAACAGTATTATGCGTAACAGAACCTGGCGTCCCTTTAAGGGGACCGGTTCTTGAGAAAGAACTGGGAAAGTGATGGCCCCTGATGGGCAATCCTTCGTCATGTCGGTCTTCCCGGATTAGAACCGACAATCAAAATTTACAGAGAGAAGGGATTGCCAGAGAAGGTATATTAACAGAAGCCTGCCGCCATATTGGCGACATGCCTCAGTAATCGGGACTAGACCCACAAATTTAAGAAGCAGAAAGGTACGGATTGAAAAGATTTAGACCCTCAGCTTCTCGCCGTTAGGCTCAGAGAGGCAGAAACCTGACTCAACCTCAATCCGGAAGGTTCTTGAAGAACAGCATGTTGAGCAACAAGTAATACTTTGCGAAAAGTCCAAAATGCCTAAGAAGTGATGAAATCCTCCAACGAAGACGCCCCCCGCCGTCGCTACGAACCATTTTGCCGACGCGACACCACTCTCCACCAGCGGCATTGAAGTTTCGCTCGTAAACTGCACGAGAAACTGCAGCTGGAGATTGCTTAGACGTGATCAGGTAAGGTAATACAACTGAAATGAAGCTGCTACGCTCTTGCCTTGCTGCATTATTGCTGATCGCCGTGCCTGCTGCCGCTGATCTCACCAGCCCGGATGATCTACTAACAGCCCGGATGGGCACGCAAATGCTCAGGACCGAAGGCAACATAACCGGCGAGGGAATGGCCTGGCACGCAGCCTTTGGCGCCAACCGCTTCCTGGAGTTCGCAAAGGAGACCGGAGATCCGCGCTATCTCGAGGCAGCGATTGAATATTTCGACGCGCTTCTGGATAAGACCCTTGTGTCGCCCGATGGGTATCGCGGCTGGGTGGGTCCCTATATGTACGACACCAAGTACCTTGGCGACGTACACATTTCTGACGCCATCCTTGTGAACCCAATGCTGGCGTTTTCGGAATACATTATCCAGGAAGCTCCAGCCGAGTGGAGCGCCAAGTATGGCGAAGCGGCCCGGCGGTATGTTTATTACGCGCGCGTGCACGTCGTCCAAAAGTGGCTTGCGCGGGGAACGTGGTGGGATGACGGTCAGTATGGGGGATTCTTTTCCTGGGATCACTATCTGAGCGAAGATCGCAGCCGTTGGATAAAGGATACAGAAGTCCACAGTTCACTGCAGGGGATACCATTCAACAAGAACATGGAAATCGGCGTGACTCTGCTGAGGCTCTATAGGCTCAGCAGAACCCCCGACTACCGTGACCGGGCAAAGAAGATTTTTGATACATTCAAGAGCCGACTCACCCTGTTCAAGGATGGATACACCTGGAACTACTGGGAGCCTGTATATCCACGCGACGTGAGAAATGTTTCGCCGCCACGAGTGGCGCATTGGGTCGGCACCCACCCCTATCGCGACTACCAGGCGGTCGAAATGGAATGTATAGCTGAGGCCTACCACACGGGGGTGACATTTGATCGGACGGACATCGAACGGTTTATCTCCACGAACCTCTCAATGTGGAACGGGAGCTTTGATTCGCCGAGCTGGGTAAACTCTGATCACGCTGCAAATCTTGCTGTAAATCCCGACTACAAGAGCCCGGAGCCACACCCGCATTGGCACGGGCCTGCGGGAACAGCCTGGGAAGGCCTTGCAGAGTTTGACGGCGCCATTGCCCGCCTGACATATCGTGAGGCGCCGTCCGGCGATCCGTTTGAGCGTCGTTACCTGACCCCAGTCGAGGTGCTGGAGTTTCCACACCATTCAAACCGCATGTTCCAGATGGCCTTTTCAATGCCATCCATCATCAAGAAAGATGACGAAGCGCTGGTCGCCTGCAAGATGCGAGCGGCTGGAAACGTGCGGGTGTTGCTGGTCTCGGATGATGGAGAGGAAGTACTGAAGGAGATCGATGCGGCCTCCGTGACCTTGGACGACACCCCGAACAGCGGCCTGCACATCTTGAGCTGGAAACCAGATGTCGCTGCAGGCAATTACCGCATTCGCTGGCAAAGCGGCGCAGAGTACAGGGACTTTCCAGTCGTGGTCGAATAACAACACGCTGGCGATAGCGAAAGCCTGCCGGCACCACGGGATCAGATAATCAGAATTCAAGGCCGGTAGGCTTGACGATGATAAGGCGAATTTGTAATGCTTTTTTAATTGGCGCCCCCCCCATTGCCGAGCGCCCTACCTCTTGCGTTCTGCCCGCTACTAGCTCCTTGGGGGGTTGCGTCGAGATTTACACCACTTTAGCTGCACCTTGCGTTGAACCACCTTTACGGCGGGGCAACGCCAAGTTGCATAACCCGAACCCCCTGGAAATCTGATGACAAGACCCGTAAGAAAACTGACCGGCGCAATAGGCGCGCTGGCAGCGCTTTGCGCTACATGCGCAACAGCTGAAACGATCACAATCGTTTCCCACACCGCAGATAACTCTATCTTCGAGGATGGAACTGCAAAGGGCAACAGCAGCGCGGTGATTCGCGTAGGCGCCGATAACGCCCAGGACGCCGTGGGGCTCTTTCCCTTTGCCTTGCCTGAAATACCTGAGGGAGAGTCTATTCTCTCGGCAAACATTCGGTTTCACCTCACTCACGTCACAAACAAGCCTGCACCGGCGGATGCCTATATCCTGCCCTACCGCTCAAGCACAACATTCACCATTGATGACTTCTATCAAGGCGTGTTCGGCGGCGATCCTGATGCAACGGCCCTGCAACCCAATATCCTGCTGATTGATTCCCCCGGCAATCAGCACTATTCGCTGAATTCCGCCGCCCGGGAAACGCTCGTCGAGCACCTAAAGTTGCAGTATGAACAAGGTGCACAGCCGGGCGACTATGTGATCTTCCGGCTAAACTCCAGCACGCCGGATCAAGCCCGCAACTACTACTACAACATCTCCACCGCAAATAACACAGAGGAAGCAAACCGACCGGTTCTCATCATTGAAACCTTTGATGGCAACTATCCGCCAGAAGTTGCGGTGACGGACCTACAGGCCGTTGAGGTGGGGCAGCAAATCGAGTTCACGGTGAGCGCGACCGACGTCAATGAAGGCGACACCATCTCACTGAGCTCGGATGACCTGCCGGACTTTGTCTCGCTGGTCGATAACGAGGATGGGACTGCAACCTTGACGGCGGCCCCGATCACGGGCGACGCAGGTTTGCACACCTTTACAATCACGGCGAGTGATGGCGCCAAAGAGGGAACCGGCACAGTGACGATCGTCGTTACCGACCTGAACGCCTCTGGCAACATGCCGATTTTTGACGAGATCGAGCCACTGACCATCAAGCATGGAACGGACGTCGTGCTGAACGTAAGCCTGACCGATGCAGACAGTGAGACGGTAACGATCTCTGCGATCAACCTGCCGCCTTTCGCATCGTTCGTAGATAACGGCGACCTGACAGGCACGCTGACTCTCGACACCTGGTACAGCGACCCGGCGGGCGAGTACAAGATCTACTTTGTCGCGCTGGATGAGGCGGCAAATACTGGTGTGGGCGTTCTTACGCTGACCCTGGAGGCGATCGACTTTGCCCCCGGATACTACATCGACCCTCTAAATGGCGACATGACAAACGATGGCAGCCCGGAACGGCCATGGAGCACGCTGCAGGCAGTGATGGCTGCAGGCACAACATTCCAGCCCGGTGACGTTATTTACCTGCGCGACGGCTACCATGGCGAGCCCCAGATCAAGGGGGCGAACGCTGACTACGTTTTCATCAAGCCTGCAGAAGGTCACAGCCCCAAACTGTCACGCATCTCATTTGCCGACGACGCGAGCAAATGGCACGTGAGCGGCCTGAGCATTAGCCGGGAGTATGCACCGGAGTTCTCGAGAAACACAATGTTGAGCATCAACGGTTCGGACAACATTGTCAGCGACTGCGAGATCTTCACCATTGCAGACATCTCCTCCTGGGCAGACACCGACTGGGTGGGCAAGGCCTCCAACGGAGTAGGCATGAGCGGTACGCGCAATACGGTGGAGGGCTGCACCATCATGAACGTCGACATGGGCGTCGCGACGGGCACAGGATCAACATTCCAGACGATCCGCAACAACCACATCCAGAACTTCTCTGGAGACGCTGTTCGTGTGCTGGGTAATGACCAACTGGTGGAAGGCAACTTCATCGCTGACAACTACAACGTCGACGATAACCACGACGACGGCATCCAAGGATGGTCTGTTGCTGAAGGACAATCCGGCACGGGCACTGGCGTAACCGCCCGTATAACGCTCCGGAACAACACCATCATCGAGTGCACGGATTTTGACCGTCCATGGCGGGGCCCACTCCAAGGCATTGGTCTGTTTGATGGCATGTTTGAAGAATGGGTCATCGAGAACAACCTGATCCTTGTAAACCAGTGGCACGGGATCTCGATCTATGGAGCAATCAACTGCCGGATCGTGAACAACACGGTCCTCGACCAGAACATGTTTGCGACTCCCGGGCCGACGTGGATCACAATCGAGCCGCATAAGCGATGGAGCGGCGAGGCCGACACCGAGAAAAGGAACTACTACTACGGCCGCGGCAATGTTGTGCACAACAACCTGACCACCGCCATCGGGCCCGCCTTGAGATCCCGCCCACAAGTCGACCTCAAGAACAACCTGGTCATCAATGAAACCCAGTTTAAGGACTATATTGTAGGGTATCCATATGATGCTCGCCTGAAAGTGGGCAGCCCCGCAATCGACGCAGGAACCGATGAAGCTCCGGACACCGACGTTATTGGCAACCCAAGGCCAATCGGCAGCGCCCCAGACGTTGGCGCCTATGAGTGGACCGGCACATGGAAGGGGTATGACGTTGAGGAGGGCTGGATAAGCACAGGCGCCTTCCTGGGCCAGATGTATGTAAATCATGCGCCTTGGCTCTATGACCTGGATAGCGGGGCCTGGTTCTACCTGGATGAGGATTCGATGAGCGAGGTGGGCGCATGGGTGTTCGCAAACGCGCTTGTTCCGTTTAGCGGCGAAGCGCCAGAAGGCGACACTTGGGCAGGTTACCTGCTTGAGGGCGGCTGGGCTACGACCCCTATTGCGCACATCTTCCCAACTGACGGCCCATGGGCCTTTGTCTTGACGCTAGGGACATGGTGCTACGTTCCCGAAGACGCCGTCGGCGCAACGGGCACGTGGATCTTCGCCAGCAATGGCGAAGCTACGCCCGAATAATCGAGACCTGTTGTTAATCAGATCTTACGAGGCCAGCTGCATCTCATGCAGCTGGCTTTTTTCATACTTTCTGCACGCTTTAGTTGATAACGATCTCAGAATTATGTTGCGTGAGATTGTGACGCAACTTGACTCCGCAGGTCCTAAAAGTGTAAAGCATTTATAGCTCCAAACGATGCTGGATCAGCTGCCCCCACAGACCATGGTGACTCCGCAAGTCGACGGCGTCTACGTAGACAGCCTGAAACGCCAGCGAAGGAAGGAGACTAACCCGAACCCAATCAAGCCGCTCTTGGGCGGCAAATGACAAAGAGACAATGAATAACCCCCTAACCCTAAAAAAGCTTATTACCGCAGCGGGGACGCTGCTGGCGTTAAGCAGCCTTAGCTTAACAGCCGAAACCATAACAGTTGTCGCCGACGGAGCAGACAATCAACTTGCCGAAGATGGAAGCCGCCCATGGGTGGGCAACGGAACGCTGCGCGTGGGCGGCGGGAGCACACTCGACACAGTGGGCGTGTTCCCGTTTCAACTGCCAGAACTTCCTGAAGGCGAATCCATCTGGTCCGTGGACTTCCAGTTCTGGATGGAAAAGGTGAGCAACTCGCCCGGCCCGGCCGACGTTTACGCGCTTCCATTCCAGGATGCGCCAGAGTTTAGCAATGACGTATTCTACGGAGGCGCATTTGACGCCGACCCGAATGCCACGGGCGTGCAAGCCAACATCCTGGTGATTGATAGCCCACAGGGCATCTACAACCTGAGCGAACTCGGTAAGGCGGCTCTGACGCAGCACATCATCGCCCAGTATGAAAACGGCGCTGAGGCGGGAGACTGGATCCTGATCCGCATGGGGCCACGCAAGGAGAACGAAGGTAACTACGCATTTTACGAAGTTGCATCGGCCAATCATGCAGAGCCCCAGAAGCGCCCAACCCTCATTATCGAAACTTTTGACGGCAACTATGCGCCCACCCTCGATATGGTGACGCTGACGTCCGCCGAAGTAGGTCAGGTGACGGAGATTCTGATCAGCGGCAGCGACCTCAACGAGGAGGATACGCTTAGCTTTAGCTCCGATGAACTGCCGGAGTTCGTGACGCTGACCGACAACGGCGATCGCACAGCCAAGCTGACGATAGCCCCTGTTAGCGGCGACGCGGGCTACTATGTCTTTGAGGTCACGGTAAGCGATGGCGTGCTCGAAGGCAGCGGCCCGGTTTCCATAGTGATCACAGATGACAACGCATCTGGCAACGTGCCGGTAGTTGCAGATATTGAGCCACTGACAATCGACCAAGGCACAGACCTTGTGATCGATGTGACTGTAACGGATGCCGACAGCGACACCGTGACCATCAGCGCGGTTAACCTGCCGGACTTCGCCACGTTTGTGGACAACGGCGACCTGACAGGCACGCTGACCCTCGACACCTGGTACACCGATGCCCCCGGCGATTATACAATCTACTTTGTTGCGCTGGATGAAGCGGGCAATACAGGTGTGGGAACCTTCGAGCTAACACTCAAGGAGGTCGTATTCGAGCCTGGCTACTATATCGACCCGGTTAACGGCGACGTGTCCAACGATGGCTCCCCTGCTCGCCCCTGGCGCACGCTGGAAGAAGTCATGGCAGTAGGAACGACGTTCCAGCCCGGCGACGTGATCTTCCTACGTGAGGGATACCACGGCGAACCGACGATTAACGGCAGCAATGCAGACTACGTTTACATCAAGCCCTACAACGGCGAGCGCGCCTACATGTCCAAACTGGACTTCGGAGGGAACTCGAAGAACTGGCACGTAAGCGGTCTGGAGATCAGCCGCGAGTTCGCTGAGGAATATTCCAAAGCGCAGATTGTGACGATCAACGGAACCTACAACATCCTGGCGGACAGCTTGATCTATAGCGTTGCCGACATCTCCGAGTGGACGGCCGATGACTGGAATGCGAAATCTGCAAACGGCGTTCACATCCCTGGGTCACATAACATCCTGGAAGGCTGCACGATCCTGAACACCAACTTTGCGACAGCGTTTCACGCACAGAGCTCGTTCAACACGATCCGCAACAACCACATCCAGAACTTCTCTGGAGACGGCATCCGGGCGATCGGCAACGACCAGCTGGTCGAAGGAAACTTCATCGCCGACAACTACAACGTGAACGACAACCACGACGACGGTATTCAGGGCTGGTCCGTGGGCGAAGATAATCGCTCAGGCAGCGGTGTAACCGCGCGGGTAACCATTCGCGGAAACGTGATCATTGAAACCACAGATCCTGATCGTCCATTGCAGGGACCGCTTCAAGGGATCGGTAACTTCGACGGCATGTTCGAAGACTGGGTCATCGAGAACAATATGATCGTGGTCAACCAGTGGCACGGCATCGCCCTCTATGGCGCTATCAACTGCCGGATCGTGAACAACACGGTGCTGGACCAGGACATGTTCCGCCCTGTCGGCCCAACATGGATCACAATCGAGCCGCACAAGAACTGGGCCAACGAAACAGACCCGGACAAGAAGGCATACTACTTCGGCCGGGACAACGTCGTTGCCAACAACATCACCACGGCGCTCTACAAGTCTCTCAACAACTCGTATGTTGAGCTCAAGAACAACATTGTGGTCAACGAGACACAGTTCGACGACTACTTCGTTAACTATCCGTACGACCTCCGCCTGAAGCCCGGCAGCCCTGCAATCGACGCAGGTGACGCAGACGAGGCGACAGAAACAGACATCCTTGGCGTTGCGCGACCGATTGGAGCAGCTCCAGATGTCGGCGCCTTCGAGTGGACTGGCACGTGGAACGGCTGGGATGTTGAAGACGGCTGGATCAGCACGGGCGCCTTCCTTGGCCAGATGTACGTAAACTATGCGCCGTGGCTCTACAATGAAGACGGCCAGACCTGGTATTACTTCGATCAGGCGTCATTTGGCGAAACCGGCGTTTGGCTGTTTGCCCAAGGTCTGATTACCAATGGCGAAGACGCCGTAACCGACGAGAACACCTGGGCCGGTTGGGAACTCGACGGAGGCTGGGCGATTACCGGAATCGGACCGATCTACCCGATCGATGAGAACTGGGTATACGTCCAGGCACTCGGTGCATGGACGTTTGCGCCTGCTGCCAACATTGCCGAGAGCGGCGGCACGTGGATCTACCCCACGAATGGCGAAGCTTCAGACAACTAGGCTGAAACCATAATCAACTCTGACAAGGCCAGCTGTCCCATGGGCAGCTGGCCTTCTTATTTCTTCCGATAGAGAGCCGGAAAGCCACTTGTGCTCTTGACTAATGAGAAGCGTATCACACTAGCTATCGGAAACTTCTATTCATGAAATCCTTCACTCGTAGTTTCATTCCATTCCTATTTGCAATTGCGCTCGCCTCGCTGTCGCAGGCGGCTCCCCTACCTAGAGTAACGCCCGAGGAAGCCGGTTACTCTTCAGAACGCATCGAAATCCTTCACGACGTCCTGGAAGGATTTGTGGACCGGGGAGAATACGCAGGCTACGTCTCGCTTATCGCCCGGGATGGCGCGATCGTGGACTGGCGGGCCTATGGCGTACAGGACGTAGAAAGCGGCCGCCCCATGAGGAAGGACTCCATCATGCGCATGTATTCCATGAGCAAGATCGTCACATCAGTCGCCATCCTGATGCTCATGGATGAGGGGAAGCTGCGGCTGAATGATCCCGTGGGGAAGTTCCTGCCAGAATTGGCGAACGCCAAGGTCTATGTCAGCGGCGAGGGAGATTCGATGGAACTCGTCGATCCCAGAACGCCCGTGACAATCAAACACTTGCTGACGCACACATCCGGTTACTATTACCACTGGGGCCCTGCGCCGAAACCATTGCTCGACTTCATAAACGAGCTTCACATGGAAGACGCTACCACGCTCGCAGAGTTCATGGAGAGCGTGGCGAAGGTGTCATTAGCCGAATCGCCCGGCAAAACTTATCGCTACTCGATAAGCACCGACATTCTTGGAGCCGTTGTCGAGGCCGCGTCCGGAATGCCGTTCGAGCAGTTTCTCGAAGAACGCCTGTTCAAGCCTCTCGGAATGGTCGACACAAGTTTCAGCGTACCGGAAAGCAAGTGTGATCGTCTCGCGCTGATACATGTCAGAAAGGAGGGCAAACTGGTTGTGGATCCTGGCCTGGGGTTCAACTTCCCGAGCGGTGGCGCAGGCCTCTACTCAACAGCAGAGGATTTTGCGCGTTTCGCCATCATGCTTCAGCAGGGCGGAGAACTGAACGGCGTGCGCTACCTCTCTCCCAAGACGATCCAGCTGATGACCAAGAACCATCTCTCGACCTTGGAGGTACCCCATCTGCCCGACACTCCCGGCGTGGGTTTCGGCCTCGGCGTGCGGGTGATCCTCGACCGCTCAAAGCGCACCTCTCCAGAAACCGAGGGCGCCTATGGCTGGGATGGCGCGGCCACCACAACCTCCATGATCGACCCTGTGGAAGGAACCGTAACCATACTGCTCACCCAGAACATGCAGTTTAACGCAGGCCGCATCTTCGATTACTGGACGAACCTGCACTACGGCGCGCTGATTGAGTCTCGCGAATAGGCGTGGTCACTCCAGCTTACTGGCCCAGTCAAGATAGGCCGGGCTAACGCGATCAGCGGCGACAACGACCCATTGCGGCGTATCATATGGGTGTGACTCGAGCAGCCACGCTTCGACGCTTGCTGCTGCGGACGCGGGAAACTTCAGGGTAAGCCGATATTCCCGGGACGACTCTACCCTCCCCTCCCACCGGTAGATGCTCTCGATCGGGCCGTCGATCTGCACACAGGAAACCAGGCGCTGCTCGACGGCTGCTTGAGCGAGGCGGCGGGCGTCCTCCTGAGACTCCAGTGTTGTCCAGCCAATCATCAGGGTAGCATTCATTTGAGAAGAATTTCGGGGGGTTAGTTTGCGATGCGGAAGCTTGTGAGCGCAGTCTTGAGCTGGGCGCGGGTAAACTTCTCCCGGATCCTGGCTATCTCCTGGGTGGCAAGCACATCGCAACGTTCGTTGCCCGGGTGTCCGGCATGGCCCTTTAGCCACTTCCAGTTAACGGTGTGACGCTGGCACTGCTCATCCAGGGCGCGCCACAGGTCTTCGTTCTTCACGGGACTGTTATCGCGGGTTCTCCAGCCGTTTCGTTTCCAGCCACTGATCCAGCTTGTAATGCCCTTCATGAGGTATTGGGAATCTGTATAAAGTTCAGCGACGCATGGCTCGCGCAAAGCAGCCAATCCACGGATGGCGGCCATCAGTTCCATGCGATTGTTGGTCGTTGCAGGCTCGCCGCCGCTGAGCTCGAGAACCTTTTCTTTATAGCGTAATTGAACCGCCCAACCGCCGGGTCCCGGGTTCCCCTGACAACCTCCGTCCGTATGTATGGTAACTTTCTTCATCCGCGGCCGGATTTATCGCACCCCCCGAATGCATCGACAAGCGAAACCCCGCCAGCGCTCCCCGTTTCCTGGACAAGGGGTCCAATGAAAATACGCGAGACACCTGCGGCCCTTGATGTGCGAGGCGCCACTACCGAATACGCAAAACGAGTCGCCGATAGGCGACCAGCTTCGGGGATCCGTTATCGGTTACCTCGAGAATAATGTGGAGCGTATCGCCGGATTTTCCTGTCGCGGGCGCCGTCAGGCTGGCCTGGACCTGGTCGTGGTTCTCGATCTGGGGAATGATCTCACCAGTTCCCGCCTCGGGGTAGATCCACCAGCTGTAACTGAGATCGTCGCCGTCGGGGTCAGATGAAGCTTCGGCGCTAAAGGTCACCGTTTCGCCGGGAGCGACCGTCTGGTAGAGAATGTCACGGGTTTGGTCGCCATTGAGCACGGCTCTGGGATGGTGGTTGGCGCCTTCGTAAGGCATGACGGCCCAATCCAGGCGCGCTGCAAAGTCATTTTGATAGTGCCTGCGCCAGCGCCAGACAGTGGCGCGTCCGCTGGTGGTCTCACCCACCGTATCGACCGCATCTTGGTAATATTTCGCTTCGCGCAGCTGGTAACGCCCTCCCCAACCGCCATACTCCGGTTTCTCGGAATCCTGCAGGCCATTACGCAAGAAGTAGAAGAAGGAAGGGGTATCGCCTTCCTTCAGCGAATTGTGCGGATTGCTCTGAGTATGTGCGCGGGCGGGATAAAATGCGCCCAGTGGCCCATGGCTGGTGATGACGTTCTCCATCACCCACTCGAAAGAAACGAGATCATAGTCGCCGCCGAGATACATGCCCCTGAATGTGGAGAAAAGCGAGTTGTCCACCCCCTCATGGCTGCGAATGTAGAACAGATCTGGGAACTCCTGCAGGATCCATTGATTTGTAGAATCCTGGTCAGTGATGGCGAAGACGCGTAACCGGCTGATGAAAGTGGCCAGATCCTGCGGAGGTCGTGTATTGCGTACCTTCCATAATGCCTGCGCCAGGTCTGCAGCGCCGCCCCAGATCGCAATGTTGAGTGGGCGCTGGTCAGACTTGTCCGCCTGCCGGATGATCCACTCAGAGCCTTCGGTGTCCTTCCCTTCGCCGATGGTCTCGAAAACCGGAACGCTGACGCCACCCAGACTGTTGCCCGATTTAACGATCGTCCTTAGCTCAACGGCGGACGGATAACCGGTATCGTGCAAGAGAAGGTTCGGATGGATCTGCTCATAGCGAGCAATCGCAGCTTCAATAAGATCGAGCCGGATCACCGGTTGCTCGTGCTTCCAGTTGTTGTCAGCAGTGGCAACCAGTCCCTCCAGCTCGAACTCCGACGCCATATGGAGCAGGCGTACCAGCGATTGCTGGTCGTCAGGATCCTGCCCAATGTCCAGCAGGACAAAAAGACGAGGCTTGTAGGAGTCAATGCGATCTGCCAAAGCGGCCGGGACAACGCCGCAAGGACCCCAAAACGAACAAAGGAGCGCAAGAGCGCCTACAAGACGGCACATATCGCTAACAACAACACAAGGTCCTCCCAAAGGCCACGCCTTTTTGAGCATGAGAGCGGGGGGTGCGATCGTATGACTGCGTCCGGGTAGAAAATCAGATTGTACTACGAAATGTGAGACTCAACTGTTGACAGGCGTGACCCTGTTGCAGACGACCGATAGTCCACCGGCGCAATGTGGATGGGACCTGCCGCACGACTGGGACCCATTGCCTTAAGTCTTTGGTTTCCAACTAAAGCCACTAAAACTTATTAAAATTGTTTAGAATAATAAATGTGGCTTGATTGCGCGAGCGAATGGTGGTTATATGTTCACCATGAAGAAAACAGCTCGGACCTGCATCTGCATCTCGATCCCTGAAAACCTAGCTGGGTTGCTGCGGCGCGCGGCATCTGACGATAGTCGATCTGTTTCGAGCCTGATGAGCGCGCTGGCACAGCAATATCTGGAGCGTGAAGGGTATCTTGTGCAGATGCAGGCCGAGGCAATTCAAGGGCTACAGGGAAGGTCGCCTCGCCAAGCACGATTACCGCTCTAGAAGCAGTAGGACTTCCTACTCCGCCCCACCCCGACTAGACCGACGCACACCAGCCTAGCGGCTTTATCTCATCAACTTACGCAACCCATGTTTCCACTCGAACTCATCACACTTCTCGGATCCTCGCTAACTGGCGGGATAATGCGGCTATGGGCACGGCATATGGAGGCTCGCAGCCAAGAACGCACCTACTATCTGCAGGCGTTGAACGCGCAGGCGGCCATTATCGATCAAGCGCGTCGATATGAGAGCCAGGG
>CAYSHY010000016.1:0-61586 GCA_964430955.1 uncultured Puniceicoccaceae bacterium | reverse complement strand
TCTTCTGAACAACAAGGTCCCTCAATTCTCCAGCACGCGTGGGGTCCGCCAGCCCGTCCAGTGGAAGCCAACAGAAGAGATTCTTCTGTGGCAAAAGCAGAAAGCCTTCAGGAGTGATCAGAGCCTGAACGAATCCCAGGAAGAATCTGCCCTCGAACTCCCGGCCTCCTGCACAACATGTTGAGCTGAGATCTTCCAGCTTATGGTCTTGCCGAACAAAGAAGTCGATCGGAGATTCCGCAGAAAGCGATACTGAAGGATACGCTTCTTAAGCATAAAGTATGGCCCCAGGCCGAGGCATGCCATTGCCAGATGCGGATCACCTTCGTAAATGGCCAAGCCAACTATGAAGAGTAAAGCACCATATACTGGCCACACATATTGCTTCCACCCATAGCTCCTACGGCGCCATTGCAGTGCCCGAAGGAGCTCCTTCTCATCGTACGTGTATGAAATTGCAATGGGTTCCATCACTGTCGAAGGCGTTGGGAGTCATACCAGCAATCCGTTCAGATCTCTGATATCCTCACGCGCTCCTCGATGGCCTGGCGAAGCTGGGCAACGCAGATTTGGAGGTCGTGCCTTTCGGTGTCGAGAACGAGGTCCGGAGACTCGGGCTCTTCGAAGGCGGAGTCCTTGCCGGTAAACTGCTTGATCTTGCCTTCCTTGGCCTTGGCGTAGAGGCCTTTGACGTCTCGTTTGGCACAGGTTTCGAAGCTGGCCTTTACGTACACCTCCAGAAAATCCTGAGGGCCCACGATCTGCCGCGCCGATTCGCGAAGAGCGCGCGTCGGGCTGATAAAGGAAACGAGCGTGATGATGCCCGTATCGAGGAAGAGACGGGCAACCTCAGCCACCCGGCGAATGTTTTCCTGCCGATCTTCATCGCTGAAACCCAGGTTGCTGTTCAGACGGGATCGGATGTTGTCACCATCGAGGATCTTCGTGAGGCGACCTTCGTTCGCGAGTTGCCGCTCCAGCGCGTTGACGATGGTGCTCTTTCCCGAACCGGACAGGCCAAAAAGCCAAACAACCAGCCCTTTCTGCCCTAGAAGGCGCTCCTTGTCTTGCCGTCCCAACATCCGGGCAAACTCCGGGTATATGTTTTCCGTCATCTGTGAGACTCACTAATTGGACACGGAAACGATGGCAAGGCCGCTGGCGGGTGTAAGGCCCGGATGTATGTGCAATATGCAACAGGCTGCCGTAGGCAATCTCCAGTCAGTACATCCATCGGCATACGTTATTGTTCCGCTATACACTGTTCTTCAAAGAGATGGCAAACAGTCGTCCAGTACTGGCATGGAATCCGGTAGGTGTGGATACAGCCAATAAGGCCAACTATTTAACCAACAGAAAGACGATGAAAGACCAAAACAACAAAATTCTTACCGGTATTAAGGCTCTTTCGCTCGCGTCGCTCATAGCAGTTTTGGCTGGGTGTGAAGCCGAAAAAGTTAAAGACGGCGAGATGCCGAGCGTGGATATAAACGCCGAGGGCGGCGAACTTCCGAGCGTTACTGTAGATGAAGGCGAATTGCCGGATATCGACGTCGACGCGGACCCGGGCTCGCTTCCTGAATATGACATAGACAGCAAGCTGGAGATAGGTTCCCGGCAGGAAACCATAACCGTTCCCGAAGTTCGCTGGAAGGATGACAACATCGAAGACGCTGAAGCGACAACCACCAGTGATGTCGACGTAGCTGTTGAAACTCGTGAACCAACGCCTTCGGCAACTCAACCGCCGCCTCACCAGCAGGAGCTGTTTGTCGAACAGCAGGAAATGGAAGTGCTGACTCAGCAGGACGGCAATATGTCTCAGCAGACGGTTCCCGAGGAGAGCCAGGCCCCCCAGACAACGAGCGGCGATCTGGCACAACAGAGTGGGCAACAGCAGGATCAGTATGCCCAACCGGGCGAGCAGGGCCAGCAAGTAGATGAGCAGGAGGATGAATATCAGAGCAGCGACGGCTTGGTCACCAATCCCTAATCACTTCTACATGTGTGACAAACAACGCATTATAGGATAATTTCCAGGGGCGCACCGATCAACGTGCGCCCCTTTCTGTATTCTCATGGATCCTATTGAACGAATGCGCCGTCTAAAGCGCCTGCAGCGAATCGCCCGCTTGATGGATAGTCGATTCCACATCCCATTCACCAAGGTACGCTTCGGCCTTGATGGGCTGATCGGACTCATCCCCGGAGCAGGAGACGTAGTCGCTTTAGGGGCGTCCTTCTATATCATTCAGCAGGCGCGTGAGATGGGCGTGAGCCAGGATGCGCTACTGCGCATGATCGCGAATGCAAGCGTCGACTTTGCCCTGGGCCTTGTGCCGGTAGTGGGAGACGTTGCAGACATCGTTTTCAAGGCGAACAACCGTAATCTCAAGATTCTCGAGAAAGAACTGAGCAAGGATGTAATCGACGTATAGATCTGCTAGTCGCGATCTTGGCTGAAGATCTCGTTGAAGAAGAGCTTCATGTACTTCCACGAGCGTTCTGCTGACGGGCGGTGATATTCAGCCTGGCCCGGAGCGTTTGCATCCGGATCTGTGAAGGAGTGGTGCTGGCCGCCGAATACAATCATCTGCCAATCCACCTCAGCTGCATCCAGTTCTTCCTTCAAGGCTGTCACTTCGTCCCAGTCAGCATACGGATCGTCCGAACCATGCAGGACGAGAACGCTGCACTTGAAGTTGGAGTCATCGTTGCGATCCGCCTTTGACAGACCGCCATGAAAAGACACCACGCCATTGATATCTGTGCCCATCCGCGCAAGTTCCAGAACACCGGTGCCGCCGAAACAATAGCCAATTGCCGCGATACGGCCATTGTCCACGTTAGGCTGCTTTCGTAGTTGATCCAAGGAGAGCTTCAGTCGCTCACGAAATACCTGACGGTCGCCCCCGCGCAGGTCGGTGGCCGCCTTGGCGGCTTCCTGGGTCGTCTTCGGGCGAACCTCCACGCTATACACGTCTGCAACCATCGCGACGTAACCCATCTTCGCAATGGAAGCCGCCAGATCGTCAAAATACTGACGCGGCCCCATCCAGTCCGGAACAATCAGAACGCCGGGAATCTTACCCTGCACATCCGCGGGTGTAGCTACTGTGCCGCGAAAATTCGTTTGCCCGTCAGAATATTCCAGCGGCTTTACGATCGGATCCCCACCCGGAGCGCCGGCATTAACCAAGGTCGATAGACTGCACATCAAAAGGATCAGCAAAGCATTTTTCATGTCGGTAAGTATCTTCAGGTAAGGCAGATTCGCAAGCGGCAGAATAATGCTTTGAAGCAGACACTTGACAAGATGCGTCCCGCAGACTTTTCTGCCCTCCCGTCGCCAGGGTAGCTCAGTCGGTTAGAGCGTGGGACTCATAAGCCCGAGGTCGCCGGTTCGATCCCGGCCCCTGGCACCATTTTCTTCAGAATCGCGATTCCGCTTTGGGGCGAGCGGGCTACTCCCCCTCAAGATTCCTCCCAAACGTCAGGCAAGCGATTCTATTCTTGCTCCCGCGCCTCCCAGTCCTCAGCAAGGCGTCGAGGCATGTCGATGTTCTCGTGAAGTATGTCTACGACACCCACCTCAGATCCGCAATCTTCCTAAAGAAGATGAAGTGGCGATACTTAACCCTGTAGATGCCTTCGCTCTCGTGTCGCCTCACCTGCCGCCACATGTAGCGCTTCGCAGGAGCTTCTGTGAGAAAATCCATTAGGCCTCTGATGTAACTATCCGCCTGCTCCTCACCCCACCTTCTGCCATTATCTCCGTCACACAATCTCCGCCGAGTTTGGGACGATGCCAAAACACCAGGAGACAAGGCTAAAATACTTTCCATGCTTGCACTTTTGTTCATATAATGAACACTTGTTTACTGTTGCTACAAAACTGCACCCACGAGAACCATAATGAAGATACAGGAAACACTACGCTCAGTTTTTGGCTTTGATTCGTTTCGGGAGGGACAGGAGCCGGTTGTTACACAAATCCTCAAGGGGCGCTCCGTGCTGGCGGTGTTTCCAACGGGGCGCGGTAAGAGTCTATGCTATCAGTTGAGCGCGCTACATCTGGATGGATTGACAGTGGTCGTCTCGCCGTTGATCGCGCTGATGAAGGACCAGATCGATTTCCTCCGCGGCAAAGGGATACCCGCAGCGCGCATGGATTCCAGCCTAAGTTCGGAAGAATACAAGCGGGTGGAGGACGATCTGCGATCCGGCCACCTGAAGTTGCTCTACGTTGCGCCGGAACGCCTGTCGAACGAACGCTTCGTGGCGCGTCTTGATCGGCTGAAGATTTCATTGATGGTGATCGACGAGGCGCACTGCATCTCGGAATGGGGCCACAACTTCCGGCCGGATTACCTGAAGCTGGCGCGTCTGTCGCGAAAGCTCGGGGTTGAGCGTGTGCTGGCCCTTACGGCGACCGCCACGCCCTCTGTTGCGCAAGACATCTGCCGCGAGTTTAACATCCACAAGGGCGACTACATCCATACGGGCTTCTACCGACCGAACCTCGAACTTCGGATGACGTCCTGCACCGAGGATGAGCGTCCCGGATTGCTTTACCGGCGGCTGAAAGAGCGGCCCGCCGCGTCAACAGTGGTCTACGTGACACTTCAGGCAACGGCAGAGAAGGTTGCGGAATACCTGGCGGAGCGCGGTCTGCCTGCCCGGCCCTATCACGCAGGCATGGACTCGGAGGTCCGCGAGGAGACGCAGGAATGGTTCATGCGCTCGAACGACTCTATCGTCGTCGCAACCATCGCCTTTGGAATGGGCATCGACAAGTCGAACATTCGCTATGTCTATCACTTTAACCTGCCGAAAAGCCTGGAGAACTACTCACAGGAAATCGGGCGCGCTGGCCGGGACGGTGAACCAGCAATCTGTGAGACCCTTGCCTGCATGGAGGACGTGACCGTGCTGGAAAATTTCGCCTATGGCGATACTCCAGACAGCGCCGCCATCAACTCGATCGTGGACGAGATCCTGTCCAACACAGTGGAGTTCGATTTATCGACCTATGACCTGTCTTACCGGCACGACATGAAGCCGCTGGTCGTGACAACGCTGCTCACATACCTGGAGCTGGCAGGGGTAATCGAGGCAACCGCGCCTTTCTACAGCCATTATCAGTTTATCCCCAACAAACCTTCAGCAGAGATTCTCAGTCGCTTTGACGGAGAAAAGGCCGCCTTCCTCAAACAGGTGTTCTCCTGCGGCGAGCGAAAGCCCAACGGAAAGTGGTTCTATATCGATCTTCAATCGACAGCAGCGCGCATCGGCGCCACGCGGGACCGCGTCATGCGCGCACTGACTTACCTCGAAGAGCAAGGCGACCTGACGCTCAAGGTCAGCGGACTGCGCCTAGGCTATCGGATCAAGACGCCGCCGGCCGATGTGCGCGTCCTCAAACGGGAGTTGATGGAGAAGTTCGAAACCCGCGAGCGCAACGATCTAGCCCGCGTGCAACAAGTGGTCCAACTGACTCGGCAACGCGATTGCCTCGTCAGCAAGCTTCTGAGCTATTTCGGCGAAGAGCTTGGACGGAACTGCGGTCACTGCGACCGATGCACGGGGCAGGTATCAGCGGGAGCGTTTTCAATGTCTGCCGTGCGGGAGGACCGACCCGCACCGATTTTCCCGCGCAGCCAGGTCATCCAGCTCATCGAGAAACACGCGGACGCCCTTGCCTCCCCTCGCCAGATTGCCCGCTTTCTCTGCGGCATCAGCTCTCCGAGGCTCGTGAGGGCAAACCTCACCCAGCACCCGCTCTTTGGGGCCCGGGAGAAGACTCCTTTCAAGCAAGCCCTTTCGGAGGTAGAATCCCTGACCGCGGACGTAATCGAAAGGTAGTTCCGTGGCGCGTGCGTGTCGGGGAGTGAGTTTTGGCGTCCTCAGTTCTTGGCGCGTATTCAACGTGGAGCAGCAGGCCAAGCCGCATCTGGATAGGGAGCAACGTGCTGATGCCAAAACCGCATTACCTGACGCAGATGATACGTCATCTGCCGCCCCACCCCATCCTGGAAAGTCTCCCTCATATGTCCGGACGGCCCACCTCGAATCGTCATATCTATATCGCCGGCAAGTTAATCCGGCGGCTCAACCTCAACATACACGAACAATGCGAGTAATGGTCTTGGTCAAAGCACATGAGAGTAGTGAAGCTGGAGTATTGCCGGATACCGAGCTGCTTGCCGCTATGGGCAACTTCAATGAAGAGTTGGTGAAAGCGGGAATCATGGAGGCGGGAGAAGGTCTGCATCCCAGTTCCAAGGGTGTTCGCATCCGGTTCTCAGGAAAGGACCGCACGGTCACCAAGGGGCCATTCCCACTGACGGATGACCTGCTTGCCGGATTCTGGATCTGGAACGTCAAGTCGATGGACGAGGCCATCGAGTGGGCCAAACGGTGCCCAAACCCAATGCCCGGAGACAGCGACATGGAGATTCGACCAATTTACGAAGCCGAGGATTTCGGCGAAGCCTTTACCCCTGAGCTTCGCGAACAGGAAGGACGCCTGCGCGCTGAAACGCAAAGGAACAGGTAGGCCGGGCCGAAACAATTCCCGGGGGCGTGTCATTGGCGGAGAGATTGGGCGCCGATTCTTGTACGGCCGCTATGACGTCGGGCAATTAAGAGGATCCTGGGCCTACGGCCCAGGTTGGTACGACACGCCTTTTCGAGGCTGACGCATTCATCGCATCAGGGCTTCACCTCCGGGGTAGGCTTTTCCCAATATTCCACCATTCCATTCTTCCACCGCCATTCGTCAATCCAGCGTGTTTTTCAGCTTGCGCTGAGGATGCTTACCGGGAGCTATTGAGATGTGTCCAAAGGTAGCGTAGCATTCATTGGCAGCGGAGTAATGGGGCAAAGCATGGCGGGGCATCTCATGGATGCCGGCTATTCGCTCACGGTGTATAATCGGACCAAGGCAAAAGCGCAGCCCCTGCTGGATCGCGGAGCAGGCTGGGCGGACTCCGTAAAGGCTGCAGTGAAAGATGCAGACTTTGTGATCACGATGGTTGGTTACCCTCACGACGTGGAGGAAGTTTATCTTGGCGAAGCGGGTATTATTAGCTTCGCACGTAGGGGAGCGCTGGCGATGGATATGACAACCTCCAAGCCATCTCTCGCAAAGGCAATCTGGGAAGCGGCAAGGGCGCGGGAAATTGACGCGCTAGACGCCCCGGTATCTGGCGGAGACAAGGGCGCCCGCGAAGGCACGCTGTCAATTATGGTTGGCGGTGAAGAGGCTGCCTTTGAGAAAGCCCGTCCCCTGTTCGAGGCAATGGGGCGAAATGTGGTCTTGCAGGGGCCGGCCGGCTCGGGGCAGTTCACCAAAATGAGCAACCAGATCGCCATCGCAGCAGGCATGCTCGGGGTATGTGAGGCGATGCTATACGCGGAAAGGGCTGGCCTGGACCCAAGACGCGTACTGAAGAGCATCGAGAGCGGCGCCGCAGGCAGCTGGTCGCTGAGCAACCTGGCGCCCCGCTTCCTGAATGGCGACTTTGAGCCCGGCTTCTATGTGAAGCATTTTATCAAGGACATGGGCATAGCCTTGGAGTCTGCGCGTGAAATGGGACTGGAGCTGCCGGGGCTCAGTCTTGCGAAGCAGCTCTATGATCGGCTTGTGGATCGAGGCGCCGCCGAAAACGGCACGCAAGCGCTCTACAAGCTGTATAAGGACGGCATATAAGAACCATCCCCTTGTGAAAGCCAACTCCCGGATCAAGCCGCCAGGATTGCAAACCCACCCTATCGGTAGACCTGTGGCGGAGGCGGGGGCGCCCCATACAACTCAGCAAACTGCTGGTCGATGTTGCAGAGGTGGCCGGGAGCAAGCTTCTCTACAACGAAGGCTTCTGCATAGTTCAGCCCCACGACGCGGCCACACCGCGCGCTGATCCCCTTTGCCCACTTGCATGTTTGCGCCCGCATTTCGGAAGCATCCGAGAGCTGGTCGATACCCAGCATGGCGTAGATCGTGTTCATCGTGCTCTCGAACTCCATCAGCGCGTCGACCTTGGCTTCAAGGTGATCTTCAATGTTCACGAACATATTTGGCTTCTTGCCGAGCAGCCCCATGAGCCAGAGTTCATCCACCTGGTGCGCACGAACTTCATCGGTGATCTGCTCCGGATATAAAAGGGGGAAGCAGGCGAACGCCGCAGCTTCTGCAGCCATGCGACCCACATTAATGTGATCCGGGTGCACCTCGTATGGCGCCCAAGGATCCATCGCTACGACCCTCTGTGGACGATACTGCCGCACGATGTGGAACAACTTGCGTCGCAGGCTGGCCAAGTCCATCACGCCCCCATCAGGAAAATCGAGCACCTCCAGCGACTGGACGCCCAATTTTTCGTTCGCCGCCCGAAGTTCTGCCGTGCGCGCGGCAGCCAGCTGCGCTTGTGTCAGGTCTGTTCTCAATGTGCCCACGCTGCCGGGCGTAACGCAGACCGTAGCGACAGAATGACCCTCGCTCACCCAGCGGGCCAGTGTGCCTCCAGCATCGAAAGCGGCGTCGTCAGGGTGCGGAAAAATAGCGAGGATGTTCATCAGCCATGAAATATGATGTTTAAGGAGAGCGGTCTAGCACTTCTATGCGAGTCATTACACCGGTTCGCTGAGGGAACTTTGACGCAATGACCGTTTCAGTTCATTCTTCACCAAGATGGACACATTCAAACTGGTTTCAGAATACTCGCCGACCGGGGACCAGCCCCAGGCAATCCAGAAGCTGGTCAAGTCCATCCGGGACGGAAACAAGTTCCAGACACTCGTGGGCGTAACCGGCAGCGGCAAGACGTTCACGATGGCGAACATTGTGGCGCAGCTGAACCGGCCCACCTTGGTGATATCCCACAACAAGACTCTGGCCGCCCAGTTGTACAGCGAGTTCAAGAACTTCTTCCCAGAAAACGCGGTAGAGTATTTCGTTTCTTACTACGACTACTACCAACCAGAGGCCTACATCCCGCAGTCAGACACCTACATCGAGAAAGACTCGTCGATCAACGATGAGATCGAGCGTTTGCGGATCAGCGCCACCAGCTCGCTGATCAGCCGGCGAGACGTGCTGGTCGTGGCGAGCGTGTCCTGCATCTACGGCTTGGGATCGCCGCAGGATTTCAAGGAAATGATGATCCCGTTGCGAGTCGGGGGAATATTACCGCGTGACGCCTTCCTGCAGCGGTTGGTGGAAAACCTGTATGAACGTAACGACGTAGCGTTCGAGCGCGGTCACTTCCGGGTGCGCGGAGAAACGGTGGACGTATTCCCGGCCTACATGGAGGATGCAATACGGGTGGAATTCTGGGGCGACGAGATCGAAAGCATTCGCCCCCTGGATCCCGTAACTGGTGAGACGGGGCCGCAGATGCTCATGTTTAACCTGTATCCGGCCAGCCAGTTCATTACACCACGGCGCAAGCTCGAGCAGGCGGTGAAGAACATACGCGATGAGCTGGAGGGACAGGTAGGCAGTTTTGAGCAAACTCAGAAACTGCTTGAGGCGCAGCGCATCCGGATGCGCACCGAGTATGACCTGGAGCTATTGCAGGAAATGGGGTTTTGCAATGGCATCGAAAATTACTCTCGACACCTCTCCGGCAGGCAGGCAGGTGAGCGGCCGTGGTGTCTTATTGATTTCTTCCCCGAGGACTTCCTGCTGATCATCGACGAGAGCCACGCAACAATCCCTCAGGTGCACGCAATGTACAATGGGGACCGATCGCGCAAGGAGCGACTGGTGGAATATGGCTTCCGCTTGCCCAGCGCGTTGGATAACCGCCCGCTCAAGGCGGAAGAGTTTTTCCAGGTCACCGGCCAGACGTTGTTCGTGTCTGCGACCCCGGGAAAGTTTGAGCGGGAAGTGTCCACTGTTATCGCAGACCAATTGATCAGGCCAACAGGCCTTCTGGATCCTGTCCTGGACCTTCGCCCGGCAACGAGCCAGGTGGAAGACTTGATCGCAGAAGCGCAGAAGGCAGTGGAGGGCGGCGATCGCGTCCTGGTGACGACGCTTACCAAGCGAATGAGCGAGGATCTCACAACCTATCTGCGCGAGCGGAACATGAAGGTTGAATACCTGCACAGCGACATCGATGCGATTGAACGTGTAGAGATTCTTCGAAAACTCAGGCAGGGTGACTTTGACGTGCTGGTGGGGGTAAATTTGCTCCGAGAAGGGCTGGACCTGCCGGAAGTTGCGCTGGTCGCGATCCTTGATGCGGACAAGGAAGGATTCCTGCGAAGCGAAACCAGTCTGATTCAGACCGCGGGCCGTGCTGCGCGACACGAACGTGGGCGAGTCCTGCTATATGCAGACAACATGACAGACTCCCTGCGGCGCATGGTAGATATCACGAACGAGCGCCGGGAAAAGCAGCTTGCCTACAACCGCCAGCACGGAATCACGCCCAGATCGGTAAAACGCGCCGTACAATCCAGCCTCCATTATGCACAGAAGGCGGAAGATCCGGTCAGCGTCGCGGAGGCAGGCGGAGACGAGGACATCGCGGCCGTTATCGCCGAGCTTGAAGAAGAAATGCTCCAGGCCGCCAATAATCTACAGTTCGAGAAAGCGGCCATGTTGCGTGACCAGATTGATGCGCTAAGAAACGGAGACGCTGGCGCCAAACTAAAGGGACCACGCAGGCGTTCTGCCGGCAATAAAAAGTATAAGCCTGCCCGCAGCAAACTGCCGGGGACACGTCGCTAGAAGTTAGGGTGGTGGCTGATAATGCTGGAATGGAAGCGACAATTGCTCCAAGATGCGATGAAACTCCCGCAGTCCTGAGCTGTTCTAACAGTAAGAAGTAACCCATGAACAACATGCAGCTTAATAGCCCTTCCCGTCCCGTTCGCGCGCGCAACGCCGGCTTCTCCCTCATGGAGATGCTTATTGTGCTTGGCATCATGGGTCTGCTGGTCGGCATTGTGATCACCAACTTCCAGGGAATTTTTGCAGGAGCAGAAACCGACGCCGCAGAGCAATTTGTCAGGAACTCGGTAGATGCGCCGCTTACGGCATACAAGATTCACATGGGCAATTTCCCAACAACCGAGCAGGGACTTGCAGCTCTTGTGAACCCACCAGGCGGTGACAAGGCGTCCCGTTGGAAAGGCCCTTACATCAAGGATCGGAAAGTTCCGATCGACCCATGGGGCAACCCTTATAATTACCGCTATCCCGGCCAGCATAACCCAAACGGTTATGATGTTTGGTCCAATGGGCCCGACGGCGTGCCCAGCGCCGATGATATTGGCAACTGGTAACCGATAAACTTTTCCCTTGCCACGATCGAATGCGTGGCTACTTTTTCACCTTTTTCCCTCAGAGAATTTGCACAGATGGCAAACCTAAAGTCGTCCCAGAAAGACATCCGGCGCATTGAAAAGCGCACCGCGCGCAATGTTGAAGTACGTAGCCGCCTGAAGACCCTGCGCAAGAAGACCAGAGCTGCAGTGCAGTCCGGCGACGCCGAACAGGTTGCCGAGGCTTCGCGCGCTTACTTCTCCGCATTGGACAAGGCTGCAAAGAACCGGGTAATTCATCCGAACCGCGCCGACCGCGAAAAGTCCCGCCTCTCCACAGCCGCCTCCAAGGCTGCTGCATCTTAAGGGGTGGTGTTTTTCCTTTGATTTTCCCTTTACCCTTCCAGTGCAGACTGGGAGGGTATTTTTTTCGCTAAGTTCGACCCGTGCAATCAAGTAAGAAGAACTGTCCAAAGATCGGCTTTCCCGCGCCGCTACTGGGAGAGGAGAATCTTCGCCTGCCGGTGCTCTATCGTGGCGAAGGCCTGCTGGCGCTTAACTGCCCCGCAGGGGTCCTGATCAACCAGCACAGCTGGTATGATGACAAGCCTATCCTCGTTGAGGCGCTGAACAGACAACTCGAGGCAGGAAAGCCCGAGTTGATAGACCTGGGGCTGGATCCACAGAGGCGGGTGAACTCCGTCTTTTCAACCGATCCACAGGTCGCCGGAGTGGCCTTGCTTTGTGACACCCACGAAGCCACCGAGACATACCGGAACCAATATGGATCTTCCCTGATGTCTCTGGTCTTCACCTTCGTGGCGACTGGTAGCGCTCCCGATGAAGTCGTTGAGTGCGACCTGCCGCTCGCGCAGCACGCGACCAGGAACCGAAGCATTGTTTCACACACGACGGGGAAGAAATCTTTCACCAGGTTTCGTCAGGTCGAGCGCATCGGCGCCTATAGTATTTGGGAAGCAGAGACAAATTACTACAGGCCCGAGCAACTCTTCCTGCACGCGGTGGAGATTGGGCTATCCATGCTTGGCGACATGAAGTATGCCTCGCAACGTCCACTCAGGCTTTCCGAAATCAAACGCGGGTGGCGGGGCGATTACGACGAGGAGAAGCCAATTTATGAATGGCCTGCAGCGTGTCTGACAGAGGTGCGACTCCCTGATGAGACAAAGATTCAAGCTGAGCTGCCAGCGCGTATGGAGACGCTGATCAAGCAGCTGAAACGGTTTGCGTAACATTCCAGACCGGCCGAACCGATTTGGCTTTTCATTATCCTCGCTGAGGCTGAAACTCGCCATCAGCCATGGGAAAGGACGCTGTAACACGGGTTGCCGAGATCAAGGAAAAGGTGCTGCAGTTCGCTGCGGAACGTGACTGGGAGCAGTTTCATACGCCCAAGAATCTGTCCATGGCGCTGGCCTCTGAAGCCGCGGAGCTCATGGAGCACTTTCTCTGGAGCGACTCCGCGCAAAGCCGACAGCTGGTCAATGATCCCGTCAAAGGCACGAAAATCCGTGAGGAGCTCGCAGATGTGCTCATCTACGCCTTGGAGTTCGCCAACATCGCTGGCATCGATGTTGCCGAAGCCATAGAGCACAAGATGGCGAGAAATGCCGAGAAATACCCGGTTGAGAAGGCGCGCGGATCGGCTAAAAAGTACAATGAGCTCTGAGACGCCCTGACGCAGTAAAGCAAACAGGAGCCAAGGGAACATGGGCTGCGGTTACGCAAACTCCCACTCGTAAGGGTGCTCCGAGACAATTTCGTAGCCGTCTTGAGTAATCCAGACCACATCCTCGATGCGACAACCGCCGAGACCAGGGTAGTAGAGGCCGGGCTCGACCGTGACGATGTGCCCAATCTTTAACGGCGCCCCAACACGGCCCATGCGCGGCGGCTCGTGAACCTCGAGACCAAGGCCATGGCCGAGACCGTGGAAAAATCCTACATGTAGACCATTCTTCTTACCCGTTTGGTAGCCCCGTCCGTCAAAAAACTCTCGTGTAGCCTGATAGAGGGCAATTCCATCTTTGCCGGGCTTAATGGCGCCCAAAGCACGGCGCTGGGCTTCTGCTACCGTAGCCACCAACTTGCGCTGGTCCTCGCTTGCCCTCCCCTTCAGGTAGGTCCGCGTCATGTCGCCATGGTAGCCTGAGTCGCTCATTCGCGGGAAAATATCCACGACAATCAATTCGTTGGGACGGAGCTCGCCACTGCCTTCGCAGTGAGGATCGCAGCCTTGATCGCCACCCGCCACGATTGTCCCTGTCGCGCGCGCGCCGCTCCGGATACATGCTATTTCGATTTCCTGACGCAGGAACTCGCTCGTTACTGGCTCGCCCTCGTAAACGAGGCGATTGCCAACAATGGTAGAATTTTTCAGGATCTCTTCCACCGCCCTGAATCCAGCCGCGCTGGCAGCGTTCCCTTTCCGCACCTGTTCAGCTTCGTCTCGCGTCTTGAGTTCACGCTCAGGGAAAAGTGAGCCATCGGCTACATCCACCTTCAGGTTGCATCGTTCCAGCTGCCGGAGAACAGCTGCGGGAAACGCTGCGCCAACACGAACACGATCAATGGACAGATCCCTCATCAAGAGTGCGATTAGTTGCCCGGGAGTCGGACGCTCATCGCCGGTCTTCTGTCGTGCTTCATCCTCCAGCGCCTCCAGGGGAAGGATTCTGTCGAACGTTCCCTCCTTGCTGACACGGTCGAACTCGAGTGCAGACAAAACAGCGATCTTCACACCGTTCGCATCCAACGCGATGAAGGCGTCAGGCACATGCACCTTGCCGAAGTAAAGCGCATCGGCCGAACTGGAAGTATCGGCATAGAGCAGGCGAGCTACATTCTCGGACATAAAACAAGGATGAGCACGGTTTGCCTGCGGGCGCAAATCAACATTCTTGCGCAGTTTGCGGTCTTTCCTAGGCTGTTGAAGATGAGACTCTGGCCCTTGCTCTGCATTTGCGTATTTCTTATGGCGGCATGCTCGCAGGCCTCGCGGGATGATGATGTCGTCCCTGCAACGGTAGAAGATCTGCTTAAACTGGCGATTGGCAACGTGGAGCTGCATGCCCAGATTGCAGTTGGCCGGCAGGAAATGGCCAAAGGGCTGATGCACCGCCGCTCTATGCCAGAGAACGAGGGAATGTTGTTTGTATATTCCCGGCCTCAACAGATGAGCTTCTGGATGCGCAACACCTTCATTCCGCTCGATATCGGCTTCTTTGACGGCGCAGGCACTCTCCTGGAAGTGCGCCAGATGTATCCGCACGACGAAACATCGGTGCGCTCAGCGTCTGATAAAGCCCAGTTCGCCCTGGAGATGAACCAGGGATGGTTCCGCAAGAACGACATCAAGCCGGGAGTAAAGTTTGATGTACGGCTCTTGAAGGAAGCTCTCCTACGACGCGGCGTTCAGTTAGAGCACTTCAATCTGGAATGATGGACTCGAGCGAACGGGATGTAAAAGCATCCTGCACCCGGCTACCCACTATTCCGATCTTCTGGTTGCTGTGCCCATGACGTCGCCCATGTGGGCATAGAGCTCACGAAATTGGGAGGACTGCTCCACGAGGTCTCCTGCAAGCTTGATTACGCCGGGTTCAAACAAGGTAATGGTGGTGGATCCGCCAAACTTGAAGAAGCCTTTTTCCGCGCCTTTTTCGACGTGCTGACGAGGCTTATAGGTCTGAACGATCGTCCCCACGCAGGCAGCTCCTACCTCCAGCATAGCCACCAAGCCAAACCGCTCCGAGCGAATGAGCGTCAGGTCGCGGCGATTCTCCGCCAAAATGTTGATGTTGCGGCGGAGAGCGAGCGGGTTGACTGAGTCGAGAGGTCCGGGAAGTGTTTTTGCAGGGCCCGGCAGTCCCGCCACGGGGAAGTGAAAGCGATGGTAATCTGTGGGACAGAGCCTGGAGATGATGAGGCTGCCCCGCTCGTATCGTTCTGCAAGGTCCCAATCGCCAAGAAGTCGATCCAGGTGAAAGCGTTGGCCTTTCACAACAATGCCCGCTGCATCGCGGTAGTCCTGGAAGCCAAGGTGCCGGCCGTCTGCCGGAAAAACCACAGCATCTGCGCACAGATTGATCGGACGGACTTCAGGTTTGAGTCGCCGAACGAAGAAATCGTTGAAGCAGGTGTAACAATCGGGTGCGGCGAATTCCTCAGGGTTCAAGCCGTACCGCTGGATGAATGGGGCTACCTTGCGAACGCTGGACGGTCGGCTCATCAACCAGCCATAGACGCGCGAAAACCAGCGCCTTCGTGCGGCGCCCCATACGCTGACCCTGCCCAAAGGGTTTCCGTAAGCAAAGCTCAGCCAACGCTCTCCGTAGACCGCCTCTGTCTCGATCTCGCCTGTATAGCGATTGTAAACCTGAATAGCTTCAGCCACGGCGCAGACTATTCCCGGCAAGTTCCCGCTAGTCGAGTCTCCATGCCTGTTGCAAGATGGTCTTTCCACCGCTCTCGATGATCTCGCCATGACCAACGATAATGCGGTCAAAGTCCCACATGAGTATTCGATTGAGGGACAGTTTCAGGGCGTGTTCGTCATTGGTGAGCACACGAAACAGACGTGATGCGGCAGGTCCCTTATCCGTCCCATAAGCCCTGAGTGCGAGGTTGCCTAAGAGCCCCTGCTTCTCCCGCACATTGAAAAGCAGGTCTGCCACGATCAGCGTGCTCGTAGGCAGGTGGAAAAAAGCGAGTTCATTGAACTTTGGCGCACCTTCAACCAAGCGATAAAGAAGCTCACTGTAGCCGCCCACTTCTCCCTCGATTCCCAGAATCTGCTTGAAGGGAAGATTCCGATTGTCCGCATCCATCTCTGGCGCCCCAACAAGCTTTGCGCCGGGAAAGGCAGTCAACCAATCCTCAAGATAAAGGTTGTGCATCCGGCTCGGCGCCACGATGTGCGTCACCGGGCCAAGCTTCCGCACATCTTCTATGACGTCGGGATCAGGGCTGCAGGGGGAATGCACGACGAGGTTGCCGTCCAGCAGTTGGATCACCGTCATGCGGTGACCGATCGAAACCAGAGCAACTTTAAGGGGTGTGGAGCAGGTCCACAGACGTTCATCGACTTGCGTGAGGCGCTTGGGCACAGGCGAAAGATAGCGTACGGGTTGCCCACGGGCAACCGGAACGAAGTCTTCATGCAGAGGCAACTTGCGTGTTCTCGATCCATCCGCAAGCTTGCCGGGCACGGCATGAAACTCCTTCACCGATACGTCCTCAAATCTGTGCTTCTTGCAACGCTCACAGGCGTTGGAGTTTTCGTGTTCGTGCTTATGGCCGGTAACGCCGTGAAGGACATCGCCGACCTGCTCGCTTCGGGTCAGTTGAAGTTTAGCACCTTCATCCAGCTGATGGCCCTGCTCGTGCCCTATTCGATCTCCTTCGCCCTGCCGCTGGGCCTGCTCATTGCAATCCTGGTCGTGCTTGGGCGAATGTCTGCCCGCGAGGAGATCGTGGCTATGAAGGCGGCTGGAATGTCGCTCTGGCGCATCGGCTCGTCAATCATGCTACTTGCGCTGCTTGGAACGATGCTCAGCGCGTTTATCAACAACTACTATGCGCCCGTGGCCCGATCCCAATACCGGTCGATGCTGCGCACGGTGGTGCAGGAGGATCCGCTGCGCTTTATTGTGCCCGGGCGCTTCGTGCGCGATTTTCCCGGCTACGTGATCTATGTCGGCGGCAGGAAGGAGCAAACGCTGGAGAACGTTTGGATCTGGGAACTGGCGCAGACAGGACAGGCGCTGCGCCTTCTTCGGGCAAATGAAGGCAGGTTTACTTTCGAAGCTGAAAACGATTCCTTGATCCTGACGCTGTCGCGCGGTTTCACCGAGCTTAGGAGTGAGAGCAATCCAGACGACCTCCAAAGCGTACGCCCTGTCGTCTCGTTTGAAGATGTACGCCTGCGACTGCCGCTTGACCATATCATGCAACGAACCGGCCAACGGCCCGATGATCTGCGCTCCCGGAAGCTTTCCACCCTTTCGCTGCCACAGTTACTATCTCTACGGCAAGAGCTGAAAGAAGCGGTTGAGCAGGAGACAGATCCAGAATCTGTGCAGGCAGCCAAGGTGGACATGGTGCGCGCCAGCCACCAGATCAGCCGTAACTTTGCTTTGGCGTATAGCACACTTGCACTGGCGGTGTTTGCTATTCCGCTCGGCATCCATGCAAGCCGATCCGAAACTTACGCCAACCTCGGCATCGGGCTGTTACTGGCGCTAACCTACTATTTCCTCATCGTCGTCGCTGGTTGGACAGACCGCTCACCACAGCTCTACCCTCACATCCTCGTCTGGTTGCCCAACATCCTCTTCCAGAGCCTCGGCGTATGGCTCATTGTCAGGTCAAACCATCACTAAGCCTGAGAGCCTGACATAGGATCCTGTGTAAGCTAAACTTCGCTCTTGAGAAACTGGATTTTCCTGAGGAACGGAGTTTGATTGAGGGAGCCTGATGAAAGCAGACCCTACTCCGCATTGGATTGCTGGCGGTGCTGTCGGAAGCGGGGGCCCGAAAATCCAGTCTATCAATCCCTCTACTGGGGAGGTGGACTATGCGTTTGCGGAAGCGGAGAACGAGCAAGTGGACCTTGCCGTAGACACCGCGCGGGAGAGGTTTCCTCTTTGGCGACGGACGTCATTGCAGGAGCGGTCAAAACTCCTGGAGATGTATGCCCTGCTGGTGCGCGAACGAGGAAACGAGATCGCCGGTATCATCTCGGCGGAGGTGGGGAAGCCCCGATGGGAGGCGCTGACAGAGGTCAACGCCATCGCCGGAAAGGTTGCTCTCTCGATCGATGCCTATGCGCAGCGGTGCGCCCAGTTTAGCAAAGGCGGGGCAATGACACGATTTAAGCCACACGGGGTTGTGGCGGTGTTCGGACCGTTTAATTTTCCGGGGCACCTTGCCAATGGTCATTTTGTGCCGGCGCTGCTTGCGGGAAACACGGTGGTGCTGAAACCTAGTGAACAGGCGCCGCGTACTTGTCGGCGATTGGAGGAGTTGTTGCACGAGGCTGGCCTACCGCCGGGAGTGATGAATCTGGTGCAGGGAGGCAGATCAACGGCCGAACTTCTGGCGCAGCACCCGGGCATTGACGGCTTGTTCTTTACCGGGAGCGCCCGTGTCGGCGTTGCCCTTGGCGAATGCTACGCCAGCACCCCGGGGAAAATTCTCGCCCTGGAGATGGGTGGGAATAATCCACTGGTTGTGTGGGACGTCGATGATATCGACGCGGCAGTCATTGGGATCATCCAGTCAGCCTTTCTCACGGCGGGGCAGCGCTGCACCTGCTCACGACGGCTTATAGTGTCAGACGATAGAGCCGGGCGAGAACTGCTCGATGCGCTCGCATATCGTGCAAAGCGGTTGCAGGTTGGCCCGCCAGATTTGGATCCCGAACCGTTCATGGGGCCTGTAATCAGCGAGCAAGCGGCCTTGCTATTGTTCGAGGCTCAGCAGGAGCTTGTGCAGGCGGGCGGTGAAGTGCTACTGGGACTCCAGCATCTAAAACCGGGCACAGGGCTTGTCTCTCCAGCCATCATCGACGTCACCAATGCGCAACGGAGGGATCGCGAGATCTTCGGTCCACTCCTGCAGGTAATACGCGTGGGAAGCTTCACTGAGGCGATTGCCGAGGCCAACAATACAGCTTACGGCTTGGCGGCAGGTATTTTCACCATCCGGCGCGACCTGTATGAACGTTTCTTTGAAGAAGTGCGGGCCGGCATTGTGAACTGGAACCATCAACTTACCGGCGCGTCCGGCGCAGCTCCATTCGGAGGCGTGGGTCTCAGCGGCAATCACCGGCCCAGCGGCTACTTCGCCGCCGATTACTGCTCATACCCGGTTGCTTCAATGGAAAACGAGCAGCTTGCTTCCCCTGACAAGCTTCCACCCGGCATGACGTGACAATCGTGAAGTAACGGGTATGGAGGGGTCTCGTCATAACAAAAGCTACCTTACCTCCAGTTCGTCAGGTTTTGGGGTGAGGTCAGCCGATTGTCGCTGGTTCTTTCTCCGCTCGACTCGCGCACCGTAGCTCAGAGAGACTCCAGTAAGAAATATCGAGAGACTGACAGAGAGTATCGCCAGCCTGTCAGAAAGCTTGTTTGGGAGGATGAGGATGAGCGCGATGAGCAGCCCCATTGCCATGACCACGTTGCCGAGAATCAGCAATTGCTGATAGTCACTCCGAATGCCCACCTCTTTCACATAATCGATCGGAGTATGCATCTTCTGGAAAAACTCCCGTGTGCGTTTCTTGAAGGATTCGGGACTGTTCTTGTAGAAAGGCATCACGATCACTGTGCCAATCGCTCCAAATATCGACGCCCAGATGGCGCGATCCTGATAGTTCCAGTGATTATTGAAGAAGTAGCCATCGATATAGGAGTAAATGGTAGGGATCGCGCAAATCCCAAAGATTGCGTAGAACGACCATGGGGGTAGCCGCTTAACGTAAAGCCCTGCAATAAGCGGGAAGGTCATGGGGATGACGACAATTGAGCCGAAAACAAGGATTAGATCGAAAAGCCTGATTTCCTGCTGCAGGGAAAGGAGTAGGCTAACCGAGATGATGATGACGCCCAAGGCGAGGGTAACCAGCTTACACGCGAGGAGATCGCCACGATCGGAGGAGTCCCTCTTCCCAAGGCCCCTCCGCAAGGGTGGAAACACATTCCTGACAATCTTGCCTGCCAGATCATTCAGGCCCGTATCCATACTGCTCATGGTAGCGGCAAACATGGCTGCGATCATCACTCCCATCATTCCGTTGGGAAGGAGCTTCAACGCAATCAAAGCGTATGCGCCGTCGGAGGGGTTTTCCATGCCCAGCGAGAGCACATCTGACTCATAGAGAAAGCGGGCCACCATTGGTGGGACAAACCAGATGATCATACCGAATAACATCAGAGCGAGCGCGAAGAGAGAGGCCCAACGCGCTTCACGACCATCTTTCACCGAAAGGTAACGCCCCGCGACGTTTAGACCGATTTGCCCCTGAATGGATATGAAGAATACGGCGATGATCCATGTGAGCGAAAACTTACTTTCCTCAAACTGACCAGGGTGCTTGATGAGCCTGAAATCCTCGGCAAAGCGCGGATCTGTGAAATATGAAAAGAACTCCCCGAAGCCGCCTATCTTTTGAATCGCAAGGATTGCAACCAAAACCGTTACAGAGAACAAGATGAGGCTCTGAACGAAGTCTGTCGCCATGACAGCCCACTTCCCTCCGCTGGTTGAGTAAAGAACGACAATGGCGCCGACGATGACGATCGTCCACTGAAGGTGAAGGCCGAACGCTGAGTTGGTGAAGACCGCCAGGGCCAGAAGCTGGATACTGGCTGCGAAAGGCTGCGTTATCACCCCGCCAAAGACGTAAAACTGCTCAACTGAAGGGCTGAACCGCTCGCGGACAATATCTGCTGTCGTATATGCGCGCGTCTGCCTTAGCCAAGGGCCTATCCAGAAGTAAGCGACCAGAAACGCCACACAGTTTGCCACGTAAATAATCAGGAAAGTCGGCCCCGCCTCAAATGCCGCCGACGCATTGCCGGTAAAGGTAAATGCGCTGATACCGGACATGAGCATACTTGCGCCAACAATCCACCATGTGCCCTGCGCCCCGCTGCGAACGAAATCACTAAGATTATTGTTCATTCTCGAGAACAGAAACCCGAGCAGAAGCACGATTAAGAGGTAACAGCCCAGGGAGACATATTCGACGGTGAGGTCTTGCATAACGGAAAGTGAAAGGGGTGAGCTGGGTTCTTACCCTTACGGACAACGATGTTCGCGAGAATCACGAAACTGGTTTTACAATAATCCTGATGCTGCGGCTGGATGGCGAAAGGCACTAAACTCTAGCCGACCTGTCGTCCCCACGACAGGAATCACCGCCCTTTGAAGCCGCAAGCGGGTAACGCAGCCTCCGCGGCTCCCTGACGCGCAGGAGGCAATACATAGCTCCCGCCATTGTTATCGAGGAAGTAACTGAAAACACAATCATACCCGATGAAGACTCGCGTACGATGAAGCTGACAAGTGCGGCGAGGAGGAACGACGGCAGCGAGATCGTATTGATAAGAGATAGATACGTGGCGCGTCTGCCAACGGGCGAGAGTTCAATACTCAGCGTTGTTCTGCCGATATTGTCCATCGCGAAGCAGATTCCACTAAGGAAGAAGATCCCTAGAAATCCCGTAGATGAAGTGTTCACAGATGCGCCAATAGCCATTAGGAAGAAGGCTATCATTGAAGAAACGAGAACAAGCTTACCGCCAAAGCGATCTCCAATGAATCCTCCCAGCAGATTACCTGAGAGCTGCCCAAGAATGCCAAAGACAACTAACGTACCAAGGAAGCTCTGAGAGTTTCCGGTAACCTGTAATGCGTGAACTGAAAGAAACGGAATCAGTATAAAGTACCCTGCCGAGAGGAACCTCGACAACAGGAAGTAACGCAGTTCACGATCGCTGTTGAACAACATGGGCAGGCTCCTCAGGTTACTGGCAAGGGTGCGACCTTCAGCCTGCGTTTTCTGCGACCACGGCGTTTCCCGAACCAGAGCAAAACCTGCAAGGGAAAGGAGCATCAGGACAAAAGTGATCAGGTGCAAAAGCCCATACCCACTGGGGCCGGGATGTGCTTCCAGAACGGAATGGACTACAGCACCAGCCGCAAGCCCGACCAATGCGCCGATGATATTGCGGAAGGCGGCAAGAGAGGCTCGCCGGTATGCGGGCACCGTGCGCGAGACAAGCTCGATCCACGCGCCAAAGCACACGCCATTCATCAATCCGGCAATCAGTGGCGTGAGTGCTACGACAGCAATAAGAAGCCAGTTTGGACTTTGCTGCGCCAGGAAGAGGAAGAGGCCAGCAACAAGAAATGGCAGACGCTGAACGACTCCAAACAGAAGGACAAAAGATTTAAGGCGCGGTTGCCGCTCTACCCAGTGCGCTGTGATCAATGGAGGCCAAGTGATCCCCAGCATCATCATGACCGGCATCAGGGCAACGAGCCATGACGGGCCGCCAAGTGAATGAATCATTGCCGGCATCACCGTCTCGGCAGAAAGGAACGCCAATGCACCCATGAACATGCCACCCTCCAACGCATGAAGGGCGTAGTTGCGACGCAGGTTTTCATGCATTCCCGGCGCATCGTCAGGCAACGTTGCTTCAGGCAGAGCTCTGGTTGGCTTACTCATTCACGTGATTTGAAGGGCGGGCCAGAGAATTAAATGCTGGCCGCCTCGTCCTCAGACCGGAACCCAACGCGAAGGCGCTTCCCCACACGAGGCGCGTGAACGTTTTCCTATAAACGTGGTTCAGCTACTAGCTGCAGAAACCAAACCTCTACGGGCGGAATGCTTGCGACGCATTCCACGCATTACCCTCACCGTTTGACCGTTTCTCCAGATTCCCTCCAGAAGCGTCATTTGGGGAACCTTTGGCACTCCGGTTTCATGGCGATGAAGCATGCCTACAAGGACTTCAACCGCCCTGCCGCCAACCTCCTCCGTTAGCTCGTCGATGCCTGCATACTCGACTGAATCCTCCTCGATGCTCGGCAGGGCGATGCCAACATCCCGGGGACACTCCACTCCGATTTTATGCAACCAGGTAATTAACGGCATGTAGGCGAACGTTATGATCGCATCTGGCCGATGCTGCCTATACCAAACAAGAAAGGCAGATTCGTTACACTCGTCGATAAACAGGTGAGGAACCTGGTCCTCCTTCGGCTGCAGGCTGTTCTGGAGCATGTAGCTGGCGAGGTAGCTATTGCCAACCCGTTCGTCGTGCTTCTGGGGCATTACCAGGCCGATCTTCCTGTACTCGAGCTTCCGCAATTGCTTATGCACCGTAGCCATGGACCGAAAGTGACAATTTGATACAGTGTGCAAAAGCGGCTGCTCCAGACTGTAACCAATGCTAACTGCGGCGAAATGCTCCCACTGAAGATTGAGAATACTATGGGCGCTCGGCTGGGGAGCTATGATAAGACCATTGATGTTTCGCGCAGAAAGAATATCGACTGCGCGGCGTGACGTTAGGTTGGGCTGCTTTAGCCAGAACTCCTCAAATCCATACCCCAGTTGCTCGGCGCGCTTCTTTGCGCCGTTCATGTAACCCACGTAGTGGTTGCTGTATCGCCAGCCTTCACGAGTGTCGAAGTTTGTCACCCAGACAATCGCGCCCTGATATTGGGCGGGACGCTGAGCCTGACGGTAGGCCACCAGGGAGCTTAGCATGGGGTCTGGCCTGTATTTGAGCTGCCGGGCGACCTCCTGAACATGTCTTCTCGTCTTGGGACTGATCTTGGGATGATTCTTCAGCGCCAGCGAAACAGTCATTTGGCTGACCTTTGCGACGGCTGCGACAGTGGCTTGGGTAACACGCTTTTCCATCGAAAGTAGAAGTAGTTCCCGGCGCTTCGAAGGATGCCCCCGGAGCCGCCTTCACGAGCCGAAGTAGCGATTCTTATCAGCAAGATAGAGAAGCTGAAGAGGAAGTCAGGTTTTAAATAAAACCGGAAGGCGCGTTGAGAAAAGTTGAGGCAAGTGATTGTGGAAAAGGCGACACTGAAACGTGGTAATGATATCAAGCGACACACTTCTTGGCCTGACGCCCCTTACTGATAATTCACCGTTTACTGGTTATGGGCGTGCGCATTGGGAACGAATTGCGGGCCGGTTTATATCCGGCTTCCTCAATCATGTGTCGCAGAAGGATTCACGAACCCTTCTGAACTTCCCCAAGGGCGATCCCGGTTATGTTGAAGCGCTTGGCTCGGAAGACGGTATCAAGGAGGCGATGGAAAGGAGCATGGTGTTGGCGGCTTCGATCGTTGCCGGGTGCGGGACGTACAAAGTGGCTGGATACGACGGAGACATCACAGAACCGTATTTGAAATGGGTGTTGGAAGGCGTGGACTCAAAGAGTGCTGGATCATGGGGCGCCCATGAGCGATTCTCTGCCTTTGGAACCTGCGTAGCGTTATCCATGCTGATAGCACCGCAAGCCTTCTGGGATCCGCTTAGCGCAGTGGAGAAGCTGCGGGTAAGCGAGTTCATGGTGCGACTGACAGAGGTCGACTCTTTTGACAATAACCACTGGTATTTCCACATGCTGCCCGCGCCCTTGCTCGACCGGGCAGGTGTTAGCTACAACCGAAAGGCGCTAGACGAAAAGTGGGACCGTCTACTCGGGTGGAGCCTCGGGAAGGGCTGGTTTATCGATGGGAACAACCGCGGAATCGACTACTACAATGCATGGGGATTCCATTTGTATAATCTCATCTTGTGCCACTTTGATGAGGAATGGCGAAGCAAGTATCTCGGCCGCGTGCGCGTGGAACTTGATAACTTCCTGGAAAGCTATCTCTACTTTTTCGACGCTCGTGGGGGGATGGCGCCGTACGGAAGATCGCTATCTTATCGATTTGCATCGGTTAGTCCGTTCGTATGGTCATGCATAACTGGTCTTGATCTTCCCACTCCAGGAATTTGCCGAAGAGTGGCGTCGGCAAGTCTGAAGTATTTCTACGAAGGCGGCTGCCTGAATAACGCTGGTTATTATGAGCCGGGGTTCAGATCTCCCAACTACTCCGTTGCGGAGAATTACATAGCCCCGGGAGCACCCTATTTCTCAAGCGTTAGCTTTGCTGCGTTGTTGCTGCCGGAAAGCGCGCCCTTCTGGAGCGCGCGCGAGGAGCCTCTTCCACAAGATAGCGAGACAATTACGAAGGCGGCGCCAGAGGCGGGACTGGTCCTGAAGACAGGCCCCGGATCCGCCCGATTATACCCCGTGGGGCAGCCAAAATCCGGCAATTATTGGCAGATGGGGATCAAGTATTTCCAACATTCCTATGACTCCCGTCTTGGATTCATTGTAACGGGCTGCGGCGGGCCAGACCTTGGGGCAAACCGCACCGGTGTTTCGATGGATGGCGAAACGTGGTGCTTTCGCACCCGGCCGACAAAGGAATCTATCTCTGAAGACTCCTTTACTAGTTCATATGACTTTGAGGACCACCTTGGCCGTGTGCTGGGGAAAGTGTGGACACACACCGTGGTGCTCGAGCATGGCGAGTTGCACCTCTTCTACCATGATTGCAGAGATAACCTCTTTCTCTGGTGCGGCGGTTATGGGCTGCAGTATGTCGATGATTCGCAGGAAAGTCACGAGGCGGGTGAGCGGCGTGCAGGAATCGTCACAAAGGATAGTTACTCCCTCTTGGCCCAGCTCACACGCATCGAAGGCTCCGCCCACGTCGAGATTGTAGCGCCTCGACCGGGATGGACAAACAGCCACTTGTTCGGAGGCGCCGGAATTTATCCCTATTGGAAGTCTTCGGAGCTGGTAAAAGCCTACGAAGTAGCGGCAATCTATGCATCCGCAGGAAAAGGACCGTTGCCAGAGACGCCTGATGTTACTGTAAATGTGGGCAAGAACCTGATTGAGGTTTCAACTCCTGCTGGCCATCGCAGAATTAAATTGATCCGGTCCCGCTAACCAGACTCCAGCCAAGACACATGATCTCAGGACGCGGCGAAACAAAGATTGATCAGGCTGAAGTGTGGGCGCCACATGAGGAGTTCCAGCCGATCGCCAACCGCGATTCTGGGGCATATGCACTGAAAGGCCGCGGAACGCGCTCCTGTGTGGGTGGTTGGCAGTTCAGGATCAGTGGGCTTGACGGCATGAAAGCCTGCCGGATTCGGGCACAGGTAGAATATTCGGGCATCGATCAGCCCGGAGATTCGCTGGTCGCAATCGTCATTTGGGGAAATGCCCGCTCTGATGAATACCGGCTTGGCCGTTTGCCTTGGAATTTCCTCGTCCCCACAAAGAAAGGGGATGGCGTAATCGAGTTTACCTATGCAGGACGGGCGCCAGAGGGCGTTGAGAGCATTACCGTTCGCTATGCATTCCGGTGGTCGTCGAGTGGATACAGCAGGTGGTCTGCGCCGGTTGTGGAAGCGGCTGTGCCGATCGAACGTGAAAGCGCAAGAATATGCCTGGTAGCAGAGACGACCGAGTCACGGCGATTCCGTGATCCACAATCGAGGCATGGCTCGAAGATTGCCGAACAAGTCCATCTTTGGAGCCGTTTGGTTGAGGCTGCCTGTTCAAAACATCCCGATCTCATTGTAACGCCCGAACTTATTATCGGGGGCGAAGATGAACTTACAGAAGGCGTGGACGTGCCGGGACCGGCCACGGCCCCTTTTCAGGAGCTAGCCCGCAAGCATCGCGCCTCCATTGTTGTGGGGCTGCGTGAGCGAAGTGACGGGCTCTTTCACAATAGCGCTGTCCTGATCGATCCCAAGGGCGAAATCCAAGGGATCTACCGCAAGGCGCACCTTGCCAGTTCGGAAGGATTCTCAGGAATCGTTCCCGGCGATACTTTTCAGGTTCACCAGACGCCGATAGGAGGCGTCGGGATAAACATTTGTATGGACACAACGCTCGTGGAGTCTGCGCGTCTATGCGCACTAAACGGCGCAGAATTCGTGTGCATGCCTATAATGGGAGATCTTCGTGCGGACCGCTTTACACAGGGACAGCCCATCTTCAACGAGGATCGCTGGAAGGCTATTATGCGGATGCATGCCCTGAACAACCAGGTCTGCATGCTTGTGGCTCGAAATGAGGCGCTGGGCAGCTGTATTGTGGACCGGAAGGGGGACTTTCTTGCATGGAATGAGGGAGATCAGGAGTTCACCATAGCCGATGTCCCCCGCAAACCTGAGTTCAGGACCTGGAATGGGGGCTGTTTTCGCGAAGTGACCTGGGAGCTTCGCAGGCCTCACCTTTACCATCGGCTGGTTGAAGACGCTTGGCCAGACGGCCTAGGGAATTACTAGGCTTCACCTTGATCGACAAGTGGCGTCTCAACCTCCTTGCCATTCGGTAGAGTATTTAGCGGATGTAACCCATTCCCTTATGAAGGGCGCCTCCACCGAAGTTGCGGCTTGTGTAATGGCGGCGGAATCAAACAGAGGAGCAAAGCAAAGACGATGGCGGTTGCAGGAGCTGATAAGACTCGCTATTTCCAATTCCAGGCTAGCGGACAACATAGCCCCATATCCCCTCTTCAAGGAAACCTTCATCACCCACAAATACCCAGCGTCCGAGCGTATAGCTCCACACCCACGGGTCGTAGGCGATATTCAACCAACCCACCCACCCCAGCGTGTCTACCGCGCCATTGGCGAGGACTGAATAGCCCTGCCAATCCTCCACCGTCGTCGCCGAGAAGCCCTGCTCCGGCAGCGTGAGGGTCTGGGCCACCCCATCAAGCGTGACAACGATCTCCCCACCCACATGAGTAGGATCTGCAAGCCACGCGCCAGTTCTGCTCCAGAGCGCAATAGAGGGTTGATCCACATTCAAGGCTGGGCCGCCCGTGTCGCCTTCTCCGACTCCCCCAGCCTCAAAGAATGCAGCCATGCGAACGCCATCCCTAAACTCAATGGCTTGAAGGGACCGTTCATTGGCAAGGACGACGGGAAGGTCTTCAACAATTTCGTCGAGGATTTCTGGAGATGCTTTGGTAACGATTATGTACCCTGAAGACGCCGGAGCACCGCCATGACGGATCTGCAGATTGAGAACGCGTAGCGATACCTGATCCGGCGACCCAGATTCATTAATTCGCTGCCATGATCCCTCCTGGAGACCGCTCCGGAGAAGCAGCTCCTCCGGATTCAAGGGGATATAGCCAATACCATTGTGCAGCACCCATTCCGCACCGCTAATCTCTGTGTCTTCTTCGGCGATCGTGGTCCGCGAGCCGTTGATCGAGTATTCGATCGGTCCTTGAACCAGGCACTGATCAAGCGAGGTGGATAGGTCGTCCCATGCGCCGTTCAGCGTCCATCCGCCGAGGAGGCATACCATCATCCCCCGGTGAAACGCCCACATTTTGCGAACCTCGAATGTGTCTTCATCCCGTTCGCGCGCATAGTCCATGGTGAAAAGACCGCTTTCGCCATCGGTTACGCCTCCGGTGAAGGGTCTGCGTATGGGTTCGCTGTCGCCATCAGGGGTGGTGAGGCCGGGCAGCTTGTTCCAATTCCAGACAGGCGGCAGATCAAAATACTCTCTCCCATTGGAAAGAATATAATGATCTCCACAGGTCAGGTATGGAACTCCCAGCAGATTCTCGCCATTGATCGATTGAGTGAGCAACGTGCGGTCAGAAACAGTTTTGAGCAGAATGGCGGCTGTGGGCCGCTGATATGCCGCGAAGTCTCCCAAGGGAAATACACGCATACCTACGAGTGGATCACCGAAACCATTTTGACGGTCGATCAGCGCCTGTATCTCACCGGCCCGGGCAGAACTCACATCACGCCACAGCGTGAGAATGGATCTCATATTTGCCTCGTCCATATGACGCTGGCGCGTAACGGCACGATCCAGGCCTGAAGGAGAGTTGAAGCCATCACGCTGCATCCACTGAGCGCCATCGAGTATGTAGCTGTCGATGATCGATCGTTTCTCCGCTGGCATCTCCCATTCCGTGCCGCGAAGCTGCCAGGCAAGTTTCGACATGATATCCAGAAACGAACGGCCATATCCCCAGGTCATTAGACGCTCCTCGTGCTGATAGAAACTTCCATCGATCTGGATTCCCTCTGCGGCGCCTACCGTTACCTCTTGCCAGACGCGGTCGGCGGCGGTGGCCAGGAGCTCCCGGTTGTCTGTAAAGCACGCATAATGGAATGCGATTTCGGCGCTCCACGCCAGATTCGTTGCTGTACCGGCGATTTTGTGTTGGGCCATGATGTCGAGCAGGGTCTGCCGCGTCGCTTGCGACGCATTCTCGCGAAGTAGTACCAAGGTATCTCGCGCCAGCTGCGGCGATCCGATTTCATTGAACCACCAGTTGTCTGACTGATACATGTGATTGGCCCAGTCCTGCACCGCGCGATCGATGGCAAGCATGATTGGTGGTTTCTGCGTATCCCTGATATTGGAAGCCTCGAGGGCAAGGGCCATGAGACGCACACGCTTCAAGTGCGTGTCTGGATCCCATCCACTAACGCTGGTAGAGTCGTAGTCGAGGTCTGGCCACCTTCCTTCTTCCGAGAGGGATTGCGCAAAGCCCATTCCCTGGCTCACAGATGGTGCAGACTCCAAAAGGATGATTTGCTCATACCGATCAAGAATCTCGTCTTCAACGGCGGCCATTAAATCAACGCCTGCAAGAAGAAGGGAAAGAAGCACTAGCAGAGGCGCCGGGTAAAACTTTGGAACACGATTAAACAATGAATTCATGGTCTTTGATTGATTGCATGTTATGCGGACCGGAGGACACCGGGCCCTGAGGGCCCGGCTCCTGACCCCCCCAATCCAACCCCATTAAAATGCGATCGCCAGGTTCAGCCTGTAGCGTCGGGGTGCGTAGAAGACCTCTGTCCGCCGGCGCTCGATCTTCCCGAACTCGTTTTCGTAGGAGACGTAGGCGACGTCGTAATCGTCATCCAGGAGGTTGTCTATGCGCAGGCTAACACGCCAGTCGGCGTCCCAGAGCGTAAAGCGGTAGCTGATCGCAGCATCTGCCTCGATACGCGACGGCGTATCTGGCGTGGGATAAGCGTTCCGGGCCAAATTCTGACCACCTATTGGAATCGCAGTCGGCGCCGATGAAACATACTGGAGTCCCGCGCCAAGTTCGAGACCCTTGAGGACCCCCTCAGTAAAGGCATACTTGTTCCAGAGCTTCAGTGAAGTGTCTGGAATGAACGATAAATCGAGCCCGTTAATTCCTTCCCCATTGAAGGTAGATGCACGAGTAGGATCCTCAAAGTTCTCAGGCCCGAGTAGCACAACCCAAAGATCGTAGGGCGTGCCGAAAACTTCGCCTGTCTCCAGATCTGCAGCATCTACCAGATTGAGACCATTGCCCACAACCTCTCTCTTCTGGTGAGAGAAGGAGAAGATGATCTGGTAGTTTCCTTCCTTGAATGGGGAGAAGATAAACTGACCGTCAATGCCCGTTCCCTCTTCCTCGTAGGTTACGTTTGCTCCCGTTGCGCCAACGCTCGGGTTGTTGTTGGCGGCTTGCTGGGCGCCGAAGTAACTGAAAGGAAGACCGGGGAAATCCTGGCTGCTGGCGGCAATGTCAAAGGCGCGGCGCAAGGGGTCCACATTGGGGTCCTGAGCTTGTACTGTATTATAGTCCGCCAGAACCCAATAGCTCCAGATACTGGAGAGAGGGGAATCCTGAATCTGGGATGAAGTGACTTCGCGGGCGCCATAGTCGCTGAGGGCCTGGCTTTGAATTGGCGAATTCGGATCAAATGGCAACGGCTTGCCGAGCTCCTGGAAAGCCTGCACCACGGCATCCATATTCACATAGTAGGCGACAGGAAGGGCCTCTGTGCTGCTCTTGTAGCCATGGTTGGGCCCGCGGGTGGCTTGAGGGGAGAAACGATTCCTGAAATTCGGATCCTCTGGACCATTGGGACCGCCGTGCCAGATACCGGGATTCGGTGCGGCGCCCCAGTAGAAGACAGCATTCTCTCTCTTGATCTGGTAAACTGAAATCGTTCCGGAGACCTTACCGTCAAACACGTCGAACTTGAATCCAATCTCGTTGTTGGTGGTTTGCTCCGCATCGATGGGCTGATAATTGCCATCGCGCTGCCCCGTGTTCGGAAAGACGCCCTCAGAATAGAGATAGTAGGCCGAGAGCCAATCCGTGACACGGAAGCTTATGCCCGCTGTGCGGGTGTCGAAGGTCTCGTAGTCGTCGAAATTGTACTCAATCGTGCCATGAGGCTGGCGTTGCTGAAGCAACTCATAATCTGCCTGCACCTTCTCTGCGAAACCGTCTGGCATACCCACCGGACGGATGAAAGGGCCAGTTCCGTCGCCAAAGAAATAAGGCGTCACTGGGTTGGTGGAGCCTTGCCAGACATCCGTTTCGCGATCCTGATCGATGGCTACCAAAAACTCCCGCTCGCGAACCTGGTATTGATCGCGCCGCAAGCCGCCGATGAGCGTAAGGCGGTCATTGGCAAACTTGCCCTGATAGAGCCCATACAACCCACGATACCAGAGCTTGGCCTCCTTACGACCAGAGCGGGCAAGGTGATAATCACCGCCAAGGGATGTGCCCGCCTTGAAGTCGCCGAGACGATTGAAGTTTGGGCGGGCCAGGATGGCAAGGTTCTCGCCATTGTAACGAAGCGGCTCGAGATCAAATATGCTTTTCCTGAAGTAAACGGGGTCGTCTGCCAGACGGTTGTTCTGGGGATTTATCTCATTCGCAGAGTAGTAGGACGTCTCGTTTTCGCCTCCAAACCCGATGTCGTAGAACTCGATCTCGTCCTCGATATATTGCCAGCCGCCAGAGAGCAGGTGTTTGGCATCGAGGCCAAAGGCAGTTGTTTCGAAAGTGTATGCCAGACGCGCTCGCAACTGTAGCGTCGTGGCGTCTGTTGGGCGTGAATACCAGATGTATCGGGCAAACTTGCGTTCGTAGTTGGAAGGATTTGTCGTTGGATTCTGCGCTGGGGGTACCTCCGTGGGAATCTTTGGAAGCGAGGAACTGGGAAAGATTGGGTATGCAAACGTCTCCCCCACCCCCCAGCCGATGTCGTAGACCGGATCGTCAATGAAGTCTTCTATCGCACGGCCCAAGTTCACTTCCGGATTGGAAAACCAGGTAAGCTGCTGGCCATTGGGCCGATTTGGACGGCCAAAGGAGGTCCCGGGATCTGATGTTGGATTAATCGGGCCCATGCCGCCGGTAAATGACCGCAGGTCGACGTTAAACTCTTCTTGTTCCTGCTCTACATAATACCCGCCGAACTCTCCGTTGAAGTTCTCGCTAAAATTCATGCGAAGCAGGCCCAGGAATGTCCGCTCCTTTCGATCAAAATAGGTATCGGGGCCACTGATGCGGTAGTTGCGCCCCCTGTCGGTGAAGTCGTATGACATATCTGGCCGCATGACCAACGGACTCGGAAATGTCTCATTCCTGATTGTAGTGACCGGCTGATCCGGGTTGTCGCGACCAAACTGGAATCGTTCACCAAACTCGTTGAGCCAGGTAAAGCTTGAAAACTGGCCTGTTGGTTGGCTGTCGCTAAGGTATTGGATGCCGATGCCGGTTTGTCGAAGATCGGCGTAGCGACCCTCAAGCAGGAGCTCGTGAAAGCGCTTACCGAACGTCAGCTTGAGCTGGGTCGTCAACTCATTGCGCTCCTCTGTGCGGAAGTCGGTCTCGGAACCTTCGTCCTGGGTTGCTCCCATGATACGGAAGGCCAAGATGCCAAAGTCATTCTTGAAGATGGGACCAGTTGCATCGAGGGTTGCGCGTTCAAAGTCGAGATTGCCCACGGAGCCTGTAACTTCGAAGCGATACTCGGAAAGCGGCTCTTTGGGGATGATATTGACGATGCCAGAGAGAACATTGATCCCGTATAGGAGAGCCTGAGGCCCACGGACGACTTCCAGTCGAGAGATGCTGGAGGTGTCTGTAGAGCCTCCTAGCACAACGCCATACCGTGGCACCGTGGCGCCCACGCGAAAGCCAAAACGCTGGTTGTTCGGAACAGCATAGCCGCGAATGCTGATCGTGTTCTGTATACTGCTGTTAAGGTTGCCAATGCTTGAAGGCGAAGCATCACGAAAACCGCTTGTGTTGCCTCCTGTAGGGCCGGGAGTATTTGCGCCGCGAGAGTTCTCAAAGTCACTCATGTACACCCCAGCGGAATATTCCAGAGACTCACGCATATCTGTAGCTTGGAGGTCCTCAATAAGCTCCTCATTAATGATCTCGACGGGCACGGGCAGGTCCCGGACGAGGGAGTTGAGACTGGTGGCGGAGAGAACGTTTGTAGAGACGTAGCCACGGTCTTCTGTGGCGTCGACTACGAACGGAGAAAGTATCACGACATCATCGTCGTTCACGGACTCCTCTGCATCTACATATTGAGCAAACGCGGCTAATGGTGATGCGAGAATTGTAAGAATAGAGAAGCGGAAGCAGTGCAAAGTAGAGTTGATCATCTGCGAAAGGGTGTTTGGGGTTTCCGGGGAAGGGGGCCCTGAACGCATGCAAGGCAAGGGTCATGGGGGCAGCCCGAAGGCCGCCCCCAAGGGTACCGGTTAGCAGAGAGCCCTGACTCAACGCGGAATATAAATCCATCCGCCCTGCTCAGTTACGGCAGCAGGGTCGACGTAGAGCCATTCATTCAGAGAGAAGCTCCAAACCCACGGATCGTAGGTGATGTTGACGTGTCCAAGCCAACCGGCAGCGTCGACATTTCCAGCTTCGTCGATCGGATAGCCATGCCAGTCTTCGCCTTCGTCTTCTCCCGGAGCAGTCAGTGAAAGTCCCCCTTGGTAGACGGCAATATCGTCGATCACAAACGCATCGCCGGCATTCGGGTTATCGCCCGCGCCCGAGTTCGTTGCCACAAGCACATACCGCAAAGGCTGACGTTCCATGGCCTCGTTTAGCGGCGCACGCCGGAAACGGGCGACAGGCTGACCAGATGTGCCTACATTGATTACCTGGGGCTCACTGTCGTCCGGCCCCTTGATATAGACTGTCATGCGGCCATAAACGTCAGCGCCTTCGTTGTTTTGCTCCACGACATTCTCGATGTAGAGCCAAAACTCATACCATTCGTTAAGCGCGAACTCGTAGGCCGGATTAGTGGCCACATATGCCCCGCCGTCGCGGTGCTCAAAGATGAACCCGTTGTCCTGGGTCATCCGGATGAGGGCATTGAAGTCGCCCCATGCACCCGGATGGATCGTGTTAGGAATGCTGTACTGGGGGTGAAGGTCAGCGTCGTCTACTTCCAGCGGCATATCGCTCGTGCCGAACTGGAAGTTGTTGTCGAGACCAGCCATGATCAAGCGGAAGTAGATCGTGGCGCTGCCATCCACCGGAATACCGCCTGGAATCTCCTTGCTGATCCATGTGTTGTTGTCCCACTCTCCGAATCCGGTGGACTCCAGGAAGAGTCCTGTGGCGGGTGGTTCACTGGGGATCTCGATGGGGGTGAACAGTCCCGGCGTGTCCCAGGACATGTTCCAATCTGAGAAGTCTTCATCGTTGAAGTCATCGATAATCTGCCATGCGCCAAAAACGGACAGGGGCATGCACAGGAAGGTCGTTATCAGGGTTCTTTTCATGTTGTAGCGAGGTTAGTGTTTGACCGCGAGAATCCTGAACCCTCGCGGCAGTGAACAGGGACAGTGGGTAGTTAGCGACGCCACTCAGCTCAACTACTGTGCAGGTTTTACATAATAATGGTTTTGTAGATGCGACGGCCCAAACCGGAGGGAATGCTTTGGTTCGCGGATAATTCTTACGAGCGCTTGCCTTCCGGTTTTTAGTAAGACCGGGGGTGTCGTTGATGGGCGCTATGAGAGTCGAGAGTCTGCGGGAATATGCGGACGGAAGAAAAGGATCCCCAGCGGCGGCTCGAAGAAAACATCGAGGAAGCAGGACGATTGCTGCGCAGCTTGCGCCCACTGGGCGATGAACTTGAGACCGCAGCTGCGTGGATCATTGACTGCCTGGCGCAGGGAGGAACAATCCTGACTTGCGGCAATGGAGGCAGCGCGGCTGAGGCCGGGCACCTAAGCACGGAGCTTGTGAGCCGTTTCGATGGCGATCGAGCGCCTTTTGCAGCAATCAATCTCAGCGCCCATGGCGGGGATCTCACTGCAATTGGAAACGACTACAACTTTGCAGAGGTGTTTTCCAGGCAGGTCGACGCATATGGACGGGCGGGAGATGTTCTACTGGCCTTCTCGACTAGCGGCTCCAGTGAAAATGTATTCCGAGCACTCAAACAGGCAAAGGCCCGGCGAATGCGGACTATAGCCTTCCTTGGCGGAAACGGCGAGCCGTGCAGGTATGCCGCAGACCTTGTCCTCCTTGTGGAAGGCGAAACCACTGCCAGGATCCAGGAATGCCACCAGTTCCTGTTGCATACGCTGTGTGAACTGATCGATCCGTCGCTGAAAGCGATGACGACCCCATGGCGGGAGCAGGACAAAACCGCGCGAGCCATCAACCAGGAAAACCTATGAGACTGTGGATCTGTGGAAATGATCTGCACGGAATCGCAGATTGGATTTCGTATGGAGTTTTCGAAGGCATCCTGACCAATCCGGACATAATCGCTGCCGCAGATTCTCACCCGGATGCGTTTCTACGGAAACTATGCGAGTTGAGCGCGGGACCCGTGTATTATCAGTTGAAGGCCGGAGATGAGGAAACAATGATGAATAACGCGCAACGGGCGCTGTCCCTGGACCCCAAAATTCGTATCAAGGCGCCCGCAACTCGCGAAGGCCTGCGAACAATTGCCCGGCTGACGCAAGAGGGACACGAGGTGCTTGCAACATGTATTGCAGATTTGGCCACCTTGCTTATGGCAGTACATTTCGGCGCTCGGCGCGTAACCCCATACGGCTCGATCTGGCATCCACTTGTCCAAGTGGACAAGGAAAGCATCATCTCCGAGTTCCAGAGCGTCATCGATCGGCACAAGCTGGGGACGGAGCTAATCGTAGGCGTGAAGACACCACTGGAGATGCGCAAGTACGCGATGCTCGGGGTCGAGTCGTTCTTCATTTGGGTAGAGGACCTTAACAACTTTTTCAACGCGCCCATGGTCCTGAATTCGGAGAAGGCGTTTAGAAAGAGCTGGGAGAAACTGGAACATCCGAGGGTATAAGGGAGGGTATGGCTTACATTGGCTGGGAAAGCGGCGGGACCAAGCTGGTTGTTACCATCTCACTTGACGGTCGGCGTCCCTACCGGACTTTGGCCGTGAAGCGCCCGCCAGGGAACATCGCAATGCAAAGTCTCGAAACCCTGCTAGGCCTCAGCACAAGGTTGCTTAAAGAAACCAAGGTCGACGCGGGAAGCGTGAAGGCAATCGGGTTTGGGTTTGGGGGCAACATTGACAGCAGCAGAAACCGCCCGCTTCTCTGCATTCACGAAGCCGGTTGGGATAACTTCCCGGTCGCAGAGAAGGTAAAAGCGGAAACAGGTATGCGCCTGTTCTTGATTAATGATTGTGACGCGGCAGGCCTTGCGGAGGCAATCGCAGGCCAGGATGGCGGGTTCAGCAGCCTCTTCTACGTGACGCTGGGTACGGGTGTGGGAGGCGCCATGGTTGTAAACGGAGAGCTGTTTCAAACCTCCCCGTTCGGAAACGCCGAGATAGGACATTTGCGGGTCGACGCCCTGGAGATCCAGTGCCCGTGTGGAAGCAGGGGTTGCGTGGAGGCAGTATGCTCAGGGCCGGGACTTTTAAGAATTGCAGATGCGATTGGTGCAAGTGAGACCCAGCGTTGGAAGCAGCCCGAGGATATAACCGAGGCTTTCTTGAAGGGATCGCCAGAAGCGCAGGCTGTTATGCAACACTTTACCAAGTGTCTCGCGCGAGGACTGGCAAGTGTCACGACCCTGTTCAACCCTGACGGTATTGTGCTTGGCGGAGGCTTGGGAAGCTTCGTCGTGCGCCACTTGCTGACGGATCTGGAAGAAAAAGTGAGCCGCCTGACCTATCTCCCCTTCAGGAGAGAATCCTACATACGGGAATGGACACTCCGAGAGGGCGCGGTAAGTCTGGGCGCGATCCTTTATGCTGCGGACCGAGTGAGAGACGACAACGCCCGCCCGATGTCGGTTGATCACCCCTAAGGTAAACACAAGTTTTCTTAAAAACCGATCTCCTTCTGGCGAAGGCAACTTGCTCCTGTAGTAAGGGTTTAATGAACGCGAACCCGCCTACCCCACTCCTCGTGGCTTCACGGATCGCCTGTGGCGCCATTCTCTTCCTTTTCACTGTCTGCGCCTTGGCGAATGATAATACTGAAAGGCCGAACGATAGACCGCCCGTACGCGTGATCTTCGACACAGACCCGGGCGGCGATGTTGACGACGCAGGCGCACTCGCTGTGCTGCACGGACTTGCGGACCGCGGTGAGATTGAAATTCTCGCGGTGGGGGTGGTCATTGGGCATCCGGCTGCAGTCCCGTTTGTCGATGCGGTGAACACCTGGTATGGGAGACCGGATCTGCCAGTGGGATCAATCAAGGACGGCGCCCCATATTCCAAAGATCTATTCATGGCGCCAGTCGTGGCTGATTATCCACACGATCTTACTCAAGAATCAGCCCCTGACGTGGTGAAGCTCTATCGGAAGATACTTGCAGCCCAGCCCGATAAGAGCGTAACGCTGGTGGTCGTGGGCCCGGCGACTAATATAGCCAACCTGCTCAAATCCGGACCTGACGAGCACAGCCCGCTCGACGGAGTCGAATTGGTGCGCCGGAAGGTGGCGTTCTACGCAGCCGGCGGAAATGGAAATGCGGGACTTCCCGACGGGAGTTGCGGGTTCAATTACAGGACGGATATTCCAGCAGCCCAAGTCGAACTATCGATGTTGCCTGCAGAGTTTCCTACTGTTTTTGCTGGAGGGAGTGGGTGCAAGCTTTGGCTGGGAGCTGATTTCGCCAAGCAGAAGGAAGATCATATCATACGCCGAGCCTACGAAGGCTATTTTGACGGTGAATCTCAGGAACGGTGCACGTGGGACCAATTGAGACTCCTTTACGCGTGCCGACCAAAGAGCCGCGAGCTTTGGCAAAACTCACCCGCGGGAGAAATCACCATCAATGACGAAGGGCGCCTCCAGTTCAACCCGGAAAGGCCGGAGAGAAACCATCATTACGCCTATGTGATAGATTTTGATGCCGTGCGCAAACAACTCGATGCGTTGATGTTCCGAGACCCGAGAACAGAAAAGTGAAAGGGACGGCGAAGACCGTTGATACGTATGCGCGCGCCCTTGGCAGGCCTCCATTGGCGCCTACAGGTGTGTCCAGATGTAGAAGGCGGCGCTGGCGCTTGCCAGGGTGATGGCGAGGAGCATGCCAATATTCCAGATCTTGGCGATCCAGCCTCGGGGGGTATCGTCGCCGAGGAACTTGCGGTTATTGTTGAGGAAGAACCAGCCGATGTAGGCAATGGGGAGGAGAATGCTACTAACGGCGGAGGTCGGCAGCGCGATATATGTCTGCAAGGTTGGCCAGAAGAGCACGCCGGTAACGGCTGGAGCTGGAAGAAGGCATGCGAGCCGATAGCGCCAGCCGTCGGTAGGCCACTTCATGATCTCGCAGAGAGCGAAACCACTGACGAGCATGTGCATGATAATTGTGCTCACACCCATCCCCCAGATGCCTAATCCAAAAAGCACGCGTCCAAAGAATTCTCCGGCGCCGCTGGCAGCGATGGTTGCAGAGGCCTGGATGGGGCTAATATGGGCGCCATAGGGAATCTCACCATGCAGAGTGATGGCGGATGCAATGACCATGAGACTTGTCGCCAGCGTGTAGGGGATGAACATGCCGGTGATGAGGTCGAAGCGGGCCAAGCCCCGGTGCGACCTACCCCAGCCGCGAGCTAACAGGCTATAACCAAAAAGAAAGGTCATATTCAGCCCTACGGCGGCGCCAAATGCGGCCATGATTGTGGTCACTCCATAGGCGTCTGTAGGCAACCTCGAGGGAATGAAACCTGCGAAGACTTTGGCCCACGGCACATGCCCCGCCAAACTGGCCCGGACAATCACGACCAGAAAGCAAAGTAAGATACCCCAGATCAATGTCTTAAGCGTGGTATCGAAGATCTTTACGCCGCGCCTGCCCCGGTTGTAATTCCAGACTACAGCGGTACATCCCAGAAGGATCGCAAAACCAATACCCAAAAGATAAAAGGAGCGCGCGCCGCCTTGTGGGATCCAACCAGTGGTGGCGAGGACAATGTCCTCGGTGACTCCCGCTGCTAATGCAAATTGAGGGAAGTCCCAGACAATTGTGGAAAGGATGGTGGCAATTACCCAGGCCCAGGCCAGTAGCGGGTTGACATGCCTGCGCATAGCCTCGAATGGCCGCTCGCCCGTTGAGAGCGTTTGATGAGCGGCAGCCATGAGCATGATAATGCCCATGAGCATGGCTAGCGGTTGCACCCAAAGGAGCTCGTAACCAAAATTCGCCCCTAAAGAAAGTGATGCAACAGCGCTACCGCCGCCAAGCGTCATCGCGCTCTGCATCCATCCCGGGCCGCTACGGCTAAAGTAGTAGCCCAGACGGCGATGAAAAGGCTGCTGAGCCAATGCCTCCAGCTGTACTGCCTCCTGCCGCGAAATCTCCAGACGCTCGGGAGAAGCCATTGGCAGGCGAGGCGTTTCCGGGGTCTGTGAGGCCTGAGGGGGAGGAGCTTGCTGGGGCATGATGAAATTTAGCTTTTCGCAGAATTACCGAGGATAAAATCGAATAAGTTGAATCCCTTGGGACTCCTGTCATAATCCCGGCCATACATTGGGATTGCAAACACAGAACTCCCCCAACCATGCCTACTCGTTCCCGTAGAAACTTCTTCAAACAACTGGCTGTTGGCGGCGCCGCCCTCAGCGCCACTACAGCGTTCGCAACGCCCGGAGCCGAAAAGCCCGGAGAAAAAATAAAGGTGGACCGTCGCAAGCTGGGCCGGCTCGGCGCAGAGGTGTCAATCCTCGGCCTTGGCTTGGGAAGCGTCTTCACGGGCCCGTACGAAAACGATGTCGAGGCTGCCCACGGCCTGCTGGCCAAGGCGCTTGAGTATGGAATCAACTATTGGGACACCGCGCGTGTCTATGGCCCCTCAGAAACCATGATCGGGCCGATGGTTGCCAAGCATCGCGACAAGATCTTCCTGGTAAGCAAGTCGGGAGATCGCAGCTACGACGGATTCAAGAGAGACCTGGAAACAAGTCTTAAGAACCTACAGACAGATCGGATCGACCTTTACCATCTGCACAGCATAGAGCCGCGAAAAGACAAGGACCTGTCGATTGCCGAGAACGGCGCTGTCAAAGCAGCCCGGGAAGCGCGGGAACAAGGCATTATTGGCGGCTACGGCATCAGTGGGCACTCGGGCGCCAAGATTCTGGCTGCAGCGATAAAGGCGCTCGATCCAGATGCGATTCTGACGACTTTCCCCGTGGACCGTCCGGACGATGGAACCTATGAAGACCTCATCCTGCCGCTTGCGAAAGAGCGCAATATGGGGGTGATCGCCATGAAAACCGTTCGGTGGGTGCGCAATAGCGACCTACCTGTGCGCGAGATGATCCGATACTCGATGAGCCTGAGTGGCGTCACGACCGCCATCGTAGGGTTGGACACTCATGCGCATCTTGAGGACAACGCCAAACTCGCCACAAACTTCCAGGCAATGGACAAACAGCAGATGGCTCAACTAAGCCAGCTTGTCTCTCAACGTCTGGCAAGCCTTGGAGAAGCCCCATGGAAGCGTCCCGGCTATGATGATGTGGCCGAGAAGTGGCACGTTTAGGAGGAGCGATTACACAGTCGATTTGCTGGTTCAGATCGCACTGCCAAAGAGGGCCCCGATATAAGACCAAGAGGCTCCTCCATCCCTCCAACTGTCAAGCAGCCGGTACCGTCACGCAGCATTGCGTGCAGGATCACTCCGCGCTCGACGAGCAAAGCGGGACCCGGTAACTGTTTCTCATGGGTTTGTTACAGGCTGGTGTTCGGCGCCTATCTGTCGGAACATGCCGCCGATTTCACTTCATCTGCTGCATCGCGCTAGCGCTGGCGATCTGCGCAAGCACGTCGAGCGGCGCGGTTACTCCACCGTTCTACAAGATCAGCGGCGACGGGGCGGAGGCGTACCTTCTTGGCTCAATTCACGTAGGGCAGGATGATTGGTACCCGCTTCCCGCACATATTCAGGACGCCTTTAATCAATGCGGACGACTCGCTGTAGAGCTGGATGTGGACGCAGTAGACGCCACGGGCCTGCGCGATGCGCTTCGGCGAGAGGCCCGGCTCGAAGAGGGACAGTCGTTGTTCGACCTACTGCCCAGCGACTTGTATTTTGGGTTGGATCAGGCCCTGTACCCTTTCGACATCCATTTGGTCGATTACAACGACACCGAACCGTGGTTTTTCCTGCTTATTCTCTCCAGCCTCGGCTTCGCAGGGACGGACTATTCACCTGACGAAGGCGTGGATGTAACGTTGATCAGGAAAGCGAAAGCAGCTGGCAAAGAGGTCATTCCGCTGGAGACCATAGAACAGCAGATCGGCGCCTTTGCGGGCTTCGATATGGCGACACAAATCGAACTGCTCAAAGGCGCGCTGGACGCAGGGAGCGGAGACACCAAACCCGAAGACCTGGTGGATGCCTGGCAAAGAGGGGACGATGAAGCCCTGGAACGACTCTTGTCCGGCCCGGACAATGAGCGAAGCGTTGCTGAGGAAGCTTTCCGACAAGCGCTCGTTGTGAAGCGAAATCAGCTAATGGCGGATGGCATAGACAAGCGACTCAAGGGCGGCGAATGCCTGTTTGTTGTGGTTGGCGCGCTTCACATCGTTGGCGCAGACTCAATTCCTGAGCTTCTCGAAGAGCGCGGCTACGCTGTGACGCGCCTCAACCCCCAACCGAAGGTTGCACGGTGATTGAGATTGAGAAAGTCTCCAAGCACTACCGGCGAAACGCCAAGGAGCGAAAGAAGGCGGGCGGGGAGCGGCTTGTGACAGCTGTCGACAACGTGTCGTTCGTTTGTCAACCGGGCGCCGTGACGACTCTGCTGGGGCCAAATGGCGCTGGGAAAACAACCCTGCTTCGCATGATCGCCACGCTCCTGCAGCCCGACACTGGAACGATCCGCATCAACGGATACGAGACGCGCGCCAATAGTGAGGAGGCCCGTGCGCAGATCGGTTTTCTCACAGGAAGCGCTGGCCTCTATGAGCGGCTGACTGGACGTGAGACACTGTCTTACTTCGGCCAGCTCCAGGGGATGACTCGCGATGCGCTGAAGCAGCGAACGGCCGAGATTGTGGACTTGCTCAACTTGCAGGAATTTATCGATCGCCGGGTGGGCAAGCTGTCCACGGGGATGAAGCAGCGAATCTCCATTGCGCGGACGATCATTCACGATCCCAGTGTTATCATCTTTGATGAACCGACATGCGGGCTGGACGTGCTCGCGGCCCAAAGCGTCATGAAGCTGATCGAGAATTCACGAAGTCGAGGCAGGACCGTCATCTTTTCAACGCACCGAATGGATGAAGCAAGTCTACTAAGCGACCATTTGGTAGTGATTCATAAAGGGCACAAGATATTTGATTCGCCTTTTTCAGAGTTCCGCGATCGTAGCGCCCCCTACTCCACCATGGAGGCTGCGTTCATCCATTTGCTGGAGGAGGAACAATGAACGTCTGCTACACGGTTTTCCGGAAGGAGCTCAAGGATCTGCTCCGCAATCGAAGGGCTATCATCACGTCGATCCTGCTTCCACTGCTGATGTTTCCTGTCCTGATCTTGCTGGCGATAAAGGTCAGACAAGCTCAGGTTGAACAGGAATCGGGAAGGGTGTTAACAGTGGGAATCGTCAACGCCGGGCAGGCAGGAGCATTGCTGCCGCTATTCGACGGCGCCGACCTCGAGGTGGTGAATGGGGTGGACATTGATGATGTAACCCGACGGATGGAAAGCGGCGAGTTTGATGGCGTGTTCCTGTTCAGTAAGGACTTTGAAGCCGCCACTCAAGGCAACGAGAAGCTGGGCTACATCAACTTTTACTACAAGTCAGACAGCGATCCTATCGTACGCGAGCGCCTGAACGAGTTGCTCAACAAGCTGAGGAATCAGTTGCAGGACGAGCGATATGAGCGCCTTGGGATCACCCGGGAACAGATCAAGGTGGTGGATGTGCGGCAGCGCGATCTGGCAAGCGTGCGGGAGCGTCTGGCTGAGGTCCTGGGAGGAATCATCCCCTACCTGTTCGTCTTTATTGCCTTCGCCGCCTGCATGATGGCGTCGCTGGAGCTGGGAGCGGGGGAGAAGGAGCGCGGCACGATGGAGGCTCTGCTCTCCACGCCCGCGAATCGAAAGGGCATCCTGGCAGGAAAACTCTTGGCCGTCACTCTGGCTGGCATCATCGCCTCGCTGTTGTCCATTGTCGGGCTGGGAGTCTCGGTTGCGTTCTTCGCCGATGAGATGACGGGGAAATTCATTCGGGCGATTCTCGAGTTACTGGAGCTCCGAATCATCCTGCTTGTGGCGCTGCTCCTCATCCCGATCAACGTCCTCTTTGCAGGGATGACGCTTTCGTTGTCCATTTACGCAAAAACAGTTATGGAGGGGCAAAGCCTTACGACTCCATTTACATTCGCTATAGTGATTCCCCTTTTCATTGGGATGATGCCCGGCTTTGAGCTGACAACCACCACTGCACTGATCCCCCTCTTCAACGTCTCCCTCGCGATAAAGGAAATTGTCTCCGGCAGCGCCACGGTAGGCGAACTGGTGCTGGTCTATGGCTCGATGATCGCTTTGGCCCTGGCCATGATCGCATTTACCAGTTGGTGGTTTGGTAAAGAAAGCACCCTCTTCCGCGCAAGCTAGCGGAGATAGCTCCCTCTTCAAGCGGCTCATCCAGATCCGCCTTATCTATCGGTTCTTGTTCTGATCTCATCTAGATAGATCCACTGGCGAGCCGGCTTCCGTCGTTATCATATCGACACCGATATTGTCCATTAACACCACAAGATTGCGGCCTTGTGCTTGCGCTCCGGGCATCACCAGCGTCAACCAGCGATACTGAAAGCCGGTCTCTCAAAACTTCAGCTTTGCTGTTGCGGGAGAGGTGAGTGTCTGGTTTACCGGACGGCTTCTCTTACTTCAGTTAGACCAGCCGAATGAGAGCTGAGACTGAAGCTTCAACAAGCCCCTTTGAATTCACCTTTCAGATGAAAATCGAGAACGTCCAACTCGACCAGATAGATATTTACGGCGGAACTCAGACGCGAGCCGCAACCAACGACGAGGTTATCTCCAGCTATGCAGAGGCAATGGAGGCAGGTGATGAGTTTCCCCCGATCGTGGTTTTTTATGACGGCGCCCGCTACTGGCTGGCGGACGGCTTTCACAGATTCCTGGCCCGGAAGCGTACGCAGCACGCCACAATTCAAGCAGATGTGCGCGAAGGGGGCCGCACCGACGCTCTGACATTTGCCTTGAGCGCCAATGCCACAAACGGGTTGCATCGTAGCAACGCCGACAAACGCAACGCAGTGGAAACCGCGCTTGAAGAGTGGCCGGAGCGATCGAACGCTGTGATCGCTGAGCTTTGCCGCGTATCGATCGACCTGGTCCGCAAGTGCCGGACAGAGATGGAAAAGCTGAACTTGATCGACGAGCCGACCCATGTGGTGGGGAAGGACGGCAAGAACTATCCAACAGCGATCGAACGCGAACCGCGCGGCAAGACCGAAAAGCGCAGCAGTGAAGGCGGCGGCGGTGGCGGCCGTCCCAAGAAAGGGAAGGGCGACGGCTCTGGCGTGGGTGGCAGCAATATGGAGATTGAAGCCGAGGCGCGTAAGATGATTCGCGACGGCGAGATGGATCCCCGGGAACTCACAAACATTCATTCCGCAACCGCTATCGACTACGCCCAGGCAGCAATTCAATTGCTTTCCAAAATCCCGGAGGATGATCCCAAGCGTGGAGACGCCTTCCGGATGCTCCGGCGCTGGATCGACGCGCGTGAACTCGGCCTGCAGGAAGATCCGGTTTCATCTGCCAGCTTTGAAGATGACGTGGCGGAAACCTCTGCAACTTTCGGATCCGAAAGTGGAGCAGATGATGACCGGGCCCCATGGGAAGAGGCCGAATCCGAAGCCGAAGTCTCTGGCAGCATCGACGCTGACGGGGAGCAGACAGAAGCGATCGAAGACGCCGATATCGAAGAAATCGACACTGTAGCCGAGAAAGACGCCCCGGTGGAATTTGCGGAGGACGCTGAAGAGCCAGACGAAGCGATAGAAGAAGAAGCGCGCAGCTAGCCTCTCCCTCGGGTCGGAGCTACCCTCGGTGGGGAAAGTGAGAATCACGGTGGCGGGCGTCGTGACCCTCGATTGGCTCGAGATGTGTGGTCACGTATGCTCGACCGGGGATGACTTGCTCAAGCGCGTCTTCGATATCTGTGGCCCTATCATGGGCGTCCTCAATAGCCATCCCGGATGGAAAGAGAAGGTGGAGGTCGACCCACCATGCGTTGCCCAGGTGCCGGTGGCGCAGTTGGTGGTATTTGATCCCACACCGGGTCGTCACGCTTTCGAGGGTCTCTCGCAGTCGCTTGTCCATTTCAGGGTCGGTGCGGTCCATAAGACCGCCAAAGCTCCGGTGCAGTAGTCCCCAGCCCGACCACACAATGTTCAGAGCAAGGATGATTGCTGTGATGGGGTCCCAGTAGAGCCAGTGTGTTTGTAAGGTGAGGAACAGTGCAACAAGGACGCCAGCACTGGTCCAGACATCCGTTAGCACGTGCTTGCCATTCGCCTCGAGTATTACTGAGCGCTTCCGCTTGCCGAGGATCACCAGATATGCGCCAAGAGCTGCATTGATGAGGACCGCAAGTCCGGTAAGCCAGGCGCCGATCCCCGGATTCTCTATTTGCGGGCCGTGGACGATATCCAGAATCGCCTCGTAAAGGATGTAAACGGCCGCGACGATGATCATCGCCCCTTCAAAACCAGCCGAGAAGTAACTGATCTTGGCGTGCCCGTAAAGGTGATCCTTGTCCGGCGGCTTGAAACTCAGGCGCAGGCTGTAGGTAGCAAAGGCTACGGCAGCGACGTGCACCACACTCTCTGCCGCATCTGAAAGAATCGCAGCCGAACCGGTGTAGAGATAACCGCCCACCTTCAGCGCAAGCATGAGAAAACCAACCGCAAGCGAGAGATACATGGCCCGCGACATCAAGCGGATGTCCTTTGTGTTTTGCTGCGCCATGGGCATATATTTACAAGAACAGGGATGGCCGCACCTTCAAGCCGGGAATCCCGAACACAAGATGCGGGATGAAGATTTTCGAGACCTCCAATGAACCGTTTTTTTCGTAATACCTTTAAATTCCCTGAAAAAGCTGGCGAAAACAGGCTTGGGAACTAAATTTAGAGAACCTTATGACCCGGAAAGGCACATGCCAATCGCTTGCCCTGCTCCTTCTGTCGGCATCTGCCGCGTTGGCGCAGTCGGCGTACGATTTTGGCAATCCTTCTCCGATAGCGCAGGAGATCCTGGAATACGCTAACCGTGCAAGGTCGAACCCAGCCGCTGAGGCCGTGCGCCTGGTAGAGACGCAGGACAGCTCAGTTCGAAATGCGTACACGTTTTTCGAGGTGGATTTGGACGTCTTCACAAATGAGATGAACCAAATCGCGCCTAAACCTCCGCTGGCGTGGAGCGCCGCCCTGATTAACGCTGCTGCTGCGCACAGCCAGCGAATGGCCGACAATGACGAACAGACTCACGCCCGGCCGGGAGGGATCAGCCTTCTTAAGGATTTTGAGAACCACGGATATGATCTGAGTCAGCTCGGCGGGCGCGTTGGGGAGAACGTCTTTGCCTATGCCGAGGGCGCCTGGCACAGCCATGCTGGATGGATGGTGGACTGGGGCTATGCTGATCTTAATGATGACGGCTACGTGGATGTGGATGATCAAGGCAACCCGGTGAAGAGCGTCGATGGCATGCAGACTTCGCGGGGCCACCGGAAAAACATCCTGAACGAGCCCACACAGTTCAACCCCCAGGGCTTGCCGTACAGGGAGGTCGGCATCGCCATTGTTGCTGAGGACAATCCGCAGACGACCGTGGGGCCATTGGTGATCACACAGGAGTTCGGAACGCGTGGCAGCCTGAACTTCCTTACGGGCGTCGTCTATAACGACTTGGATGGAGACCAGACATATGATGCTGGCGAAGGCGTGAGCGGCGTGGAAATTCGGTTGAGCGAAGGCGACTGGTACGCTGTAACAACAGAATCCGGGGGCTACACGATACCGATCTATGGACTTACAGGAGCTGTGACGATTACTGCCACCGGCGGCGACCTCGAAGACTCGATGTCGCTCAGGGTCGTCCTGACGGAAGAGAATCGTAAGGTCGACATTCGAAACGGAGTCTTTATCGACGGTGGCGCTTTTGGCGGTCCATGGAATTTTGTGCAAGGCGCCGACCAAGGCTGGAGCAAGTCCTCCTGGTTCGACTGGGTTTACCTACACCCGGACCAGTGGGTCTTCCACCCGATGTTTGGCAGGTTCTACTACTGGGGCACATCCAACAGCATGGCGCTCTACGATGGCGCGCTTGGGTGGTTGTGGACAAGCCAGCACACCTTCCCTTTCTTTTACCAGTATGAAAGCGGCCGGTGGTTGTTCTGGTATCAGTCCACGCCGTGGCCGGGCAGGTGGTTCCACGTGGTGGAACAAGACGGCACAAGCGTCGGCGACTTCCACGAGCAGGATTTGTAGTAGAGCAAGTAGCGGCAACCGAGAGTAGCAGGTGCGAGTAGCGGGGGCGGTTGGCAGGTATTTGCGATGGGGCGTCGATCAAGGTGGAAGGTGGGGCGGGGACTGAATTTTGGCGTCTTCAGGCCACGTCACACATATCTCGGCAGTCAGTAGCTCGAGCGGCATCCGAATAGATAGCAGGATGATGATGCCAATATTGCAGGACCCGACGCAATGAAAGACACCCCACCTGCGCTAAAGGCGGCCGCATACCCCGCCGGCGGCCTGTCACTTGACTTAGAATAATTCTTTCTGGGCAGGTTTATCGGGTTTGAGAAACTCGGCGTAACGCTCGCGCCAATCATCCAGTTTCTTCTGGTAATATTTTGGGCAGTAAGGGTTGGTCTGGTGGTCGTATTCGGCGAGGGAGCGGGCGCGCTGCCAGTCACTGGTTTGTCCTTTCTCACGGGGACCAATGTAATAGCGGACGCGCTCACCCATGCGAGGCGGCGGATTTATACGCAAGGCTACTTCCAGCGAAGCCCGTCGCGGCTTGCCGCCAGCCTCAATCTTGCGACGGTAGGCAGCAGGGCTCATGGATAGATACTCGCTGCGGGCAAGCTGCCGAATGTCTATCTTGCCATCCTCGATCTTCTGCCGGATGTCTCGCAACACCTCCTCTGGAGGGCGCTCCTCAGCGCCAAGCAGATATGCGATAAGGTGATCTGTAAGACTCTTCAGATATGGCTCGATCCCGCGGGAGCGGAACGCGCTACCTTTGACGGTAACCTTCTGCCCGTCATACAGGGCGTAATTCTTCGCCTTGTAGCAGAACATCGACGGATAGCGCCCGTCGTGCTCCAGGTCGATTCCTTCCGGCATTATATGGCGCACCTTCTCGAGCAACGCCTCGGGCTTGTCCCAGTATTCCTCACTCGCGAGGTAGATACCGTCTGTATCAGCCTCGAGCACCCGGCAACCCAGCCGCTGAAACTCCTCTATAAGCGCCTGCAAAAGTTCGCGTCCCCGGCGCGTCACCTCCGCTGCCAGTTCGGGATCTGCAAAACGAGCCTGGCCAAAGCCGAGATAACCGTAGAATGAGTTGATGAGGATCTTGAAGCTCTGTTGCCGGGCATTATACTCCGTGCGCAGCTCCTCTGTTTCCGCATCCCGCGCGAGTTGCTTGTACTTCAGTCGATACTGGCGCAGTTCCCTGAGCAAGGGGATGAAGATTCCCAATTCATCATTGCGGGGCCCGCGACCGATGCTCATGAGCAGGCTCGGGTAAAGTGAAGCTACGTCATAATGTAGAACCTTGTGGAAGACTCCGCACTCATAGTTCTTGGTAAAACCGCCCTCAAAGGTTCCCACTTCCGGGTAATCCGGGAGCGATCGCTGTGCGTGGTAATAATGCTCCAGCAGCAGGGCATCCACTTTCACGGCGGAACCTCTTAGGCAGACGTCTTGCAGGGGAATGGGGAAATTCTGAGTCTGGGCGAAGTAGGTGGGCAGGAGCAGCTCGCTCACGCCACGCACGAGTCTCAAATCGGCCAGAAGAGCGTCGCTCTCCAGAGCATCATCAGTCACGTCCTCCCCTACCCCCAAATAGAGGGCGACGTCCGGGAGTTCATACCCCGGGAGCTCGCGGGCCGTAATGTCAAATATCTGTATGGCGAGAAAGGTATCAAAGACGCTGCGGCCGGGAATATCGCAACGGGTATAATCAAGCCATCGCTCGGCCACTCTCATTCGGCTCTTGCGGGCAGTTGCGGTCTGGCCAAAACGCCCCCAATCCGGTTTGAGCCGGAATCGCCGACAGCGACGCAAGAGATAGTCGAGATCGAACGTGAATATGCCATGTCCCTCAATAACATCCGGGTCGAGCTCGTGGAGGAGCTCCCCAAAGCGCTTGAGCATCGATCGCTCATCCTCAAAATCCTCGAGATTCAGCCGGTGTAGCTGACCATCTTTATCGAGCAGGGCGATAACGACAACCGCATCGTCAGCGTTCATCGGGTCTGGCGCCTCGTTCTCCGTGGTCACCTCGATCTTTATCTGGCAACGGCGCAAGTCACCGAAGAGCATGCCTTCGAACATGCGCTTGCGGTTGTGCAGGAGATACTGGGCTTCCAACGGGCGCATCTGCTCTGTCTCGAGCGTGCGATCGCGAACCGCACTATAGTAGGTCTTGGAATTGTCGAAGCGCAGCAAGTAGCGGAAGGTCATTCCACCCTCCAGCGGCGTTACCTCCATGCCATCAGCCACTGGTTGGTCAGTAGACCAGAGAAACGGGCGGAACCCTTCTTCAACGTGTTCTGTGCGGGCATCCCCATCGCGAAGGCAGAGGTGTGTGCGCAGATCGTTATCGATATAGATGCCACAAATCATGATGCTATGTGCTTGCCCAGATTATCGCCCGTCCAGCCCAGCTTTGTGCGTACGACCTCAAAGTGCGAATATTCAGGATTGAGGATCAGCTTGAGACGCTCTGGCGCCTGCCCCAGCTGCACGACCGAATCTCCGAGCTCTTCGAGTAATGGCTGACCATCCAGCGAGATACGGACATCGGAGCGCTTTTCATGGAGGATAATGGAAATGTTTGTCGTATCGCTGAAGATAACGCTGCGATTGCTCAGAGTGTGAGGACAGATCGGCGTCATCGCGATCACCGGCGCGTGCGGGTGTACAAGCGGGCCGCCGGCAGACAGGTTATAGGCGGTAGATCCTGTAGGGGTGGAGAAGATCAGGCCGTCTGCGCTATAGACATTCACGAGCTTGTCGTCTGCACGAACTTCAAGGCGAACCATTCGGCTGGAATGGGTCCTGAAGACGACATCATTAAGGGCGAGGCGCCGTTCATGCCCAGCCCTTGTGCAGGAAAGCAACGCGCGCGAAGTAATGCGGTAATCGCCTTCCAGCACGGCTGCAAAGCGTTCGTGAGCATCCTTTGGTGAAAACACAGCCAGAAAGCCAAGCTTCCCCATATTGACGCCTATAAGGGGCACCCCCGCGATGGCAGCCTGTTCTACTACGGAGAGCATCGTGCCATCCCCGCCAATCACGCAACAGGCGTCACATCCACTGAGGACTTCTGACGGCACAGGATATTCGCTCGTAATGCAGGTTTCCCGGCCCATCTCCCTCGCCCGCTGTGCGAGTTCATGAGCAAGAGCTTCCGCACCCGGCTTTGCGGCATTGATAACGAAGGCTATGCGACGACAAGGATCCACGATTCAGAAAGAGGAAGGGGCTTTGCTCAAGGTATGCGGCCGGGGCAGAGGTTCAACCTATATTTCCCCACGCAAGAGCGCCGCAGGGCTTTCGTCTGCAGGCAGAATGAAATGCTTGCCGAGAATCGGCTCAAACTTGCGCCCATTCCATCTGCGCAAGCGGTATAGACAGCCAAAGCGGAAATCGGGGGTGGACTCCACAGCGCTACTCATCGCCCCCGAGCCACGCCTCACATTATCCATAAGCCATGCAGGAAGGCGCAGGTGGTAATGCCGCCGGGATACTTCGCCGGCATGCGCGGACAATGCGGACACCAGGTCGCCGACATCTGTCTCGTTAAGCTCCACCAGGACATTTGCGCCCTCCATGGGAGCCCAGAACTCGGTCTCGAAACAGCGGCAACTAAACGTGCTGCCCACCCGTATCAGCGCGTGGTTGACCAAGCCATGCACGCCCATGTAAGTAGCGTTGGAGTCAGACGCGTGTGGGTAGAAGATGGCCAGCGGCTCAACCCTGCGAATAAGATCGCCCAGAACATCTGCCGCCCTGAGCCAACGAATGGGGTCTTCACGCCTGGTGCGCAAATTGATGTCCTCTAGCCCACACTCGTCTGCAGTGATGCAGTCGAAGCCCAAGTAGCGGCAAGAGGAAGCCAGCTCGTCCTGTCGGGCGCTTTGCCGGCTCTTGTCATTCCCCAAGGTTACCGCGACTGTGACAACACGCATCCCGCATTCGCGCATGAGACGCAGGGCCAGTCCACCCATGAAAACCTCGTCGCTGGGATGCGGCGCGAAAACCAGCACGCGGGGTGCGTCAACCGGGGAGGCCATCCTCTCTTGAGGCTCCGGCTGTTCAAGGTTTCGAGCTTCATCGAAGGCTGCCGCCAGGGTGCGAACGTAGTCGGAAAAGTTCCGCATGTGCAAAGATAGCTTGCGGCGTGGCTCGCGCCAGTTTGAAGCACTGTTCTTTGCCAAGTGCATCGAGGACTCGCACCGGGGCCCTCTCTGAATATTGTATGGTGAACTTGCTCTGATTGATTCGATCCATGTTCCGACAGCTCAGCCTGGCGGCCATGCTCATGGCTTCCACGTCCCTGCCTGGTCAGGGTCAAGCGCTTCTTGAACCTGCTTTACGGCTCGAGGTCGGTGGCGTTGTTTATGCCTCTCCCACAATCGGGCCCGATGGACTCGTGATCTTCGGAGCACAGGAGGAGGGAGGCGGTGCGCTTTATGCCTACTCCAGGGACGGGCAGCAGAAATGGCGGCTTCAGGCGGGAGACTGGGTGGACTCAACAGCCACAATCAGCCCCGATGGCGTTACTGTCTATGTTGGATCCTGGGATGGATCTCTCTATGGTGTGGATATCGATGGCGGAGGGCTGAAGTGGAGCTACACGACAAGCGGCTATATTATTTCCTCACCCGCCGTCAGCGCTGACGGGCAGAGTATCTACATTGGCTCCGGGGACGGCTTTCTCTATGCGTTGTCGCCGCCAGCGCAGGGAAACTCGATGGTTCTTCAATGGGATTACCTGGCCGACGGAGAAGTGGAAAGTTCGCCCGTGATCGGGCCGGACGGGGACATCTATTTTTGCAGCGTAAATGGGACGATCTACGCAGTGCATCCAGACGGCTCGACAAAGTGGGTGTATGAGATTGCCGCCAGTAGCAACGAGGATCCACGGATCTATAGCTCACCTGCCATGGATCTTGATGGTGCGCTCTATGTTGGTGCTGGCAATAATCAGCTGTTGGCGCTCAACAGTGAGACCGGCGAACTCATCTGGAACTTTGAAACTTGGGGACCCGTCGATTCCTCTCCGGCTATCGATGCGCAGGGGAACCTTTACTTCGCCGATCGCAGCGGAACCTTCTTCAGCATCACTGCCGGGGGCACTGAGCGTTGGTCGCATGAAGTCGGAATCTCCCTTTATAGTTCGCCAGCCATTGGTGAACGGGACCGCGTTTACGCAACCGGATATCTTGGCGGAGGCCTCAGCCGCCTATATGCGTTCTCTCTGGAAGGAGATCTGCTCTGGACTCACGATTTCACAGGAAAGGTTGATTCCTCCCCTACCCTGGATGCGTATGGGGATCTATGGATCGGCTCCCACGCGTCTGGCGTGATGCGCTTTTCTGCGGGAGATGCTCCGGCTGGCGCTGCTTGGCCTCAATTCCGATTCAATCATGAGCGGCGCGGCGCCTACGCTGTGCCCATACCCTCACGGGACTATTTCGCAGGGGCGCACGAGAGCCTCGGTGGATGGATCCACTATCCACGGCTGGGCTGGGCATATGTAAGTTACTTCCCGTGGATCTATCAAAGCGAGGACCACGGCTGGTGGTGGGCCGCCAATAATGACACTCGCTTTATCGTGTATGACGCCTTCCTTGGCTGGACTTACACCGACCTCTTCATCTACCCGACGCTCTACTCATATAATCTGGACCGCTGGCAGACGTATGTACAGGGTATATCGCCGGAACGAACGTTTTACGCCTTCGGAATCGCAGAACCCTGGATCATCGAATCTGGACCTTGATCCTCCCTTTCTCTAAAAGGCACTTAGTTAATCCTCCCCCTATGAAGCAAACCTTACTCCTCCTGTTGCTTTCCATCCTGCCTCTGGGCCTGCACGCCCAAGAGACCCTCAGCATCCTGTCCTACAACATCCTGGAAGGTTTGCGTGGGGATACTGCTGTCGAGCAGGGCTATGTCGATTGGGTATCGGACCTGAGCCCGGACATAATCGCCTACCAGGAAATGAACGGGTTCACACAACGGAAGTTGGAGGCTCTTGCAATGCGGTATGGCCATCCCTACGCCGTCTTGTCCAAGACAGAAGGATATCCGGTCGCGGTTACCTCAAAGTACCCAATTGTGAGCGTGGAGAAGGTCGTGGACAACATGTGGCACGCCTACATCTACGCCCGGATAAATGGAGTTCACGTATTCGTGGTCCACTTTTCGCCGCACCAGTATGAAAAGCGACGACACGAAGTTCGCGAGATACTCGCGCGAGCTGCCCTCATACCAGAAGGGGAACCCATCGCGATAATGGGCGACTTCAATTCGCTATCCAAAGATGATGAAGAGCACTACGATGAGGCTTTTCTGGAAGTAAAGCGGTCTGCCGAGGCAAACCGCGCACACATCAGGAACCTGGACAATGGCATGTTGGATTACTCTGTTACCCGGGCCATGAAAGAAGCGGGGTTTACGGACAGCCTGCGCGTGTTTGAACCGCGCTTCCAACATACATTTCCAACAAAGGCTTTCTTCAAGAATGTTACCCAGCGCATAGACTACATCTGGGTAAATGAAGCGATGGCGAAGAAGCTAGTCAGCGCCAAGGTCATCTACGACGAGGAAACCGAACAAATCTCCGACCATTATCCAATCTTCGCCGAGTTCGACTTTCAGTAGGGTTGGAGGAGAGGTAGAGCTTCCTCCGTCCCCTCCGGCTACGCCCAAAGCGAGCATGGGCTGAACGCATCTACATCAAAGAGACCCTTGTCTGTGAGCTTGAGGCTGGGGATCACTGGCAGAGCGAGAAAGGAAAGGAGCATAAATGGCGCGGCTGGAGCACAACCCAGGCTGCGGGCCATCTGAGTGAGTTCTTCATAGTGGCGCGCGGTGTCTTGCCACGACAGGTCGCTCATGAGTCCTGCAATGGGCAGAGGCAGCGAAGCGACCTTCTGGCTCGAAGCGCAGCTCATGCCTCCCTTGGTTGAAATGACAGCATTGACGGCGCTGGCGAGCAGCTCATCGCTTGTTCCCACGGCTACTATATTGTGGGAGTCATGAGCCACTGAAGACGCCAGGGCGGCATTTCGCAGTCCAAACCCACGAACGAATGCTACGGCGGGCGTTGAGTCTCGCTCATAACGATTAACGACCACGAGCTTCAGAACGTCGTGTTCCTCATCACACAGAACCTGCCCATCGACAATCCGTGCATTCGCGACTGATCGACCGGTAACAATTTGCCCATCAACAGCTTCAATGACGTTGATGCGAGAGCCCGCAGCTGCGACCTTGAAAGAAGACGCGGAACAACCTGCACCGTCGAACCGGTTGATGATGCGAGGAGCGTGACGCTCCAGTTTGGAGTCGCCATTGGACGCAACCAATTGGCCATTAATCCAGACCCTCGCAGGAATGAAATCCTGCAGGTTGTCCACCTCAACCATGTCTGCGGCGTCATATAGCTGCAATAATCCCACTGGCAGGCGGTAGTGCCGCACAGGGTTACAGGTGGCCGCCTTGAGCGCCTCCATCGCAGGAACGCCTGCCTCTACGGCGCGACGCAAGAGCAGATTGATGTGCCCCCGCGCCAGATCGTCGGGATGCTTATCATCGCTACAAAGAAAGCAGGCCCGCGGCGCGTCCCTAAGGATTGGCAAGAGCGCGTCGAAGTTTCGCGCGGCGCTTCCTTCCCGAATCGCTACGCGCATGCCCAGAGACACCCGCTCCCGGGCTTCATCTATAGTGCTGCACTCGTGGTCAGTCTCTATGCCTGCAAGCACATACTTGTGAAGATCGCTACCGGTAACTCCGGGAGCGTGCCCGTCGACCCGCTTTCCACGCCGACGGGCCTCGTGGATTATTGCCATCATCTGCTTGTCGCCTGCGATCACTGCCGGGAAGTTCATGACTTCGGACAAATAGAGAACCCGAGGATCGTCCAGCAGCTCTGCAACGTCTGACGGCCCAAATGCTGCACCCGCGGTCTCGAAAGTTGTGGCTGGGACGCAAGATGGGGCGCCGAAGGCAAACTTCAGCTGGGCGCGCTCTCCATCCTCGATCATGTAGCGCACTCCCTCTATCCCTAAAACATTGGCAATTTCGTGGGGGTCCGAGACTGTCGCCACTGTGCCCCATCGCAAGGCGGCGCGGGCGAACTCTGCCGGAGGAAGCATCGAACTTTCAACATGTACGTGGGCGTCGACCAAGCCCGGGATCAAGACCGGTCCGTCTCCCGGAGTTCCTTCCCGCCGAATATCCACAATTCGCCCGCGGCGGACGACCACCACGCCACTGAAACATTGGCCATTCACTACATCGGCGATCGAGCCGGACCACTCAAAGCTATTGGCGGTGTCCATGGTGGAACATCATACGAGCGCCTAACCGGCAAATCAAGAGATGCGAAGACACTAGGCGGAATCGCTATGGCTTGCCACTCGCTTATATGCGCGGAAGCTTACAGGCAAATCTGATGGACTCTGATGTAGTGATCTTCCTGGCCTTTGTTTTTGGGGTGCTTCTGTTCTTCATGATGGTGGGGCTCCTCATCAGGAAAGGGCTGCGCATGCAACGCAGCATGATGGAAGAACTGGCGAAAGAACTAGGCGTTCCGCTTGGCGGGGGAGATCCTCTACTGCCGGGAATTCCCGGCTTGGGTTGGATACGCCGCAACTTCCGAATCGACGCTGCTTTCGAGGACCGCCATATCCAGATATTCCATTTCTCCCGTGGAAGCGGAAAGAACCGGAGGACTTACGCGACAGTGCGATGCTTTGTGAGAAATGACCACGGCCTTCGGCTACATGTGGCAAAGGAGAACTTTCTTACCCGTCTCGGTCGAAACCTGGGCATGCCCGATGTAGAAATTGGCGACCAGGCGTTCGACACTGCGTTTGTCGTAAAGAGCAAGCATCCTGATTTTGCACGCACGGTTCTGGTTCCTGAGTTGCGGGATCTGTTCTTCAAGGCTTGGGATGAGCATGCAGCGAGAGGCTACGTGAAGATTGACGGAGATAGCGTGCGTTACGAAGAGGCAGTCACGATCTCTCGTGGACCGGTAAAGCGACGTTTCCTGGTGTTGACGCGTCTATGCGCCCAGCTGGCAGAGGCTACAGAGATCTATTCCGACTCCCTGTCGGGCGACTCGCGAGGAAAGTCATAGGATGTCTGGGAATGTTTCATCCGGCAGCGCCATCGCTCTTCAAGTAGATGCGCTGTTTCCTCGGTGAAGATGAGAACCGCTGGAGGTTCTGCTCGCTCGATGAGTCTGGCGCGTGTGGGATCAAGTTCATGGAGCAACGCGAGCGAGGCATCCCTGCCCCACTCTTCCAAGGGAGGACTGAGAACGACATCCACGGTCCCATTGGCTAACAATTTCGGCGCGATCGGGTCATCCACCCGCCAGCGAAGGTCTCCGTGCTCCTGTATGAAGTCAGCCGGATCAGTGAAGATATAGTCACACATCTCTGAGCCGGGGGATGGGCACAGAATACGGCAAGGCAGCCCCAGATCCTGCAGCTTTGAGATCGTTGAGCGAAAGTCGGATCCGGAATCCCACCCGCTGCCCCAAATAATGATAGCGACCGCACCAGCCTGGATGGATCGATCAATGCCGATGTCCAAAGACTCAACGCCCTGTATGCCGGTCCAGAAGTGAATCCTCATCTCTCCGCCCGCCTCCGCCCAAGCCTCGCCAGTCTCGATCATCCCGCAGACAATGCCGGTTGCAAGAGGTTCTCCAGCTGGCGCAATCAGCGCAATGGAATGGTGGGATGCTGTAGTCTCAATCGACAGCCAAAGGATAAGGTACAGGCAGACTAGCGCTCTTGGTCCCGGCATTGGCCCCGGTAAACGCAAGCAAAAGATCGATTGCAACAAGATTCTCGCAAATCCCATTGCTTAGGAAGGGAGAGATAGCAGAATTTCACGTCATGGAACTGATTGTTGCCGCCGTATCTGGCGCGGGCGTGGTCGCGGCCGCATTTCTGGGGATCATCATTGTGCTGCAGAGGGCTCACAAGGCCTCGGACAAGGAACGGGAAACAGAACTAAACCTATTACGCGAAGAGGCGACGATGCTGCGCGAGCGCGTCATCAATCGGGAACAACGCATTGAGGAAGCCGAGAGAGACCTACTGGCCCGCCAACAGCAACTTAATGAGACAATGCTGGCGCGGGCTGATCTGGAACGACAGCTGGCGGATATCCGCGCAAGACAGCAGGAGACAGCGCGGGCCGCGGAAGATAAGATCGCAGAGCTGCTGCGCATTCGTGAGAAGATGGAGAAAGATCTGGAGGATCTTTCCGCAAAGGCTCTCCGCCAGAACGCCGAGTCGTTCATGAAGATGGCCCAGGAAATCTTCAAGAACGACCGGGAGAAGGATGTGAGCGAGCTCGAGAAGCGAAAAGTTGCAGTAGAGCAAACGGTGAAACCGCTTCAGGAGGCGTTGGAAAAGGTGACGCGCCAAATGCAGGAAGTCGAAAAGAGCCGGGCCCAGTCGTTCAGCCAGCTTGACCAGAGAATTGTGCAGTTGGTGCAGAATGAAGAGCAGCTGCGGCGTGAAACCCAGATGCTGTCGGAAGCCCTGCGAAAGCCAAACGTGCGAGGCGCATGGGGCGAGCTGCAACTACGCCGCGCTGTGGAATTTGCGGGCATGGTTGAGCATTGTCATTTCGAGGAACAGGTGGCGACCAACGCTAATGACAGGCCAGACATGATCGTGCGCCTGCCGAATGGCTACTCGATCATCGTGGACAGCAAGGCGCCGATGCAGGCGTATCTGGAGGCCCTGCAGACCAACGACGCTGAGCTGAAGAAGAATCTGATGAAGCGTCATGCGTCACAGCTGCGCGACAAGATCAGTCAGCTGGGCACAAAGAAGTATGCAGAATCCTTCAAAGGGGAAACGCCAGAATTTGTTGTCTTGTTCCTTCCTTCGGAAAGCCTCTTCTCCGTCGCCTTGCAGGAGGACGCAGAACTACTGGATTACGGGCTCAAACACAAGGTCGTGCTGGCCACGCCAACGACGCTGATCGCCTTGCTACTGGCTGTCTCGTGTGGCTGGCAACAGCAGCAAGTGGCCGAGAATGCACGGCAAATGGGTGAACTGGGGAGGGATCTGTACGATCGCATTTCCAAGTTTGCAGAGCACTTCACACGGGTCGGCGATCGTCTCGGCAAGGCTGTTTCAAGCTACAACGACGCCGTCTCGTCCATGGAAAACCGCCTGATCGTGACCGCGCGTAAAATCAATGAGCTCGGGGGCTTTGACACCGAACTCAAGAAACTACCGGAGACCGCGCCACTCGACATTGCACCGCGAATTGCCACCGCGCCAGAGCTCACAAAGGGTTCCGTAGAGCACAACTAACCCCCTCTCTGGGGCGTCAGCTTCGGCCTGCATGGTGGTCTAGTGGCGGAAGTGACGGATGCCAGTGAAGACCATGGCGACGTTGCGCTCGTCTGCCGCGGCAATGACTTCCTCGTCCTTCACAGAACCACCGGGTTGAATTGCGGCGGTGGCGCCAGCTTCGGCTGCTGCGATAAGCCCATCAGGGAAGGGGAAGAATGCATCTGACGCGATAATGGAGCCCTGAAGGGACAAGTCTGCGTTGCCAGCCTTCCATACCGCGATGCGCGAACTGTCGACACGCGACATCTGCCCGGCGCCAATGCCGAGAGTGCGCTCAGGGGACGCGTAAACGATGGCGTTGCTTTTGACGTGCTTGACGACTTTCCAGCCGAAGAGAAGCGCACGCCATTCTTCTTCTGTTGGCTGGCGCTTTGTTACAACCTTGCAGTCCTCGCGCGTAATCTTCTTCGCGTCGCGGTCCTGGACGAGGAACCCTCCTACGACGCTGCGCACATCCTTGAGCGCCTCTGGGCCCATGCCGCCCTTGGCCACCATGAGACGCAGGTTCTTGCGCTTGGCGAACATTTCCCGCGCTTCCGGGCTGAAGTCAGGCGCAATGATGATCTCACAGAAGATTTGGCGAATGCGCTCGGCAAGATCCGCGCCGACCGTGTTGTTTGCGATGATAATGCCGCCGAACGGGGCCTGCGTATCAGTCGCGAATGCCTGATCCCATGCACTGACCAGATCATCGGCGCTGGCAACGCCGCAAGGATTGGTGTGCTTGAGGATGGCGACAGTAGGCTTCTGGAACTCAGCGATCAGGTATGCCGCCGCTGTGATGTCTATGATGTTGTTAAACGAAAGCTCTTTGCCCTGGAGCTGCTCAAAGCACTCATGGAAGCGACCATAAAGAGCGGCCTTCTGGTGAGGGTTTTCACCATAACGCAGCGATTGAGCCAAGGGGGCGCTGATCTCAAACTGCTTGGGGAAACCTGCCAACGCCTGCATATCGGGCTCTGAGTCCTGCAGCTGAGATTGCAGATACTCCGTTATCGCGCGGTCGTAGGCGCTGGTGCGTGCATAGACCTTAGCGGCCAGTTCGCGGCGGAGACGATCCAGACTCTGACTGCCATCCTTCAATGCTGCAAGAACACGATCGTAGTCCGCCGGGTCCGTCACCACAGTTACGGAGGCGTGATTCTTTGCGGCGCTTCGCAGCATGGATGGGCCGCCAATATCTATATTTTCGATTGCCTCCTCGAACTGGACCATTGGCTTAGCCACAGTTTCCTCAAATGGGTAGAGATTGACGACAACGAGGTCGATCATCTCGATTCCGTGATCCTGTGCAGCCTGCATGTGCGCGGGCTTGTCTCGGCGCGCCAACAGACCGCCGTGCACCTTGGGGTGCAGCGTCTTGACGCGACCTTCCATCATCTCCGGGAAGCCGGTGTACTCAGAGACGTCGGTCACAGGCAGGCCATTTTCCCGCAGAAGCCGGGCCGTGCCGCCTGTAGAGAGAAGGCTGTAGCCGTGATCCTCAACAAGCCGCCGTGCGAACTCTGCAAGACCTGTTTTGTCGCTAACCGATAGGAGCGCCCATTTTGCCATCCCTTGGTTTCAAGGCATATGGGCGCAGGAGGCAAGACCGGCTTTCCCGGAATTTTCGCGTGCCTGAATAAGGTTGCTCCCAGCAATCCCCTAGAGGCCTGCGGAACTCGGGCTCGAAGCTTCAAAGCTCTCCCCCAGCCCGGGCGTAAAGAGCCATTCCTACATCGGCTAATTTTCGCCTGCCCGTTTAACTGACGACCGGTAACAGGTTGACTCCATCGCCGGACTGGATACCCAGCGTTGAGGTGAAGTTGATTGATCGGCATGTACTGGGCGAAGTCCTGCGAACCCTTAGCTTATCGCTGGGCGCATTTGTTGGGCTGCTCCTGCTGCTGGACATGTACGACAATCTCAAGGACCTGATTGACTATGGCGCCGGAGTGCAGGAGGTGCTGCGGTATTATCTCGTCCTGACCCCGAGCTTTCTCCCTGTAGTGCTGCCGCTATCCTTCATGATAGCCATTCTATTTGGCTTGGGGCAGTTGCACCGGAACAACGAGCTCACGGCCATGCGGGCGGCGGGACTCAGCCTGTTCAGGATCACCCGCTCGATCTGGGGGCTGGGCGTCTTGCTGACGATTCTGCTGTTCTTCCTGAATGCAAGCGTGGTGCCTTGGTCCGTTGAGCAGGCGCGGGTAATCTGGGAAAACTACGCATTCTCGGCTGAGCTGCAGGAGAAGGAAGAAGACGAGATAGGCATTATCCCTTCCCTCGCCTACTACAACCACAGCGAAAACCGACTGTGGTTCATCAATCGTTTCAGTGAGTTCAATTTTCGCGCCTATGGCATTACGGTGTCGCAGCTCTCACCCCGGGGGCGCGAGATTTCGCGTATCGTCGCCAACGAAGGATCCTATGAGGACACTCTGGGATACTGGGCGTTCAAGGACGGTCGAAACGTCACCTTTGACCCGATAACCGGCGAGCCCG
>CAYSHY010000015.1:31400-64587 GCA_964430955.1 uncultured Puniceicoccaceae bacterium | reverse complement strand
GATTATCAGCATCTTGAGCCTGACCGCGATGTTTTTTTATGAAATTTCCGGGCTAACCCGTGGAATGGGCGCAAGGCAATGAAGATTACTCCAACGACCGCCCACATAATAGGTTCGGGCCGTCAGAAGACTGATCCGTATTGCCCCTAAATAAAGTCGACGCCCAGCCCCGTTCATGCGGATAAGTCTCCGAGAAGAGCTGGATGTTATCGCGGTATGAAGGCCCAGGCGCCATCCCTTGACACGATGTCCTCTGGCAGATAATACCAGCGTTCCTGTTTCCATAGGAAATCCAATCGCCAAACGAGACATTCATCCACCCCAGCCAGGCGCCGGTATCCACATTCCCCTCGGAATCCTTCGGCCAATCTGCCCAGGACTCATGTTCGATCTCAGCAAGCGTCTTGTATTCAAAGTAACCCTCCACCGGAACCTTACTGAAACCTTCGCGGATGAAATTGATCGCGGCATAGGCTGTCATTTCCCAGGGAAGCGTTCGCAAGGGCCGTTCTCTGAGCCAGTTGAGGTACTCGATGGTCGCCTCCTCGCCCTCCGCCTCTGTACCAAATAAGGTCTTGAAATAATGACCTGGATTGTGGTCAGGGTGAGGCCAATCAGGATTCAACATATCTCGGGCAGGTTCCCATTTATAGATAATGTTGTCCACGAGGCGAAAAACTGCGGGCGGCTCTCGGACTTCAAGGGCAAGGTTACCGCCGCTGTCACGGCGGTTGGCGATAATGTTGTCGATAACATCCACTTCTCCAATGAAGGCGACGGTGAAGCCCCAGAGTGCCCCCGTACGGGGATAGCTGGTATCCATGGGATCCATTAGGCGCCCGTTGATGATGACATTCTCCCGAAACACATTGTCGAACGTCATTACATTCGGGTCAGTTGGTGGAGATACACCTCCGAATGTAGCGCCAATGGCATTGAGGACGAAGAGATTGCGCTCGGCGACGCCACCTGATCGAAGTTGTGCTCCGTGAGAAGCACCACGGGCAGAAATATTTCCACGAAAGACGCCCCCTGCGGTGTTGTCGTACTGGATGTAAACGTTGTGAGCAAACATGTTTGCGTTTGCGTCTTCCAGTTGCTCATTCCAACCGCAATGATCGAAGAAGTTCTCTTCGACCAGGTATCCGTCTATACGGGAGAAGTAGAGACCGGATGTGTGACTATCAGATGTGCTCGAGTTGCGGGTCCAGGCATCCAGCACAATGTTTCGACGAAATACCAGGTCCCGATACACCATGTCCTGATAGCTCTCCACCGATATGCTTGAGTAAACGAACCGGCAGTCTTCAACCAGAATATTACTCCCTCCGCCTACAAAACGCAGCGCGCTGGCGGTGGAGACGTTCTCAAACTGATCTGAGTTAGGATCGCTACGGGCCCGATAGAACTCTAGCCCAATGTAGAACTGATAATTTCGTTCGTGACCGTTGTGAAAGACGAAGTTGCTTGTCACCACAATCACTGGACGCGGTCCCGATTCTCCATAATAGGAGATCAGGATGGGCTCATCGGCGCTGCGACCATCCTTCCACCAGGAGAGACCGGAATTCGGAACTGTAAATGTGTCGCCGCGTTTTAGCAGCAGATGATCGGGATAACCATGACGAACATAGTTCTGAGCATGTGCAATGGTGCGCTTCGGCGCCTCCGACTTAGGCCATCATTCGTATCATCCCCCTCTGAGCTGCTAACGTAAATGATGCGAGTGTCTGCAGAGGGAGTGACTATCGTCCACCCATAAGCGTCCTGGCTTACGGCCGCATGCATAGATGACACGATTGATAGTAATAGGGCAAGAGCGATGCCAATGCCCACCAGAGCATCTCGTATATTCATGACAAGAGAGTGTTGGGAACGAGATTTTGTTTGAAGGCTGTTAGCCTGAAGAGTAGCGCCCGATGTGCTGTCAGTACAGAAAGACGTCCCGGAGGCATCCCAAGCGCTTATTGAGCGGCCGTCTTGAGTAAGTTTTCCAGATCCTTGCGGTTTACCTGGATGGCGCGGTCGACGGAGGTGTAACCATCAGAATCCCTCAAGGAAGGATCTGCTCCGGCAGCAAGCAGGAGCTCGACAACCGAGATGTGCCCGCCGACGACTGCCATGTGCAAGGGTCCGCCCCCCTGAAACGGGCGCGCGTTGGGATTCGCACCAGCATCAAGAAGTTCCTGCACCTTGGGATTATCCCCACGTGATGCAGCGGCGAGGAGCTGTGTGTTCAGGCTGTGCTGTGAGATTTTATTGTCAGATGATGAGGCGGTACTATCGGCAGGAAGCGATACCTGGTACCCCTCACGATTGCCGCCCCAGGTCCTCAGGAGCAGATAGATATCATGGTAGCCCTCCATCCGAGCGTAATCTTCGGGTAGTTCTCCAGCATAGTCGGTTGCCTTGGGGTCTGCCCCTGCAGAGAGAAGGAAGCGCACGGCATCGGTACGATAGGAGAAAACTGGATGCCGCGCAGCGTCTTCGTGGTAATCTGTCTCACCCATCATTGCTGCAAGATGAAGTGGCGTACGGCCCAAGCGATCGGGTAGATCTACCTCCGCACCGGCCTCGATCAGCAAGGCTAGACGTCTTACATTGGGATAGACTGTTTCAGGGGTAGCGCGACGAGATGGATCGATCGGGTTGGCTGCCGCCAAATGCAAGGCAGACCAGCCCTGCTTTGTAAGGGTGTGAATGCTCGCTCCTGCATCCAGCAAACGCGCAATACCTTCTGCCGCTGTAGGCTCCGGGCATACGGCCGCCCAATGGAGAGCATTCCAACCATTATTGTCCGTCAAATTGGGATCTGCTCCGTTCTGAAGGAGAAGCTCAATGGTGGCGACCTGCCCGGCTTGAGCAGCGCGGTGTAAGGGCGTGCCGCCGTCGAAATTCCGGGCATCCACAACGGCCCCGGAAGCAATCATTGCAGTGATAAAAGCTGTGTGGCCGTTCCCCGCAGCAATATGTATGGGAGTATCGCCGATGGCATCTGGTGCGTTGGGATCTGCACCGCCCCTAAGTAGGGGTTCAATTGGTTCCACGTGGCCGGGCCAACCTGCCCGGTGAATCGGGTGAAAGCCCCCAAGATTTACTCCCTTGGGATCAAGCCCTTGCTCCAATAGACGTTTGATCGTTGGCACATCGTTTGCCCGCGTTGCTCGATGAAGTCCTTCATCAATGGCCCGGCCTGCCTGCGGGTCGACTGTACGGCCCAAAGCAGGCTGAGTCCAGTTGGCGGGCTTGAGCTCAGGCAGTGTTACGGTTAACTCTCCAGGTACGGTAAAGAGGGACACGACACTCTGCGCAGGGATAAGAATCGGTCCGTCCCCCGGGGAAGTGGACTTCTTCCAGGCCTCTTCGCTAGTGGAAGTATAAGTAAGCCACTGAAGAACAGGGCGTTCACCGGCCAGATCTAATTGGAGCCGTATGCCTGTCTCACCCATATTGACGGCAACCACGGTGAGAGCACCCGTACCCGGCTGTTGGTATGCTGACACAAGCAGGCCTGCAAAGTCTCCTCCCAGATGGATCCGCTGGAAGCCCGGCCTGATCATCCGTGAAAAGTGCCTGAACGCATGTGCCTTTGGCGTGAACTCTGTACCCCCCATCAGAGCGAAGCGCCCAGGTTCCGGACTGCCAACGAGCATATAAATATAGCCGGACGCATTACCATCAGCGATGGTCTGGTGAAGGTTTTCTGCAAGGGCGAGCGCCCCGCGCCAATCTGGCGTGTAGCCTGAAGTTTCTGTCATCCAGAAAGCGCGGCCATATGGCGCTGTCAAGGCGGCCCATTTCCGCCAGTTCTGCGCTCCATTCCAACCATGGGTGGAGAAGTGCCCGTGGAAGTGCCTTAGCTCTTCATCCGCCATGATGGGCCGTAGATACTGAATAGCGCGTTCTGCAAAACCCATTTCATCACTTACCACAAGGGCTGTATCCAGCCCCTCAGCAGTCCAGTATCGTTGGACGGTGCGGAGCGTTTCGCGAAGCTGAAACGGGTTATAAACACAGGACGCGTATGGCTCTACGAAGAGCAGCTCATTCTGAATGGAGAGGGCATCGATGATGACATCGAAGTCCTCCTTCGCCGAACGTACATAAGCGGCAAGATATTGCGCAAATGCTTCTCTTGCGTCGGGCCAAAGCCTTCCGCCATAAATATCCGAGTGGTTTGTCTTCATCCACCTTGGCGGGCTGAACACGGTGGCGAAGATTTGCGTGGCGCCCCGCGCGCGGAACTGCCGCGCCACCTCCATCGGGAACTCGTTTGCTTCGCGATCAATCCACTGCGATGGGGCGTCTGCAGTTCCTTCCACGAACAGATCTACCGGAGGTTTCCAGCGCGCAGAGTCGACAATAATACGCAGCATGTTCAGCCCAAGGTCGAAGACAACCTTGTCATAGAAGTCTGCATCCTGAAATGCAGGGTAGAGATCGTATTCCACAATCCCGCCACCGAAGCCGTCCATTGTCTGGTATACCTCCTTGGGGTTAATGATCAAGTGAGCCCCAGGAACCTGCCCAGCTAGACCAGCGATCCCTCCGAAGGGCAATATCCCAAAAGAGATCATCGCGGCCAGGGCCTGTTGCACGTAACGTGTAGTATGCACTACATTCATCGGTAACTAGCCTTTCCACTGTGACCTGCTGCGCCCGCGCAGATGAGGTCGATATCTGTAGCTGCCTCCTCGAGAGATGCGAACCGGCCAGGCAGGGGCTTCCCATGTTCAAGCGCCTGGGCGAAGAAATCAAAGTGGGTGGCCTCGAAGGGAGGCACAGGCAGGAGGCGTAACTCCCCTTTCCGAGACGCCTTTATGTAAGGGCGTCCGTCGACTTTTTCCAAAGTGAGCCTCCAACCCTCGCTGGTGACCATATAACATACGTCAATGTGTTCGCGGTCATTCCCAGCGGTGCTGTAGGTGGCAAGGTCTGAAGCCCATGTAATAAAGAGCGATGCAAGGCCGTTGTCCTCAAAATGTACAGTCATTGCCTCGGTGTCGGCGCACGGTAGTTCTGGATGGGCAAGATTCTCGGAGACAAAACTGGTGCGCGCCACCGGACGCCCCATGAGGTAGCGGGCAATGTTGAGATTGTGGATCATGGCGTCCATGAAAGGTCCGCCATTTTTTTCAGGATCGATCGCCCAGCGATTCCACGTAGGGTAGGCGTGGATCCAGTCCTGCCTATAGAGAGCGAGCGCGCCAAATTCACCCCCTTCGAGAATGGCCTTGATCGCTTCCACTTCCGGGCTCTCAGTGCGGTTGTAAATCACTCCGCAGAAGGTGTTATATGTGAGTGCAGCAGCTTTCATTGCCGCTGCATCCACTCCATTCGGGGCGAGTGGCTTTGTGCAAATCACAGCCTTTCCTGCCTGGGCTGCCTTTTCAAATAGATCAGGGCGAATCCAAGGAGGGACGAAGATGCCCACTATGTCTGTCGAGGGATCCTCGAAGATCGCTTCTGCAGATTCACAGGCCCTACCTCCAAACCTTGCTGCAAAGCGCTCCGCGCGCGTCCTATCGGGATCGTATAAAAGGCCAATGCGTATATCGCGGCTCTGCTGGAGCCAACTAGCCTGTATGTGCAGAAAATCACCACACCCGAGAATGCTAATAGTCTTCATGTTACCTATCTGGAATCCTGTGAGACTGTGCTCATGGCGTTGCGCCAGGCAGCGATGTACCTATCCATCTGCGCGTTGACCTCCGGACGGATTACCTGTCGCGCAGGATCCGCCTCAAACCATGCGAGCGTACGGCGCACGCCTTCATGGAAGGGTATGCGGGCCTGGAAGCCGGGCACAAATCGCTTGATTTTCGAATTGTCAAAGATTGCTGATACCGCTTTGTCTCCAAGTAGATTGCCAACCTCCCAATCGTTGATCGCAGCAAGAAAGCGAGACGGAATATAGACGAGCGGAGGATCCTGTACACCTGCAGCTTCGGCGATGGTGCGGTAGATCTGCTCCCAAGTCAGAAGTTCGTCTGAAGTGATATGGAAGGCCTCGCCAATGGCTGCACTGTTACCCAACAGCCCGATGAAGCCTGCAGCAAAATCCTCGGCATGTGTCACTGTCCACAATGAGGAGCCATCACCGTGCACTACAATTTCTCCTCCGCGGCGGATACGGTCGACGAGGGTAAAGTCATCCCAGCCGCCGATCGCTACCGGCCACACGGTTTCGTAGGTCAGGGAGGGACGTACGATCACCGTCGGGAAAGCTTCTTCCTCGAACGCTCGAGTTAGCACACGCTCGCACGCGATCTTATTGCGCGAATACTCCCAATATGGGTTCTTTAGTGGAGTCGACTCAGTTATTACTGGGTGGCGCAAGGGCTTTTCATATGCAGAGGCAGAGCTGATGAAAATGTATTGCCCCACCCTGCCCCTGAACAGTTCGAGGTCCCGCTCCACATCTGCAGGGGTGAAGGAAATAAAGTTCGCCACGACATCAAAATGTTCGTCTCCCAAAGCGTCCCGCATGGATCCGATGTTGGATGCGTCTGCCGTGATCATGCGCACCCCTGGAACGCCAATGTAGTCATTTATCTTGCGATTGCCACGGTTTAGAACGGTGACTTCATAGCCGCGACCGTGCGCCATGCGAACGCAAGAGGCGCTGATATTGCCAGTTCCTCCGATAAACAGGATTCTCATGTTTTGGAAATAGGGACCTATCGCTATGCGATTGGCTTGTGGGGATGAGTAGTTCTTAAGCGTAATCCAGTATACCAATAAAAACACTGGAAATAATGGCATATGACTGCATTTTCGTGGTGTATCTTGATATATGCCTCCAGCTCCCCTGCTTCTGCGATTCAAAGACCGGACGTTTCAAGGTCCACTCTTTCACCTTACCACTGTTCGATGTACGCGGGAGCCTGCCGTCAATTATCACACTCACGACTACTTTGAGATTTTCTGGATGGTTCAGGGGAGCTGCCGCCACTCCATTAATGGAGAGGAAGAGATTCTGAATGAAGGTACGCTTGTCCTGATGCGGGATCACGACGCCCACTGCCTGCGCCCCATGTCCCGCAGTAGCTTTACCTTCACAAATCTCGCAATTGCACCTGAGATCACCGACCGCCTACGATCTGCCTACTCCGATACCTTTGAGCAGCTTTATGTACAGCCGGGACGCCTTCCCCTATCCCTGAGGCTCGCGGAAGCTGGACATGACCAGTTGAAGTATCAAGCCACCCTGCTGGCGCAGTCTCCTCACGATACATTCCACATCGAACGTAGTGTGATGGAAATATGGGCTCTCTTTCTCGACCACAAGCAAGGCGCTAGGCTGCAGTGTCCCGAGTGGCTCAGCCAAGCGTGCCTGCGCGCAGAGGAACCATCAGTATTCCGTGAAGGCGTACCCGGTCTGGTAAGAGCCGCGGGCCGATCTCATGAGCACTTGGCCAGAGAAACGCGCCGGTGGCTCGGCAAGACCCCTTCCCAGATCATTACAGAAGCTCGCCTCAAGAGGGCCGCACATTGGCTCCGCCTAACCCGTCGTTCTGTCACCGAAATCGCGCTCGACTGCGGCTATGAAGATCCCGGACAATTCTTCCGCGTCTTCAGGGAGCACTTTCACACTACCCCGCGTAAGTACCGCAGCATGCCATAGTAAGGACCTGTGGGCTGAAAAGGAGGGAGATTCTAAAATGGTCGGGGTGACAGGATTTGAACCTGCGACTTCTACGTCCCGAACGTAGCGCTCTAGCCAGGCTGAGCTACACCCCGCTCATTGCAAGCGGCCATAGAAGGACAATTGCCGAAAACTGTCAAGCGGCCGGGGCCAAGATAGAAAAGAATTGTGACCAGCAGCCTCAGTCCTTTTGCACTCGCTTCTGAGGTCGGTAGGGATTGTTCAGATCTCGCACGAAATCAACGTTCTCGTCCGGCTGTCCGTCCTCAGTAAAGAAAGGCACAGTGAAGTAATCCGTGGCCTGTACCAACTCGGTGTCATACGTAATCCGGAAATCACCGTTCCGCTGCAGCAATACGGAGTTGGCCTTTCCTGCCTCCAACGCTTCTTCATCTAATGTTCTATCCCAGCGATACACGACAACATCATCGGGGAGAATCTCGACGATGTCTGCCTTCGTGAGTATCGTAAGGTGGTGCCCCTTGAGCCCCTGTATTCCGATCGAGTAATCCCGATTGCGCCATCCTCGGGGCATTTGAATGGTGAGGAGCGTATCCTTTGCTATGCTAGATGCAGAGACCTTGAATCGCAGCTGGTCTGAGAGGTCCGCGCGTGGATATGATTTCACCTGGGCGCCAGCCTCTCCTAATCCCAATCTGTAAATCCGCCCCAGCTTTGTATCGATTCTGAGATGCAGGGAATCCCCGCTACTGGTTGGCTTCACTTCCAGATCATTAAACGTCACGGGAAACTGCAGTCCATTCAAGCTAACGCTTATGGATTGCTCGGTGTGCAGTGGATTCTGAATAGCAACAACGCCTCCGTGATCGGTTACATTCCGATAGACAATGGCCGGATGATCTACCTTCACGCTACTGACCTCACCAGATTCAAAAAAGACCACACTTACTCTATCGCCTGCTTGGTCGGCAACAGCATGAAATGCAAGATCGTATGAAACAGGCGATACGGACGGCGCCTTAGCAAATGCCTGGGTCTCACTCAAGGTTGTTTCGGGCAAGACAGCGTATGCGTAGGTTTCGTTAACCGGATTCACACCATGGTCCAACCAAACAGTAACCACCTGCCCCCGCCGACTCACAAGGATGTTGGTCGGTTCATGAAAAACGACGCCTACCCGATCTATCCAGAACCATTTAATGCTCTCAACTTCAGTAGCGTCTTCCCCTACCTGCAAAATTTTGCCATTCGATAGCTGGATATTGGGTGAAGGGGAGCTGGTCATCCACTGTATGACATTGGTCCGCACCGGCCCTGAGGCTGTATCGGCCTTCAGCGTAGCCTGAATTCCAGTGCCAAGGGCCCAATAACCCCGCTCGAAAAAGTGAAGCGATTTTCTGGCCGTGATGTCCCCATAGGGCGGCTCAAGAATAAAACCCGCAACGCCACCATTCTCCCATCCGCATCCTCCGGCAAACTCCGCCGTACCATAGTTCAGGCTATAGCCAGAGGTGTAAAACTCGTCAGACTCATTACTGGGATTGGCGCCTGCCCGCGACGTCACCGAAGTCAGAAACTCCATTTCAATATCGTTGGACAATGAAGATCCGTCATACCAGCTCCCACTGCCATCCATACGGATGATATTCGTAAAGCCCATCGCGAGGTTCCAGCCTTTGCCGCCCTTCTGAGTTAGATACTCATAATCTTGTACGCGCTTTGAATACTGCCGAAATCCGATGTGAAAATCCTTGGTGCGGAAAACACCCATCTCAGCCACGGGCCAATAGCGGAAGCCCGTATATCGCATTTCATCCACATCTGAGACCATTAACTCGTCTGCCAATGTTGCCGCATCAACACCAACACTTGCTCCATCCTCAATCAACGCCCTCGCGGCGCGTCTCATCTCACCTGCCCTTGGAAGGTTTGTCTGCCCCAGGAAGAGCATAGCTTCGAGAATTCGACTCGCTCCTCCACGTGAGGCATATCCACGCCCTGAGATATGCATATCAATGCGCCCCCATGGCAGATACCAATAGCTATGCTCCAACAGCAGGTTCTCGAGGATGGATGCAGCCCCGTCATCGATTGCCCAAGGAGTGCCATCAAATAAGTGGACGAAGTTTGCAACCGTCGTAGCAAAGCCGGCTCCGTATCCACCCGCATAGGGAATGGCTCCATGGAAGAGGTAGGAGAAATCTTCGTTTACGCCCACCCCGTAGCGCACATCCGAGAAAACTTTCTCCGCAGCGCGGGAAAGACGATCCATGTCATGCGTCAAGAGAGCCAGATAAACATGATTTCTGGCTTCCCATGCCGCATTTGCGCCAGTCAGCACCATCTTCTCGAGTCGAGCTGAGATCTGATCGATGACTCGCTTCAGCATGTCTGGCGGCAGAACATCCTCCAGGAGCAACGCCATCACGCCGAGATCGTCGGGAATCGTAATGAGCCAGGAATGCCAGTTTCCTTCAACAGCAGCCGGCGTCCTGTACATGGACAGCAGGTCATCGATCGAAACTACAATGCGCTGGAGGGCATCTTCGCTCTGAAAGTATTTGCCCAACGGATCCGCGTAGCCTTGCGCTAGTGTACGCAATTCATCAGCCCGTCGCGCGGCAGCGCTAGTCGTTGCATGTGGATCTGATGAATCTCGAAGTATCTCCCTGTATTCAGTCGCTAACAATGCCGCGCATCGCTGGGTTAGACGCGAGCTGGCTTCGAGTCGTCTTGGCCCTTTTGAATTGCCTCCCGATAATAGTTCCAGAACACGACTCTTTACGGTGTCCATGTGAACCGAAAGCTGCGGGTCAGATAGCTCGGTGGATCGAGCAGTGCATGCGAGCAGCATCGCAAGCACTGAAAGCCAGAGGGTAGAAAAACGCATGGGCCCTGGGGGGAATGAAGTTAGTTTTCGATCTACTCGAACGAGATCGAACCCTCGTTAGAGGATCACGTTCATTTATTAGTCACGCCCCCTCGATGTCCACTCAATTTCCCGAGGCCTTAGGTCGTCCACCAGTCCAGCAGAGAAAACAAAAACTCCCTTGTTTGCTCCTGGTACTTTGAGAGCTCCTCAAAAATCTGCTTCCCATCCTGAACAAACGAATACTTAGGCGACGTCTGCGGAAAGTAGCTCTTTAAGAGTTCCTCTAGGAACGCTTGATTGGCTTCTAGATGAAACTGAAGCCCAATGACGCGAGAGCCGATCGTGAATGCCTGGTTTCGGCAAACTGAGGAAGATGCAAGGCGTCGGACTCCATACGGCAAGTCAAACGTTTCCCCGTGCCAATGTAGGACAGTCAAACTCTTCGGAAGCTCGTAGGGATATTCATTGTTACCCGCAAATCGGATCGGAAACCAGCCAATCTCCAAGGTCTTGGCTGGATACACCATTGCTCCGAATGACTTCGCTATGAGTTGGGCGCCAAGGCAAACTCCAAAGATTCTGCCTCCATTTTGAGCATGATGGGCTATCGCGGCCAGCTCAGGGCGAATCCATGGGAAATCGCCTTCGTCGTTGACGCTCATGGGTCCTCCCAGCAACACGAGGCCGTCATTCAATTCCAATTTCGGAAGTTCTTCATTCCGAAACCGTTCAACGACCCTAAAATCGTGCCCGCGAGTCTCCGCCCACTCCTGGATTAAAGCAGGTCCTTCCCGCTCGAAATGCTGCAGGCACCAGATCCTCATCTACCCACTAAACCGATGCGGTCTCCTTACGGTCTCGGAGCTCCCGTTTCTGCCGCTCAATGAGGTCCTTGAAATAGGCTATTGTCTTCTCCAACCCTTGAGCGAGCGGAACCTTTGGCTCCCAACCCGTGATTCTCTTTACCTGCGAGATATCAGGTTGGCGCTGCATCGGGTCGTCCTGTGGCAATGGCCGATAGACAATCTCAGAGCTGCTTCCTGTCATCGCAACGACCATCTCGGCCAGCTGACGAATCGTAAACTCACCCGGATTACCAAGGTTTAGAGGGCCCGTGGTTTCATTCTGCTCCATGATCCGGATAAATCCTTCGACCAAGTCATCGACGTAACAGAACGAGCGAGTCTGGGATCCATCCCCATAAACGGTTATTGGTTCACCACGAAGCGCCTGCACGATAAAGTTGGAAACCACTCTGCCATCCTGAGGATCCATTCGAGGACCATATGTGTTAAAGATCCGGCAAACGCGGATCTCCATTCCATGCTGGCGGTGATAATCGAAAAATAGGGTCTCGGCTGCGCGTTTTCCTTCGTCGTAGCAGGAGCGGATACCAATCGGATTTACGTTCCCCCAATAGCTTTCCTTCTGCGGATGCACGGTCGGATCACCATAAACCTCTGACGTTGACGCTTGAAAGATGCGCGCGCCTACCCGCTTTGCCAGACCCAGACAATTGATGGCGCCCATCACAGAGGTCTTCATTGTCTTGATGGGGTTATACTGGTAATGAACCGGTGAAGCCGGGCAGGCCAGGTTATAGATCTGATCCACCTCGAGCTTGATCGGATCGACTACATCATGGCGAACGAACTCGAAGTACGGGTTATCGAGCAAGTGACGAATGTTATTCTTTGACCCGGTAAACAGGTTATCGAGGCAAATAACATCATGTCCTGCCGCGAGCAGGCGCTCACACAAGTGGCTGCCAAGAAAGCCAGCGCCGCCAGTTACTAAAATACGCATTCTATTCCCTACGTTCTTAAGAGGTTAATGAAGGATAGCTAGTTGAACGGTCTTAGCAGAAGTCAAAATTGCAAGCACAAGCGCTTCTGTGCTTACGAGCCTAGCACATCGGCAATGGCGTTGCACAATCGATTCATATTAGTCTCCGACATCCCTGCAACGCTGATTCGCCCAGAGCCTACGATATAGATGCTGTGCCGCTCCTTTAGCTGCTCCACTTGCGGCTTGGTAAGTCCAGAAAAAGAGAACATACCCTTCTGATTCTCGATGAAGGAGAAATCCTGTCTGACTCCGATCTCACGAAGGGTCTCAACAAAGAGCGATCGCATGTTGTTGATGCGACTTCTCATTTGGGCAACTTCCTGTCTCCAGAGGCTCGCTAGCGCGTCATCCGTGAGCACCCGCCGAACGATAGCTCCACCGTGTTCTGGAGGGTTTGAATAGTTCGCGCGTATCACGCGCTTTACCTGACTTCCAATGCGCGCCGCAGCGTCCTCGTCGGGCGCCACGAAGCTCACTGCTCCGACACGCTCACTGTACAAACCGAAGTTCTTTGAAAAGGAGCTGCAAATGATGGTGAAATCCGACTTCTCAGCAACGGCCCGAACACCTTCGGCATCTTCCTCCAGTCCATCTCCAAATCCCTGGTAGGCGAAGTCCATCACTGGGATCAAGCCCCGCTCACTGATGAGCGACGCGATGCTCCTCCATTGTGACGGCGAAGGATCCGCCCCTGTCGGATTATGACAGCAACCGTGCAGCACCACGACATCACCAGCTGGAACTTGCTCAAGCGCACGCAGTGCTCCTTCGAAGTCCAAGCTGTTTGAACTGGAGTCAAACCACGGAAAACTGGACACTTCCAAGCCCGCTGCCTGAAAGACCTGAGGATGATTTGGCCAAGTAGGATTTGTCAGCCAAACTCTTGCGCCCGGTAAAGCAAACTTGATGAAATCTGCGGTAACGCGAAGGGCGCCGGTTCCTCCGGGTGTATGCGCTGAGTAAATGCGCTGTTTGGCGGACCGCCACGACTCACCAAACACCAGATCAATTACAGCGTCACGAAAGGCTGGGTCTCCATCAATCGGCAAGTAATTGCGCGTAGTGCTCTCCGTAAGGAGAGCCTTCTCTGCCTGTTGAACAGACTCCAGCACAGGCGTGCGCCCGGCCGAATCTTTGTAAACGCCAACTCCCAGGTTTATCTTCTGCGGATTTGGATCTCGCTTGAAATCCTCGGTCAGGCCGAGAATCGCGTCTGCAGGCGCCAGTGGTAGATCTTTGAGCGTGGCCATGTTTTGCGGCCATCTGGGCTAGTCTTACCACAGCCCTATGTCAACACGCGCGAAAACAATCGCACGCAGCAGGCCCGACTCATGGATTCACCTATAGTCGACCGAATATCAGACTCAGAACGTTTATGCCTTCACCGCTCAATGTTGCCGCGCCAGATTGTACACGAATCATCTCTCTGCACCCGTAACGGCCAAGCTCTCTAGAATCGAAGTCTACAACCTGAGGTTTTCCATCCTTCAATGACGCTACGTCCCCCTGCCCCAACGGCGTCCATTCCTTGGGCAAACCACAGGCTGTGAATGCAATCTCCCAACCATGAACAGCGTCGGCCTGAACTGGGCGCGTAAGGAGTGAAGGGTTCCACTTCACGAAACTTGGGATCGTCGTCGTTCTTATCTGCACTACGTAGGCTGTCGGCAACGAGCGAATATACGCGCTCAGACTACTCACGCCAACCTTATGCTGGACTCCAAAAAACTCGAGTGGGTCGAACCCTACCAAGTTCATTCCATTGAAGTCGCGATGATAGTTCGGAGATCCAAACTTTTGCGCATCATACCATTCTTGAAACGAATCACCTAGACGTAGGCCAATCTCGAAGTGTAGGTGCGCCCGAGCCTTTGGGATCGTGTAGCCAGTGGCGCTCCTGCCCATGATTCCCAGGACATCGCCAGCAGAGACTTTAACGCCACGCTCGATTCGATCATCCACTGACGCCAGGTGAGCATATAAAGTATATACCAAGACACCATCCCGGTTATGCTCGATCACGACATAGCGCCCATAGCCGGACTGTCCATTTCGCGCCGCTACATGGGCGACTGTGCCGTCCATCGCCGCATAAACTGGATCCGTTGGTTCGCCCCGGCGACGCTCAAGGTAGGGTTTGAGATCCACTCCTTCATGGAACCTGTGACCATTGTTGCGCACGCAGCCAAATAATCCGCTGCTAACTTCACCACTGACCGTAGGTTGGATAAAACTCTCAAGATCCGACCCCATTGCGAACGCGGGATTCGGAGTCGGCCAAACCAGATCAACGGCCGCCGGTGAGCCTAGCGGTATTATCAGCAGTAATAGAAGGGGGAGAACTCGTCGCACCCAACAGAGGTTGTAACAGCTACACACAGAGGCAAGCGCAAGCTACGGGAAGAGCACTTCGCCGATCTCATGAAAATAGAGATCCACATATGGCTGGAACAAAAAGAGGTATAGAACTGCCCCCGCTGCTAGCGCTGGACCAAAAGGCACCGCGCCAACCGGGGCGTCGTCTTCCGCTTCGTCTGGTAGACCAGAAGTGGAAATCCCTGCTTTATCTTCCTTTCGAGATACGAACCCCAATACTGCCAACATGAAAAAGCCGAGAGTTCCCAAAACGGCGCCTCCGAAAAGTGAGAAAACGCTCCCTTCCCAGCCACAGAATGCGCCGATTGCTCCCATGAGCTTTACATCGCCCTCCCCCATCGCCGGCTTCCTAAGAACGATCTCAGCCACCACCATGATCCAATACACAAGGGCCGTCCCCACGAAGGCGCCTTGAATGGACACGATAACGCTTTTCATAACATCGATTGGAGGCATTGATTCAGAATACCCATGTAGTTCCGGGACAAAAGCTGACAGCAGAACGCCTACTAGCATGCCTCCAACAGAGAACCTGTCAGGTATGGTCATGGTGTCCAGGTCGATGAAGGTGGCGCACAACATCATACTGACAAAGATCATCCAGCAGATCGCCACCAGTGGGGAAGCAAGAAACCAGCATAACAGGAAGAGCACACCAGTGAGGATCTCCACACATGGATAACGGAAACTAAAGCGAGCGTTACAACAGCGCGCCCGGCCCCGCAGAATAAACCAACTCATGATCGGAATGTTGTCGCGCCATGAGATTCGTTTTCCGCAAGAACAGTGGGAAGGCGGATGTACAACCGACTCTCCTTTTGGGATCCTGTAGATGCAGACATTCAGGAAGCTGCCGACACACGCGCCAAAGACGAAGGCAGCCACCGGAAAAAACCACGGCGCGAGTTGCTCCACCTCTCTTATTGTTTCAAGCATGGTTGCTAGATAAAACTTCCTGGGCTCGTTGGCGCATTACAGAAGCCGACGGTTTTGCCCCCGACCAGATCTCAAGGGACTTTGCCCCTTGCCACACCAGCATTGAGAGACCGTTCGCTGCACGCATGCCCATGTCCTGCGCCATCGCGTACAGCTGACTATCGTGCAATCCATAGGTAGTATCATAGACGACGGTATCAGGAGAGAAGGAAGAAAGGTCCATTGGAGCAGGATCTTCCCTTCGTAATCCTAGCGAAGTCGCGTTTATTACAATTGCCCTGCGTGGGAGGTCGTGTGGCAGGTCGGCCAAATCAAAACCTCTGATCACCCGGCTATCATCGAGCGGATGCAGGATATCCATGAGGGAGCCAAGTCGTTCCTGGCTTCGATTCCCAATCCATAGTTCCGGACATCCTTCCAACAAACACTGGACTGCAATCGCCCTGGCCGCCCCCCCCGCACCGCACAGTAGCACCGGACGTTCGGAGAGCGAAACGCCAAGTTCCTGCTTCACTGCTTGCTGGATGCCGTATCCATCGGTGTTGTAGCCTATGTAGTTTCCTCCACTCAGTTTGAGAGTGTTCACAGCACCGAGAAGTCGGTATTGAGGATCAACCTCGGCAACGCACTCGAGAGCCTGAACTTTGTGCGGTATCGTGAGGTTTAGACCCAGAAAGCCAGCTTGGGCGAACTTCTGCAATCCCACTCGCAGGTCCTCCGGCGACACTTCAAAGCGAAAGTAACGCCACCGTGAAAAACTGGAATCCTTCTCGGCTAGACTTCGCAATGCAGCGTTATGCATTTGCGGACTTAGACTATGGTTGATTGGCATCCCAAGGACGGCGAGGGAAACGCCGTCAAACGCCCAATCGTCGAGATCTACAAGTCTAAACACATGGAAGTCGTCCCAATACCGAGCAGTGACCATCGGATCACAAAGGGATTCAATAGACTTGCCCATGGCAAGCCAGAAGCATCGGCGCCTCAACAAGATCAGGGTTGTGCGTGACGCCTGTAGACTTCCTCAAACTCCTGAACGAAGCTCCAGAACAGCCGAGCCCTAGCAGGGTTGTTTCGCAGTGAGTATTGTCTGCCCAGATTGCGGCAGCAGCGACATAACACCTCCCCGACAGGCGCAGGCGCCAAATAAACAGGGTCGGGATCAACTCCATTTTGGGCGAGGAAGTCGAGTATTTCGTCTGCGGGTCTGAACGCGCCGCGCTCGAACGGATCGATGAAGAACGGTTCCCGCTGTGAGAAGCAACCGACCATGAAGCGCCCCGGCAGACAGATTGGCTCCAACTCGAGTTTACAACGCCTACCGATGAGGATGTATAGAATCGAGAGGCTTATCGGAATCCCTTTTCGCCGACGCAGGACAGCGCTTAGAAAACTGTTCAGAGGATCATCAAAGTCTTCCCGGTTTCCTCGAAAGCCGAGCTCGTGAAACAGTACACGGTTCAACACCTTGCATTGCTCCAGCGGTGAGTGCCGGTTCACGCTAATCTCACCTACGCGACGGGCAATCGAATCGAGTTGCTGAAAAATCTCGATAGGCTCGACATGCGGAGCGTAAAGCCTGTTCAGCAGAATAAAACCACTCTCCAGCTCGTAATGAAGCGAGCGAATGAATCGAACAAACTCAGCCCCGGCGTCAGGACCTTCAAGCTGCTCCAGAAAGCGTATTGCGTATTCTGAGGTTAGGCGGTCCCCGACCCTCGAGAAGTGGCGCAGCAGCTCGCAGCCATCACGGCCCAAGTCACGAAAAGCCTTCAGCAGCGCATCCTGCACTACCGGCGAATCGTCGTCGAGCAGGTTCATCAGCGCCTTTTCGCGTTCCTTGGAGATTCGACGCTTCATTCGTAGATAATCATGCAAAGCAAAACAGCTCCCGCAAGGCCAATGCCGCCTTTGCGGGAGCTGTCAAATTGGATACTTTTTGATCAGGCTATCGCAGGCTCTGCGCCAGGTCCGATATCCTCTTGCTTACGCTTCTTCTTATCCTTCTCCAGTTGTTTCGCTTCTGCTTCGGCTTGAGAGAGTGGACGCTGAGGAGCAACGACTACAGGCGATTGAATATCGCCATGATCCAGAATTTCCTGCACATGCTTGCCCTCCAGCGTTTCGTGCTTCAGCAGCAGTTCTGCAAGCTTATCCAAAGCATCGCGATGCTTGATGATGATCTCCCGGGCCCGCGAGTATTGCTCATCCACAATTTTGCGAATTGCAGCATCGATTTCGCGGGCAGTGTGCTCAGAGTAATTCTGGTCACGGCTGATCTCACGACCCAGAAAGATGTGATCCTGATTCTCCCCATAGGCGATTGGACCCAATGGGCTCATGCCCCAATCACAGACCATGTGCCGTGCAATCTTCGTGGCGCCCTTGATGTCACTTGCGGCGCCGCTCGTTACATCGCCAAAGACAATATCCTCGGCGATGCGACCGCCCATGGCCGTGCACACCCGGTTTAACAGGAAATTCTTGGACTGGTGCAATATGTCCTTCTTGGGCATCATCATCGCCATGCCCAGCGCCTGACCACGAGGAATGATCGTGACCTTGTGCAGGGGTAAGCGCCCATCATCGATGACCGTCTGGACAATTGCGTGACCTGCTTCATGATAGGCTGTGATCCGCTTGTCGTCTTCATCCATCAGGCGACGACGTTCGCGACCGTAGGAGATCTTGTCGCGCGCCTCATCGATGTCTTGCAGATCAACCTTGCTCTTGCCGTAACGAGCAGCAAGGAGAGCAGCTTCATTGAGAAGATTTGCGAGATCGGCGCCAGAGAAGCCTGAGGTGCTACGCGCAACGATCGACAAGTCGAGATCTTCGACCATCTGAATCTTCTTTGCGTGCACGCGCAAGATTTCCTCCCGCCCGGTCAGGTCCGGGAGGTCGATCAAAATCTGGCGGTCAAATCGACCCGGACGCAGCAATGCGCTATCCAGAACGTCGGGGCGGTTTGTGGCGGCCATAATGATCACGCCTTCGTGAGCATCGAAGCCATCCATCTCCACAAGCAAACTGTTCAAAGTCTGCTCGCGCTCGTCGTTGCCACCCCCGAGGCCAGCTCCACGCTGGCGGCCGACGGCGTCGATTTCATCAATGAAGATGATACATGGAGCGCTCTTGCGACCTTGTTCAAACATGTCTCGGACACGAGCAGCGCCCACACCCACGAACATCTCAACAAAGTCTGAACCAGAAATGGAGAAGAAAGGGACATCCGCCTCGCCTGCAACCGCCCGAGCGAGCAATGTCTTACCAGTTCCGGGGGGACCCACCAAGAGACAGCCCTTGGGAATACGGCCGCCAATACGTTGGAACTTCTTTGGATCCTTCAGGAACTCCACGATCTCGGCGACTTCTTCTTTTGCTTCGTCACAGCCCGCAACTTCCTTGAAGGTCACCCGTTCGCGATCGCGTGTGAGCATCTTTGCGCGGGACTTCCCGAAATTCATCGCTCCCTTACCAGCCATTCGAAGCTGGCGCACAAACAAGAAGTAGAGAAGGCCGATGATGATCACGAACGGCAGAAGGCCAACCAAGAAATCCGTCAAGAGGTCGCCAGAAGGCTGTTCTTTGAAAACACCCGTTGCCTGCAAGCGCTCCAGGTTGTCATCCGTGAGACGCCCTTCTGCAATGAAATGTGGCTCGCTCTCGAGCGCCAGAGGCGATCCCTCCACAAGCTTCCCGCGAATCTCCGTCCAGTCAGGACCCTTGGCTGGTTGAGGTTTAAGCAAGCCTTCCTGCACCTGCCCATCATTGGCGGCCGTAATGACCTTGCTGATAGTCCACTCCTGCGCACGAGGCTTTGCGGGGTCCGTGAACATGAATAAACTGATCATCCCGAAGAGTATCGCAGCCCAGATGAGCAGCACCTTCGGTTGAAACTTGTCCGGCCCGCCCCGTAATGGACGGTTACGGCCGTCTTTGGATTCTCCTGCCATTATTCTTGAAATTCCTGAGGCTGCTTAAGCATTTCGATAAGTCAACCAGCCAACCTCTTGTGTTCGACTATCCAATTTAAATTTTTCAGCAGGTGGCAATCCTGCACACCATGCAATCGAGTCATCATAGCAGACAACAGGCAATCGGGCTCGTTCCGCCGCAGGGATCTTCCTGTTAATAAATTGATCCTTTAGCTTCATCCTACCCGGTGCGCCCAAAGGTTGGAATGCATCTCCGGGGCCCCAGTTACGAACAGTCAAGACTGCGTCTGGCGGTATTTTTAGGAACGCCTCGAAGTGGCTAGACACCGCTCTTCCGCTCAGCACATCCTCAAGCTGTTGCGCTGTAAGTCGCACCCTCCTCAGGGTCAGAGCGCCTCCCCATGGAAAATGAACCTCTACGCCCATCGTTGTGCTAGCCCGGTAGGAACCAGAGGCTTTCGCTTCCTCCAAAAGTCTCAGACGGTCACGGTCATACCGTAGAAGGACAGATCCAGCAGAGCAGCACCCTTCCCTACCTGCGATGAGATTCCCTAGCAGGTGCTCAAATGCGGCGGCAGACAAGTTTTCCCTCAATCCAGCGCGCGCCAGCCAAATTTCCATAACTCGTCTAGCTACGGCAATCGGAGCCTCTCGAATCTCGTAAAGGCTTAGTTCCTTTGATGAGTCAGCATCGGACGGCGTGTCCTGCTCGGCCTGCCTCAGCAAATCGTTAGCCAACGCGTTCAGCAGGTCATCAACCTCTTCTATGATCCTACGCGAGCGCGCAGCAGCAGCCGAAAACGAACGCCCCGCAGCCAAGTCCAGCCGCGGGATAACTTCATTTCGCAAACGATTGCGAAAATACAGGGACTCCTTGTTTGTATTATCCTCACGCCAATGGGCGCCAGCCTCCCGGAGGAGTCTTGTTAGTTCCACCTTAGGCAAATCGATCAATGGGCGCACCAGCGTAAGTCCCGATGTTCGCTTTGCGACCGGGCGCGGAGCAGAAAGACCTTCAACGCCGCTACCCCTGGCAAGTCTCATCAGGACTGTTTCCCCAACATCATCCAGATGATGGCCGGTCAACAGCGTACGAGATCCAGAGGCCTCACAAACCGACTCCAGGAACTGGCGCCGTGCCTCTCGGGCGGCAGACTCAGATGGCCTCGTTGGAGCATCCGCCCATGCGCCTGATCGAAATGTCACACCCAGACTCTTTGCTAATGTGCTGGTAAATGCCTCATCTGCATCCGCATCTGCACCGCGTAACCGATGATTAAAATGAGCGACAACCATACGTTCCCGAGCTCGTGATAACACGCCCCAAACTATTAGCAGCAAGGCCACGCTGTCCGCTCCACCGGAGCATGCCACTACAAACGGTTCTTCGATACGATCACGCAGAACCTTTACGGCCTTGGTGTTAAGCCGCTCGAGCCCGATGGAACCCACCAACGCCTCTGCAATCGTCGCCCACATAGTCGTAATCTGGAAATCGCCTGGGAAGGTCACTCCTCCCCATTCAACTCGCGGCAGATAGGACAGCGATGGCCATTGCAGCCTCGCGCAGTGCAGTACTCCCGGCCATAATATATGATCTGTAGGTGAAGCTTCTTCCAGGAATCCTCCGGAAATACCCGCTTCAGGTCTTTCTCTGTCTGGATCACAGACTTCCCATTGGAGAGCCGCCATCGATGCGCCAGCCGATGAATATGCGTATCCACCGGAAATGCTGGATGATCGAAAGCCTGGATCATAACAACAGACGCGGTTTTGTGCCCGACGCCCGGAAGAGCCTCCAGTTCTTCAAACGTCTGCGGAACCTCCCCCTGATGTTTCGCGAGGAGAAGTTCAGAAAGTTGATATATCGCTTCCGCTTTTCTCGGCGCCAAGCCGCAAGGACGGACGATTTCGTTGATCTGCTCGACTGACAGCTGTACCATCTTTTCTGGAGTGTCTGCCAGCGCGAACAAAGCCGGTGTCGTCTTATTCACCCTCACATCGGTACACTGGGCACTCAACAGGACAGCGATTAGGAGCGTATAGGCATCCTTGTGATCCAATGGAATCGGCGGATCCGGATACAGAGCTTCCAGTCGCTCCATTACCACTGCCGCCCTCTCTTTCTTTGTCATCTCGTCACTCTCAATGGTGAAGCTGTAACTGACAAGCTCTCACAGTTTCCATCGACTCTCCATTCCGTTGAGCTTGAGGGACAAAACAGTAGGCTAGGCAAGCGTAGGATTTCACTCTTCCCATTTTCCGGTTTTTGCGCAAGCGTCCCATGTTTCGACCAGACACAGGAGTAAGAGATGGAGTTGCGAGAAAAGCAGAATCTGCGCGAGCAGGCGCGCCATTACATCCCGGCGACGGACTCAGAAATTGGGCACATGCTGGAAAAGCTAGGACTGAATAAACTGGACCAGCTTTTTGCCCATATTCCCGAGCAGCAGCGATTTGTCGAAGCGCCAGCTCTCCCGGAAGAGCAGTCTTATGAGGAGACCGAGCAACTGCTTCAGCGCATAGCTGCGAAGAATCGACGGACAATCTCCTTCATAGGCGACGGACTACCAGATTTTTCACTACACCCAATTGTCGAACACGTTCTTTCGATCCGCAACCTCACCACATCCTACACTCCGTATCAGCCCGAGCGCAGCCAGGGCACTCTTTATTGCCACTGGGTCTACCAATGCGCGATGACCGAACTCACCGGCTACGAAGCCGTTAACAGCAGCCTCTATGATCGCAGCACCGCTCTCTATGAGGCCATGGCAATGGCTCAACGACTCTCGCGCAATGCAGATACCATTCTGTTGCCAGATGCGCTGTACCCTGCCGACATTGAAGTCGTTGAAACGATCGCGCGTCACACTCCCCTGAAGATTCGGCGCATCCCGCTGGATCCTCACACAGGCCGGATTGATCTTCAAAACCTGAGGAATGTCGCAGAGGAACTTGGAGAACAACTCGCAGGCATCGTTGCGCCTCAGGTGAACTGCCTTGGACTGCTGGAGGATGTAGACGCCATTGCCGAAGTAGCTGATCAGGCCAGTACCTTGTTTATCGCAGTGATCGATCCTCTGCTGCTCGCTCCCGGAGGACTGAAGAAGCCGACTCAGTTTGGTAAGAACGGCGCAGATATGATTGTCGGCGAAGGGCAGCATTTGGCAACCGGTCCTTCATTTGGTGGCCCGGGATTGGGTGTTTTTGCCGCACGGTATAACGAGCAGCAGAAGAATATGATTCGGCAGACGCCGGGCCGATACGTTGGCAAAGCCCGTGACTCGCATGGCAGAGACTGCCGGGTCATGGTCATGAGCACACGCGAGCAACACATCCGTAAGGACAAGGCCACCAGCAACATCTGCTCGAATCAAGCCTTCATAGCGACGCTTGCAGGTGCTTCATTGCTCGCAAGGGGGTCTGAAGGCCTTAGGGAAATGCTCGAGAAGGCTCGCAAGAATGCTCTCTCTGCAACCGAAGCTCTTACAACAATCCAGGGAATTCAACTGGCGTTCCCGGATGCGGCCTTATTCAACGAAGTCACCCTGGCTGTGGATTTCGATATCTCTCAACTGCTCGAGCACTGTCGTAAAGCCGGCCTGCATGCAGGCGTTGACGTCTCCGATCGGATTGCAGGCGACAGACGCCTCCTAAAGCTGTCCTTCTCCGACCGACAGAGTGAAGCAGAAATTGGCAGGCTTGTAGAGGTCCTACAGGATTATGCCCAGCATCGCGGACAGGAGCCTCAGGTCGCTGCAGAAATCCCTTCGGATCTGCTCTGCAAGGAGGAACCGGCGATCCCGCAGATTCCGCTGCAAGAGCTAAAGAGTTTCTATGAGAAACTAGGCGCATTGAACGCCACTCCAGACGCCGCGCCCTACCCGCTCGGCTCCTGCACGATGAAGTATAATCCGGAGCTCAATGAGCGCAGTGCTTCGCTTCCGGGCTTTGCGGACATACATCCACAGGCGCCGATTGATGATATCCAGGGCGCCTTGGAGATCCTCTACCAGATCCAGGAGTGGTTCAAAAAAATCACGGGGCTTCCCGGAGTTACCACACAGCCCGTTGCCGGCGCCCAAGGCGAACTAGTCGGACTAAAGCTATTTCAAGCTTATCATGAGTCTCGCGGCGAACAGCGAGATGTTATCCTGCTGCCTAGATCCGCTCACGGTACAAACTTCGCTACGGCTTCCATGGCAGGCTACCTGCCTGGAAAAGACGGAGCGGGGATCGTGCTGCTGGAGGCGAACGATGAAGGCCAGATCGATATCGCCGCGCTCGACGGGGCAATATCGCGATTCGGAGCTCGCATCGCCGGGATCATGATTACAAATCCAAACACAAGCGGCATATTCGAAACCCAGTTCAAGCAGATTGCTGATAAGATTCACGCCGTTGGAGGTCTGGTTTACATGGACGGCGCAAATATGAACGCCATTGCTGGTTGGGTGAATCTGGGCGCTCTTGGGGTGGATGCCGTTCACAATAATCTTCATAAGACCTGGACTATCCCGCACGGCGGTGGCGGTCCGGGAGATGCGTTCGTCGCCGTATCGGATAAGCTCCTGGAGTTCCTGCCAGGATGGCAGATCCAAAAGGAAGGAGATCGCTACACGCCTGTCCGGGCCCCGAAGTCCATCGGTTCATTTCATCGTCACTGGGGCAACTTCGCCCATAAAGTCCGCGCGTATGCCTATCTCGTACGCCTCGGGCGCGAAGGCGTGCGTCGCATGAGTGCTACTGCAGTGCTTTCCTCGCGTTATATATTTGAGCGCGTCAAGGGTGAGTTCCTCCCCCTTCCTAGACATTCGAGCCAGCCCCGCATGCACGAGTTCATAGTGACGCTTAAGGACGAAGACTTCGTGAATATCGAGCACGCAGGCGCATCCCGGGCATCGATCGTAACCGGTCTCGGGAAATTGTTCCTGGACTATGGTTACCATGCACCCACCATGTCCTGGCCAGAGGCGCACGGTATGATGATCGAGCCTACCGAATCCTTTACCAAGGCGGAGTTGGATCGATTTGCCGACGCTGTCATTGCCATTCGGCATATGGCGGTTGAACACCCCAAAGCTCTTGCCCGGGCACCATTCTTCATGCCGGTAACCCGATTGGATGAAGTTGCCGCAAACCGATCGCCCACACTCTATGAACGGCTTACAGAGCTGCCCGATGTTCCAGCAGCCCCGCTTGACCAGCAAGACCTTCAAGCTCTGCCCGTGGACGAAATTTCTGAACGCCTGAGAAACGCCCTTAGGACGGATTAGCTTCCACGAGTTACGCATGAACGTCGAAGAGCAAGACCGCTTACTGTGCCAGGAGCCATTTTCTCCCAGCATTCTTAGGCGCGCCTTTCCCAGCCTCAGTTTCTACTCGGGCGTCGCAAAGGTCGTCCTCCGGGCTTCCTCGCAAGCAAACCGCGGTCGCTTCGATGATAAAGCCTGGCGAGATGCAAGCGATGGAATCATGGCCGTGCTTCGCGCCCACGGCCCAGAGATCTCTATTGAGAATCTTGGGGTCCTCCAAAGAACGCCTGGTCCGGTTATCATCGTAGGGAACCACATGAGCACCTTGGAGACGTTTCTTCTTCCCGGGCTGGCGTTGCCTTACAAGCAGATAACCTTTGTGGTTAAGAAGAGCCTCGTGGATTATCCTATATTCGGCTCCATCATGCGGGCATCCAAACCTATCGTAGTTGGTCGTGACAATCCGCGCGAGGATCTTCGCGCGATGCTCGAAGGTGGAAGGGACGCCATCCAAGCAGGCAAGTCATTAATAATCTTTCCGCAGACCACCCGGACGCCCAAATTCGATAGGGAACAGTTCAACAGTATCGGCGCCAAGTTGGCCAAGCGAACCGGCGCCCCGATAATCCCGTTGGCCCTCACAACCGATTTCTGGTCGAACGGTAAGCTGGTGAAGGACTTCGGTCCGATCCGGCCGCGGCGACCCGTGCGCTTTGCCTTCGGCGAGCCAATTCACGTAACGGGGGCCAGTCCAATTAGCCACGAACGTTCCTCAGTCGCATCCTCGCCTACAGCTGAAGCAATCTCTGAAAAGGAGGCGCATAAGCAAGTGGCAGACTTTATCGAGTCGCGTCTTGCAGAGTGGGCCTGATGCAGTGCCGTTTAGAAACGCGATTTCCTCTGATCTTGACGAAGGATCGAAGTCGCGAAAGCCTTTCTGATTCTTCTTTCCGTCATGATTGATATCAAATTGCTCCGCGAAAGCCCTGAGCTGGTCAAACAAGGGCTGGCCCGCAAGAGATTGAACGTCGACATTGATGCGATTCTCGAACTGGATCGCCAACGTCGACAGATTATCCAGGAGGCCGAATCGACTCGCGCAGCACAGAAGGCGGCAAACAGTGAAATGGCCGCCTTGCCAAAGGGCTCTGACGAGTTCAAGGCAAAGGTCGCCGAGATGCGTGAACTTGCAGGTCGCGTGAAGGAACTGCAGGCCCAACAGGCGGAGATGGAAAATACTTTCCAGAAGGCCTTCCTGACTATCCCCAATCTGCCTCATGACAGCGTGCCGGACGGACAGAGCGAGGATGACAACCAGGTGTTCAGCGAATGGGGTGATCGAGAGTCAGTCTCTCCGCATGCTGTACCCCATTGGGACATCCCCTGGTTTGAGCATCTTGTAGATCTTAAGCGTGGCGTAAAGATTACCGGCGCCGGTTTTCCAGTGTTCGTGGGTGATATGGCTCGCTTGGTGCGAGCACTTATCCAGTTCTTTCTGGAGGAGAACACCAAAGCTGGTTTCGTGGAGATCCTGCCGCCAATACTCGTTAATCCCGATAGCGCAACCGCTGTTGGTCAGTTGCCGGATAAAGAAGGCATGATGTACCACTGTGCAGGGGACGACCTGTATCTCATCCCCACCGCAGAGACATCTGTCACAAATCTCTACCGCGACGAGATTTTGAAGGAAGAGAATCTTCCGATTTATCACTGCGCCTATACCCCCTGTTTCCGGCGCGAGGCCGGAAGCCATGGGAAAGACGTTCGCGGCCTCAACCGGGTGCACCAGTTTGACAAGGTTGAACTTCTCAAGTGGGTCCACCCGGACACCGGTCTCGAAGAACTAGAGTCGTTGCGCGAGCATGCAGAAGGTCTTGTCAAGAAGCTTGGCATACCCATGCGCACACTCTCAATGTGCTCTGCGGACCTCGGCTTTGCCCAATCAAAGAAGTACGACCTGGAAGTTTGGGCGGGCGGCCAAAAGCGTTGGCTCGAAGTATCAAGCTGCTCTGTTTACACTGATTTTCAGGCGCGACGCGCGAACATCCGTTTCCGCGATAAGGACGGCAAGATTCACTTCGTGCATACTCTGAACGGTTCCGGGCTCGCAGTGCCTCGTATTCTCGCTGCGCTCCTTGAGAACAACCTACAGCAAGATGGAAGTGTGAGAGTCCCTGCGGTTCTCATTCCCTGGGTCGGGAAAGAGTTCATTTCCCATCCCTGAGAATCAGGCTCGCACGCCACTAGCGAATGTATCGCCAGAGACCGTCGTTCGTTGAACACCGTCTCAGCTTGGCTGACTCTTCTTTTTGCGTGCATCGTTCTCAAAAGATCCTATTGAATTGGCCCTTATGGCGGAGGATGTCTTAAAACTTTTGCTCGATGGAGAACGTCTGGATACACGCCAGATGGCGCAGATTTTGGCGTGTTCAACCGAAGAAATCGATCGGAGACTTGCTGAACTGAAGGAACGTAAGATCCTTCTGGGCTGGCGCCCCATCATCAATCCGACAGCAGCCGGAGATCGCCACGTTCGCGCCTTGATCGAAGTACGGGTTACCCCGGAACGTGAAGGCGGATTCGACCGCATCGCAGAACGTGTCGCACGTTTCAAGGATGTAGAGACGTGTTACTTGATGAGCGGCGGGTACGATTTGATGGTGATAGTTCATGGAGATTCGCTTCATGCAGTCGCCGACTTTGTATCCGCACGCCTGGCGTCTATCGAAGGGGTCCTGTCTACCGCCACCCATTTCATGCTCAAGTCTTACAAGGAACAGGGTTACTTGTTTGCGCGAGATGAGCGGGACCCGGATAAACCCTCTGTCAGCCCTTAGTACAGGGAGAGTTAACGCATGTCCGTCCCAAATGATTTTATTGCGCAGCACGTCAAGTCGCTGCCGAAATCTGGTATTCGTGAGTTTTTTGCTGTCGTAGAGAAAAACCCACGCGCGATCTCGCTCGGGGTTGGCGAGCCCGATTTTGTAACGCCATGGGCGTTCCGAGAGGCGGCCATCTTTGCATTGGAACGCGGTAAGACCAGCTATACCAATAACTTTGGTCTAATCAAGCTGCGCCAGGCAATTAACGGCTACCTGCGCAAGGTCTTCAAACTCGAGTATAACCCAGAGAACGAGATCCTGGTTACGGTCGGGGTGTCCGAGGCCTTGGATATCGCTCTGCGCGCCTTGCTTAATCCGGGAGACAAGGTGCTCTACCACGAACCTTGCTATGTGTCATATAGCCCCAGCATCGTGTTGACGCACGCTATTCCAGTACCAGTCCCAACAACAGCCGAGTTGAACTTCGCTTTGGATCCGGAACGGTTGGAACAGCACTGGGAGCCCGGATGCAAGGTTCTACTGTTGAACTTCCCAACGAATCCCACTGGCGGCGTCGTCGAGCGCGATCGACTGGAGCGGATCGCTCGGTTTGCAGTCGATAAAGACTTGATTGTGATCGCTGACGAGATTTATGCGGAACTGACATACGACGGCGAACACACAAGCATCGCAACCTTTCCCGGAATGAAAGATCGCACAATCTTTCTACACGGCGTGTCGAAAGCGTTTGCCATGACTGGCTTCAGACTAGGTTACGCTTGTGGCCCCAAGGAAATCATCGAGGCAATGATGAAGGTGCACCAGTATGCGATGATGTGCGCCCCAATCCTCAGCCAGGAGGCCGCCACAGAAGCATTTCGTAACGGGGAAAAGGAAGTTGAACGGATGCGTGAGGCCTATCAGCGCAGACGAGACTTCATTGTACGACGTTTTAACGAGATGGGCCTCACTTGCCATCTCCCGCAGGCGACTTTCTACGCCTTTCCAAGCGTTAAGAACGTAGCAGTTGACGAAAAGGCCTTCTGCATCGAACTGCTTAAAGAACAGGAAGTGGCCGTAGTTCCCGGAACCGCTTTCGGTCCCCACGGCGCTGGATTCATTCGCGCAAGTTTCTCCACGAGTTATGAACGCCTGATAGAGGCGACAGACAGGATCGAAAGGTTCTTGGGGAGCCGTAGCGAAGCAGGTCAAAAAAAATAATGCGAGGATCAGTAGCACTTGTAGGGCGACCAAACGTAGGCAAGAGCCGACTTTTCAACAGGCTTGCCGGGCGGCGCATTGCCATTGTGCATGACCAGCCGGGCGTTACCCGAGATGTCAACGCCGTGGAGATAGAGGATGCAAATGGTCCCTACACGCTGCTTGACACGGGAGGCATTGGGCTAAAGGCAGATATGACGCACAAGCAGTTGGTTGCTGCAGCGGAAGAACAAGTCTTCGTTGCAGTTCAGGCAGCGGCGCTCATCTGCTTCGTCGTTGATGCCCGGGAAGGACTAACGCCCCTCGACGAAATGATTGCTGAGCAACTGCGCAGCTTTGGGAAAGAACCACTGCTTGTTGTGAACAAGGTGGATGCCCCTGAAATGATTGCTCGTGGTGATGAGTTTGCCCGATTAGGCTTCGGGGCCGGCGTCACCGTTTCCGCAGAGCATGGTTATGGCGCAGATATTCTTCGCGAGGAAATCAGCAAACGGTTACCTCCCGCCACCGAAGAAGGAAGGCGCGCCAAAGATGAAGACCGCATCCGGATCTGCTTTGCGGGACGCCCCAACGTAGGCAAATCCAGCCTCTGCAATCGCCTTTTTGATGATGAGCGCCTGGTTGTCAGCGAAGTGCCCGGAACGACTCGAGACGCAATCGAACTGGACCTCGACTATAAGCCGAAGAAGGCGCCCAGCGATTCAGCCAACGCCTCCGCCCCTGAGCCGGACGAGGAAGTATGGCGCTTTCGTCTGGTGGATACTGCAGGAATTCGCCGGAAACAGCGGGTGGACACGCCAGTAGAATTTTTCTCCTCCGTACGATCCCAACGGGCGATAGAAACCAGCGACATTGTCTTTCTGGTAATCGATGCGTTGGAAGGAGTGGCAAAGCAGGACCAAATGCTTCTGGGAAAGATCCTGGATGCAGGACGCGCCGTTGTAATAACCGTCAACAAATGGGATCTCGCGCTGGATGCTTTTCGCAGAGATCCGCTTCCTGGTTACAAAAACGAGCGTGAGTTCAGGGATGCATTTGAAGCTGCTGTCCGCAAGGAGCTTTTCTTTCTCCCGGATAGTCCTGTGCTTTTCGTATCGGCCAAGACAGGTTTCTCGGTCGAAACCATCCTGAAGGCTGCACGGCTATTGAACAACCGATTGGATGAAAAGCTGCCTACACCCCGGGTAAACAGGCTTGTAGACAGGTTGATCGATACCCGGGCGCCGCGGCGCATAGACGGTAAGCGATTCAAGGCCTACTACGCTGTGCAGACGGGCAACCGTCCGTTTCGCATACGGATATTCTGTAACAGAGCCCATAAGCTGGACGACAACTACAGGAGATATATGGAGCGCGGCTTCACCTCTGAGTTCGATTTAGGAGGCTGTCCTCTCAGATTTGAACTGGTGGGCAAGGAGCAACGATATTCAGGCGCCGACTAAGCTGCTAATCCGCCGATTTACGAGATCATCTGCATGGCCTGTTTCAACAAATTGAAGGAGGAAGTGAGGATTGGGTAGATTGCGAACTGTATTCATGGGATCCGACGCGATCTCACTTCCGTTACTCGATTCGCTTGTTGAGGAGCATTCCGCGGACATCGAGCTCGTTGGAGTGTACACACAACCTGACAGACCACACGGGCGCGGGATGAAGTTGCATAAGACGCCGATCAAGGAGTGGGCGGAACAGCACGCATTGCCGATCTCGCAGCCAGAGAAGCTTGATCAATCGGACGTCACATGGCTGCGCAACAACGAGGTAGATCTTCTGCTGGTTATGGCGTATGGGCGACTTCTCTCGACAGAGCTTCTCACGGCGCCACGTTTGCCTCCTCTCAACTTCCACGCATCGTTACTGCCTCATCTTCGGGGCGCTTCGCCAATTGAGACCGCGATAGCAACTGGTGAACGTCATACGGGAGTTACCTTGATGCGAATCGTGAAGAAAATGGATGCGGGTCCGATCTTGGATCAAGAAATCGTCGATATACGCCACTCAGACACGCGGCCGCAAGTGTATCAAAAAATTGCGCAGGCGTGTGTTCCATTGTTTACACGAGCGCTACCTGCGATCCTTACCAATCACCTGGAATTTCGGGAGCAGGACGATAACCGGGTCACCTACTGCAGGATAATTACGAAAGAGGACGGCGCAGTGGACTTCACTGCTCCTGCCGAAGAGATCTTCAACCGGAGCAGAGCCTTTCAACCGTGGCCGGGTCTATATTTTGATTATCAAGGGACCCGAATCCGCATCGGCGCCGCCAGATGGGAAGACAAGGCGGTTCTTGAAAAGCCCGGCACAATCCTAGATTCTGGAGCTTCCCTTGGGAGCCTTAAAGTAGCCACAGGCCGAGGCGTATTACTGATCGAGCAATTACAGCGTCCCGGCGGTAGAATGCTTCCCGTACAGGAGTTCCTGAGGGGCTTTGAAATACCGACAGGCACCCAACTCCAAGGCGGCAAGATGCATAAGCTCGTCGCGCGGAAGCGCAGCGAGTTCGAGGTATTTTCATGACACCCGTAGAATTATCTCATACCCAGTTTGGCGAAGAAGGCCCTCCCATCGTCATTCTTCACGGTCTGTTGGGTTCGTCGCGAAACTGGTTAAGCATCGCCAGAAAACTTCAGGAAGACTATAACGTCTACACAGTCGATCTGCGCAATCACGGCGCAAGTCCTCATTCAGACGGCTTCTCATACGACGAGCTTTCCGAGGATCTTGATTTCTGGGTGCGCAGCCACTTGGGTGGGGAACCATTTGCATTAGTCGGTCATAGCCTCGGCGCGAAGGTAGCGATGGCTTATGCGTGCAATGATGACTTTGATGGGCCAGAAAAGCTGGTCCTGATCGATGCTTCCTCAAGTGCGTCTCCTCCCCGGTGGGGCCGCGAACTCGCTGCTTTGCAACGGATAGACCTATTGATGTTAGAATCCCGCGCACAGGCAGAAGCTCAACTAGAGGCAGAGGGAATTGGAGACTGGGCGTTTCGGAAGTTTCTTCTGAGTAACCTCGAGCGCCATGGAGACGCCTGGCGCTGGAAGGCGAATTTACCCGCTCTGGAAGCAGCTCTCCCAGACATCTTTGAGGCGCCAATTAGCGACGAAGCCCGGTTTGACGGACCGACCCTTCTGATGTTGGGATCGGAATCCTCCTTTGTTCCAGAGAGCGATCTGCCAAAACTGCGATCGCATTTCCCTAACCTGTCGGAAGTAACGATCGAAGAGGCGGGGCATAACATACATGCTGACGCGCCATCACGTTTCCTCGAGGCCTTGGTGCAATTCCTCGATAGATAACCATTACGACGCAAACGGGAACTAGGCCCTATCCAACAAATGCCTCACTTTAGTCTTTCATTTTTGAGCCAATCACGTTCATCCTGTCGCCATGTCGACTGACGCCAAGGTTCTGGAGATTTTTGAGAAAACGGGCGCATTGCTAACGGGGCACTTCGTCTTGCGCTCTGGCTTGCATAGTGGGCACTTCTTCCAGTGCGCCCGTGTTTGCGAGCATCTGGATCAAGTTGAAAAGCTTGCTGTGATGTTGCTGGAAAAGCTGCCCAATCGGGATTTCGAAACTGTGATTTCTCCAGCAATGGGTGGCTTGGTAATTGGCCAGGAAGTTGCGCGTCAGGCCAAGGCTCGCTTTATCTTCGCCGACAAAGTGAATGACACATTGGCCCTGCGTCGTAACTTCAAGATTCGCCCCGGCGAGAGGATTCTGGTTGTCGAGGATGTGATCACCCGGGGTGGGCGCGTACGAGAAGCTCTGGATATCATTCGCGGACGCGGAGGAGAAGCTGTTGGCGTCGCTGTGTTGGTAGATCGTAGTGAAGGGCAAGCGAAGTTCTCGGTACCATTGACCCGCCTGCTTGAACTCAGCTTCCCTACCTATCCCCCCGAAGAGGTTCCAGAAGAGCTGCGGCGCATTCCGGCGGTGAAGCCAGGAAGTTGAGGCGTCTATCCTCTCGGATGAGCCTGCTGGTGGGCATTCCTCAGTCGCTCTACCGTAAGATGGGTGTATATTTGGGTTGTAGATAGGCTTGCATGGCCAAGCATGCTTTGCACTACCCGCAAGTCGGCTCCTCCGTCCAACAGGTGCGTTGCGAAACTGTGTCGAAGCTTGTGTGGGGTAAGATCAGTAGGCAGTTCAACTGCAGTCAATAGCTTCTTTAATCTCAATTGTATCCATCGCGAGCTAGCGGGGCGTTTTGAATCGGTAAGGAGGACAATCGACTCCCCTGTCCCAGCCCAATACAGCTTCTTGAATTCAAGCAATTTAGCTGTAGCCACCTCGCCTAG